>DASVQB010000034.1:0-27285 GCA_036389295.1 Thermoleophilaceae bacterium | reverse complement strand
GGAGTCCGGCGCGCCCCCGGTCGGCTGCGCGGCCGCGCCCGAGCCGGCGGCGCGCCGGCGGTCGCGGTCCTGCTGCCGGTAGCCCGCGCGCCGCGGCTTCGCGGTCGCGCTCGTGGCGCGGCGATCGGCCGCCGAGCGCAGCGGGCTGGCCGCCGCGGCGCCGCCGCCGGGCGCGGTCCGCGCCTCGGTCGCCCCGGCGCCGGTGCCGCGCTCGTCGCGCTTGTCGCCGCCCGCCTGGGTCGTGACGCCGACGCCCGCGCCGGCCATGACCAGCGCGGCCAGGCCGGCGGCCGCCTTGCTCCAGCCCGAGTTGAACGCCTCCGCGAGGCTCGGGGCGTGCGCGACCCAGCCGCCGCCGCCACCGGCTGCCGACGCGGCCTCGTCGCCACCGCGGCGGGGCCGCAGGAACGCCGGCAGCGGCAGCCAGGCCGCGATCCGCTCCGCCACGCGCCGGCGCGCGGGCAGCGAGATCTCCAGCCCTGCCTGCGCGGCCAGTCGCCGGCACGGCTGGCAGTGCGAGATGTGGCGCGCCAGCTTGCGCTGGTCGCGCGCGCCGACGCGGACGTCGCTGGCGGCGATGATCGCCTGGATCCGCAGGCAGCTCGCGCCCGAGGCGAGCTCGTCGTACTCCTCGCCGAGCCGCTTGCGCGCGCGGAACAGCGTGCTCTCGACCGCGGCGCGGCTCATCCCCATCCGCTCGCCGATGTCGGCGTAGCTGCGCCCCTCGAGCTCGCGCATCACGAGGATCTCGTGGTGGCTGTCCGACAGCCCGCCGAACGCCCCGCACAGGTGGTCGAGCTCCTGCTTGGCGTCGACCGCGGCGTCCGGCTGCGGCTCCGTCGCGACGAGCCGGCCGTGGTCGGCCGGCGAGAGCCGGTCGTCGGCGTCGTAGGAGACCTCGACGGCGCGGCGGCTGCGCCGGTAGGAGTCGATGCAGGCGTTCCTGGCGATCTCGTAGATCCACGGCTTGAACGCGATCGGGCGCTCGGTCTCGCGCATCCGGCGCAGCGCCGAGACGAACACCTCCTGCGTGATGTCCTCGGCGCGGCCGTAGTCCTTCACCATCCCGCACACGTACGAGGCGATCCGGCGCTGGTAGCGCGTGTAGAGCTGCTCGAACGCGCGGTCGTCGCCGCGCCGTACCGCGCTCACCAGCTGATGGTCCGTCGCCGGCTCGGCACGCACTTCGCGACCGGCGGCGCCACCCGTCACCATTGGCTCGACACTCATCGCAGCTTCAGCCTTCGCAGAGTCCCCTACCTGCGCCGTGCCCATACACGAGCGACCTCAACAATATCGTTTCCTGTGACCCGCCATTGACATTCCTGAAACCGCGAGTGGCCAAATGGTCGATGCCCGCGAGCTGATCCGCGCGCTTGACGATCTGCTGCAGCCCCACGCGTTCGACGACATGGGCCCGAACGGGCTGCAGGTGCCGGGGACGCGCGCGATCGAGCGGGTCGCCACCGGCGTCACCGCCCAGCGCGCGCTGTTCGAGCGCGCGATCGAGCAGGACGCCCAGCTCGTCCTGGTCCACCACGGCCTGTTCTGGAACTTCGCGCCCGTCGGCCTGACGCGGCTGCTCGCGGAGCGCCTCCGACCGCTGTTCCGCCACGACGTCGCGCTCGCCGCCTACCACCTGCCGCTCGACGCGCACCCCGAGGTGGGCAACAACGCGCTGATCTGCGAGGCGCTCGGCCTGCGCCGCGGCGAGCCGTTCGCGGAGGTCAAGGGGCGGTCGATCGGGTTCGTCGGCCACGCGGCGGCGCCGATCGGGCTCGACCGGCTCGTGGACCGCTGCCGGCAGGCCTTCGGCCGCGATCCCCTGGTCCTCCCCGCGGGCGACGGCGAGGTGGCCCGCGTGGGCGTCGTCTCGGGCGGCGGCGGATCGAGCCTCGCCGAGGCGGCCGACCTGGGCCTCGACGCGCTCGTCACCGGCGAGCCCGAGGAGCCGTCGATGGCGGACGCGGCGGAGACCGGGGTCAGCCTGATCGCCGGCGGCCACTACGCGACCGAGACGTTCGGCGTCCGCCGGCTCGGCGAGCTGGTGGCCGAGCGCTTCGGAGTCGAGCACCGGTTCGTCGAGGTCCCCAACCCAGTCTGACGCCGCCCGCCGCCGTGTCCGCGACCACCCGAGCGGAACGCGGCCCGCGCCCCCGCCGCAGGGCCCCGTCGGGGCCCGTACAATCGGGGGGTTGGACCCGCGACTATGCGCCGCAACCGCGCCGGAATCAGCGCAATTTGCGGCTGGCCCGTTGTCACGTCCGAACCGAGCGGTAACAATCGACGTGCCAACTTTGAGCGAAAGAGGGAGACAAACTCCATGGCGATCCACCTGACGCCCACTGAGCTCGCCCGCGAGGCAGGCATGCATCGGCGGGAGGTGATCGTCAAGTGCATGGAGCTCGGTGTCCCGATCTTCCAGGGTCGCATCGACAAGACGCTGTTTCTCTCATCGCTGAAGGAAGCCCAGGAGAAGAGCGGCGCGCCGTCGGCGCAGCTCGCAAGCGCCTGACGGATCCCGCCTAGACTCCTCCCGGTAACCGGGGAGGAGACGATCTGATGGAAGTCGCGACGACGGCCACGGCGCTGGACGCCGGGACGGGCGCGAAGACGATCGCCGCGCAGGTCCCCGCGGCCGTCGAGAAGCACTCCGGCCGGGTGGCCCAGAAGCACAAGGCCGACGGTCGCTGGGTCGACACGACCTACGACGAGATGGGCGTCGCGTCGATGGAGGTCGCCCTCGGCCTGCTCGACCTCGGCATCCGGCCGCGCGACCGCGTCGCGATCCTCAGCCACACCCGCCCCGAGTGGACGTGGGCGAACTTCGGGACGATCTCCGCCGGGGCGACCTCGGTCTCGATCTACCAGACCAACTCGCCCGAGGAGTGCCACTACGTGCTCGAGCACTCCGAGTCGCGGGCGGTCTTCGTGGAGGACGAGGAGCAGCTCGGGAAGGTCCGCGAGGTGCGCGACCGGCTGCCCGCCCTCGAGCACGTGGTCCTGCTCGAGCCGGGCGCCGCCGCGGACGACGCGATCGCGCTCGACGCCCTCCGCGAACGGGGCCGCGCGGCGGGCGGCCGCGACGAGTGGCTGCGGGCGGCCGACGCCGTGAGCCTCGACGACCCGTGCCAGTTCATCTACACCTCGGGCACCACCGGGCCGCCCAAGGGCTGCGTCATCACCCACGGCAACTACGCCGCGATGCGCGACATGGTCCTCGGGCTCGGCTCGATCGCGACGAACGAGGTCGTCTACCTGTACCTCCCGCTCGCCCACTCGTTCGCCCTGCTCGTCCAGTTCGCGTCGTTCGACATCGGGAACGCGATCGCGTACTGGGAGAAGGACCCGCAGCGGATCGTCGCCAACCTCCAGGAGGTGCGGCCGCACTACTTCCCGTCGGTCCCGCGCGTCTTCGAGAAGATCTACACGCTCGCCACGGCCGAGGTGGACCCGGACGACCTCCGCAAGGCGGTCGACGTCGGGCTGAGGGTCCGGCTCGCGCGCCAGCGCGGCGAGGAGGTGCCGGCCGAGCTCCAGACGGCCTTCGACGCGCTCGAGGGCTCGCTCTACACCCGCGTCCGCGCGATCTTCGGCGGCAACATCACGCGCGGCGTCAGCGGCGCCGCCCCGATCGCCCGCGAGGTGCTCGAGTTCTTCTTCGCCTGCGGGATCCCGATCCTCGAGGGCTACGGGATGACCGAGACCTCGACGGCCGCGACCGGGCAGACGGTGGAGGACTTCCGGTTCGGCTCGGTCGGGCGGATCCTGCCGGGGATGGAGGCGCGGATCGCCGAGGACGGCGAGCTGCTCCTGCGCGGCCCGAACATCTTCCGGGGCTACCACCGCAACGACGAGGCCACGAGCGAGGCGCTGTCCGACGGCTGGCTCCACACCGGCGACATCGCGCACGTCGACGAGGACGGCTTCGTGTACATCACCGGCCGGAAGAAGGACATCATCATCACGGCCGGCGGCAAGAACATCACCCCCGCGAACCTGGAGAACGGGCTGAAGCAGAGCCGCTGGGTCTCGCAGGCGGTCGTGATCGGCGACCGGCGGCCGTACCTCGTGGCGCTGATCACGCTCGACCCCGAGGAGGTCCCCGCCTTCGCCGAGCGGCACGGGCTGGCGCCGGCGGACGTCCCGGGGTCCGAGGAGATGCGGGCCGAGCTCCAGCGGACGGTCGACGAGGTGAACTCGAAGGTCGGCCGGGTCGAGCAGATCAAGCGGTTCGAGGTCCTCCGCGAGGACCTCTCGCAGGCGACCGGAGAGCTGACGCCGACGCTGAAGGTCAAGCGGAACGTCGTCGCCGAGAAGTACGCGAGCGAGATCGAGGGGCTGTACGCCGCCGCCTAGCGGCGTCGCCTCGGCCGCGGCTCGGCATACTGACGGGGGCGCGCGGCTGCGAACCCCTGCCCGCACCGATCCTCCATGGCCAGCAACGACCCAACCGACACCGGCGGGCTCTTCGTAGGGCGCAGGCCCGGCACCGCGCCGGTCCGCTACCGCGAGGGGACGGTCGAGCCCGGCGGCGTCCGGCAGCGGGCCGACCGCGGCTTCGCCGCGCTCCTGCTGGCGGTCGAGACGGTCCTCTGCCTGACGCTGTGGGGGCCGCAGCCGATGGCCTGGCTCTGGGTCGGCTCGCAGGTCGACTACCAGACCGAGTCGGTCTCGGCCGGGATCGTCTCCGCCTTCCTCGGGATGCTGGCGTCGCTGTTCTTCACGCTCATGGTCGCCAAGCGGGTCGACCACGCGTGGAAGCTCGTCCGGCGGGCGTCCGGGATCCGGCAGGAGCGGGGCGCCCTCGAGCGGATATTCGTGGTCACGCTGACGTTCGTGGGGACCGCGTTCGCGTTCTGGTTCTTCGTCATCGAGGGGCCGGGGCCAACGCTCGCCCCGCGCGACTAGGGCGCCTCCGACCGACGGCATGGGGCTGCTCGACTACTACCGCCAGTTCGAGGACGTAGACCACGAGGAGGTGAACCGGGCGCTCCGGGCGCGGCGGGCCCGGGAGAAGGCGCTGGCGCTCGCCGAGGTCCCGACGCTCGACCTGAGCGGCACCGAGTGGCCGGACTTCCCGAACGCCGAGATCATGAACGCGGCGATCTACGCGGCGCGCGGGCGGGTGAACGGCTACCCCGACCGCCACTCGGACGAGATCCGCGGGATGCTCGCCGAGCGCCACTCGGTCGCCCCGGAGCAGGTCGTGGTCGGGAACGGCGCCGCCGAGCTGCTCCAGACCGCCACCCTCGTGCTCGCGTCGGCCGGCGACGAGCTGGTCACGCCGTGGCCCTCGTACCCGCTCTACCCGCTGATGGCCCAGCGGGCCGGCGCGCGGCCGGTCGCGGTCGACCTGGCGGGCGGGCGGGCCGACCTCGACGCCGTCCGCGCCGCCGTCGGAAGCCGGACGCGGGTCGTCGTCCTCTGCAACCCGAACGACCCGTCCGGGACCTACTCGACCGCCGACGAGGTCGGGGCCCTCGCCGCCGCCCTGCCGGACCACGTCCACCTGCTGGTCGACGAGGCCTTCGTGGACTTCCAGGACCGCGAGCCGCGCGACTCCGTCCTGCGGCTGGTCGACGCGTTCCCGCGGCTGCTCGTGTTCCGGACGTTCTCGAAGGCCTACGGGCTGTCGGGGCTGCGGGCGGGCTACGCGGTGGGCTCGACGGCCGCGGGCGCCGTCCTCGGGGCGATCGGGCCGGCGCTCGGGGTCAACGTGCTCACCCAGGCGGGGATCGCCTACGCGCTGCACATGGGCGACCGCGAGATCGACAAGCGTCGCTCGATGGTGGCGGAGCAGCGGGCCCGGGTGCTCCGCGAGCTGCACGACCTGCCGGTGGACGCGCCCGCGAGCCAGGCGAACTTCGTCTGGCTGCACGCGGCGGAGCTGAGCGGCGCGGCGCTGGCGGCCCGCCTCGAGCGCTCCCGGGTGCTGGTGGCCCCCGGCGGGCCGCTGGGAGCCGACGACCACGTCCGGGCCGCCATCCGCGACCCCGGCGCCACCGGTCGGCTCCTGTCGGCGCTGCGCGAGGCCGTCGCCCCGGCGGCGGCCGGCTCCGGCTAGCTCTAGGCGTCCTCGGACTGCCTGAGCAGCGCGCCGGTCGTCTGCTCGAGGATCCGGCGCCAGGCGCGGGTGCGCTCCTTTTCCCGCTCGAAGTGGCTGATGACCTTGCGCACGCGGGTGGCCGAGATCTCGATCCCGTGGCGCGCGCACACCGCCCGCAGCCGGTCGTAGTCCTTGGCGAGCTGGAGCGTGACCGACTCGAACCCGTGCCGGGCGATCTCGACCCGCCGCGTGAAGTTCATGATGTTCGTGTCGAACATCAGCTCGTCGTTCGGGTCGGGCTCGATCAGGATGATGTCGACGCCCGGGTACTTCTCCTCCCAGAACTTGACCGCCTCGTGCAGGCGCTGGTGGGCGAGCAGCTTGAAGGCCTGGTAGCCGATCTGCGGGAAGCCCATGTCGGCCACGCGGCGGACGCGGCTGCCGAGCATCGTCGGGATCAGCTTCTGGAAGTCGTTGACGTACGGGACCAGCGGGTTCACGACGATCACGAACTTCGCGCCGGCCTCGACGGCCACGTCCACGTTGGTGGTCGACCGGATGCCGCCGTCCACGAGGTGGCGGCCCTTGATCTCGACCGGCCGGTAGATCATCGGCAGCGCGGTCGAGGCGGCGGCCGCCTTGGCGATCGGCACGTCGTCCCATCCGTCCGACCCGAACACGATCCGCTCGCAGGTGTCGAGGTCGGTGGCCGTCAGGTAGAGCTCGTTCTCGAGCAGCCGGAAGTCGTTCACGCGGTCCGGGTCGCTCAGGACCTCGTTCAGGTAGCGGTCGATGCCGCCGCCGTGGTAGATGCCCGGCGGCAGGCCCTCGGCCAGCCCGAGGATCAGGTCCATCGCCGAGACGTTGCGGAGGTTGCTCGCCAGCGCGCGGGCGAGACCGAGCGTGCGGAGCGGCAGCAGGGCCAGCGTCTTCGCCAGCTCGCCGTAGCTCGGCTGGAGGACGGTCCCCATGTTGATGTCGCGGAACGGCGTGGGAACCTGCTGGTTGACGACCCGCATCATCTCCTCGGGCGTGACCCCGTTGGCCGCCAGGCTGGCGACGAACGAGCCGGCGCTGGTGCCGACGTAGACGTCGAACTCGTTCACCGTCCGGTTGACGGCGAGGATGTCCAGCGCCCGCAGGGCGCCGATCTCGTAGACGCCGCCGGTGACCCCGCCGCCGCCCAGGACGAGCGCGGTCCGCGAGCGCCTGCTCCGCCGCCGGGCGGGCTTCCCGCGCTGCTGCGGCTGGCGCTTGCTGGGCTTCTCGAGCTTGACGACGGTACCCATCGCTCGGGCCAGTATGGCAACGACCGGAGGCGTCGTGGCGCGAATTCGCCCCAGAATGGGCGAAACCTTGGTCCGCTAGCCTGGTTTCGGCCCTGCGACGGATGCCCCGCACCCGCCGGACCCTCCCCCCGCTCGTCCACGTGGCCGCCCTGCTGGCGGTCCTGCTCGCGCTCGCCGCGCCCTCGCTCGCCGCCGCGGCCGAGGTCGAGGCCGCCCAGAGCGCGAGGACGGCGCTCAAGAAGGCGCTCTCGCGGGCGATGGGCGAGGCCGCGCCGGCGTCGGGGGCCTACGTGGTCGACGCGGAGAGCGGCTCGGCGCTGTTCGGCTGGCGGTCGGGCACCGCGCGGGTCCTGGCGTCGAACACCAAGCTCTACACGATGGGGGCCGCGCTCGCCGCGCACGGCCCCGGGGCGACGCTCGAGACCCGCGTCCGCGGCCTCGGCGCCGTCGACCCGACCGGCAGCTGGATCGGCGACCTCTACCTCGAGGGCGGCGGCGACCCGACGTTCGGCGCCGCCTCCTACAACCGCGCGCGGTACGCGGGCGGGGCGTCGATCGAGGCGCTCGCCTCGGAGCTCCGCGACCTCGGCATCCGGCGCGTCCAGGGCGCCGTGGTGGGCGACGAGTCGCGGTTCGACTCCCTGCGCGGCACCGCGTACTCCGGCTTCGGCGGGTCGGGCGACATCGGCGGCCCGCTGACGGCGCTGGCGTTCAACCACGGTCGCACCGCCGCCGGCCGGTTCCAGACCGACCCGCCGCTGTACGCGGCGGCCCGGCTGGCCGACGCGCTGCGCAGGGTCGGCGTGAAGGTCGACGACCCGGCGCGGGCCGACGAGACCCCCGCGGGGGCGCTGGAGCTGGCCGAGGTGCAGTCGCCGCCGATGAGCCGCCTGGCGCAGATCACCGGCGTGAGGTCCGAGAACTGGTTCGCCGAGGAGCTCGTGAAGGGCCTGCCCGACGGCCAGGGGACGACGGCCGCGGGCGTGGCCGAGGTCCGCGAGCACGTGAGGTCGCTCGGGGCGAAGGCGAGCCTGGCGGACGGCTCGGGCCTGTCGAGCGCGAACCGCGCCTCCCCCCGGCAGGTGGTCCGGTTCCTGCTGGGCGAGCGCGAGCGCCCCGAGTTTCAGGCGTTCGAGGCCGCCCTACCCACCGCCGGCGTGAACGGCACGCTGGTCGACCGGATGCGAAGCGGGGCCGCGCGCGGCAACTGCCACGCCAAGACCGGCACCCTGCGCGTCGTGACGACCCTGTCCGGCTACTGCGAAACCCGCTCCGGCCGCCAGATCGCCTTCTCGATCCTGATGAACGGCGCGAACGTGAGCCGCGGCCGCAGGCTCCAGGACCGGATGGTCCAGGCGATGGCGGGGTACCGGGGCTAGCCGCCGCTACAGCAGCTCCAGCAGCCCCTCCTGGTCGATGACCTCCACCCCCAGCTTCTCGGCCTTCGCCAGCTTCGAGCCCGGCTCCGAGCCGGCCACCACGTAGTCGGTCCTCTTCGAGACCGAGCCGGTCACCTTGCCCCCGGCGGCCTCGATCCGCTCGGTGGCCCGCTCGCGGGACAGGTCCGGCAGGGTGCCCGTGAGGACGAACGTCTTCCCGACCAGCGGCCCCTCGGTCCCGGGGATCGGCCCCTCCTCCTCCATCCTGAGGCCGTGGTCGCGGAGCCGGCGGATCAGCTCCCGGGTCCGCTCCTCCGCCAGGGTCTCCGCGATCGTCCCCGCCAGCACGTCGCCGATCCCCGGCGTCTCCACGATCTGCTCCGGCGCGGCCTCCATCAGCGCGTCGATCGAGCGGAACTGCCCGGCGAGCGCCCGCGCGTTCACGTAGCCGATTCCCGGGATCCCCAGCGCGTACAGGACGCGGAAGAACGGGACCTCCTTCGACCCCTCGATCGAGGCGAGCAGGTTCCGCGCCGAGATCTCGCCGAAGCCGTCGAGCCCCACGAGCTGGTCCTCGCGCAGCTCGTAGATGTCGGCCACGTCCGCGATCAGCCCCTCGGCCAGGAACCGGTGGGCCTGCTTCTCGCCGAAGCCGTCGACGTCCATCGCCCCCTTGGAGACGAAGTGCTTCACGGCCTGGAAGAGCTGCCCCGGGCACGACGCCCGGTTCGGGCAGAAGGTGAACACCCCGTCCTCGGGCTTGACGGTCGGCGTCCCGCACGCGGGGCACTCGGCGGGCGGCTCCGGCGCGGGCGAGCGCTTCCTCCGCCGCTGCGCCTTCGGGGTCGGCGAGACCACCTGCGGGATCACGTCGCCCGCCCGCATGACGATCACCTCGTCGCCGTCGCGCACGTCCTTTCGCCGCAGGTCCTCCTCGTTGTGCAGCGTCGCGAGCTTCACCGTCACGCCCGACACCTGGACGGGCTCGAGGTTCGCGAACGGCACCATGTGACCGGTCCGGCCGACGTTCCACATCACCGACCGCAGGACGGTCGTCGCGGTCATCGGCGCGAACTTCCACGCGATCGCGCCCCGCGGCTCGCGCCCGACCACGCCGAGCGAGCGCTGTAGCTCCAGGTCGTCGATCTTCACGACCACGCCGTCGATCTCGTAGTCGAGCGCCTCGCGGTCCGACTCCCAGCGCCGGCACTCGGCCACCAGCGAGTCGAGGTCGTCGTGGACCTTCGTGTCGGGCGCGACCTTGAAGCCGCGGTCGCGGAGCCACCGGAGGTTGTCGCTGTGGCGCGTCGTCTCGAGCCCCGAGCTCGCCCCGATCCCGTAGCACCACATCGACAGGGGGCGCGAGGCCGTGATCGTCGGGTCGAGCTGGCGAAGCGCCCCAGCGGCGGAGTTGCGCGGGTTGGCGAACGTCGGCTCGCCGGCCTCCGCCCGCTGCTCGTTCAGGCGCGCGAACGCGGAGCGGGGCAGGTACACCTCGCCGCGCACCTCGACGAGCGGCGGCGCGTCGTCGATCCGCAGGGGGATCGCCGCGATCGTCCGCAGGTTCTGCGTCACGTTCTCGCCGACCTCCCCGTCGCCGCGCGTGGCGCCGCGCACGAAGACGCCGTCCTCGTACACGAGCGAGATCGCCAGCCCGTCGATCTTCGGCTCCGTGCCGAACGCGATCTCCTCGACCTCCGGCGCCAGCCGCCGGACCCGCGCCTCCCACGCCCGCAGCTCGTCCTCGTTGCGCGCGTTGGCGAGCGAGAGCATCGGCTGGAGGTGCGTCACCGGCTCGAACTTGTCGAGCGGCCGGCCGCCCACCCGCTGGGTCGGCGAGTCCGGCGTCAGGAGCTCCGGGTGCGCGGCCTCCAGGTCGCGGAGCTCGTTCAGCAGCTCGTCGTACTCGGCGTCCGAGATCTCCGGGTCGTCGAGGACGTAGTAGCGGTGGTTGTGGTGCTCGAGGACCCGCCGCAGCTCGGCCGCGCGGCGCTCCGCCTCGCCCCCGCCGTCCGCGCGCGCGGCCCTACTCAACCTCTCGCGCGGCCGGCCGCAGGAGCCGGCCGAGGTCGAACCCGCCGAGCGACTCGACGCCCGCCTCGTCGGTGAGGTCGAAGTGCAGCGGCGTCACGGCGATCTCGCCGGCGCCGATGGCCGCGAAGTCCGTGCCCTCCTCGCGGTGGTAGCCGGGCTCCTCGCCGTAGATCCGGTAGCGGCGCCTCCCGCCCTCCTCCTCGGTGAGCTGGAGGCTGTCGCGGTAGATCCGCTTGCCGAGCCGGCAGGCCCGCGCGCCGCGCGGCTCGCCCGACGGGCAGTTGACGTTCAGCAGCGTGCCCTCGGGCATCGGCACGTCCGCGAGCTCCTCGACCAGCCGCGCCACGAACGCGGCGGCGTGCTCGAACTCGTACGTCCGGCCGCGGCGGAAGTCCATGTCGCCTTCGACCGCCTGCTGGGAGGCCGCGACGGCCGGTATCCCGAGCACGACGCCCTCCAGCGCCGCCGCGACCGTGCCCGAGTAGGTGATGTCGTCGCCGAGGTTGGTCCCGTGGTTGATCCCGGAGACGATCAGCTCCGGCTCGAACTCCACGAGGCCGAGGGCGGCGAACCGCACGCAGTCGACCGGCGTGCCGTCGGTGGCGAACCCGGTCGTGCCGTCCTCGAACTCGACCTCCTCGACCCATAGCGGCTCGCGCGTGGTGATGCTGCGGGCCGTCGCGCTGCGGTTCGAGTTCGGCGCGATCACGGCCAGCTCGATCCCGGGAACCTCCAGGAGCGACCGCCGCAGGGCGTTCAGGCCGCGGGCCTGGATGCCGTCGTCGTTGGTCAGGAGCACCTTCATCCGTCGCCGTCCCGAGGATAGGTCACGGCCTCGAGGTAGAGACCGTGCGGAGGGGCCGTGTCCCCGGCCTCGGTCCGCGGCCGGCCCTCGAGCAGCCGGGCGAGCCAGTCTGGGGGGTGCCGGCCCTGGGCGACCGCCAGCATCGACCCGACGAGGATCCGCACCATGTGCCGCATGAACGTGTCGGCCTCGATCCACAGCTCGATCACGCGGTCGCCGGCGTCGAGCCACTCGGCTCGCAGCACGTCGCGCTCGAAGCGGACGTGGTCGGTCTCCGTCGGCGTGAACGCGGTGAAGTCGTGGGGCCCGACGACGAGCGCGGCGCAGCGGTCGAGCAGGCCGCGGTCGAGGGGGTGCGGCCAGTGGAGCGCGCGGCCCTCCTCGAACGGGCTCGGCGCCTCGCGCGCGAGCAGGCGGTAGCGGTAGGTGCGCGAGACCGCGTCGCGGCGGGCGTCGAACCCGTCCGGCGCGCGCTCGCTGGCCGTCACCCGGACGTCGCCGGGCAGCACCCCGTTGAGGGAGCGGGCCGGGGTCGGGTCGCCGGGATGGCTCGCCACCTGGCCGCGGGCGTGGACCCCCGCGTCGGTGCGGCCGGCCACCGTGAGCGCCACGGGCTCCCCGCTCACGCGCTCGATCGCCTCCTCGACCGTCCCCTGCACCGTCCGCAGCCCCGGCTGGCGCGCCCAGCCGGCGAACCCGGAGCCGTCGTACTCGAGCCGCAGCCGCGCGGTCAGCTTCGCTTCCGTGCGACCACGATCGCGTACTCGGCGTCGATCGCGAGCGCGTCCCCCTCCGCGGTGTCGTAGCGCTGGATCACCTCGACGAACTCGGCGACCATCCGGTTCCGCACCTCCTCCGGGAGGGCCGCGCGCTCCTGCACGCGCGGCGCGCCGCGCTGGAACACCTCCGCCATCTGGGCGAGCGAGTCGAACCGGTACGGGAGCATCCGCGGCTCGACCGTGACGGTCTCGATCGCGTCGCCGAACCGCTCGCGCACGACCTCCTCGTCGCCCCACAGGCCCGACGGCGGGATGCCGTCCGGCTCGTCGTCGCGGTAGCGGCTCATGACGTCGAACACTTCCCGCTGGAAGCCGCGACCCGGCCAGTTCGACATGCCGATCGTCCCGCCCGGCCGCACCACGCGCGCCAGCTCGGCGGCCGCCCGCTCGGGCCGCGGCGCGAACTGCGCGCCGAAGACCGACGTGACGCAGTCGAACTCGCCGTCGCCGAACGGCAGCTCCTCGGCGTCGCCCTCGACCCACTCGACCTCGAGGCCCTCCGCCGCCGTGCGCGAGCGGCCCAGCTCGACCATGGCCGGCGAGAGGTCGGAGGCGACCACGGACGCGCCGGCCCGCGCGGCCGTGGCCGCCGCGTTCCCGCTGCCGGCCGCGACGTCCAGCACGCGCATGCCGGGCCCGATCCCGCACGCCCGCACCAGCTCGACGGACGCCGGCAACAGCCGCTCGGCGAGCAGCGTGTAGTCCGACTGGTCCCAGGCCGACCGCGAGCGGGCCTTCAGCTCCCGGATCTCGGCGTCGGTCGCCACGGCCGGCCCGGTCGGCTAGACCAGCTCGAGGTAGACCATCTCGGTCGCGTCCGACGGACGCGGGCCGAGCTTGAGGATGCGCGTGTAGCCGCCGTTGCGGTCGACGTAGCGCGGCGCGATCTCCTCGAACAGCTTGTAGACCACGAACTTGTCCTGGCCGAGCGCGGCGAGCGCCTGACGGCGCGCGTGGAGGTCGCCCCGCTTGGCGAGCGTGATCAGCTTCTCCACCTCGGGCGCGGCGGCCTTCGCCTTGGCCTCGGTGGTCTTGATCCGCTCGTGGTCGATCACCTCGCGCGCGAGGTTCATGAACAGCGCCTTGCGGTGCGAGGCGCTCCTCGACAGCTTGCGGCGGTCGCGCTGGTGACGCACGGCGCGGAAGCCTAGCCGGGTCGCAGCTCGAGGCCGCGGGCCTTGAGGGTCTCGATGACCTCTTCGATCGACTTGCGGCCGAAGTTCGGGATCGCGTTCAGCTCGGACTCCGACTTCTGGAGCAGGTCGCCGACCGTCTGGATCCCGGCGCGCTTCAGGCAGTTGTAGGAGCGGACGCCGAGCTCGAGCTCCTCGATCAGGATGTCGTCCATCCCGTCCGGCGAGCGGCCGGTCGTGGCCGGTCCCGCCGCGGCGACCTCGGCCCCGAAGCCGTCGCCGGCCGCGGACTGGAGCGCCTCGAGCCGGTCGGCGTCGGTGAAGATCGCCAGGCTCTTGATGAGGATCTCGGCGGCCTCGCGCAGCGCCGCCTGCGGCGCCACGGAGCCGTCGGTCTCGATGTCGAGCGTCAGCTTGTCGTAGTCGGTCCGCTGGCCGACGCGGGCGGACTCGACCTGGTAGGCGACCCGCTTGACCGGCGAGAAGATCGAGTCGATCGGGATGACCCCGATCGGCTGGTCGGCGCTCTTGTTGTCCTCGGCCGGCGAGTAGCCGCGGCCGCGGCCGACGGTGAGGTACATCTCGAGCTTGGTCTTCTTCTCGAGCGTCGCGACGTGGGAGTCGGGGTTCAGAAGCTCGACCCCCGAGGGCAGGTCGATGTCGCCGGCGGTCACCTCACCCGGCCCGGTGGCGACGAGCGGCACCTCGATCTCCGACGCCTCCGAGTGCATCCGGCAGACGATCTCCTTGAGGTTGAGGACGATGTCGGTCACGTCCTCCTTGACCCCGGGGATCGTGGAGAACTCGTGGGCGACGCCCTCGATCCGGACGCTCGTGACGGCGGCCCCGGCGAGCGAGGACAGCAGCACGCGGCGCAGGGAGTTGCCGAACGTGTAGCCGAAGCCGCGATCGAGCGGCTCGATCGTGAAGCTGCCGCGGTTGTCCTCGACCTTCTCCGCGGAGATCTGTGGCGTCTGGAACTCGAGCATCAGTTTGGGCTTCCTTCGTTTCGGGTCTCCCGGCCGGCGTCACGCGCTCGGCCGCGAGCGTTCACTTCGAGTAGAGCTCGACGATGAGCTGCTCCTGCACCGGCGTATCGATCTCCGTACGCTCGGGGTGGCGCAGCACCTTCGCCGTCAGGCCGTCGTGATCGGCCTGGAGCCACGCCGGGACTGCGGAGGTGAGCTCCGTGGCGTCCCTGATGGTCGGCGTGGCGTTGGAGCCCGACCGGATGGCGATCACGTCGTCGGGACGCACCTGGTACGAGGGCACGTTCACGCGGCGGCCGTTGATCGTCCAGTGGCCGTGCAGGATGAGCTGGCGAGCCTGGCGGCGCGAGGCCGCGAACCCGAGTCGCACCAGCACGTTGTCGAAGCGGGTTTCGAGCAGGCGCAGCAGGTTCTCGCCGGTCACGCCCGCCTGCCGGCTCGCCTTCGCGTAGTAGTTGCGGAACTGGCGCTCCAGCACGCCGTAGTAGCGGCGGGCCTTCTGCTTCTCGCGGAGCTGGAGGCGGTACTCGGACTGCTTCATGCGGATCCGGCCGTGCTCGCCCGGCGGGTACTGGCGGCGCTCGACGCCGCACTTGTCGGTCAGGCAGCGCTCGCCCTTCAGGAACAGCTTCGTGCCCTCGCGGCGGCACTGCTTGCACTGGGCGCCGGTGTCGCGGGCCATCAGCCGGCCCTCCGCGTCGCGCGGCCCGCCATCAGACCCTCCGCCGCTTGCGCGGGCGGCAGCCGTTGTGGGCCTGCGGCGTGACGTCGCGGATCCCGGTGACCTCGAGGCCGGCGGCCTGGAGCGACCGGATCGCGGTCTCGCGGCCCGAGCCCGGCCCCTTGACGAACACCTCGACCTTCTCGAGCCCCTGCTCCATGCCCTTGCGGGCGGCGGAGTCGGCGGTGACCTGGGCGGCGAACGGGGTCGACTTGCGGGAGCCCTTGAAGCCGGCGCCGCCGGCGGACTCCCACGCGATCACGTTGCCCTCGCGGTCGGTCAGCGAGACGATCGTGTTGTTGAAGCTTGTCTTGATGTGGGCCTGGCCGAACGGGATGTTCTTGCGCACCCGCCGGCGCCCGCGGCCGCGGCCGCCCTTCTGCTGGGCCATCAGCGGACCCCCTCGGCGGCGCTCACTTCTTCACCTTCTTCTTACCGGCGACCTGCATCCGCTTCGGCCCCTTGCGGCTGCGCGCGTTGGTCTTCGTGCGCTGGCCGTTGACGGGGAGCCCGCGGCGGTGGCGGAGGCCGCGGTAGGCGCCGATCTCCATCAGGCGCTTGACGTTCTGGGAGCGCTCGCGGCGGAGGTCGCCCTCCACGGTGAGGCCGTTGTCGATCAGGTCGCGGAGCTTGCGGACCTCGTCCTCGGTGAGGTCGCGGACCTTGGTGTCGCCGTCGACGCCGGCCTCCGAGAGGACCCTGCGGGACTGCGACGGGCCCACCCCGTAGATGTAGGTGAGCCCGACCTCGATGCGCTTGTTGAGCGGGATGTTGACGCCGGAGATTCGTGCCAAGGCGACTACCCCCGCGGGGCGTCCAGCCCCGCGTTCCGATTTCGAGCTTCGACGTCCGGTCTCAAGTGGTCATCCCTGCCGCTGCTTGTGCCGAGGGTTCTGGCAGATGACGAGGACCGCGCCGTGGCGACGGATGATCTTGCACTTCTCGCACATGGGCTTGACCGACGCTCGGACCTTCACGGTTCCGCAACCTACCTGTTATCGATGAGAAGGGGCGACGAGGCCCAGGAGTCGGCCCCTGCCCGTACTACGGCCCTCGAAGGGTAGCAGCCGGCGTCCGGCTGCCGGGTCGCGGAAGTTGGCGCGTAGACACTCGAAACCGGCCTCGCGCCGGTCGACCGCCGCCGCTACGCGGCGCCCGCCTCGGCGGGTGCGGCCACCTCGCTGCGCGCCCCCTCCTGGAGGTGCCACGGGGTCATGATCCGCGGCCCGTCCGCCGTGATGGCGACGGTGTGCTCGAAGTGGGCGGCCAGCGAGCCGTCCTGCGAGTAGACCGACCAGTTGTCGTCGCCCACGCGGATCGGGTGGCTGCCCACGTTGACCATCGGCTCGATCGCCAGGACCATCCCCTCGGCGAGCAGCGGACCGGTGCCGGGCTCGCCCCAGTTCGGGATCTGCGGGTCCTCGTGCATGTCGCGGCCGATCCCGTGGCCGACCAGCGCGCGGATCACCGAGAACCCGTCGGCCTCGACCCGCCGCTGCACCGCGTTCGAGACGTCGCCGAGGCGGTTGCCGGCGCGGCACTGCTCGACCGCGTCGAACAGCGCCGCCCGCGTGGTGGCCAGCAGCTGCTTGGCGACCGGGGTCGTGTTCCCGATCGGCACGGTGATCGCGGCGTCGGCGACCCAGCCGTCGAGGATCACGCCGACGTCGATCGAGAGGATGTCGCCGCGGCGGAGCTTGTACGGGCCCGGGATGCCGTGGACGACCATCGAGTTCGGCGACGCGCAGATCGAGCCCGGGAAGCCGCGGTAGCCCTTGAACGCCGGCTCGCCGCCCTGCGAGCGGATGAAGCGCTCGGCCGCGGCGTCGAGCTCGGCCGTCGTGACGCCCGCGCGCGCCTTGCGGTGGAGCATCGTCAGGCAGCGCGCCAGCACCCGGCCGGCGGCCGCGATCCGCTCGACCTCCTCGGGCGACTTGCGGAGGATCACGGTGCTGGGCGGCGGGCGCCCGGGCCGCGACTGCTAGAGCTCATCCTCCAACCGTAGCGTCGCGACGGCCGCTCGGATGTGGTCGTGGACCTCCGTGGCAGGCCGCGTCCCGTCGAAGCGGCGAAGGAACCCCGCCGCCTCGAAGTGCTCGGCCAGCGGCTCGGTCTGCTTGCGGTACACGCCGAGCCGGTGCTCGACCGTCTCCGGCTTGTCGTCGTCGCGCTGGATCAGGCGCGAGCCGTCCTGGTCGCAGACGCCCTCGCGCTTCGGCGGGTCGAAGTCCACGTGGTAGAGGTGCTGGTTCTTGACGCAGATCCGCCGCCCGGACAGGCGCCGGATCACCTCCTCGTCGGGGGCCTCGATCAGCAGGGCGGCCGTGAGCCGCCGGCCGCGCCGCTCCAGCGCGCCCTCGAGCACCTCCGCCTGGTGCAGGTTGCGCGGGAACCCGTCGAGGAGGAAGCCGTCGGCCGCCGCGGGCGAGTCGACCCGCTCCATGATCACCTTGCAGATCAGGTCGTCCGGGACGAGCTCGCCGCCCTCCATGTACTTCTTGGCCTCGCGGCCGAGCTCGCTCTCCTCCTTCACGGCGGCGCGGAGGATGTCGCCGGTCGCGTAGTACGGCAGGTCGAAGTCCTCGACCAGCCGCTGCGCCTGCGTCCCCTTCCCCGCCCCCGGCGGACCGAGCAGGATCAGGTTGAGCTGTCCCATGCGGCGGGAGAGGCTACCCGGCGGCGCGCCGCGGCGGCGGGCGATCCACGTCTCGACTACTTCAGGAAGCCCTCGTAGTTGCGCATCATCAGCTGCGCCTCGAGCTGCTTCATCGTGTCCAGCGCCACGCCGACCACGATCAGGATCGAGGTGCCGCCGAAGTAGAAGTTGGCGCTCGTCTGGTTGATGAGGATCGTCGGCAGGGCCGCCACGGCGGCGAGGTAGATCGCCCCGGGGAACGTGAGCCGGGCGAGTATCCGGTCGAGGAACTCGGCCGTCGGCCGGCCGGGTCTCACCCCCGGGATGAACCCCCCGTACTTCTTGAGGTTGTCCGCCTGCTCGACGGGGTTGAACGTGACCGCCGTGTAGAAGTAGGTGAAGACGATGATCATGATCGACTCGCCGACGATGTAGGCGGCGCCGTTCGGGTTGAAGAAGTTCGAGAAGTCGCGCGCCCACGGGGCCTGGACGAGCTCGCCGATCGTCGGCGGGAACGCCATCAGCGAGGCGGCGAAGATGACCGGGATGACGCCGGCCATGTTCACGCGGAGCGGCAGGTAGGTCGAGCCGCCGCCGGCCATCCGGCGGCCCACCACGCGCTTCGCGTACTGCACGGGTATCCGCCGCTGCCCCTCCTGGATGAAGACGATCCCGGCGAGGACGGCGAGGGCGATGAACGGCATCATCACCTTGAAGACCTGGTCGGGGTTGGTCCACCACGCCTGCACGCCGTTGAAGAGCCCGGCCACGATGCTCGCGAAGATCATCAGCGAGATCCCGTTGCCGATCCCGCGCTGGGTGATCAGCTCGCCCAGCCACATGACGAGGATCGTGCCGGCGGTCAGCGACGCGATGATCACGAACACCGGCAGGAACGTGAACTGGTCGACCACCTTCTCGTTCGCGTCGGCGGCGAAGGTCCGGAACAGGAACACGTAGCCGATCGACTGGAAGAACGCGAGCACCACCGTCAGGTACCGCGTGTACTGCGTGATCTTCTGCTGCCCGACCTCGCCCTCCTTGCGGAGCTTCTCGAGCGACGGCAGCACGACCTGCAGCAGCTGCAGGATGATCGACGCCGTGATGTACGGCATGATCCCGAGCGCGAAGATCGCGAACCGCTGGAGGCTCCCGCCGGAGAAGAGGTTCAGGAAGCCGAGGACGTTCGAGCCCTGGAAGCTCTCCGAGATGTTCTCGACGGCGTCGACGTTGATGCCCGGCGCGGGGATGTACGCGCCGACCCGGTAGAGCGCCAGCATCGCCGCGGTGAAGGCGAGCTTCTTGCGGATCTCGGGGATCCGGAAGGAGTTGAAGATCGTGGAGACGACGCTGTGGTCCATCTACGACTCCGCGACTTGGCAGCTGCCCCCCGCGGCCTCGATCTTCGATCGCGCCGTGGCGGAGAACGCGTGCGCCGTGACGGTCAGCTTCTTCGTCAGCTCGCCCTGGCCGAGGACCTTCACCGGGATCGCCTTGCGGGAGGCGAGCCCCCGCGCGCGCATCGTCTCGGGGGTGACCGCGTCGCCGTCGGCGAAGCGGGCCTCGAGGTCGCGCAGGTTGACCGGCTGGGTCTGGGTGCGGAACGGCTCGAACGGCATCGACTTCTTCATCGTCGGGCCACGGAGCTTCCGCATCCGCATGTGGATCGGCATCTGGCCGCCCTCCGCGGCGCGCCGGCTCTTCGACCCGCTGCGCGAGCCGGCGCCCTTCTGCCCGCGCCCCGACGTCTTGCCCACTCCCGATCCCTCGCCGCGCCCGACCCGCTTGCGCGGGTGCCGCGAGCCCGGCGCCGGCTTGAGGCTGTGGAGCCCGATCTCCTGGCCCATCAGGACTCGTCCACCCTCACCAGGTGCCGTACCGCGCGGATCGCGCCGCGCACGTGGGGCTCGTCCGGCCGCTCGACCGAGCGCCCGATCCGTCCGAGGCCGAGCGTCCGAAGCGTGTCGCGCTGGCGCGGGCTCGCCCCGCTGGCCGAGCGGTGCTGCGTGATCCGGACGCTGCCGGCCACGGGCTAGCCCGCCTCCGGTGCGGCCGCGGGCTCTGCGGCGCCCGCGGGCTCGGCCTCGGCCGCGGGCTCGGCCGCCGAAGCGGCTTCCGCGGCCGCGGGAGCCTCGGCCGGCTCGCCGTCCTTCGACTCCGACTCCGAGCCGTTCCCGATCCCGAGCACCTCGCGGATGGTCAACCCGCGCAGCTTCGCCACCTCGTCCGGGCTGCGGAGCTCCTGCAGCGCGGTGATCGTGGCCTTGACCAGGTTGATCGGATTCTGGCTGCCGAGCGACTTCGAGAGCACGTCGTGGATCCCGGCGAGCTCGAGCACGGCGCGCACGCCGCCGCCGGCGATGACGCCGGTGCCCTCGGACGCGGGCCGGAGCAGCACGCGGCCGGCGCCGTAGACGCCGGTGACCCGGTGCGGGATCGTGGTGCCGTGCTTGGGCACCCGGAAGAGGTTGCGGCGGGCGCGCTCGACGCCCTTCTGGATCGCGAGCGGGACCTCGTTCGCCTTCCCGTAGCCCACGCCCACGTTCTCGCGCTCGTCGCCGACCACCACCAGCGCGGTGAAGGAGAACCGACGGCCGCCCTTGACCACCTTGGCGACGCGGTTGATCTCGACGACGCGCTCCTGGAGGTCGCCGAACGCCGAGTCGCGGTCGCGGCCTGATCGTCTCTCGCGCTCGCGGGCCATGGTCGGTCGAGGTTAGCGAAGCTCCAGCCGGCGGCTAGAACTTCAGGCCGGCCTCCCGAGCGGCCTCGGCGAGCGCACGCACCCGCCCGTGGTAGAGGTAGCCGCCGCGGTCGAAGACGCAGTCCTCCGCGCCCGCCGCCTGCCCGCGCTCGGCGATCAGCTGACCGGCCCGCTTGGCCTGCTCGAGCGGCTTCAGGTCGCGAAGCTCCGGCTCCGTCCAGTTGACGGCCGCCACCGTGCGGCCGGCGTCGTCGTCGACCAGCTGGACCTGGACCCCGCGGTTCGAGCGGAAGATCGACAGCCGCGGGCGCTCGGCCGACCCGCGGACCTTCGCGCGCACCCGCCGCCGGCGGCGCAGCCGCGCCTGCTGTCGGGTCTTGACGGTCACGCGCGCTTGCCCACCTTCCGGGCCACGTGCTCGTCCGCGTAGCGGATGCCCTTGCCCTTGTAGGGCTCGGGGGGGCGGACCTTGCGGATCCGCGCGGCGATCTCGCCCACGGCCTGCTTGGAGCTGCCGCGCACGATGATCTGAGTCGGCACCGGGACCTCGAACTCGATCCCGTCGGGCGCCTTGATCGAGACGCCGTGCGAGTAGCCGACCGACAGCTCGATGTCCCTGCCCCGCAGCGCGGCGCGGTAGCCGACGCCCTGGATCTCGAGCCGCTTCTCGAACCCGTTCGTGACGCCCTCGACCATGTTCGCGATCAGCGACCGGGTGAGGCCGTGCAGCGCCCGGTGCTCGCCGCGGTCGGTGGGCCGCTTGACGAGGATCTCGCCGTCGGCGCGCTCGATGACGAGGTCGCGCGAGACGCGCTCCTGGAGCTCCCCGCGCGGGCCCTTCACGCGCACGAGCTCGGGCTCGATCGTGACGTCGACCCCGTCGGGCACGGGCACCGGCTTCTTTCCGATCCGGCTCATCGCGACCCGCTCACCACACGTACGCGACGACCTCGCCGCCGACGCCGGCGCGGCGTGCGTCGTGGCCGGTCATGACGCCGCTCGACGTCGAGACGATCGCGGTGCCCATCCCGCCGAGCACCTTGGGGATCTCGCCGGCCTTGACGTAGTTGCGCCGGCCGGGGCGCGAGACGCGCTCGAGCCCGGAGATGACGGACTTGCGGTCGCGCGTGTACTTGAGGCGCACGCGGATGACCTCGCCGACCCGGGCCGGCTCGACCTCGTAGCCCTCGATGTAGCCCTGCTCGCGCAGGATGCGCGCGAGCTCGACCTTGAACCCCGACGCCGGGATCTCCACGTCGTCGCGGTCGGCGCCGATCCCGTTGCGGATCCGGGTCAGGAAGTCGGCGATCGGGTCGGTCATCGACATTGGGCGCCTACCAGCTCGACTTGGTCAGGCCGGGGACGTAGCCCTCGTGGGCCATCTCGCGCAGGCAGATCCGGCAGAGGCCGAACTTGCGGTAGTACGCGCGCGGCCGGCCGCAGCGCCGGCAGCGGTTGTACTCGCGCGTCTTGTACTTCTGCGGCCGGTTCGACCGCACCACCTGGGAAGTCTTCGCCACTAGCCCTGGTCCTCCGTTCCCTCGTCGGCGGCCTGGCCGCCCTCGGTCTCGCCCGCCTCGGGGTCGCCCTCCTCGGCGCGCTCGGGCTTCTCGTACGCCTCGGGGTTCTCGGCCTTCAGCTGCTCGAGCGCGGCCTGCTCGGCCTCCGCGCGCGCCCTGGCCTCCTCCTTGCGGCGCTCCTCCTCCTCCGCGGCCGCCGCGCCGTCGTCCTGGCCGGGGCGGCCGTCGCGCCGGAACGGCATCCCGAACGCCTCCAGCAGCGCGAACGCCTCCACGTCGCTGCTCGCGCTGGTCGTGATCGTCACGTCCAGGCCGCGGACCTGGTCGATCGCGTCGTAGTCGATCTCGGGGAAGATGATCTGCTCGCGGAGCCCGAGCGAGTAGTTGCCGCGGCCGTCGAACGAGCGCGGGTTGAGCCCGCGGAAGTCGCGGATCCGCGGGATCGCGATCGACAGGAGCCGGTCGAGGAACTCGTACATGCGGGCGTCGCGGAGCGTGACCGCCACGCCGACCGGCATCTGCTCGCGGAGCTTGAAGTTGGCGATCGACTTGCGGGCGCGGCGGACGTTCGGCCTCTGGCCGGCGATCACGCCGAGCTGCTCGGTGGCGGCCTCGAGGACGTTCGTGTCCTGCTTGGCGTCGCCCACGCCCATGTTCACGGTGATCTTCCGGATCCGCGGCGCCTGCATCGGCGTCGAGTAGCCGAACCGCTCGATCAGCTGCGGGCGGATCTCCTTCTCGTAGCGCTCCTTGAAGCGCGGCACGATCTTGGCCTGGGGCGTCGGCATCGCTACTCGAACCTCTCCCCCGAGCGGCGGCCGACCCGGACGCGGCGGCCGTCCTCCTCGAGCGCCGACCCGACGCGCGTCGGCTCGCCCGTCTTCGGGTCGAGCGGCATCACGTTGGAGATGTGGATCGGGCCCTCCTTCTCCACCACGCCGCCGACCTCGCCGGCCCGCTGGGTGTCGCGGATCGTGCGCGGGCGCTGGTGGCGCTTCTGGATGTTCATCCCCTCGACGAAGACGCGGTTGCGGTCGGGCTCCACGCGGAGCACCCGGCCGGTCTTGCCCTTGTCCTTGCCGGAGATGACCTTGACCATGTCGTCCTTGCGCACGCGGGCCGGCATCTACAGGACCTCCGGCGCGAGGGAGACGATCTTCATGAAGTTTCGATCGCGGAGCTCGCGCGCGACGGGGCCGAACACGCGGGTGCCGCGGGGGTTGTTCTGCGGGTCGATCAGGACGGCCGCGTTCTCGTCGAAGGAGATGTAGGTGCCGTCGTCGCGGCCGAACTGCTTGCGGGTGCGGACCACGACGGCGCTCACGACCTCGCCCTTGCGCACGGCCCCGTGCGGGGCGGCGACCTTGACGGTGCCGACGATCACGTCGCCGACGCCGGCGTAGCGCCGCCGCGAGCCGCCGCGGATCCGGATGCAGAGGATCTCGCGCGCGCCCGTGTTGTCGGCCACCCGGAGGCGGGTCTCGGGCTGGATCACCGGCTCACCTCGCGCGCTCCAGCACCTCGACCAGGCGCCAGCGCTTGGTGCGGCTGAGCGGCCGGCTCTCGACGACCCTGACCGTGTCGCCCTCGTGGGCGTCGTTCTTCTCGTCGTGGGCGTGGATGGTGCTCGAGGAGCGGACGATCTTCTTGTAGGCGCGGTGGCGGCGGGTCACGTCGATGCGGACCGTGATCGTCTTGTCCGCCTTGTCCGAGACGACGACGCCCTGGCGCACCTTCGGCCGGCCGGGGCCGTGCTGCTTGCCCTCCATCGGGGGCTGGGCCGGCGACTCGGCGCGGGAGGCCGCCCGCGCCTCGCGCTCCTTCGCCCGAAGGCGGCGGCGGGCGTCCGCGTTGCGGCGCCTGCGCTCGGCCCGCTCGCGGGCCCGCTCCTCCACGCGCGCGGGATCAGCCACCGGCGCGCAGCTTCCTCAGCTCGGCGTCCACGTCCAGCCCGCGCTCGTTCGCCACGGTGAGGGCGCGCGCGAGGTCGCGCTTCGCCTGCCCGATCCGGGCCGTGTTCTCGAGCTGGCCGGTGGCGTGCTGCACCCGGAGGTTGAAGACCTCCTGGCGCGAGCTCGCCACCCGCTCGGCGAGCTGGTCGTCGGCCATGTCGTGCACCTCGCGGGCCTTCACCCGCCCGCCCCCTCGCGCATCACGAACTTCGTCTTCACCGGCAGCTTGTGGCCGGCGAGCCTCATCGCCTCGCGCGCGAGCGGCTCGGGCACGCCGGCCAGCTCGAACATCACGCGTCCGGGCTTGACCACGGCGACCCAGCCCTCGGGCGAGCCCTTGCCCGATCCCATGCGGGTCTCGGCGGGCTTCTGGGTGACGGGCTTGTCGGGGAAGATGTTGATCCAGACCTTGCCGCCGCGCTTGATCTTGCGGGTCATCGCGATCCGGGCGGCCTCGATCTGGCGGTTGGTGACCCAGCCGCGGTCGAGGGCCTTCAGCCCGTACTCGCCGAACTCGACGCGGGTGCCGCCCTTGGCGAACCCGGCCCGGCGGCCTCGGTGCTGCTTCCTGTGCTTTACGCGCTTCGGCTGGAGCATGGTCGTCGGCTACC
Organism: Thermoleophilaceae bacterium; assembly: GCA_036389295.1. Lineage (GTDB taxonomy): Bacteria > Actinomycetota > Thermoleophilia > Solirubrobacterales > Thermoleophilaceae > AC-37. The sequence goes on along the minus strand of DASVQB010000034.1, from coordinate 2,685 downwards.
GGCTCGGGTCGAGTGTTCCGCCGCCGCCGGTGCCCGTTCCGGGACCGGCCTGCGAGCCCTCTCCGCCGCGGCTCGGGCCGCCGCCGGAGCCGCCCGGCCCGCCGGGTCCGCGTCCGCCGCCGCCGCCCGGTCCGCGACCGCCGCCGGGTCCGCCCGGCCCGCGCCCGCCGCCGGGTCCGCGACCGCCGCTGGGTCCGCCGGGACCGCGACCCCCGCCGGGTCCACGTCCGCCGCCGGGGCCGCCCGGACCGCGCCCGCCGGCCGGTCCGCGACCGCCGCCGGGTCCGCCGGGTCCGCGCCCGCCGCCGGGTCCACGTCCGCCGCCGGGACCGCCGGGTCCGCGCCCGCCGCCCGGACCGCGACCGCCGCCCGGTCCACCGGGGCCTCGACCGCCGCCAGGTCCGCCGCGCCCGCCGGGGCCGCCGGGTCCGCCGCGCCCGCCGGGTCCGCCCGGACCGCGACCGCCGCCCGGCCCGCCGGGACCGCGCCCGCCGGGACCGCCCGACATCTCCTTCGGCGCCTCGATCTCGGTGAGGTCCTGCGCGAAGCCGGAGGGCATGATCTCGCCCTTGTTGATCCAGACCTTCACGCCGATCCGGCCGAAGGTCGTGCGCGCCTCGTAGAAGCCGTAGTCGATGTCGGCGCGCAGCGTGTGGAGCGGGACGCGGCCGTCCGAGTAGCCCTCGGTGCGCGCCATCTCCGCCCCGCCGAGGCGGCCGGAGACCTGGATCTTCACGCCCTTGGCGCCCGACCGGATCGCCGAGGTGAGCGCCCGCTTCATCGCGCGACGGAAGGCGACGCGGTTCTGGAGCTGCTCGGCGACCGACTGCGCGACGAGCTTGGCGTCGAGCTCGGGCCGCTTGATCTCGAGGATGTTGACCTTGACCGACTTGCCGGTCATGCGGTGCAGCTCGCGACGGAGCGCGTCGACCTCGCTGCCGGACTTGCCGATCACGATGCCCGGCCGCGCGGTGTTGATGTTCACCTCGATCTCGTTCTTGTCCTTGCGGATCGTGATGTCCGAGAGGCCGGCGTGGGCGAGCTTGTTCGTGATGTGGTCGCGGATGTGGACGTCCTCGATCAGGTAGTCCGAGAACTCCTTCTCGTTGAACCAGCTCGACTTCCAGTCGTGGATGTAGCCGACGCGCAGGACCTCGGGATGGATCTTCTGACCCATGGCTAGGCGCTCCCGTTGGTAGTGGTCAGCTCGATCGTCATGTGGCTCGTCCGCTTTCGGATGCGTGTGGCACGCCCCAGCGCGCGCGGACGGTAGCGCTTCAGCGTGGGGCCCTCGTCCACGAAGGCCCTGCCGACCACCAGCTCGTCGGCGACCAGCTCGTGGTTGTTCTCCGCGTTGGCGATTGCGGAGTCCAGGAGCTTCAGGACGTCCCGCGAAGCCGCGCGCGGCGTGGTGAGCAGTATGGCACGCGCCTGGTCGACCGGCTTGCCGCGGATGTGGTCGACGACCAGCCGGGCCTTGCGCGGGGCGCAGCGGACGTACTTCGCCTTGGCGCGGACCGTGACGGCCTCGCCGGAGGGGCGCCGCGCCGCCCGGCGCGGGCGCGCGGCCGCGACCTCGGCCGCTCCCGAGCGCCGTCGCCGCTTGGGCTTGGCCTCCTCGGCGTCGCCCGCGTCGGCATCGCCGCCGGCCGCCTCGCCATCGCCGGCCTTCGCGTCGCCGCCCTCGCCGTCGCCGGCCTTCGCGTCGCCGCCCTCGGCGGTCGCGTCCGCCCCGGCGTCGCCGGCGGCCGTCGCCTCGGCGTCGGCGCCCTCGGCGGTCGCGTCCGCTCCGGCGTCGCCGGTCCCCTCGCCGCCCTTGGCGCCCTCGGCCTCGGCCTTCTTGCGCCGCCGCCTCGCGCGCCGCGGTCTGCCCGCGCCCTCGTCGGCCGGCTCGCCCTCGGGCTCACGGGCGTCGGCGGCCTCGGCCTTCTCGGCGGCGGCCTGCTTGGCGGCCTCCTCCTTGGAGGCGGCGGCCTTCGACTCCTTCTCGGCCTCGGCCGGGCTGCCGCCGGTCTCGCGGAGCTCGCGCTGGCGCTCCTCGCCGCTCACCGCACCCTCGCCTTGTCGCCGCCGGCGTGCCCGCGGAACACCCGCGTCGGCGCGAACTCGCCGAGCTTGTGGCCGACCATGGACTCCGTCACGAAGACGGGGACGTGCTTTCGCCCATCGTGCACGGCGATCGTGTGCCCGACCATCTCGGGGAAGACGGTCGAGGTGCGCGACCACGTGCGCACCGGACGCTTCTCACCCGACGCGTTCATGGCTTCGACCCGAGCCATCAGGCGCTCGTCGACGAACGGCCCCTTCTTGGCGCTACGGCTCACTTGGAGTCACCTTTCGATCCACCCGAGCGAAGCGACGGGTCAAAGTTCGACCCGATGTAAATGCGCAGCATTTTCATCGGCGTTCCTTGCCGCGTCGGCGACCGCGCACGATCAGCTTGTCCGACTCCTTGTGCTTCCGCCGCGTCCGCTTGCCGAGCGTAGGCACGCCCCACGGCGTAACCGGATGGCGGCCGCCCTTCGACTTTCCCTCGCCGCCGCCGTGGGGGTGGTCGACCGGGTTCATCGCCGAGCCGCGCACCGAGGGGCGCTTGCCCTTCCAGCGGCTGCGTCCCGCCTTGCCCACGTTGACGTTCTCGTGGTCGGTGTTCCCGACCTGGCCGACCGTCGCCCGGCAGGCGAG
>DASVQB010000033.1:0-19910 GCA_036389295.1 Thermoleophilaceae bacterium | reverse complement strand
CCGGGGCGAAGCACGACGTGACCGTGCTCGACAAGCTCACCTACGCCGGGCGCCGCGAGAACCTGCCCGAAGGGGTAGAGCTCGTGGTGGGCGCGATCGAGGACCGGGAGCTCGTGATGGACCTCGCCGACGGCGCCGACGCGATCGTCAACTTCGCTGCCGAGTCGCACGTGGACCGCTCGATCGCGGACCAGGACGCGTTCGCGCGGACGCACGTGATCGGCACCGGTGTGCTGCTCGACGCAGTGCGCGAGCGGGGCGTCGGGCGCTTTCTCCAGGTGTCCACCGACGAGGTCTATGGCTCGATCGCGCGGGGCTCGTTCACCGAGAGCTCGCCGCTCGATCCCTCCTCGCCCTACTCCGCAACGAAGGCGGGCGGCGACCTCCTGGTGTCGGCCCACGTCCACACGCATGGCATCGAAGCCGTGATCTGCCGCGGGTCGAACAACTACGGTCCGCGTCAGCACCCCGAGAAGCTGATCCCGCTGTGCATCCTCAACGCGCTGGCGGGCGACTCGCTGCCGGTGTACGGCGACGGCAAGCAGGTGCGCAACTGGCTGTACGTGGAGGACTTCGCGCGCGCCATCGACCTCGTCCTGCGCGAGGGGCTGCCGGGCGAGGTCTACAACGTCGGCGGGCCGGACGAGACCGCGAACATCGACGTGGTGCGGCGCATCCTCGCAGCCACCGATCGCGACGAGACTCTGATCGAGTACGTGACCGACCGGCCCGGGCACGACCGCCGCTACTCGCTCTCGTCGGACAAGATCCGCGCGCTCGGCTGGGAGCCGTCGCGGCGTTTCAGCGAGGGGCTTCAGCAGACGGTCGAGTGGTACCGCGACAACGAGTGGTGGTGGGGGCCGATCCGGAGCGGCGAGTACCTGGACTACTACGAGCGCCAGTACGGACGCCGCCTCGGGCGGGCGTAGCACCCCCTCGCTACGCTCGACGGGCGATGCCCGCTCCGCCTCCAGCCCTCGAGGTCAAGGCCCTCACCAAGCGATACGACGACGGGACCGTCGCCCTCCAGGACTTCGAGCTGACGATCCCCGAGGGCACGTTCTTCGGCCTCCTCGGGCCGAACGGGGCGGGCAAGACCACGCTGATCAGCGCCGTCTGCAACCTGATCCGGGTGACGAGCGGGGACGTGCTCGTGTTCGGCCGCCCCGCCGACTGCCTCCAGGCGCGCCGCTGGGTCGGCCTCGCCGAGCAGGACGTGAACCTCGACCGGTTCCTCACCGTCGAGGAGACGCTCGTCTACCACGGCGGCTACTTCGGCATGTCGAGGGACGACGCCCGCTCGCGCGCCCAGGAGATGATCGACGTGTTCGACCTGCGCTCGAAGATCGACGTGCGCACGCCCAAGCTGTCGGGCGGCATGCGCCGCCGGCTGCTGCTCGCCCGCGCGCTCATGCACCGGCCGCGGCTCGTGATCCTCGACGAGCCGACGGCGGGCGTGGACTTCGAGCTGCGCCAGGAGCTGTGGCGCTACATCCACCGCCTCCACGAGAGCGGCACCACGATCCTCCTCACCACGCACTACCTCGAGGAGGCGGAGACGCTGTGCGAGGAGATCGCGCTGATCCGCGGCGGACGGCTGATCGCCCGCGACAGCGCCCGCGGCCTGCGCGAGCGCTACGACGCCGACAGCCTCGCGGACGTGTACGTGAAGGCGATGGGCGCGGCGTGAGCCGGCCGGCCGACGGCACCGCGGTCACCGGGACGCCGGGCCTCGTCTGGCTGATCCGGCGCGAGACGCTGCGCGTCTCGAAGCTCTGGACCCAGACGGTGCTGGCGCCGATCGTCTCGTCGGGCCTCTTCATCCTGGTCTTCGGGTTCTCGCTGAGCGGCCGCATCCGCGAGGTCGACGGGATCCCCTACCGCCAGTTCATCGTGCCCGGCCTGATCGTGATGGCGATGATCCAGGCGGCGTACTCGAACAACTCGTCGTCGGTGTTCCAGGCGCGGTCGGACCGCTACATCAACGACGTGCTGTCGGCGCCGATGCGGCCGTGGCAGGTCAACCTCGGCTACAACGTCGGCGGCGTCCTGCGGGCGCTGGCGATCGGCGTCGGGCTGGGCGCGATCGCGATACCGGTCACCGGCGCGCCGGTCCGCGAGCCGCTGGTCCTCCTCCCCGCGGTCCTCCTCGGCCTCGTGCTGTTCGGCGCGCTCGGCACGATCGTCGGGATCTTCGCCGAGACCTTCGACCACCACACGTTCGTCAACAACATCGTGATCCTGCCGCTCGTGTTCGTGGGCGGGGTCTTCTACTCGGTCGACCTGCTGCCCTCGCCCTGGCACGAGCTGACGCACGTCGACCCGATCTTCTACCTCGTGAACGCAGTCCGCTACGGCTTCCTGGGCCATGCCGACGTGAGCGTCGCGCTGTCGCTTGGCGTGACGGCCGCTCTTGCGATCCCGGCCTACCTGTGGTCGTATTGGCTATTCGCCAGCGGACGCAAGCTGAAGGCCTGATCGAGCTCCGGACCGGGGTCCATCCGGGCAGCGATCTCGGCCGCCTCCAGGAGCGGATCGTCCGCTGCCGCCGCTGCCCGAGGCTCGTCGAGTGGCGCGAGCGGGTCGCCCGCGAGAAGCGCGCGTCGTTCGCGGAGCAGGACTACTGGGGCCGCCCGGTGCCGGGCTTCGGCGACCCCGGCGCGCGCGTGTACGTGCTCGGCCTCGCTCCGGCGGCCCACGGCGGCAACCGGACCGGCCGCGTGTTCACCGGCGACCGGTCCGGCGACTGGCTGTTCGCCTCGATGCACCGGACCGGGTTCGCGAGCCAGCCGACCGCCGTCCACGTGCTCGACGGGCTGCGGCTCGACGGCGCCTACGTGGGCGCCGCCGTGCGCTGCGCGCCGCCGGCGAACAAGCCGCTGCCGGGGGAGCGCGACAACTGCCTGCCGTACGCGGAGGAGGAGCTCGGCCTGCTGCCCGCGGTGCGGGTGGTCGTCTGCCTGGGCCAGTTCGCCTGGGACGCGGCGACCCGGCTGCTGGCCGTCGGCCGGCCCAAGCCGCGCTTCGGCCACGGCGCCGAGCACGCCGCGCCGGACGGCCGGGTCATGCTCGGCTCGTTCCACCCGAGCCAGCAGAACACCTTCACCGGCAAGCTCACGGAGCCGATGCTCGACGCGGTGTTCGAGCGGGCGCGGGAGCTCAGCGCGCCTCGTCGATGAGCCGTGCCGGCCATGGGCGGCTCGACCCTGCACTCACGGCGGCCCGGCCCAACTCGCCCGCGCTCGCGAACCGCTCGGCCGGGTCCTTCGCCATGGCGCGGGCGATCACGGCGTCGAGCGCCGCGTCGCCGAGGACGGGCGGCGGCTCGTGCAGCTGGGCGCGCATCTTCGCCGCGTCGTCCCCGCCGGGGTACGGGACGCGGCCGGCGAGCGCGTGGAACAGCGTGGCGCCGAGCGCGTAGACGTCCGAGCGCGCGTCCGCCGGCTCGCCGCGGACCTGCTCGGGAGCCGCGTAGTCGACCGTGCCGAGCCACCGGCCGGCCCCGGTCAGGCCCGGGTCCGGCGAGATCTCCTTGGCGAGCCCGAAGTCGGTCAGGTAGGCGCGGTCCGCGCCGCCGGGGTCCTCGACCAGCACGTTGCCCGGCTTGACGTCGCGGTGCACGAGCCCGCGCGCGTGGGCGGCGTCCAGCGCGCCGGCGACCCGGTCGGCGATCGCGGCGGCCCGGCGCGGCTCGAGCGGGCCGCCGTCGAGCAGCCTCCGCAGGCTCGCCCCCTCGACCCACCGCACGACGACCCAGGGCACGCCCTCGTGCTCGCCGGCGCCGCGGACCGGCAGCACCGCCGGATGGTCGAGCGACGCCGCGATCTCGCACTCGCGCCGGAACCGGGCGCGGTGCTCGTCCGAGCGGGCGAGCTCCGGCGCGAGGGCCTTCAGCGCGACCGCTCGCCCGAACGCGAGCTCCGTCGCGCGGTAGACGACGCTCCACCCGCCGCGGCCGGCCACGGCCTCCACGCGGAGGCCCGCGAGGACGGCTCCGGGAGCGAGCTCGGCGAGGACGCCCTCATCCGGCACCGAGGAGTACCCTCCGCGAGATCGGGCACATGGGACACGTGAAGGTAGGGGGACGCACCGTCACGCGGGCCGCCGGGCTCGCCCTGACCCTCCTGCTCGCCGCCGCCGCTCCGGCCGCCGCGGTGCCCGATCGAACGCTGAACGTCACGACCGCGAACAACGCGTCGAACCCGGCCAAGTGGGACGGGACGGCCCACGACGGGCTGAACCAGGACTACGACAGCGCGACCGGCGTCGCCTGCGACAAGACCGCGGAGCACTACTGCGACGACACGCTCCTCAACGTCAGCCTGCCCGCCGGGATCACCGGCGGGGTCCAGGTCGACATCTCCGACTACCGGCCGGACCCCACGGCCGACTTCGATCTCTACGTCTACGAGAGCGACGCGACCGGCAAGGCGATCAAGCTGGTCCCGAACGACTCGACCGTCGCCGTCGTCTTCAACGGCAACGGCCTGCCCAACGCGCTGCCCGAGACGTTCGCGTTCGCGGCGAAGGCGGGCTACTACCTGGTGCGCGTCGTCTACTACCAGGCGCCGTTGCCCCTCGAGCAGTACTCGGGCACGGTCCAGGTGAACGACCGCGTCCTCCGCACGGGCACCGCACCGGACGTCGACGCGCCGGCCGGGCTTCAGGACTACCTGGCGAGCAACCCGGCGCTCAAGATCAGGTCGCACTCCGAGCCGCACATCGCGCAGAGCCCCATCGACCCGGACATCCTCGTGGCGGGGTCGAAGCAGTACAACCCGGACCGCGACTCGCTCGCGGAGTACGAGTTCAAGATCGGCACCTACGTCTCGTTCGACCGCGGCGTGACCTGGACGGACCTCGGCCAGCTCCAGGTCTGCCCGCTCGCGGAGTCGCCGCAGAGCTCGTGGCCGTCCCAGAACACCTGCTACCCGAAGGAGGACCCCGACAAGGGGGGCACCGGCGCGGAGGACGTCAAGGAGAACGACGCGGACACCGCCTTCGACGACCGCGGCTCGGGCGACCTCGCGGAGGAGTACATCACCTCGGACGTCTGGATCCAGTTCGACGACGAGGGCAGCGCCTACGTGATGGTCCTCGACAGCCCGCCGTTCCCGATCAGCGACCCGGACCCGGCGGGCCTCGGCCTCACCGAGGGCAACGGATGGGGCATGACCATGCACAAGTGGGACAGCGTCTCCCCCGACGACCTCCGAACCGGCAAGACCTGGGGACCGCGGGTGCCGATCAACTTCTACGCGGACCAGATCCGGGAGCGGACGTTCCTCGACGACAAGAACACGATGGCGGTGAACAACGCCGGCCCGGACCGCGACGGGAAGCCCGGGACGATCCTCACCTGCTGGGGCCGGAGCATCACGACGCCTCCCAAGCAGGAGATCGTCTGCGAGCGCTCGACCGACGGCGGGAAGAGCTTCCCCGGCGAGCCGATCCCGGTCTCCGAGCCGCACAACCTCGTGATCGGCGTCGACGTCGTCGCCGACCCGAACGACGAGAACACCTTCCACCTGATCTGGAACTGGTACTTCGCGGTCCCCTCGCCCTACAACCAGATGTACTACGCGAAGACGACCGACGGAGGCCAGACCTGGACGCCGCCGGTCCCGCTCGGGCCGCCGTTCCAGGCGCTGCCGCGCACCTATCCCGGCCAGAACTTCCGCCAGCTGTCGATCCCGATCATGGCCGCCGCGCCGAACGGCGACCTGTATGCCACGTGGTCCGAGTACCGCGACGCGCCGGACCCCGCCACCGACGAGGACCAGCTCCAGGCGGACGTCGTCTTCACGAAGTCCACCGACGGCGGGGTGACCTGGAGCACGCCGAGCGTGGTGAACCAGGACAAGTCGAATGCCGACCAGTTCCAGCCCTACATCGCGGTCACGCCGCAGGGCGAGATCGAGATCAACTACTTCGACCGCCGCAACGACACCAGGCGCACCAGCGGCGGGCAGGTGACCCACTCGGGCAACTTCTACGTCGACGAGTACCTCTCCCGGTCGACCGACGGCGGGGCGACCTGGAGGGACATCCGCCTGAGCCACGACATGTCCGACCCCGAGCACAGCGATCCGCTCGACAGCCAGTCGACCGGGTTCTTCGGGGACTACCAGGGCCTCGTCGCGGACGACTGCTTCACGATCCCGTTCATGCAGGACTCGCACCTGTCTCAGGACTCGACCCGCGACCCCGAGTTCGACACCGGCGTGCTGCACTCGGACTTCCAGGAGGTGTTCGCCTGGCGCGTCCCGAACGCGAAGCAGGGCAACTGCCCGACCCCGGGGCCGAAGGTCGCTCCCGGCGAGCTTCCCGAGGTGAGCCTCACGGCGCCGCGGCTGGCGAGCGACGTGAGCACCTCGAACCGCTTCAACCTGCGGATCAACGCCGCGGCGGCGAACATCGACTTCTACCAGCTCCAGTACCGGCGTCCGAGCTCCAAGGGGTGGCGCAACCTCTCGCGCCAGCTGCTCACGGCCGACTACAGCTTCCGCGGCGCCTACAGCGCGACCTACCTGTTCCGCGCCCGCGCGATCGACCTGGCGGGACGGGCCGGGCCGTGGTCGGGCGAGAAGGTCACCGTCGTCCCGCACGACGACCAGAGGAGCAAGGGCCGGCCCCGCTACTCGCGCGGCTGGAAGCGGATCGCGGCCAAGTCGGCGTACGTCGACGGCAAGCTGAGCCGGACCAGCCGCCGCCGCGCGTCGCTGCGGATGAACTTCCGCGGCACACGCGTCTACCTGGTCGGCCGCCAGACGCGGTTCGGCGGCAGGGCGCTGGTGCGGATCAACGGCCGCCGCGCCGGCATCGTCAACTTCTACAGCTCGAAGACGCGCGACCGGCGCGTCCTGCTCGCCCGGACGACGCCCGCCCGGCGGACGAACACCGTCGAGGTGATCGCGCTCGGCCAGAAGGGCAGCCGCAAGTCCAAGGGCACCCGCGTCGAGGTCGACGCGGTCGGCTACCGCGGGCAGTAGCGCGCCGCCCGGCCGCGGCGCGGGACCCCGCTCGGGCGTTGCCGGCTCGGCCGGGATGCCCGGTGCGCCCGGGACGCCCGGGACGCCCGGCTCGGCCGGCGTTCCCGGCTCGGCCGGACCGCCTCGAGGGTTACGCTGATGGGTCGCATGCCCGCCGATCCCCTCGCGACCTTCACCGAGCCGGTCCGTGACTGGTTCGCCCGCGCGTTCGCGGAGCCGACCGAGGCTCAGCGCCGCGCGTGGCCCGCGATCGCGGCCGGCGACCACGTGCTGCTCTCGGCGCCGACCGGCTCCGGCAAGACGCTCGCCGCCTTCCTGTGGGGGCTCGACCGGCTGGTGGCCGAGCCGCTCCCCGAGGGGGAGCGCCGCACCCGCCTCGTCTACGTCTCGCCGCTGAAGGCGCTCTCCTACGACGTCGAGCGCAACCTCCGGGCGCCGCTGAAGGGAATCGGCGGCGACGTGCGGGTGGCGATCAGGACCGGCGACACCCCGCAGCGCGAGCGCCAGGCGATGCTCCGCACGCCGCCGGACGTGCTGATCACCACGCCCGAGTCGCTCTACCTGATGCTCACCTCGCGCGCGCGGGCGATCTTCGAGGGCGTCGAGTGGGCGATCGTGGACGAGATCCACGCGGTTGCACAGACCAAGCGCGGGGCGCACCTCGCGCTGACCCTCGAGCGGCTCGAGCGCCAGGCGGGCAGGACGGTCCAGCGGATCGGCCTGTCGGCCACCCAGCGCCCGCTCGAGGAGGTCGGCCGCTTCCTGGCCGGCCCGCAGCGCCGGTGCACGGTCGTGGACGCCGGCATCCGCAAGCCGCTCGACGTGCGGATCGAGGTCCCGGTCGAGGACATGCGCGAGCCGGACGCGCCGAGCGACCCGGACGCGGTCTACGGCGACGTCGGAACCAGCCGCTCGATCTGGCCGGCGATCTACCCGGAGCTGCTCGACCTCGTCACCTCGCACAGCTCGACGCTCGTGTTCGTGAACAACCGCCGGGGGGCGGAGCGGCTCGCGATGCGGCTCAACGAGCTGGCTGCGGAGCGTGCCGGGCCGGCCCCCGAGGTCGCTCCGCTCGAGATCGCCCGCGCCCACCACGGGTCGCTCGCGCGCGAGGAGCGCCTGATCGTCGAGGAGCAGCTCAAGTCCGGCGCCCTGCCCTGCCTGGTCGCGACCTCGTCGCTCGAGCTCGGCATCGACATGGGCGCCGTCGACCTCGTGCTCCAGGTCGAGTCGCCCAAGTCGGTCACCCGCGGCCTCCAGCGGATCGGCCGCGCGGGGCACGGCGTGGGCGAGGTCTCGAAGGGCCGGATCTTCCCCAAGTTCCGCGCCGACCTGCTCGAGTCGACCGTCGTCGTGAAGCGGATGCGCGCGGGCGAGATCGAGAGCACGGTCGTGCCGCGCAACCCGCTCGACGTCCTGGCCCAGCAGATCGTGGCGATGGTGGCGGCCGAGGACGAGCTGGCCGTGCCCGAGCTGCACGATCTGGTCCGCCGCGCGTACCCGTACTCGGACCTCTCGCGCGAGCAGCTCGACAACGTGCTCGACATGCTCGACGGCCGCTACCCGTCCGAGCAGTTCGGCGAGCTGCGCCCGCGGATCGTCTGGGACCGGGTCGGCGACGCGATCAGGGCCCGCAAGGGGGCCCGCCAGCTCGCGGTCACGAACGCCGGCACGATCCCCGACCGCGGCATGTACGGCGTGCACCTGCCGGACGGGCGCCGCGTGGGCGAGCTCGACGAGGAGATGGTCTACGAGGCTCGGCCCGGCCAGACGTTCCTGCTCGGCGCCTCGACCTGGCGGATCGAGGAGATCACGCGCGACCGGGTGATCGTCTCGCCGGCGCCGGGCGCGCCGGGCGCGATCCCGTTCTGGAAGGGCGACGGCGTCGGCCGGCCGGCCGAGCTGGGCCAAGCGATCGGCGAGTTCTCGCGCTGGGCGGTCGACCAGGAGCCGGCGGAGCTGGCCGCGTCGCACGACCTCGACGAGCGGGCGGCGCGGAACCTCGTGCAGTTCCTGCGCGAGCAGCGCGACGCGACGCGCGTGCTGCCCTCGGACCGGACGATCGTGGTGGAGCGGTTCCGCGACGAGATCGGCGACTGGCGGCTCTGCGTCCTGTCGCCGTTCGGCGGCCGCGTCCACTCCGCGTGGGGGCTCGCCCTGGCGGCGCGGATCCGCGACGAGGCCGGCCTCGAGGCCGACGCGATCTGGTCCGACGACGGGATCGTCGTCCACCTGCCCGACGCCGACGAGCCGCCGGGCGCCGACCTCGTCCTGATCGACCCCGAGGAGCTCGAGGAGCTCGTCGTCCGCGAGCTCGGCAGCTCGGCGCTGTTCGGGGCGCGCTTCCGCGAGAACGCCGCCCGGGCGCTGCTGCTCCCGCGCGCCTACCCCGGCAAGCGGACGCCGCTGTGGCAGCAGCGGCTGAAGGCCCAGTCGCTCCTCGAGGTGGCGAAGCACTACGGCCGCTTCCCGATCGTCCTCGAGACCTACCGCGAGTGCCTGCGCGACGTGCTCGACCTGCCGGCGCTGACCGACCTGCTCCGGAAGCTGCACCGCCGCGAGCTGTCGCTCGTCGAGGTCGAGACGCCGCGCGCGTCGCCGTTCGCGTCGTCGCTCCTGTTCGACTACGTCGCGACCTACATGTACGAGGGCGACACGCCGAACGCCGAGCGGCGGGCGGCCGCACTGTCGCTCGACCGCGACCTGCTGCGCGAGCTGCTCGGCCAGGAGGAGCTGCGCGAGCTGATCGACCCGGACGCGCTGGCCGAGGTCGAGGCGGACCTTCAGCGGACCAGCGAGCGGACGCGCGCGGCGAACGCGGACTCGCTGCATGACGTGCTGCGCGCGGTCGGGGACCTGACGACCGCCGAGGCGCAGGCGCGCTCGATCGAGGCGGTGTCGGCGAAGCGGATGCTCGAGCAGCTCCGCGGCGAGCGGCGCGCGGTGGCGATGCGGATCGGCGGCGAGGAGCGCTTCGTCGCGGCCGACGACGCGGGCGTGTACCGCGACGCGCTCGGCTCGGTGCCCCCCGGCGGGCTCCCCGAGTCGTTCCTCGAGACGGTCGAGGAGCCGATGAAGCGGCTGCTCCGCCGCTACGCCCGCACGCACGGGCCGTTCACGACCGGCGAGGTCGCCGGCCGCTACGGCGCCGACCCCGCGTCCGCGCTGCGCGAGCTGGAGCGGGCCGGCGAGCTGGTCCGCGGCGAGCTCCGCCCGGGCGGCTCGGAGCGCGAGTGGTGCGACCCGGAGGTGCTGCGGCGGCTGCGGCGGGCCTCGCTCGCGTCGCTTCGCAAGGAGGTCGAGCCGGCGGAGCAGCGCGCGCTGGCGCGGCTCCTGCCGGACTGGCAGGGGGTCGACGGCGCGCCGCCCGGCGCCGCCGGCGTCGACCGGCTGCGCGAGGTGCTCGTCCCGCTCCAGGGCATCGCGCTGGCGCCGGACGTGTGGGAGCGCGACGTGCTGCCGCGGCGGGCGGGCGCCTACTCCCCGAGCTGGATGGACGAGCTGTGCTCCGGCGGCGAGCTGGTCTGGATCGGCGCGGGCTCGCTCGGCCGCAGCTCGGGCAAGGTCGCGCTGTACTTCCGCGACGACGCGCGCTGGCTCGGCCCGCCGCCCGCCCGCGGCGAGCGCCCGGCCGAGCCGCTCCACGACGCGATCCGCGAGCGGCTCGAGCGCGGCGCGTCGTTCTGGACCGACCTGATCGCCGACCTCGGCGAGGTCGGCGGCCAGGCCGTCGAGCCGGTCGAGCTCCAGGAGGCGCTGTGGGACCTCGTGTGGGCAGGCGAGGTCACGAACGACGCGTTCGCTCCGCTGCGGGCGCCGCGGCTGACGCTCGCCTCGAAGCGGGACGCGGCCGCGCGCGGCCGCCGGTTCGCCGGCCGCCGGCGGAGGCCGGGCGCCCCGCAGATCCAGGGCCGCTGGTCGCTCACGGCGCCGCTGTTCGCCGACGCGCCGTCGCACGGCCCGCGGATGCGCGCGGTGGCCGAGCTGATGCTCGAGCGCTACGGCATCGTGACGCGCGAGACCGTGCTGGCCGAGGGCGTGCCCGGCGGGTTCTCGGCGCTGTACGGCGAGCTGACCAACCTGGAGACCCTCGGGACCGCCCGCCGCGGCTACTTCGTGGAGGGGCTCGGCGGCGCGCAGTTCGCGCTGCCGGCGGCGATCGAGCGGCTGCGGGGGCTGCGCTCGGACGAGCCGGCCGGCACGCTGGTGCTGGCCGCGACCGACCCCGCCAACCCGTACGGCGCCTCGCTGCAGTGGCCGGCGCGACCCGGCGCGGAGGGCTCGCGCCGCCCGGCGCGCACCGCCGGCGCGTACGTGGTGACGATCGACGCCGAGCCGGTGCTCTACCTCGAGCGCGGCGGCAAGGGGATCGTGAGCCTGCGCGAGCCGCTGGGCGCCGGCGGCGAGCCGGAGCCGTGGGTGGGCGACGCGCTCGAGGCGCTGGCCGGCCACGTGGCCCGCGGCCGGCTGAAGCGGATCGCGCTGGAGCGCTTCGACGGCGAGCCGGTGGTCGGCTCCCCGTTCGGCGCGCTCCTGATCGAGCTGGGCTTCCGCCAGACGCCGCGGAAGCTGACGCTGACGGCCTAGGAGCGGCGGAACAGGCGCTCGAGGGAGAGCGCGAAGCCGGGCAGCTGGGGCGACGTGAGCTCGTCGCCGGCCGTCAGCTCCAGCTCGACGTCGAACACCGGCGCCTCCGGGTGCGACCGGCGGAAGACCATGACGCACTCCGCGACGTCGTCGACCAGCCACAGCTCGGGCAGGCTCCCGGCCTCGTACACGCGCTTCTTCGTGCCGACGTCGTAGCGCCACGTGCTCGGCGAGCGAACCTCGACGCAGAGGTCCGGGACGCGCTTGATCCGCTCGTCGAGATCCGCCGGCCGGTGGCGCTCGGCGATCCAGAGGACGTCCGGGCCGTAGGCGTTGTAGCGGTCCATCACCACGTCGGTCGTGAGGACCGCCAGGCCGCGCCCCTCGGTCGCCTCCGCCCATGTTCCGAGTGCCGTCGCGAGCCGCAGCTGGATCAGCCCGTGGATCGGCCGCGGGTGGCTATGCACGATCCTCCCGTCGATCAGCTGCGTCAGGCGCGGATCGCTCTCGGTGATCGCGTAGTACTCCTCGACCGTGATGCGCTCGGTTGTCGTCGCCATGTCCCACACGGAGGATAAGGCACGCCACGGCGCTTCTCGCCCCCCTAACCTGACCGATCATGCCCGAGGGGGACGCGATCCACGCGGCCGCGCGGCGCGTCGGCGCGGCGCTCGTCGGGCGGCCGATCGAGTCGATCGAGACGCCCCAGCCGCGGCACGCCCTCGATCGCTGGCCCGAGCGGCTCGCGGGCCGCGCGGTGCGGTCGGTCGACGCGCGCGGCAAGCACCTCTTCCTCCGCTTCGAGGGCGGTCTCGCGCTCCACTCGCACCTGCGGATGGAGGGCCGCTGGGCCGTCTTCCGCCGCGGCGAGCGCTGGTACCGGTCGCCGCGGCGCGCCTGGCTCGTGATCCGCACGCCCGAGCACGAGGTCGTTCAGTTCGACGGTCCGGTGCTCGAGCTGATGACCGACGGCCGGACACGGTTCGACCGGCGGATCGCGGCGCTCGGGCCGGACGTCCTCGACGACGACCTCGACACGGCCGGCTTCCTCCGGCGGCTCCGGTCGGACGACCCGACGCGCGGCGTCGGCGACGCGCTGCTCGACCAGCGCAACCTCGCCGGCGTCGGGAACATGTGGAAGTCGGAGGCGTGCTTCCTCGCCGGCCTCGACCCGTGGCGGCGGCTCGCCGACGTGACCGACGAGGAGGCGCTGCGCGCGGTCGAGGCCGTGCGACCGCTCATGCGCGAGTCGGTCGAGCGCCGGGGTCGCGGCGAGCGGAAGGGCGAGCGGTGGGTCTACAACCGCGCCGGTCGGCCGTGCCGCCGCTGCGGGACGACCGTCCGCGCCCGCGGCCAGGGCGACGACAACCGGACGACCTACTGGTGCCCGTCGTGCCAGAGCTGAGGCGGGCGCCGCTCAAGCGGGTCGGCCACAAGGGCGCCGACCACGTCGCGCCCGGCAACACCGCCGCGAGCTTCGACGCCGCGCTGGCGGCGGGCGTCGACATGATCGAGTTCGACGTGCTGCGCCTCCGGGACGGCCGGCTCGTGCTCGCGCACGACTACGCCGACGCGGCCCGGCGCGAGCCGATGTCGCTGGTCGAGGGGCTCGACCACTTCGCCGGCGAGGCCTACGCGGGAGTCGAGCTCGACGTCGACCTGAAGCTCCCGGGGTACGAGCGCGAGGTCGTCGAAGCGCTGCGCGAGCGCGGCCTCGCGGATCGGTCGCTCGTCTCGTCCACGTACCTCGACAGCCTCGGACGGGTCGGCGAGCTCGAGCCCGGGCTGCGGCGAGGCTGGTCGATCCCGCGGGCGCGGCGGGACTACACGCGAAGCCCGCTGGCCCCGTTCGCCTACGCGCTCCTGCGCGCCGTCCGGGTCGTGCTCCCCGGCCGCGCCGCCGCCCTCCTGCGCGCCGGCAGGATCGAGGCCGTGATGGCGCACTTCCTGCTCGTGAGCCCGCGGCTCGTCGCGGCCGTGCGCGAGGCGGGCGGCGAGATCTACGTGTGGACGGTCGACGACGAGCGCCGCATCCGCCGGCTGGAGGCGCTCGGCGTGGACGGCGTGATCACGAACGACCCGCGCCTGTTCGGGCGGGTCGCCGCGGCGGAGACGACTCCCTAGCCCACCGGGTCCTGGTACGGCGGCTGCTCCGGCGGCGGCGGGCCCTCCATCACGCACCGAGCGGCCGAGTACCGCGGTGGGTCGGCCCCCGCGGAGGGGTGCCCGGACGACGTCGCGCGGTGGGTCCTCTCCACGACCCTGCCGCGCCTTCGCCACTCGAACTTGACGAGCCCGCGCATCACGAACCTCGTGCCGGCCGCGGGCGGGTCGAAGCTGAACGTGTAGCCGCGCTCCTGGTACCTGAAGCGGGCGGACCCGGCCCTGACCCACGGCGAGCGCCCGCCGGAGGGGACGTACTCCCAGCGGCCCTCCTTCCGGTACTGCACGAGGAAGCGCATGTACATCTCGAGCGCGCTCCCGTCGCCGGGCATGCGCGCGCGGATGCCGATGTCGTCGGGGTGGTGCTCCGAGTCGCAGACGTTGATCGTCGCCCAGAGGTGCTTGCGGGCGTGCGCGGGCGGCGCGAGCGCGGCGACCGCCGCGAGCGCGAGGGCGCACGCGGCCAGTGGGGCGGTGCGACCGCTCCGCAGGGGCACGCCGACATTATGCGCAAGCCCCCCGCCGGCGTCGACCTACAACCCGAGCGTCGTCTGCACCGTCATCGCGACCGCGGCCATCGCCCCGAGCAGCGAGAGCCATGCGAACGTCCTGAGCGCCAGCGTCCGTGCCATGCGCGCCTCCTTGCCTTCCTGTCGATCGGCCCGCGCGGGCGGCGCGGGCCTCCACCGGCCCGCGCGCGAGGCACGGACCCTGCAATCAGGGTACGCCGATCGCGCGGCCGTGGCAAGGCTGCGATCATCCAGCCATGGCGCGCGGGGAGGAGACCGCCCGGCTGCTCGGTCGGGTGTCGCTGTTCGCGGGGCTGTCCGAGCGGGAGCTCGCCGAGCTCTCCCAGGTGGCCGTCCCGCGGAGCTGGCTCGCGGGCGAGGCCGTCTTCCGCGAGGGCGACACCGGCGACACGTGCTACGTGATCCGCGCCGGGTCCGTGCGCGTCACCCGCCGCCACTCGGACGGGCGCACGATCACGCTGGCCGAGCTGCGCGAGGGCGACATCTTCGGCGAGCTCGCGATGTTCGGCGACGAGACGCGGTCGGCCACGGTCGAGGCGATGGAGGACACCGAGGGGATCGCGCTGCTCGCGGGCGACCTGCGACGGACGATGCTGGCGCACCCCGCCATCGCCGTGGCGATGCTGGCCGGCCTCGCCGACCGCATCCGGCAGGCGAACGAGCGGCTCTCGCAGCAGACGTTCCAGACCGTCGACGGCCGCGTGGCGAGCGCGCTGCTCGGTCAGGTGGGGGCGCTCGCCGGCGACGACGGCGCCCGCGACGTCCTGATCCGCGCCACCCAGGCGCAGATCGCCCAGCTCTCCGGGTCCTCCCGCGAGAGCGCGAGCCGCTTCCTCGCGAAGCTCGAGCGCGCCGGGGTGATCACGACCGGGCGCGGCAAGATCCTCGTGCATGACCCCGCGGCGCTCCGGAACTACATCTACTGACGGGGCGGACGTCCCCTCCGCCCGGCAGAGGATGGTCGAGCGGCAGCTGCGCCAGCGCGGGATCGAGGACGAGCGCGTGCTGGCGGCCATGGCCGAGGTGCCGCGGGAGCGGTTCCTCCCGCCGGAGTCGCGGGGCGAGGCGTACCGCGACGGCGCCGTCTGCATCGGGGAGGGCCAGACGATGTCGCAGCCGTGGATCGTCGCGTGCATGACCGCGCTGCTCGAGCTGACCGGCGACGAGCGCGTCCTCGAGGTCGGCACCGGGTCGGGCTACGGCGCGGCCGTGCTGTCCCGCTGCGCCCGCGAGGTCGTGACGATCGAGCGCCACGCCTCGCTGGCGGCGCGCGCGGCGGCGACCCTCGCCGGCCTCGGCTACGAGAACGTGGAGGTCCGGGTGGGGGACGGCTCCGCGGGGGCGCCCGACCGGGCCCCGTTCGGCGGGACGTCGGTCACGGCCGCGGTCGAGGGGCTGCCGCCGCAGGCGCTCGCCGACCAGCTCGCGCCGGGCGCGGCGCTCGTCTGCCCGGTCAGGCGGGCCGGCGGCGAGGAGCTGATGCGCTTCCGCGACGGCGGCGAGGAGGCCGTGGTGCCGGTCCGGTTCGTGCCGCTCGTGCGGGACGCGGGCCCGCCGCCCGAGGCGCCGCCGGCCCCGCCCGAGGCGCCGTGATCCGCGAGTTCTCCGCCGGCGGCGTGTGCGTGCGTCGCTTCCGCGGCCGCGAGTTCGTAGCCGCGGTCCGGGTCAAGGACGGGACGGTGCTCGCCCTGCCCAAGGGCCACATCGACGCCGGCGAGAGCTCCGCCGAGGCCGCGGCCCGCGAGCTGCGCGAGGAGGCCGGCGTGCGGGGCGAGCTGCTCGGCAAGCTCGGCGACGTCCGCTACTGGTACAGCCGCGACGGCGAGCGCGTGATGAAGAACGTCGCCTTCTACCTGTTCCGCTATCGGTCCGGCAGCGTCCGCGACCACGACCACGAGGTCGACGGCGCCGAGTGGGTGCCGCTCGAGGAGGCTCCGGACCGCCTCGCCTACCGGGGCGAGCGCGACATGGCGGAGGCGGCCGTGCGAACGCTGGGCGCGGGCCGGTAGTCTCCGCCGCCGTGTACGTCCTCAACTTCTACTCGCCGGTCTTCGTCGACCAGCTCAAGCGCGGCCGCAAGACGGCCACCATCCGCCTTGGAGACAAGGCGAGCAAGTACAAGAAGGGCCAGGTGGTCCTCGTCACCGTCGGGTTCCAGCACTCCCCGCGGGAGAAGATCTTCGAGGCCGTGATCGACGCGGTGGACGTGAAGCGCGTCAAGGAGCTCTCGCCGCGCGACGTCGAGCACGACAACCCGGAGTTCCGCCGGGTCGAGGAGACCGTCCACTTCCTCGAGCAGATCTACGGCCGCGAGGTGAGCGAGGAGGACACGGTCACCGTCGTCCGCTTCTCGGCGATCCTCGAGCGCCCCGAGGAGCTCTCGGAGCGCCTGCGGCCCGCCGCGCCCGCGCAGAACTGAGGCCCCGAGCAGGGCTCCCGCCCGCCGCCGGCACCCGCATGCCCCGGGCGCCGAGCCTGGCGCATTCCCGCTCTGCCACCGGCCAGAGGCGCCTTGTCGGCTTGGCACTCTCGGTGCTAGAGTGCCAAACCGCACTCCCAAGACTTGAATCCAACGGAGGTTCGGCGAATGAAGCTCAAGCCCCTAGGGGACCGGCTGATCGTTCAGGCGGTGGAGGAGGAGGAGACGACCGCGAGCGGCATCGTGCTCCCCGACACCGCCAAGGAGAAGCCCCAGCGCGGCAAGGTGCTCGCGGTCGGCGACGGCAAGCTCAGCGAGGACACCGGCAAGCGCGTCCCGCTCGACGTGGAGGAGGGCGACGAGGTCCTCTACTCCAAGTACGGCGGCACGGAGATCAACGTGGAGGGCGAGGACCTGCTCGTCCTGCGCGAGTCGGACGTGCTCGCGAAGGTCGCCTAGCCACCCCATCGGAGAGACGGAGGAACCAACCAAATGGCTCACAAGGAGCTCAAGTACGACCAGGAGGCGCGGACGGCCCTCGAGTCGGGCGTCGACGCGGTGGCCAACGCCGTCAAGGTGACCCTCGGCCCGAAGGGTCGCTACGTCGTCCTCGACAAGAAGTTCGGCGCGCCCACCATCACCAACGACGGCGTCACGATCGCGCGTGAGATCGAGGTCGAGGACGTCTTCGAGAACCAGGGCGCCCAGCTCGTGCGCGAGGTGGCCACGGCCACCAACGACGTGGCGGGCGACGGCACCACGACGGCTACCGTGCTCGCCCAGGCGATCGTGCGGTCCGGCCTCAAGAACGTGGCCGCGGGCGCGAACCCGCTCGCGCTGAAGCGCGGCATCGAGAAGTCGGTCGACCAGATCGTCGAGGAGATCAAGAAGCAGTCGAAGGAGATCTCCGGCAAGGACCAGATCGCCCGCGTGGCCGCGATCTCGGCGGCCGACGACGCGATCGGCGACGTGATCGCCGACGCGATCGAGAAGGTCGGCAAGGACGGCGTCGTGAACGTCGAGGAGGGCCAGACGTTCGGCATGGACCTCGAGTTCACCGAGGGCATGCTGTTCGACAAGGGCTACATCTCGCCCTACATGGTCACCGACCAGGAGCGCATGGAGGCCGACCTCGTCGACCCCTACATCCTGATCGCGAACTCGAAGATCACCTCGGTGCGCGACGTGCTGCCGGTCCTCGAGGCCGTCATCCAGTCGGGCAAGCCGCTGCTGATCATCGCCGAGGACGTCGAGGGTGAGTCGCTCGCGACGCTCGTCGTCAACAAGCTGCGCGGCACGTTCACCGGCGTCGCCGTCAAGGCCCCCGGCTTCGGCGACCGCCGCAAGCGGATGCTCGAGGACATCGCGATCCTCACCGGCGCCGAGGTCATCACCGAGGAGATGGGTCTCAAGCTCGAGAACACGAAGCTGAGCCAGCTCGGCCGCGCCCGCAAGGTCGTCGTCGACAAGGACTCGACGACGATCATCGACGGCGCCGGCGACTCCGAGGCGATCAAGGCCCGGATCAAGCAGCTGAAGGCGGAGATCGAGAACACCGATTCCGACTTCGACCGCGAGAAGCTGCAGGAGCGGCTCGCGAAGCTCTCGGGGGGCGTCGCCGTCGTCAAGGTCGGCGCGGCCACCGAGACCGAGATGAAGGAGAAGAAGCACCGCGTCGAGGACGCGCTGCAGGCAACCCGGGCGGCGCTCGAGGAGGGCATCGTGCCGGGCGGCGGCGTCGCGCTCCTGAACGCGGCCGCCGCGATCACGCTCGACCAGTTCGACGGTGACGAGCGGACGGGCGCTGCCATCGTCTCGCGGGCGCTCGAGGAGCCGATCAGGCAGCTCGCCAACAACGCGGGCCTGGAGGGCTCGATCGTGGTCAACAACGTCCGCTTGGGCGAACGGGGCCACGGCCTCAACGTCGAGACGGGCGAGTACGAGGATCTCGTCAAGGCCGGGATCATCGACCCGACGATGGTGACCCGCTCGGCGCTCCAAAACGCCGCCTCGATCGCGAAGAACATCCTCACGACGGAGGCGGTCGTGGCGGAGGCTCCCGAGAAGCAGCCGGCCGCGGCCGGCATGCCCGGGGGCGGCATGCCCGACATGATGTAAACCCCTGGGGGAAACCTGGTTTCCCCCACGAGCCGCCTTCTTGAAGGGGTTGGCTCTTGAAGTGGGCCGGCGGAGCCGGCCCTCTTCGCTTTGATCGTGAGTGCGGCGGACGCTTACGGGCTCGAACTCAGTTCGCCCGGCGCAGCCGCGCGTGGAGCTCCGCTAATTGCCCCAGCAGGTGTTGCCGAAGAGGCTCGCCTTGAGGGGGTTCATCGCCGCTTCGATGGCGAGGTGGTCGCGGTTCGTCCGCGAGAAGTCGGGAAGGCCGGCGATGATCCGCTGGACGAACGGCGTCACACCGGGACCGCCCGCGGTGACGCGGTAGCGCTCGCCGTTCGCGGCGGGCCGCCGGGGGCCCGGCGGATACCCCGCGTAGCGGTCGCGCGGCACGAAGAGGTAGCAGAAGCGCCCGTTGGGACGGCCGGCGAGGAACGAGTTCTCTCGCTTCCAGCCGCGCCCGAGGGCGGAATTGAAGACGTCGAGGTAGACGAGCCGCCCATACGCGTCGAGCGGCGCGCCGCTCCGCGTGGCGCGGAACCCGTGCACCCCGTGACCGCGGTACGTGAGGCGTCCGAAGATCTCGTGCCAGCGCACGCTCATCACCCAGTCGGCGTAGACGTCCAGGCGCGCCACCTCTCCCGTCCAGTGCGAGATGTGCAGCTCGCGGGCGCGCTGGCGGCGAAGCCACGGTGCGATCCCGAGGTTCGGGAGCAGCCGGCGGAACCGTTGGAGCGCCCAGTAGCTTCCGTCCGGCGCCTTGCAGGCGGCGACGAGGAACGGAAGCGGCGGTCCGTCATAGCGCCGACACCGGTTCACGATCGTCCTCCAGAGCGGCCTCCCGAGCCGCATGTACCCGCCCGAGTAGTCGATCTTGAACTTCACCTGCGGGACAGTCTGGCTCGGATGGCGAGCGTTCACCGCGCCCCAGACGACTGGATGCATCCGGCGCCCCGCGCGCGTGAAGGAGACGACCGCGTGCCCCGCGTTGTCGACCTTCAGGACGACGCGCGACGCGTTGTCCGTCAGCTTCTCGCTCGCGCGAGCCGCTCCCGGTGCGGCGAGGACGATCGCCAGGGTCGCGAGGGCTGCGAAGAGTCGGAG
>DASVQB010000032.1:0-33645 GCA_036389295.1 Thermoleophilaceae bacterium | reverse complement strand
ACCGGGCGGCTCGGGACGGACTTCAACCGCACCGACTGGCCCGGCAACCCCGGTGCCGGCTTCTACAAGCCGCACTCGATGGTCTGGGTCTGCCCGCCGGGGATCTGCCCGGCCGGCAAGCCGGGGGCGGGGCAGTGAGGCCCGCCCCCGGAAGGAGCGGCCCGATGCGCAGAACGATCCTGGTCACCGCGGCGGTCGCCGCCGCGGTGGCGCTCCTCGCCCCGGCCGGCGCCTCGGCGACGATCTGGGACGGGAGCTGTTCGATGGACGCCGTCGTCGAGACGCCCGAGTACAACGTGGTGCCCCAGAACCGCGACTTCTACCTCACGGCCAAGGGCACCTGCACCGGCAAGGTGGACGGCAAGTCGTTCAACGGGCCGGCGGGCGCGATCATCGACGGGCGGATGGACAAGCCGATGTCGTGCTTCTTCGGGATCTCGAACCAGGTGCCGGGCGTCGTCTACTTCGGCAGCCAGGACCCGAACGACATGAGCAACTCGAAGATCGACGTCACCGTCGAGATCGAGAGCCACATCGGGACGAACCTCCTGTTCGACATCAGCGGCGCCTACAACGGCACCGCGATCGGACGGCTCGTGTTCAACGTCGGCGTGGCGGACGGTCAGCATTGCTTCACGGACAAGCTCGAACAGGTCACCGGCACGTTCGACAACCAGACGATCACGCCGCTGTACGGCTAGGCGCGGCGAGGGGACAGGGGGGCAGTTCGATGCGTAAGTTCACACTGCTGGCAGTGGCGGTCGGCGCCATGCTCGCCGCCTTGCCGGCGAGCGCCTCGGCCACCGTGTACAGCGGGACGTGCCAGATGGAGGGCACGCTCCAGACGCCCGAGTACAGCCTGGTGATCCACCCGCGCGACTACTTCCTGCGGGCCACCGGGAGCTGCACCGGCACGCTGGACGGGGCGCCGTACGACGGCCCGGCGGCGGTGACCCTCGACGGCCGGATGCAGAAGCCGATGTCGTGCTTCACCGGCTTCTCGAACGACGTGCCGGGCACGATCACCTTCGGCAGCGACCCGGACGCCGTCGGCGCGAAGCAGATCGACTTCACGGTGACGGAGACGCACGGCGGGACGGTGCTCGTGTTCTACATGGCGGGCGCCTTCAACGGCCAGGCGGTCGGGCGGCTCGAGCTCGGGGTCGGCGAGGAGGAGTTCCGGAAGTGCCTCACGAGCCACGTCGACTCGGCACCGGTCGTCTTCTCGAACCAGACGATCACGCCGCTGTACGGCTAGACGCGCGCGGAGGCCCGCCGGCGACCCCGGCGGGCCTCGCCGGTAGGGTCCGCCGCGGACAGTTGCCCGGCCGCAGGACAGCACGACGTGGCGTGGGGACGGCGGCGCTTCTCGCCGCCCTCCTCGTCGCCGTGCCCGCGGCCGCGTTCGACTCCGAGCGCGAGGCGCAGAACCGCGCGAAGAGCGGCGAGCGCGAGCGCGAGCACACCACCGACGAGTACCAGGCCGAGCTGCGCGCGCGGAGCGCCCAGAACGCGGCCGACGCGGCGGAGATCCTCGCGACCGACCCCGACCGGGCGGCGGGCGGCGCCGGGCAGACCGCCTGCTTCGGCCTCGGCGCCGGCTGCGCGGGCGACGTGCGCCTCTACGACTTCCAGGAGCGCGGCCGCGGCCTCGTGACGCCCGTCCTCTGGACCGCGCGCAACGGGTCGACGGTCTCGAGCCACGTCTGGGCCACGCGCGAGGGCCCGCGCCGGCGGCCCGGCATCGTGATCGTGAACGGGTCGATCCAGGCCCCCGAGCAGCTCTACTGGTGGGCGGCGCAGCTGCTCGCGAAGTCGGGATACGTGGTCGTCACCTTCGACCCGCAGGAGCAGGGCCGCTCGGACGTGTTCGGCGAGGGCGCCGACCGGATGGAGGGCGTCCCCTCCCAGACCGAGGGGAACACGTTCTTCGACTGGGCCCAGGACGCGCTCGACTTCCTGCTCTCGAGGCCCGGCGACCCGTTCTGCGCGCGGCCGAGCCGGTCGGGCACGAGCCACTGCGACAAGCAGAGGCGCCGGGTCGAGGAGGGGCGCAACGCCGCGTTCAACCCGTTCTGGGACCTGGTCGACCGCGACCGCATCGGGATCGCCGGGCACTCCTACGGCGCGTCGGGCGTCTCCTGGGTCGGCCAGCAGGACCCGCGCGTCGACGCCGTCGTGGCGTGGGACAACCTCTGCGCGCCCGCGTCCGTCTCGACCGGCGGCGGCCCCGGCGGCGGGCCGTGCCTGCGCGGCGGCCAGGGCGACCCGCCCGGGTTCCGCGTCCCCTCGCTCGGCATCACCAACGACTCCTTCACCGGCACCGAGTCGAAGAGCGCGGACCCCGACCCGCTCGAGCGCAGCCAGGGCTCGCTCGGGTTCTCGAAGGCCGGGATCGACACCGGCCAGATCGCCATCCGCGGCGGCACGCACTTCGAGTACTCCTACCTCCCGAGCCGCGCGTTCAGGGCCACGCTGCGCGGCATCCACCTCGCGGCCTGGTACACCACCGCCTGGTTCGACAAGTACGTGAAGGGCGACCCGTCCGCCGACGCGCGCCTCCTCAGCGCGCGCTGGCGGCGCGACCCGGGCGACCTCGACGTGGACCCGGCGGGCGGCGGCAACCTGTACTCGTTCTACTACCGCTCGCGCCTCGACGTGCGGCTGGCGAGCGGGTCGCGGTTCGTCTGCGAGGACCTGCGCGAGGGCTGTCCAGGGCAGACGGCGGACGACGGCGCGCCGCCGACCTACTCGTTCCTCGACGCGGTGAGACGGGTCGACGGGGCCGGGCCCGGCTCGCGCGTGCTCGGCAGGCCGCGGCTCGGGCTGCGCGTCCGCTACCGCGGTTCGTCGTGCTCGAGGAGGCGCGTGATGATCGTGCGCGTGGTGGGCGCCGACGCCGGGTCGGTCCGCCGGCTGGTGCTGAGGCACCGCGGCCGGACCGCGGCGCGAGGGGGCCGCAGCGCCGGGGTGCGGCTGTCGAGGCTCGGCCGCTCCGGGCTCATGGTGGCGACGGCGACGCTGCGCGACGGGCGGACGCTGTCGTTCCGCCGCTACCTCACGCTGTGCTCGCGGCGCCGCTGAGAGGGTGCCGGCGGTGACGCGCTCGCTCGCGGCGCTCCTCGTCCTGTCGGCGGTGCTGCTCGCGGCGCTCCCGACCGCGCCGCCGGCGCCGGCCCAGGCCGAGCCGGACTGCACCGGCCCGGCGGGGGACCCCGCCCCCGGCAGCGCGGAGTGGGACCGGCGCGAGGACGACAACGCGTACTGCGCGACCCAGCGCAACGCCGACACGGCCGCCAACCCCGCCTACCAGGCGGCCCTGCTCGAGCCGCCGCGCTCCCCGTCGCGCAGCGCCAGCGGCATGGACCCGTTCCGCGAGCCGGAGCTGTGGAACGGGTCGCGCTTCCGGTTCGAGGAGGTGAGCTTCTCCGACGCATCCGGCGCGAGCGTGCCGGGGCTGCTGTTCCGCCCGTGCGACGCCTCGTGCCGCGAGCGCCCGGCCGGGCTGCGAGGCCACGATCCGCCGTACCCCGGCGTCGTGGTGGTGCACGGCGGCGCCGCCAGCCAGGAGATGTACCTGTGGGCCGCCGAGGGCCTCGCCGAGGCCGGCTACATGGTGCTCACGTTCTCGATCGGGCGCACGGACGACACGCACTACGAGGTCGCGCGATCCGCGCTCGACTACCTCACCTCGACGCCGACCGGGCGGGCGGGCGGCAGGCTCGTGAACCCGCGCTGGGCCGAGCTCGACCGCGGGCGGATCGGTCTCGCCGGCCACTCGGCCGGCGGCGTCGCCGTCAGCCGGCTCGGACAGGAGGACCCGCGGGTGTCGGCGCTCGTGTCGTGGGACCGCGCCCAGTCGGGACCGATGCCCGCCGACCTGCGGCTGCGGACGCCG
Organism: Thermoleophilaceae bacterium; assembly: GCA_036389295.1. Classification (GTDB taxonomy): domain Bacteria; phylum Actinomycetota; class Thermoleophilia; order Solirubrobacterales; family Thermoleophilaceae; genus AC-37. The sequence goes on along the minus strand of DASVQB010000032.1, from coordinate 29,747 downwards.
GCGCTGTTCCTGACCGCGGACTTCAACTGCCAGCGGGTCCCGGTCTGCCTTCCCGAGCGCTACCCGTCGCCGCCCGACCCGCACGGTCCGGGGAGCAAGGACGAGGACTTCCAGCGCGTGCGCGCGGCCGGGGTAGAGACCATGAAGGTCAGCCTGCGCGCGGCCACCCACCTCGACTTCACCGAGTTCCCCCAGGCGAACGGGAGCCGCCACGGCGTCGCGACCGCCTTCTACTACACGCTCGCCTGGCTCGACCGCCACCTGATGGGCGCCGAGCCCGGCGGCACGGACCTCAGGCGCGACGCGCTGCGGCGGCTGGTCGCCACGCGGTTCGACGACTCGGGCGACGTGCACAACCTGAGCGGCGGGCGGTTCGACGCGTCCAGCGGGCGGAACGTCCCGCCGCGCATCGCGGGCCAGCCGGTGCCGGACCGGCTGTCGTTCCACTTCCGCTCGGCGTACTTCCTCGACGGCGGCCGGCGCCGCTGCGAGGACATGCGCGCCGGCTGCCCGCCGCCGGCGGGTCGCCCGGCGAGGCCGCGGCTGCTGCTGCGGGTCCGCTACCGGGGCGCCTCGTGCGCGCGCCGCCGGGTCATGGTCGCGACGGTCGTCGGCGCCGACGCCGGAGCCGTCGCGAGCCTCGTGCTGCGCTACCGCGGCGGGACGGTGGCGCGCGGGCGGCGCAGCGCCGCGGTGCGCCTCAGCCGGCTGCGCCGCTCGGGCGAGCTGACGGCCACGGCCACGCTGCGCGACGGCAGGACGCGCACGTTCGCGCGCCGGCTCACGCTGTGCTCACGGCGCCGCTGACGTCGAGCCGCAGCAGGTCGTCGACCGTCTCCCGGCGGACCACGACGCGGGACTCGCCGTCCGCGACGAAGACCACCGCCGGTCGCGGGACCTTGTTGTAGTTCGAGGCCATCGAGTAGCCGTAGGCGCCGGTGGCGGGCACGGCCAGGACGTCGCCGACGGCGAGGTCGGCCGGGAGCTGCGCGTCGCGGATCAGCACGTCGCCCGACTCGCAGTGCTTGCCCGCGATCGTGACCGTCCGCGGCCGCTCGGCGTCCGCCGCGCGCGGGAGGAACGCCTCGTAGCGGGCGTCGTAGAGGATCGGCCGCGGGTTGTCGCTCATGCCGCCGTCGACCGACGCGTAGGTGCGGACCCCCGGGATCTCCTTGATCGTGCCGACCTCGTAGAGGGTGATGCCGGCGGTGGCCGCGATCGCACGCCCCGGCTCGGCCGTGAGCCGCGCGGAGATCCCGGCGGCGCGGCAGGCGCGCTTCGCCGCGGCCCCCCACTCGGAGATCGACGGCGGCCGCTCGTCGCCCGTGTACGGGATGGCGAGACCGCCGCCGAGGCAGAGCTCCGGCAGGTCGAGCGGCGCGAAGAACCCGGCCACCGCGTCGACGGTCTCCTCGAACGAGCGCAGGTCGACGATCTGGCTGCCGATGTGGACGTGGACCCCGTCGAGGTCGACGGCGTCCGACCGCGCGAGCCGGTCGATCGCCTCGGCGGCCGCGCCGCCCTCCATCCCGAAGCCGAACTTCGAGTCCACCTGGCCGGTGCTGATGTGCGCGTGCGTGTCGGCCTGCACGCCGGGCGTCACCCGGACCAGCGCGCGGACGGCGACCCCGTCGGCGGCGAACAGCGACTCGAGCCGGTCGATCTCGTCGAACGAGTCGACCACGGGCCGGACGCCCAGCTCGCGCGCGCGTCGCAGCTCGTCGAGCGACTTGTTGTTGCCGTGGAGGACGATCCGCTCGGGCGGCACGCCCGCGGCGACCGCGACCTCGAGCTCGCCCCCGCTCGCCACGTCGACGTGCATGCCCTCCTCGTGGGCGAGCCGCGCCACGGCGGTGCAGAGGAACGCCTTCGAGCCGTACGCCACGCCGTCGTCGAACGCGGCGCGCGCCTCGCGGCAGCGCGCGCGCAGGGTGGCCTCGTCGTAGGCGAACAGCGGCGTGCCGTGCTCGGCCGCCAGGTCGAGGAGGTCGACGCCGCCCACCGAGAGCCGCCCGCCGTCGTCCACGCGGGCGGTGTCGGGCAGGATGTGGCGGGCGATCCTGGTGGTCACTGCGCGGGGCGCAACGCTAGCGCGCCACGACCAGCGCCACCTTGGCGCCCGCGTCGAGCGCGCTGCCCCGGTTCGGCTTCTGGTTGATCACCCGACCGCGCTTGCTGCCCTTCGCCCTCGTGACACGGCCCACCGGGCAGCCCGCCTTGGCGAGCGACCGCCTGGCGGCGGCCAGCGTCTTGCCCTTGACCTGCGGGACCGTGCAGCGGGGTAGCAGCTTGTCCGGCTTCAGCGTGAGCCTGCCGCGGGTGGTCCTCGACTGGACCGGGACGCCCGGCTGGGCGCGCGAGTCGGCGGCCGGGTCGTCGTGCGCCTCCGCGACGACGGTGGCCGCGAGGCCGCGTGCCGTCTGCACCGCCCGGACCACGTCCGGCGAGAGCGCCAGCTCGACGTTCGTGGTGTACATGTGCGGCACGTCGAACGACGCGCGGCCGAGCTCGACCTTCTGGTCGCCGACCGTCGCGCTCATCACGAGCTCGCCCTTGCAGGCTCCGTAGTTCTCGCCGTGGCAGGACGCGCGCACCTTCACGGTCCGGGTGCGGGTGCGGACGGTCGCGACCTGGTCGTCGACCACGTCGAGCCCGCGGAAGACGTGCTGCTCGTAGCCGCCCGGGCAGAGGTCGGTGGCGTCGGGGCCGGTGGCGAGCTTGGCCTGGAGCAGGAGCTCGACGCCGGGGCGGGCGGCGCCGCGCAGGTAGTTGCCGTTGTTCGTCCCGTTGTCCTTCTCGTACCAGGCGAACGTCGAGCGGCCGACCGAGCCGAACACCTGCATCGGGATCCCGCCGAACGTGCCCCAGCGCCACTCGTGGCCGCCCCAGGTGTTGAGGTCCACGTAGTCGCCCGCGTGGATGCAGAGGTTCACGGGCCGGTAGGTCGTGACCTGCTGGGGGTCGCCGCCGATCGGCCAGTCGACGCCGCCCGAGGTGAGGTCGACCTTGACGGTCCCGTCGGGCTGCGGGTGGAGCACCTGGAAGTGGACCAGCGCGCGCTGGTCGGGCGGGTTGCTCGGGTTGCGGAGCGCGACGCCCTTGGCGCGCACCTCGACGATCTGCCCGTCGGCGGGCGCGGTCACGCGGCCGCCGCTCGCGAGGGTCGTGTTCCAGAACGCGGTGTCGGCCCCGTACCAGGACCCGCCGTACGCGGGGTGGATCGCGCCGTAGGGCTCGATCGAGTCGGCGGGGGCGCTCAGGTCGCTGCCGAAGGTCGCGACCTCGGCGGCGGCTCCGGACGGGAGCAGCGCGAGGACGGCCGCGGCGGCGAGCAGGGCGTTTCGGAGCGAGATGGCCATCGGACGGGGTGGAGGCGGCGCCTCCCCACCCATCTGATCGGTCGTCCGCGGCGCGAGGTTGAGCCCCCGGCCCGGGCCTGGACCGCGGCCGCGCGCCTACTTCGTGCCGACGGTGAGCCCGACGCGCGAGCCGGTCGGCAGCACGAGCTTGGGAGCGCGCGTCTGCGCGATGACCTTCCCGGCCTTGCTCTTGTCCTTCTTGCGCTTGATCTGGCCGACCGCGCAGCCGGCGGCCTTGATCTTCCGCTTGGCCACGCTGAGCGACTTGCCGAGCACCTTGGGCACCACGCACGGCGGCTTGTCGGGGACCAGGCTGACCTTGTCGGAGGTCGTGAGGCTCTGGACCGGGACCGAGTCCCACTTGACGCGGTCGTCCGCGCGCGGGTCGTCGTGGGCCTCGGCCGTGACCTCGCCCGTGAGGCGCTTGGCCCTCTGGATCTTCAGCAGGTCGTCCGGCGACAGAGGGACCTCGACGACCTCGGTCGTGGCGTTCCTGATCGAGAACCGCGCGTCGCCGAGGTGGACGGCCGCGCCGTCGATCGTGGCGTCCAGCGAGAGCTTCCCGAAGCAGCCGCCGTAGTTCTCGCCGTGGCAGGTGCCCTTGAGCCGCGCCACGCGCGTCTTCGTCTTCACCGACGGCTGCGACGGCGGGTCGATCTGGAGCCCGCGGAAGACGTGCTGCTGGTAGCCGCCGGGGCAGATGTCGGTGGCGTCGGGGCCGGTGGCGAGCACCGTCTGGACCAGGAGCTCGACGCCGTTCATGGGCGGGAACAGCAGCGGGTCGGGGTCGAAGACCGTGCCCTCGTTGAGGCCGTTGTCCTTCTCGTACCATTGCGTGACGGCGTCCGGGACGCGCCCGAAGACCTGGTAGTCAGCGCCCTGGTGGTTCAGGTCGCGCCTGTACTCGTGCGCGCCGATCGTGTTGAAGGCGACGATCTCGCCCTTGCGCACGCAGAGGTTGACCGGCTCGTAGCGGGTCACGACGCCCTCGGGGCTGTCGCTGAGCGGGATCTCGAGGTGGCCGGTGCTGAGCGCGACGATCTTGTAGCGCTCCTCGCCCTTCGGCCGCAGGACCTGGAAGTGGATGATCTGGGCGAGGCGCTCGGCCTCCGTTCGCCGCTGGCGGGGGTTCGGGAGGAGGGCGCCCTTGAGCTTGACGACGGTCACCTGGCCGTCCGCGGGGGCCTTCGCGATCCCGCCGGCCGGGAGCGCCTCGTTCCAGTACGAGGTGTCCGAGCCGTGCTCGGCCGAGATGGCGGCCGGCGCCGAGAGGTCGCTGCCGAAGGTCGAGACCTCCGCCCGCGCCACGGCCGGGATCGCGCACAGGGATGCGGCGACGAATGCGAGGGATACGAGTCGGGCCATGCGAGCGGCGGCCTCCGAGCCGCCTGGTTTCCAGGATAGGCGCGAGATGGGCGGCGCGCAAACGGCCCGCGGTCGTCAATGCGAAAATATCGTTGCACGATCAACGCTGTTTCAAGTAGCGTTCGAGCGTGCCCTCCATCTCAGCGGTCACCGGGGGCGGCGGCCTGGCCTTCGTGCTCGCCGAGGGCATGGTCGTCATCCAGGGAGCCGGCCTCGTCAACCCCGCGGCGAGCGGGGACACTCGCGTCCAGATCGAGGGTCTCACGCTGCCGCTCAGGGTCAGGAGCGCCACGGCGACCCGCATCGAGGCGCAGGCTCCCGCCGTGTCCATGCTCCAGGTCCTGGTTCGGCCGCCGACCGGGCTGACCGTCTCCGCGCGGTTCAGCGTCACCGTCCCCGGCGATCCACCGCTCGGGGGGGGAGCCCTCTACGCGCTGCCCGTCACGATCGTCCTGCTGCCGCCGCGGGTCGACGGAGCGCCAGGCGCTGGCCGCCGCGGAGAAGACGCAGCTGAGCGCCACCGAATGGCACGACAACCGGGTGGACGGGGTCCGGCTTCCGAGCCGCGACTACCTGACGGCACCGGGCAGGCGGTTCGGCCGGACGGCGTGGGTGGCGACCGAGCGCGACGGCGTGCCGAGCAACGCGCTCCAGATCGAGCTGGACCTCCCGGAGGCGGCGCTGCCGGCGGGCGAGCTGCCGGTCGGAGTGCTGACGATCGCCGCGGTCGAGCTCGCCTGCCTCGGCTCGTGGTGGGACGTGGGGTGCGATTGCTGGCTCGAGATCCGGCTCGGAGCGCGCGTGGGGGGCGCTCCCGCCTCGGGCCTGCCCGGCGACCTCCTGATCTACAAGAGCCAGGACTTCAGCCCGAGCGAGGACGACGAGAGCGACGGCGACCACTACACGCTGCCGGACGCCGACAAGAGCCGCGAGGGGAGCAGCGGGATCCGCTCCGACCTCACAGCCGCTCCCCTCCGGGGTCGTGTCCGCGTCCTCGTCCCGCTGCTGGACGGCGTGCCGGCGTCGCTCGTCCTCACGGCGACCGGCTTCGACGACGGCGACGTGGACGCCTCGGGGACGCTCCAGCTGACGGCTCCCGCCTGGGGGCTTCGGCAGGGCTCGCGCACGTCCAGCGTGAACCTGATCACCCCGGCGGTGGGTCCGGGATCGCCGTACGACTACAGGTTCGGGGTGGGCTTCGACGTCTCCCTCGAGGGACCGTTCGACCTGCTCGCCGGCCCGCCGGCGCAGGGCAGGTTCGACCTCGGGTTCCAGCGCTCGCAGCTCGGCACGCCCGCCCCCGGGGCGCTCGCCGCGGTGCGCCGCCGCCTGGAGCTCTGACCGGCCTCAGCCGGCCGGCGCGGGCTTCGCGCCGCGGGCCATCGCGTCGAGGTCGAGCGCGCGGTCGAGCGTCTCCTCGTCCACGCCCTTCTCGAGCGCGACCTCGCGGATCGTGCGCTTGGAGGCGACGGCCTCCTTGACGATCTCGGTGCCCCGGTCGTAGCCGATGTACGGGTTGAGCGCGGTCGCGATGGCCGGCGTGGACTCCGCGTTGCGGCGGAGCACCTCCTCGTTCGCCTCGATCCCGTCCACGCACTTCCCGGCGAGGAGCATCGAGGCGTTCGCCAGGAGCTCGATCGACCCGAGCAGGTTGCGCGCGATCAGCGGCACCCGGACGTTCAGCTCGAACTGGCCCTGGGTGCCGGCGACGGTGATCGCGGTGTCGTTGCCGATCACCTGCGCGGCCACCTGGAGCACGACCTCGGGGATCACCGGGTTGACCTTGCCCGGCATGATCGACGAGCCCTTCTGGAGCTCGGGCAGGGCGATCTCGCCGAGGCCGGTGCGTGGGCCGGAGCCCATCAGCGCGAGGTCGTTGGCGATCTTGGTCAGCGAGACCGCGACCACCTTCAGCGCGCCGGACAGCTCGACGAGCGCGTCGCGGTTGGCCTGGGCCTCGAACGGGTCGGCCGGATGATCCACCGGGAGGCCGGTCGCCTCCGTGAGCAGCGCGCGCACGCGGGGGGCGAAGTCGGGGTGGGTGTTGAGGCCCGTGCCGGTGGCCGTGCCGCCGAGCGGGATCTGCCCGACGCGCGGCAGGGCGGCGAGGACGCGCTCGCGCCCTAGCCCGACCTGGGCCGCGTAGCCGCCGAACTCCTGGCCGAGCGTGACCGGGACCGCGTCCATGAGGTGCGTCCGGCCGGCCTTCGGGAGGTCGGCGAACTCCTCGGCCTTGGCGGCGAGCGAGCCGGCCAGGCGCTCGAGGGCGGGGACGAGCCGGTCCGTCGCCTCCGCGAGGGCGGCCAGGTGGACCGCCGAGGGGAAGACGTCGTTCGACGACTGCCCCATGTTCACGTGGTCGTTGGGGTGGACGCCCTCGCCCGCGATCGCCGCGAGGACCTCGTTCGCGTTCATGTTCGACGAGGTGCCCGAGCCGGTCTGGAAGACGTCGATCGGGAACTGGTCGTCGTGGGTGCCGTGCGCGACCTCGTCGCCGGCGGCGGCGATCCGCTCCGCGATCTCGTCGTCCAGCAGGCCGAGCTCGGCGTTGACGCGGGCGGCGGCGGCCTTGATCCGGCCGAGCCAGCGCACGACCGCCACCGGCACGCGCTCGCCCGACACCTGGAAGTTCTCCACGGCCTTGCTCGTCTCCCCTCCCCACAGCTGGTCTGCCATGGGGGGAAGGCTATCCGGCCGCGGGCGGGGGAGCCGGGCGGGCCCGGCTATCCGGCCGCGGGCGGGAGGCGGGGGCGCGCCGCCGCGCGGGCGGCTACCCCCCGCTGCGCCCGGCCGCGAACCCGCGGCGGTAGGCGGCCGTCGACGTGTCCACCCCGGCCGTCTCCTGCTCCAGGCGGCGGACGAGCTCGTAGTAGATCCCCCGGCCGTCGCCGGCGCCGCGACGTACCGCGCCCATCAGGTACCCGAGCCGCAGCGCGGCCGGGCCGTCCGGCCGCGAGCGGGCGCCCGCCGCGAGGCCGGCCGCGGCGCCGAGGTAGGCGCCGCCGACCTGCTGCACGTCCGCCGCGTCGCCCTCGCTCGCGAAGCAATCCGAGAGCGGGGTCCCGCCGCCGAGCGTCACCGGCCCGGGCGCGCGCGCGAGCGCGGCCCGCACGGCGGCCGGGCCCTCCCGGCATGCGACCGGTACGCCGCCGTCCCCGCTCCGGGAGCAGCCCGAGGCCGCGGAGCAGCCGGCGAGCGCGATCGCCAGCGCCGCCAGAGCTTTGCCTCGCTTGAGCGATCCGATCCGCTGCAAATCCTGCATCGTCGTGCAGGGCGGCACGATGTCATGTTCTTATCGTCTCGGCGGGGAGTGGACTCCCCCGCAGGGGAACGGAATCCCCATCGAGAGGAGCAAGGATGAGAGACCTGGCCCGGGTCGCTCAGGCCGACGCGCACGGAAGCGTCGAGGTCGAGCTGACCCGTTTCTGCACCCACTGCGGCGCGCTGTACGAGGCGCCCCGCGGCAACCCCGACCCGCCCCTGCGCGGCCGCGTGTGCTCGCGGTGCTCGCTCGGGGTGGTGCTCACGTGCTCGAGCGAGCTCGTCGACCACCCGGGCGGCGCGTTCCTGGTGGTCACCTCGGACCTGCGCGTGAGCGCGGCGAGCGAGGCGGCCGAGGAGCTGCTCGGCGGCGGCGACGGCCTGTACGGCCGGCCGCTCCTGTCGGTCCTGACGAGCCCGGCCGGGGTGGCCGAGCTGGCGCGGCGCGCCGCGCGGGCGGCGACCGGCGACCGGGCGGTCACCACGCTGCCGGTCGAGCCGTCGGCGGTCTCGCTCCCGGGCGTGTCGCTCGAGGCGCGGATCGGCTACTGCGCGAAGCCGCCCGCGGCGCTCGTGGTGGTGGAGCGGACCGCGTGAGGGTCGGGCCCGGCGGGGGATTCGCCATCCCCCGGCCGTCCCAAGTGGAGCCGACCGAGTGTGCAAGATCGCGTTCAGATCTTGCGCAGAAGGGGCCGGACCTGTCACAAATCCGACACCGGGGTAGAGCATTTGCGCTGCTTGGAGGGCGCTAACCCGTAAAGGAACGGGTCGAGTCTGCCGACACCCGGTGAACCAGATGAGCGGCATTCGAACCAACGCGGCGGCTGAGCTTCTCGGTGTCAGCCCGAACACGTTGAGGAGCTGGGAGCGCCGCTTCGGCTATCCCGCGCCGCGCCGGACCGCCGGCGGCCACCGCCAGTACGAGCTGAGCGAGCTCGAGGCGCTGCGCCGCGCGCTGCTCGAGACGCACAACATCTCCTCGGCGATCCAGGTCGCCCGCCAGCGCGGCGAGGGCCTGGGCTCGGCCTCGCGCCTGGTCGAGGCGTTCGACCGCTTCGACGACGCCCTCGCCGACCGCCTGATGGAGGAGAGCCTCGCGCTCCGCTCGATCGAGCGCTCGGTCGAGGAGCTGCTGCTTCCCGGCCTCGAGCTGGCCGAGGGTCGCGACGGCCGCGAGGCGGAGTTCGAGCTCGGCTGCCGCTGGGCCACCGGCTGGCTGCACGCGGCCCGCCGCGTCGCCCCGCCGGCCACCCGCTCGGAGGGCGTGCTGCTGTTCGACTCGAGCCCGGCGCTCGGGCTCGAGCCGATCCAGGTCCAGGCCCTCGAGCTGGGCCTCCGCCGGGCGGGCTTCCGCGTGCTGCTCCTCTCGGTCGCCCTGGCGCAGGAGCGCATGACCCGCGCGCTGCGCGCGCTCGACCCCGCCGCGCTCGTCCTGTGCGGCACCGGCGCCACGCTCGACGTGCTCGGCCGGCTCGTCTACGCGGTCCGCCAGACCGGCTCGTCCGCCCCCCTCTTCGACTACCGCGGCGCGATGCCGGTCACCGGCTCGCACAACATCCCCTCGCTCGGCTCGACCCCGACCGAGGCGGTCCGCAACCTGAAGGTGCTCGTCGACGGCCCGACCTGGGGCCGCGCGTCCAGCGCGCCCGTGGCCGTGCGCAGCGCCTCGCGCACGTAGCGCGCTCGGGGCCCACACCTAGAATCGGCTCGCGCTCGTGAGCCGCTTCCGCCCCGTCGACCCGCGCCAGTCGTTCCCCGCCCTCGAGGAGGGGATCGTCGAGCGCTGGCGCGAGCGCGACGTGTTCGGCGAGTCGGTCCGCCGCCGCGAGGGCGCGCCCGAGTTCGTCTTCTACGAGGGCCCGCCGACGGCCAACGGGCCGCCGGGCTCCCACCACGTCCTCTCGCGCGTGTTCAAGGACGTCTTCCCGCGCTACAAGACGATGCGCGGGCACCAGGTCCACCGCAAGGCCGGCTGGGACTGCCACGGGCTGCCGGTCGAGCTCGAGATCGAGCGCGAGCTGGGGCTGTCGTCGAAGGCCGACATCGAGCGGTTCGGCGTGGCCGAGTTCAACCGCCGCTGCCGCGAGTCGGTGTTCGCCTACATCGACGAGTGGAACCGGCTGACCGAGCGGATCGGCTTCTGGATCGACACCGACGACGCCTACGTGACGATGTCGAACGAGTACGTCGAGTCGGTCTGGTGGTCGCTGCGCGAGGTGTGGCGGCGGGGGCTCCTGTACCAGGGGCACAAGGTCGTCCCCTACTGCCCGCGCTGCGGCACGGCGCTGTCGTCGCACGAGGTGGCGCAGGGGTACCGCGACGTGGTCGACCCGTCGGTGTACGTCCGCTTCCCGGTGCGGGGCGAGGACGGCGTGTCGCTGCTCGGCTGGACGACCACGCCGTGGACGCTCGTCTCGAACGCGGCGCTGGCGGTGCACCCCGACGTCACCTACGTGCGCGCGCGCGCGGACGGCGAGCGGCTGATCGTGGCCGAGCCGCTGATGGAGCGGGTGCTCGGCGAGGGCGCCGAGGTCGAGGCGCGGCTCTCGGGCCGCGAGCTGGCCGGCACGGCGTACGAGCCGCCGTTCCCCTGGATATCCGACTACGGCGAGCGCGGCCACACCGTGCTGGAGGCCGACTTCGTCACGACCGAGGACGGCACCGGGATCGTCCACACGGCGATCGCGTTCGGCGAGGACGACTTCCGGCTCGGCGAGCGCTACGGCCTGAAGGTGCAGAACCCGGTCCGCGAGGACGGGACGTTCGACGAGCGGGTGGAGGCCTTCGCGGGCCGGTTCGTCAAGGACGCCGACCCGGAGATCGTGGAGGCGCTGCGCGACTCCGGGCGGCTGTTCCGGTCCGAGAGCTACGAGCACGCCTACCCGCACTGCTGGCGCTGCGGCACGCCGCTCCTCTACTACGCGAAGGCGAGCTGGTTCGTGAAGACCACGGCGATCCGCGACCTGCTGCTGTCCGAGAACGAGGGGATCGACTGGCACCCCGAGCACATCAAGCACGGGCGGTTCGGGGACTGGCTCGCGAACAACGTCGACTGGGCGCTTTCGCGCGAGCGCTACTGGGGCACGCCGCTGCCGATCTGGCGCTGCGAGCAGGGGCACGAGGTGTGCGTAGGCTCGCGCGCGCAGCTCGAGAACCTCGGCGGCACCGTGCCCGACGACCTCCACAAGCCGTTCATCGACGAGGTGGTGCTGCGCTGCGGGGACTGCGGAGGCGACATGCGCAGGGTGCCCGAGGTGATCGACGCCTGGTGGGACTCCGGGTCGATGCCGTTCGCGCAGTGGCACGCGCCGTTCGAGGGCGAGAAGGTCTTCGCCGAGCGCTTCCCGGCCGACTACATCTGCGAGGGGCTAGACCAGACGCGCGGCTGGTTCTACTCGCTGCTCGGCGTGTCGTCGCTCCTCTACGGGCGGGCGCCGTACCGGACCGTGCTGTGCCTGGGCCTGATCCTCGACCCGGACGGCCAGAAGATGTCGAAGAGCCGCGGCAACGTGGTCGTGCCGTGGGACGTGCTCGACCGCCACGGCGCGGACGCGTTCCGCTGGTACTACTTCACCTCGAAGCGGCCGTGGGACGGCTACCGCTTCTCGGTCGACACGGTCGGCGAGAGCGTGCGCCAGTTCGTGCTCACGCTCTGGAACACGTACGGGTTCCTGGTCCTGTACGCGAACGTGAACGGGATCGAGGACCCGGGGTCGTACGAGGGCGAGCTGGAGGACCTCGACCGCTGGGCGCTGTCGCGGCTCCAGGCGACGATCGACGTGGCCGTCGAGGCGATGGACGGCTACGACACGACCACCGCCGGGCGCGCGATCGAGGCGTACGTCGAGGACCTGTCGAACTGGTACGTGAGGCGCTCGCGGCGGCGGTTCTGGGACGGCGACCCCGCGGCGTTCGCCACGCTGTGGCGCTGCCTCGTGGACGCGGCCCGGCTGCTCGCGCCGCTGGTCCCGTTCGTCTCCGACGAGATCTACGACAACCTCGACGGGCGCGAGCCGTCGGTCCACCTCTGCGACTACCCGTCGGCCGACCCGGGGCTGCGCGACGAGGGGCTCGAGGCCGGCATGCAGGTGGTGCGCGACGCGATCGAGCTCGGTCGCGCGGCGCGGGCGCACCGGAAGATCAAGGTGCGCCAGCCGCTGCCGGAGGCGGTGGTGGTCGCGGCCGGCCGCGAGCGCGAGGCGATCGAGCGGTTCGAGGCGCTCGTGCTCGAGGAGCTGAACGTCAAGCGCGTGCGGTTCGTGTCGGAGGCGGAGGAGCTGGGGCGCTGGGAGCTACGGCCGAACTACCGCGCGCTCGGGCCGCGGTTCGGGAAGCTGATGCCTCAGGCCGCCGCCGCGATCGCGGCCCTGGACGCCGAGTCCGCCGCCGCCCGGCTGCGCGACGGCGGGACGGTCGGCGTGACGGTGGACGGCGGCGAGCACCCGCTCTCCGCCGACGACGTGCAGCTCGCGCTCCAGCCGCTCGAGGGCTACCAGGTGGAGCGGTCGGGGTCGCTGGCCCTGGCCCTGAACCTGGAGCCGGACGACGCGCTGCTGCGCGAGGGCCTCGCGCGCGAGGCGGTCCACGCGATCCAGGCCGCGCGCAAGGCGGCCGGGCTGGCGGTGGAGGACCGGATCTCGCTCACGCTGGGCGGCGACGCCGAGCTGCTCGACGCCGTGCGCGAGAACGAGTCCTACGTGGCGGGCGAGACGCTCGCCACGTCGGTCAGCTACGGCGACGGCTCGGCGTCGGACGCCGTCGAGATCGACGGCCGCCGGCTGGCGATCGCGGTCGAGCGGGCCTCCTAGGCCAGCGCCGGCTCGATCTCCGCGACCAGGCGCTTCTTGGGGAGCGCGCCGATTATCTTGTGCGCGACCTCGCCGCCGCAGAACAGGATCAGGGTCGGGATCGACATGACCTCGTAGCGGACCGCGGTCTGCTGGTTGTCGTCGACGTTGAGCTTGACGATCTTCAGGTCGTCGCGCTCCTCGACGATCTCCTCGAGCGTCGGCGCGATCACCCGGCAGGGGCCGCACCACGGAGCCCAGAAGTCCACGAGCACGGGGGTGTCCGACTCGATGACCTCGGCCTGGAAGTTCCCGTCGGTGACCTCTGTGATCGCTCCTGGCATCGCTGCTCCGTTTCCTGGTTCCCTCGTTGCTTCAAAAAGTATAGCGGCCCCCGTCGGGGGCGGAGAGCCGGCGGCGCGGCGCCAACGGCTCGGCGCGAGCCCGCCGCGAGCGCGGCCGCATGCGGAGCCTACCCCTTGGCCGCGCCGCGCACGCCCCGCATCCGCCAGCGCAGCGCCGGGACCTTCCAGATCGCCTCGGCGGCGATCCGCGCGTCCATCTTCGACGAGCCCGCGCGGCGCTCCCTGAACACGATCGGGATCTCGCTGACGCGGAAGCCCGCGCGGAGCGTCCGGTAGGTCAGCTCGATCTGGAAGCCGTAGCCGTTCGCGTGGACGCCGTCGAGGTCGAGGGTCTCCAGCACCTCCCGGCGGAAGCACTTGAAGCCGCCGGTCAGGTCGCGGACGTCCACGCCGAGGATCGTCCGCGCGTAGGCGCAGCCGCCGCGCGAGAGCAGCCGGCGCTGCCACGCCCAGCCGGCCACGCCGCCGCCGGGCACGTAGCGCGAGCCGAGCACCAGGTCGGCCTCGCCGGCGGCCTCGATCAGCCGCGGCACGTCGCTCGGGTCGTGCGAGAAGTCGGCGTCCATCTCGAGGACGAGGTCGGCGCCGCCTGCCAGCGCCCGCTCGAAGCCGGCCAGGTACGCCGGGCCGAGGCCCTCCTTGCCGGGCCGGTGCAGCACCTCCACCGGGTCGAGGGCGCTCGCGAGCCGGTCGGCGATCTCGCCGGTCCCGTCGGGCGACGCGTCGTCGACGATCAGGATCCGGTGGTCGGCGGCCGCCCGCGCGAGCTGCGGCAGCGCCGCCAGGACGATCGCCTCCAGGTTCTCGGCCTCGTTGTACGTGGGCAGTACGAGGCACGCGCCGGGCACGGACCTACCCTAGACAGAGACCGGGGATGAGGAACGCCGAGATCGCACTGCACTTCGACGAGCTGGCCGACCTGTACGAGCTCGACGGCGCGATCGTCCACCGGGTCCTCGCCTACCGAAACGCCGCGAAGGCGATCCGCGAGGCGCCGGCCTCGGTCGAGGAGCTGACGCGCGCGGGCCGGGTGACGGAGCTGCGCGGGATCGGGAAGACGATCGCCGAGAAGCTCGACGTGCTGCTCGAGACCGGCTCGATCCCGTCCGCCGAGAAGCTGAAGGCGAAGTACCCGCCGGGGCTCGTCGAGATCACGCGGCTGCCCGGCCTCGGGCCGAAGAAGGCCCGGAAGCTGTTCGACGAGCTCGGGATCGCGTCGCTCGACGACCTGCGGCGGGCGGCCGAGACCGAGCGGCTCCGCGACGTCGCGGGCTTCGGCCCGAAGGCCGAGGAGAACGTCCTGGTGGCCCTCGACGCCGGCGAGGACGTGCGGGCCAAGCCGCGGCTGCTCCTCTCGCGCGCGCTCGAGATCGCCGAGTCGCTCGCGGCCGCGCTGCGCGAGCATCCGGCCGCCGACCGGGTGGAGGTCGCCGGCAGCGCCCGGCGCTGGACCGAGACCTGTCACGACCTCGACCTCGTCGCCGCGAGCGGCGACCCGGCGGCGCTCGCCGCCGCGTTCTCGAAGCTGCCGCTGATCGGCGAGGTCCACTCGTCGGCCGCCGCCGGCGTCCGCGCGGTCACCCACAACGGCCTCAGCGTGGACCTGCGGGTCGTCCCGCCCGAGAGCTTCGGCAACCTGCTCCAGCACCTGACCGGCTCAAAGAAGCACAACGAGTCGCTGCGCGCCGACGCCGTGCGGCGCGGGCTGCACGTGAGCGAGTACGGGGTCCTCGACGACGCGACCGGCACGACACACGCCTGCGCCACCGAGGAGGAGGTCTACGAGCTGCTCGGCATGGCGTACGTCGAGCCCGAGCTGCGCGAGGACCGCGGTGAGCTCGGAGCCGCCCGGGAGGGGAGGCTGCCCGAGCTGGTCCGGCTCGAGGACATACGCGGCGAGATGCACTGCCACACGGTGCTCTCCGACGGGCGGAACACGATCGAGCAGATGGCCGAGGCCGCCCGCGAGCGCGGCTGCGAGTACATCGCGTTCACCGACCACTCGGCGTCGCACGGCTTCGGCAACGACGTCCAGCCGGACGAGCTGCGCCGGCAGATCGAGCGGATCCGCGAGCTGGACGGGCGGATCGAGGGCATCCGGCTCCTCGCCGGCTCCGAGGTGAACGTGCATCCCGACGGCTCGCTCGACTACGACGACGAGCTGCTCGCCGAGCTCGACTGGGTGGTGGGGAGCCTGCACTCGTCGTTCCGGCTGCCCGAGGACGAGCAGACCGAGCGGATGATCCGCGCGATGGAGCACCCGCTCGTGGACGCGATCGGCCACCCGACCGGCCGCCTCATCGAGCGCCGGCGCCCCTACGCGCTGGACGTCGACGCCGTGGCGAAGGCCGCCGCCCGGACGGGGACGTTCCTCGAGATCAACGGCAACCCCGACCGCCGCGACCTCGACGAGCTGAACGCGCGGCGCGCGGTGGACCTGGGCGCGACGATCGTGATCGACTCGGACGCGCACGGGTCGGAGACGCTGCGGAACTTCCGCTACGGGGTGGCGACCGCGCGGCGCGCCTGGCTGACCGTCGCCGACGTGGCGAACACGCGGCCGTGGCCGGAGCTCGACGCGATGCGCAAGCGCAGCCGGGCGCGGGCGTCGGGCTGATCCGGCGCCGGCCAGCGGGGCAGGCGGGGCCGGCGCCTCAGGCCCGCACGTCGTGGTGCGCCGGCTCGTTCTTGCGGAAGCCCGGCGTGCGGACCAGCCGCGTCGGCTGGAACGGCGAGGTCAGCTCGACGTAGAACCGGATGCCGTCGCGCTGCTCGATCGCGAGCACGGCCGACGACTGCTTGCGCCACGACAGCGCGAGGATCAGGCAGTAGCCGCACGCGACGGCCGGCACCTGCGGGATCAGGAACGCGACCCCGCCGGCGACGAGCGCGAACGCGGCGAGCGACCACAGCCGGTTGAACAGGACGGCGCCCGGCTGGAGCTCGGGCAGCGCCTGGGTGGCGCGGGCCGAGGCGAGCAGCCGGCCGATCCCCTCGGTCACCTCCGGCCGCCGCCCGAGCCACAGCCCGGCCAGCCCGGCCAGGCACCACCAGGCCACGGCGACGTAGACGAGCGTCGTGTCCTCGTCGGCCCCCGCGCCGGCGATCGCGACCGCCGCCAGCGCCGTCGCGGCCCCCGCGAACAGGAGCACGGCCGTGCGCAGGAAGTCCGTGAACGGCACGGCCGGGCGGCTACGACGAGCCCGCCAGCGCCGCGAGCACCTCGACGAACCCGGCGGGGCCGCCCACCGCCAGGTCGGCTCGCTCGACGATCTCCGGCGGGCCCTCCTCCGACGCGACCCCCACCCTGACCGCCGAGTCGATGTCGCCCGACCCGAGCAGCGAGTCGAGCGCGTCGAAGCCGTCGAGGTCGGTTGCGTCGTCGCCGCCGTAGAGCGCCGCCCGTGCGCCCGACCGGCGGACCAGCTCGCTGACGGCGCGGCCCTTGCTGATCGGGACCGGCGGGCGCACCTCGAGGACCTTGCGGCCCCAGTGGGTGGCGAGGCCGGCGGCCTCGGCCTCCTGCGCGATCGCCTCCACGCGCGTGCGGGCCTCGTCCTCGTCCGGCGCGCCGCGCCAGTGGAACGCCGCGATCGGCCCCTTGTCCTCGATCCTCACCCGCAGGCGGCGCAGCTCGGCGCTGTCGTGCTCGGCGGAGAAGCGGCGGATCGGCTCGCGCCAGGTGGCGAACGCCGGGATCGCCGTCGCGGCGCGCTCGCCCGGCTCGAGCAGCTCGGCGCCGTGCGCCCCGGCGTACGCGATCCGGCCGACGCCGACGAGGCGCCGGGCGTCGGCGGCGGCGCGGCCGGAGATGCACGCCACGCAGGCGTAGCGGCCGGCGAGCGCGGCGAGGATCCGTGCCGCGCGGTCGGGGACCTGGGCGTCGTCGGCGCGCTCGACGATCGGCGCGATCGTGCCGTCGACGTCGCACAGGACGGCCGCGCGGTCGGGCGCCTCGGTCAGCGGCCGGAGGGCCTCGGCGAGCGTTTCGGCCGTCGGCGCGGACACGCGCCCTAGTATGCCCGGCAATGCGTTCGAGGCTCGTGCGCCTGGCCGTGATCGGCTCCGCGGCCGGCGCGTTCAGCGGCCTGTTCGGGGTCGGCGGCGGCACCGTGATCGTCCCGCTGCTCGTCCTCTGGTTCGCGTTCGACGAGCGCCTCGCGACCGGGACCTCGCTCACGGCGATCGTGGTGATCGCGACGGCCGCCGCCGCGGTGCAGGCGGCGCACGGGCACGTGGACGCCGGGAACGCGGCGATCGTCGGCCTGCCGGCGATCGGCGGCGTGGTGGCGGGCACCGCCCTCCAGCAGCGCGTGTCGGAGCGCACGGTGGCGGCCGCGTTCGCCGTGCTGCTGGTCGTCTCGGCCGCGCTCCTGGTGGCATAGCGATGGACGCCGGCAGCGTCTTCGCGGCCGCCTTCGTCGGCTTCGGAGCCGGGGTCACGAGCGGCATGCTCGGGGTCGGCGGCGGGATCCTGTTCGTGCCCGCGCTCGTCTTCTGCCTCGACCAGACCCAGCTCCAGGCGGAGTCCACCTCGCTGCTCGCGATCGTGCCGGTCGCGTGCGTCGGGGTCTGGCGCCAGCGCTCGTACGGGAACGTCCGGCTCCGCGACGGCGTGCTGATCGGGGTCCTCGCGCCGCCGGGCGTCCTGATCGGGACGACCCTCGCCAACACGGTCGGCGATCGCGCGCTCGAGCTGTCGTTCGCCGCGCTGCAGCTCTGCTTCGCGGCGGCCCTCGCGCGGCGGGCCATCCGCGCGACTGGTCACTGAGCGCCCATTCGGGTATAAGGCCGCCAAATGGGCAAGACGATCCTCGCAAACGCGGCCCTCTCGTGAACCGGGACTGGCTCCGAGCCCGCAGCTACCACCACAGCGAGTTCCCGCTGGAGCGACTCGCGGCCGGGCGCACGGCGTCGGTCTCCGTGTGCGTGCCCGCGCGCGAGGAGGCCCGGACGATCGGGGCGATCGTGGGCGACCTGGTGGACCTGCGGGAGCGCGGGGTGGTTGACCAGGTGATGGTCGTCGACGCCGGCTCGTCGGACGGGACGGCGGAGATCGCGGCGGCGGCCGGCGCGGAGGTCCACGACCAGTCGGACCTGCTGCCGGGCTTCGGGCCGTGCATCGGCAAGGGCGACGCGATGTGGCGCTCGCTGACCGTGCTCAGCGGCGAGGTGGTGCTGTTCGTGGACGCCGACTCCGAGGACTTCGGCCCCCACTTCGTGTGCGGGATGCTCGGACCGCTCCTGTGCGACGACGGCGTCCAGTTCGTCAAGGGCTTCTACCGGCGGCCGTTCAAGCTGGACAGCGTGTGCGCGCCGGAGGGCGGCGGGCGCGTCACAGAGCTGACCGCGCGGCCGCTGCTCAACCTCTTCTACCCCGAGCTGGCCGCGTTCTGCCAGCCGCTGGCCGGCGAGATCGCCGCCCGGCGGTCGCTGTTCGAGCGGCTGCCGTGGAGCACCGGCTACGCGATCGAGATCGCCCAGCTGATCGACGCGTGGAGCGAGGTCGGGCTGTGGGCGATGGCCCAGGTCGACCTCGACGTGCGCCAGAACCGCCACCAGTCGCTGCGCGAGCTGGGGCCGATGGCCTACTCGGTGCTGCGCGCGGTCGCCGAGCGGCTGGTGCGCGACGGGCGGCTCGAGGCGGCGCGGCGCGACGCGTTCGTCGGCCCGGGGCCGGAGGGGCTCGAGGAGCGCGAGGTGGCGATCGTGGAGCGCCCGCCGATCGCCTCGCTCCAGCCGGCGTAGCGCCGGCGACCCTGCCTACGCCGGCGCGGCCGGGGCCGGGGCCGCGTCGCCGACCGGGGCGAGCTCGATCGGGATCCCGTTCAGCACCGCGTTGCCGGACAGCGGGTCGATCTGGTCCTCGTCGGCGAGCACGTTCGAGTTCGCGCCGGGGTGAGCGGAGGCGACGGACAGGCGGACGCCGTCCACGTCGTGGCCCCAGCCGTGCGGGATGCTCACGACGCCCCGCATCACCGCGTCGGTGACCTCGACCTGGACCTCGATCTCGCCCGCGCGCGAGCTCACGCGGGCTCGCTCGCCGTCCACCAGCCCGAGGCGGCCGGCGTCGTCCGGGTGGACGTGCGCCGTGCAGCGCTCCTTGCCGCGCACGAGCGGCTCGATGTTGTGCATCCAGGAGTTGTTCGAGCGGAGCTGCCGCCGGCCGATCAGCACCATGCCGCCGTTCGTCCGCCGCGAGAGCGCCGCGCGCAGCCGCTCGACGTCGGCGACGAGCGGCTCCGGGGCGAGGTCGATCCGGCCACTCGGCGTGCGGAGCAGGTCGGGGAGGCGCGGCTCGAGCGGGCCCAGGTCGACCCCGTGCGGCGCGGCCTCGAGCGTGGCGAGTGTGATGCCGTCGGGGCGCGCGCCGAAGGCGTCGCCGTACGGGCCGGCGCGGAGCATCAGGTCGAGAAGGCGCTCGGGCCCGCGGCGCGGGGCGAGGGCGTCCAGCACCTCCTGGGCGTCGCGGCCGGCGAGCGCGCCGTCGGGCCGCGTGACCTCGCGCCGCACGGCCTCGCCGGCCACGAGGTCGTCGAGCGCCTCGACGTCGGCGTCCCTCCCCTGGCCGGCGACGATCCCGGTCAGCCGGAGCGCGGTCTCCCACTCCTGCGGCGTCCCGGGGTCCGGCGGGACGACCGGGGGCGAGTAGTTCGCCACGTTGCGCACGGCGAGCTGGTAGAGCGCGATGTCGTAGTGCGAGCGCTGGAGCGCCGACGGGCCGGGCAGGATCACGTCGGCGTGGCGCGTGGTCTCGTTCACGTAGACGTCGAGCGACAGCATGAAGTCGAGGCCCTCGAGCGCCCGCTCGATCCGGCCCGCGTTGGGTGCGCTCAGGGCGGGGTTGCCGGCGACCGTGATCAGCGCGCGGATCTGGCCCTCGCCCGGCGTCTCCATCTCCTCCGCGAGGCACGCGGCCGGGAGCTCGCCGAGCGCCTCGGGGGCGCCGCGGACGCGGGAGCGCCAGCGGTCGCGCGCGAGGCCGCGGCCGCGGCCCGGCGTGCCGGCCGAGTTGGACTGGCCGGCGGCGGCGAGGGTGAACATGGCGCCGCCCGGGCGGTCGAGGTTGCCGGTCAGGACGTTCAGCACGTCGACGAGCCAGCTCGCGAGCGTGCCGAACTCCTGCGTGCAGGTGCCGATCCGGCCGTAGACCGCGGCGGTCGGCGCGGCGGCCAGCTCGCGCGCCATCCGGCGGATCTCGGGCGCCGCGATCCCGCAGGCGTCCGCCACCCGCTCGGGCGGGAGCTCCGCCGCCAGCTCGCGCACGCGGTCGACGCCGTCGGTCATGTCCGCCAGGCGGCCGAGCTCGGTCAGGCCCTCCTCGAACAGGACGTGGGTCAGCGCGAACAGCAGGAACGCGTCCGTGCCGGGCCGGATGAAGTGGTGCTCGTCGGCGTGCTCGGCGGTGCGGCTGCGGCGCGGGTCGACCACGACGACCTTCCCGCCGCGCTCGCGGATGCGGCGGATGCGGCCGCGCATGTCGGGCGCGGTCATGAGGCTCCCGTTGGAGGCGAGCGGGTTGGCGCCCAGGATCAGCATGTGGTCGGTCCGGTCGACGTCCGGGACCGGGATCGAGAGCGCGCCGCCGAACATCAGCCCGGCCGAGACCTGCTTCGGCATCTGGTCGAGCGTGCTCGCCGTGAAGATGTTCTGCGTGCCGAGCGCCTTCAGCAGCACCCGGCCGTAGAGGACGAAGCCGAGGTGGTGGGCCGACGGGTTGCCGACGTACGCGCCGACCGCGTTCGGGCCGTGCTCGGCCAGGATCGGCGGGAGGCGGCGCTCGACCTCCGCGAGCGCCTCGTCCCAGGTCGCCTCGACCAGCTCGCCGTCGCGGCGGACCAGGGGCGCGCGCAGCCGGTCCGGGTCCTCGTGGAGCGCCTTGAGGCTCGCCCCCTTCGGGCAGATGAAGCCGTGCGAGAAGACGTCCTCGCGGTCGCCGCGGATGCCGTCGACCGACCCGTTCGTGCGTCGCAGCTCCAGGCCGCAGGTCGCCTCGCAGAGCGGGCACGTGGCGTAGGCGATCGTCTCCGCGATTCGGGTAGCGTACCGCCGCTGTGAGCCACGAGGGGGTGCTGGACGGCGTGCGGCGAGCGGCCGGCGACGTGGTGGCCGCCGAGGCCGCCGCCACCGACGCGGAGCGGCGCTTCCCGTCGGCGGGGCTGCGTGCTCTCGGCGAGGCGGGCGGGCTCGGGCTCGTGGTCGCCGCCGAGCGCGGCGGGGCGGGCGGCGGGCTCGGGTCCCTGGCCGCCGCGTGCGAGGCCGTCGGGGCGGCCTGCGGGTCGACCGGGCTCGTGTTCCTCATGCACCACGTCACCGCGGCGACGCTCCAGGCCGGCGGCGGACCGGCGGCCGACGAGCTGCTCGGCGCGATGGCGACCGGCGAGCTGCTCGGCACGCTCGCGTTCTCCGAGCGCGGGACCGGCGCCCACTTCTACTCGCCCGAGCTCCAGGCCGCGCGGTCGAACGGCGGCGTGCGGATCGACGGGCGCAAGAGCTTCGTCACGAGCGGCGGGCACGCGGGCGTGTACCTCGTGCTGGTCGCCTCGGACGACGGCGAGGGCGCCGACTGCTACGCGGTGCGCGAGGGGGAGGGCGGCGTGTCGTTCGACGGGTCCTGGGAGGGTCTCGGGATGGCCGGCAACGACAGCGTCGCGATGGTGTTCGACGGCGTGGAGCTGGACGGCTCGGCGCGGGTCGGCGAGGCCGGCTCGGGCGCGTCGCTCGTGTTCGACGTGGTCGCGCCGTTCTTCCTCGTCGGTCTCGCGGGCGTGAACGTGGGGATCGCGGCCGCGGCGGCCGACGCCGCCGTGGAGCACGCCTCGAAGCCGCGCTACAGCGACGGGTCGAAGCTCGCCGAGATCCAGCACGTGCAGCACCAGCTCGCCGACATGGACGCGGACGTGCGGGCGGCCCGGCTGCTCGCGGCCGAGGCCGCCCGGCTCGGCGACTCCGGCGACCCGAGCGCGCTCGTCGCGATCATGGAGGCGAAGGTGCGCGCGGCCGAGGCGGCGATCGCCGTGGCGCAGCGGGCGATGGAGGTCTGCGGCGGGCAGGGCTACACGCGCGGGATGCCGGTCGAGCGGCACCTGCGCGACGCCTACGCCGGGGCGGTGATGGCGCCGACGAACGCCGTGCTACGGTCGTGGGTGGGCAAGGCGCTCGCGGGGCTGCCGGTCCCATGACCCGGCCTCTGCTCGTGGGCGCGGTCGCGTACCACCCCCGGGTCGTCACCATCTGGGAGGCGTTCCGCGACTACTTCGCGCGCGCGGGCGTGGACCTCGACTTCGTGCTGTTCTCGAACTACGAGCGCCAGGTCGAGGAGCTGCTCGACGGGCGGATCGACGTGGCGTGGCACACGAACACGGCGTTCGTCGTGACCGAGGCGCGCGTGGGCGGCGGCGCCCAGGTGCTCGGGATGCGCGACGTCGACCGCGACTTCGCGACGGTCCTCGTCACCCGGCGGGGCGACTCGTCGCTCGACGGGCCCGCCGGGGTAGCCGGCCGACGGCTCGCCCTGGGGAGCGGCGACTCGGGGCACGCCGCGATCCTGCCGCTCCACTACGTGCGCGCCGCGGGCGTCGACCCGGAGTCCGACGTCGAGCTGGTCCGCTTCGACACCGACATCGGCAAGCACGGCGACACCGGCAGCTCGGAGACCGACGTGGCGCGGGCCGTGGCCGAGGGCGAGGCCGACGTGGGCGCGATGGGCGACGCCGTGCTGGCGGGCCTGCGCGAGCGCGGGTTCGCGCCGGCGGGCGAGCTGGAGGTCGCCTGGCGGAGCGAGCCGTACTACCACTGCACGTTCACGGCGCTGCCGGACTTCGACGGCGAGCGGGCGCGGCGGTTCGAGGAGGCGCTGCTCGCGATGGACTACAACGACCCGGAGATGCGGCCGCCGATGGACCTCGAGTCGGTGCGGAAGTGGCACCCGTCGGACAAGGTCGGGTACGAGACGCTGACGGTCGCGATGCGGGAGCAGGGCCTGATTCGGTGAGCGACGCCGGCGGGCGCCGCCGCGACGCCGCGGGCGTGCGCCGCTGCGACGGCGGCGGGCTGGAGCTGGGCGGCGGGCTCGAGGTGCTGCTCTCGGCCGCGCTCGAGACGCTGCCCGTGGGCGGGCGGCTCGACGTGGCGCTCGACTCGCGGTCGGCCGCGCTGGAGCTGCCGGCGTGGGCGCGGCTGCGGGGGCACGTCGCGGCGGGGGAGCCGGAGCCGGTCGCCGCCGACGGCTCGGTGCGCGGCCGGCGCTGGCTCGTGCCGCTGGAGCGCGGACCGGTGCAGGGCGTGCTCGTCGACGGCGCGGCCCTCGCTCCCCTGCCGGCACCGCCGATCCGGGCCGACGGCCGCCTCTCCCTCTCCGACTGGCGCGCGTCGGTGGGCGACCCGCCCGAGCACGCGCCGCCGGACGCGGGGCTCGCGCCGCTCGGGGCCGTGCCCGAGCGGATGGCGGGCGAGCGGCGCTGGCGGCTGAACGACCGCGACCGGCTCTGGACCGAGGACGTCGCGCGGCTCACCGAGCGCGCCCGGCACGCGCAGTGGGACGCGACGGACGACGTGCCGTGGGCCGCGGCCTCCGGGCTCGCACCCGACGTGGAGCGCGCGGTGGCCCAGGTCTGCACGTTCCTGGCGCAGAACGAATACGCCGCGTACTACGTGCCGGCCCGGTTCATGACCGAGGTGAACCCGCGGTTCCCCGAGGTGCTCCTGTGGCTGGCGGGGCACGTGTACGACGAGGCGCGGCACGTGGAGGTGTTCACGAAGCGGGCGCTCCTGTGCGGCCAGCGGGCGTACGCGCTGGCGTCGACCGAGCTGTCGCTGCGGACGCTGCTCGAGGAGGACGACTTCAGCTGCTCGGCCCTGCTCCTGAACGTGCTCGGCGAGGGGACGTTCCTGGACCTGCTGGCGTTCATAGCGGTGAACGCGCCGGACGAGGCGACGGCGACCGCGGCGCGGCTGGCGCGGCGCGACGAGCGGCGCCATGTGGCGTTCGGGATCGCCCACCTGCGCCACGCGGTCGCCGCCGACCCGGACCTGGTCGGGCAGCTCGTGGCGGCGGCCGAGCGGCGGGCCGCCAAGCTGGCCGAGCTGTCGGGCCTCCACCCGGTCGTCGTCGAGTCGCTGACGCTGATGGCCGCGCGCGGGACGGCGCACGCGGACCTCGCCGAGGCGGCGGCGGGCGTGCGCGAGCTGCGGACGCGGATGGAGGAGGGCCGCGTGGAGCGGCTCCTGGCGGTCGGCTTCGACGAGCGCACGGCGCGCGAGCTGTCCGACATGCACACGCCGAACCTGATGTAGCCTCGGAGCATGGCCAGCTGCTCCCTATCGGTCGACGGCCTGGACGGCCAGCGCGAGCGCTACCGGCGGCTCGGCGCGCAGGCCGCGAGCGTCGAGCGCGACGGCCGCACGCTCGCGGTCGACCTCGCCCCGGGCTTCGACCGCCCGCTGCTGGACGAGCTGGTAGCGGTCGAGCGCGAGTGCTGCCCGTTCCTGGCGATCGAGGTCGACGCCGCCCGCGGGCGGCTCACGATCGCCGTCGGGAGCGACGAGGAGGGGCCGATGCTGGACCTGATCGCGGAGGCGCTCGGCGCGGCCGCGGGCTGAGGGCCGCGGGGCCGCGGCCCGCACGCGGTCGAGCGGCCGCGACCCGAGTCTTGCACACGGGCTGAGAGCCGCGCGACCCGAGGTCCTACCGCGCTAGGAGCGGCTTCCCGGACCGAATTAGACTCGCGCGCGGAGCGGCAGGGGTCTGGTGGCCCATCCGGTCTTCAAAACCGGCAGGGCGGGGCAGCCCCCCGCTTGGATGGTTCGATTCCATCGCCGCTCCGTGGGGAGAGTTCGGCGCGCTCGTCGAAGCCGCAAGCGGCTTGGCGCATCCGCCACGCGCGCGACATTTGCGCCCGGCGACCGCCCGGGTTAGGGTCGGACCGAGGCACCGCCCGCCCCCCGGGCGCTCGTCGTCGACCCAAGGAGACTGCAGTGGGATTCATGGACAAGATCCGCGGCGCGCAGGACCAGGCTCAGCAGGCCATGGCCGGCGCCGGGCAGGGTCAGAGTGGGATGCCCGCAGGCATGGGCGGCATGGACATGGGCGCGCAGGCCGCCTACGCGCAGATGGCGCAGAAGCTGGCCCAGTCGGGCGTCGAGGCGCCGGGCGTGATCCACTCGATCCGGCCGACCGGCGAGACCGACATGGGCGGCGGGCAGAGGACGGAGTTCGACGTCTCGATCAGGCCGGCCGACGGCGGCGACCCGTTCCAGACCACGATCTCGCAGTCGATGCTTCCGGCGCAGATGGAGGACCTGTCGGAGGGCAAGTCGATCACGGTCAAGTACGACCCCGACTCCCCCACGTCCGCGCTCATCTACGGCTGGTAGCCACCACTCTCGAGAGAGGAAGACGCATGGGCCTGTTCAAGGGCATGAAGGACCTGAAGGGACTGAGCGACCACCACGGCGGCATGCCGTCGATCCGAGGCGCGTTCAAGGACATCGCGGCCGTCGCGGACGACCGCGGCGAGCGCGAGATCCTGAAGAGCGGCACGCCTGCCAAGGCGGTCGCCAAGGGCTTCACCGAGCCGGTCCCCGGCGACAGGTTCGCGATGCAGATCCCGCTCGAGGTGCACCCGCCGAGCGGCGAGCCGTACATGGTCAACTACGTGTTCACCGCGGCGCGGATGAAGGCCGCGATCACCGCCGGGATGGAGATCCCCGTGAAGATCGACCCGCAGGACCCGCAGCGGATCGCGGTCCAGTGGGACGCCCAGCAGGCGTCGATCGCCGCAGCCGGTGGCGACATGGCCGCCGTCACGTCCGGCCTCCAGGCGACCTACGGCAACGCGGCCAACGACGCCATGGTGGCGGCCAAGGCGAACGCGGCCGCCGAGGATCCGGCGACCAAGCTGAAGAAGCTCGGCGAGATGCGCGACTCGGGCCTGATCACCGACGAGGAGTTCGCGGCCAAGAAGGCCGAGCTCCTCGCGCAGATGTGAGGCTCAGGCGCCGACTCTGAGGTCGACGGCCCCGCCGTGCTCAGCGGCAACCTCGCCGAGCGCGGCGCGGGTCTCCTCGGACGCGTGACCGAGGATCGTCACCTTCGTGCGCCGCTCCCCCTCTCCCTCCGGGTCGACGCGAACGGTGAACCTCCAGATGCTCGCCATCGGGACGATCTTGCGCATCAGCCAGGCCAAGCCGAGCGTGGCCACGAAGAGGATCTTCTGGGGCGTGTCGTAGAAGCGCGACTCGAACGTCAGCGAGTTGTAGGACTCGTCGACGATCTCGAACCCGCCGTCGCGGATCGGGGCGGGGGGCTGGTCGCGCCAGCGCTGGAGCGTCGCGTTGGGCGGCTCGTCGGCGATGAAGTGGAGCTCGATCTCGTCCGCCATGCGGGCGCGAGTCTAACGCCGGGCGGCGACTCGTGAGCGACGCCGTCACGCCCCCGAGCGCGCTGATGTACGCGTTCGCCGACCGGCTGAGCCCG
This sequence comes from Thermoleophilaceae bacterium, assembly GCA_036389295.1. GTDB lineage: Bacteria > Actinomycetota > Thermoleophilia > Solirubrobacterales > Thermoleophilaceae > AC-37. The sequence continues at coordinate 3,133 of DASVQB010000032.1, read as the reverse complement.
CGCCCGCCCGACGACGCGTCGCTGGCGCAGCTGCTGATGGCCGTCGCCGCCTGGGCGCTGCGCGAGCAGGGCACGATCGACCTCGCGCCGCTCCCGCACCCGCGGCCGGTGGACGGATACCTCTCCTTCAACCGCCGGCGCGCCTACGCCGAGCAGCGGGGGCGCTCTTGCACAGCATGACGGGGAGGGGGAAGGACAGGCCCGGCATCTCCATGCTCGCGCTGTTCACGATCGGGCTGCCGGTGGGGTTCGAGACCGAGGCGCGCCCCGACGGCCTGCGCCACGCCATCGAGACGGGCCCGTGGCGGACGCGCAACCCGCATCGCGCGGTGATCCGGTACTGCCGGCGTGGGGCGAGAAGCGCCGGCGCGATCCGCCGGCTCGGCGGCGGACTGCGCGCCGACCGCGCGTCGGAGCTCCAGGTCCCGTTCGCGGAGCTCCAGTCCCGCTGGAGCCGCTTCGAGTCCCACGAGCCCGAGCTGCACGCGGCCCTGATGCACGACTGCGCCGCCGGCCTCCGCCCCGGCGACTGACACTAGGCGGGTCGGGCAGCCCCCCGCTCGAGCTCGATTCCGGATCGTCGCGCGAGACGACCGGGGAGCATGTGCGCCAAACTGGACCCAGCAAGAGCATCTTCGACAGGCAGGGCTGACCCGTGACTGACGTCGATCGCTACCTGATCCTCGTGGAGGGCGGACCGCCCTCGAACTACTCGGCCTGGTCCCCGGACGTTCCTGGCTGCGTCGCGACCGGCGACACGATCGACGAGTGCGTGAGGAGGATGCGCGAGGCCCTGGTCGGCCACCTCGACGTCACGCGCGAACACGGCGAGCCTGCTCCCGAGCCAAGCGGGCCCGGCGTCTACGTGGAGCGCGCCGCCGCACCGGCGGCTTAGCGCGGTAGCCCTACCCCACCTTCGCCGCGCGCGCGGTCTTCCGCCGCGACCCGGCGTCGAGCACCGTCTTGCGCAGGCGCAGGAGGTCGGGCGTCACCTCCAGGCACTCGTCCTCCCGGATCAGCTCGAGCGCCTGGTCGAGCGAGAGCTGGCGGTGTGGCACGAGCCTCACGGTCTCGTCGGAGCCGGCGGCGCGCATGTTGGTCTGCTTCTTCTCGCGGACGGCGTTGACGTCGAGGTCGTCGGCACGCGAGTTCTCGCCCACGATCATGCCCTCGTACACCTCGGCGCCGGGACCGACGAAGAGCTGCCCCCGGTCCTGGAGCTTGAGCAGGGCGTATGTGCCGGTCTCGCCGCGGCGGTCGGCGACCAGGCTGCCGGTGGGACGCGACTTGATCTCGCCGTGCCACGGCTCGAAGCGCTCGAACACGGAGTGCAGGACGCCCGAGCCGCGCGTCTCGGTGAGGAACTCGGTGCGGAAGCCGATCAGCCCGCGGGCCGGCACGAGGTACTCGAGCCGGACCCAGCCCGTGCCGTGGTTCACGATCTGCTCCATGCGCCCCTTGCGGAGCGCGAGCAGCTGCGTGGTCACGCCCATGAAGTCCTCGGGGACGTCGATCGTCAGTCGCTCGACCGGCTCGTGCAGCACGCCGCCGATCTCGCGCTCGACCACGCGCGGCTTGCCCACGGTCAGCTCGAAGCCCTCGCGCCGCATGGCCTCGACGAGCACCGCGAGCTGGAGCTCGCCGCGGCCCTGCACCTCCCAGGTGTCGGGGCTCGCGGTCTCGAGCACTCGGATCGAGACGTTCCCGACCAGCTCCTGGTCGAGCCTGTCGCGGATCGTCCGCGCCGTCAGCTTCGACCCGGCGCGACCCGCGAGCGGCGAGGTGTTGATGCCGATCGTCATGCCGAGCGCCGGCTCGTCCACGGCGATGAGGGGCAGCGGCCGCGGGTCGTCGGGGTCGGCGATCGTCTCGCCGATCGTGATCTCCGGGATGCCCGCCACGGCCACGACGTCGCCGGGCCCCGCCTCGGCCGCCTCGACCCGGTCGAGCCCCTCGTTCGCGTAGAGCTCGGTCGCGCGGACCTGCTCGATCGACCCGTCCCGCCTGCACCAGGCCACCGCCGCCCCGCGGCGGAGCACCCCGTTGTGGACGCGGCAGAGCGCCAGGCGACCCACGTACGGCGACGCGTCGAGGTTGGTCACGAGGGCCTGCAGCGGCGCGCCCTCCTCGTGGCTCGGCGCCGGCACGTGCTCGACCAGGAGCCGGAAGAGCGGCTCGAGGTCGGTGCCCGGCGCGGCCGCGTCGAGCGACGCCCGGCCGGCCTTGGCGCTCGCGTACACGATCGGGAACTCGATCTGGTCGTCGGTCGCGTCGAGGTCGAGGAACAGCGCGTAGACCTCGTCCACGACCGCCTCGACCCGCGCGTCCGGGCGATCGACCTTGTTCACCACGAGCACCACCGGCAGCGCGCGCTCCAGCGCCTTGCGCAGCACGAACCGCGTCTGCGGCAGCGGCCCCTCGGACGCGTCGACCAGGAGCAGCACGCCGTCGACCATCGCCAGCCCGCGCTCCACCTCGCCGCCGAAGTCGGCGTGCCCGGGGGTGTCGACCACGTTGATGGTGACCGCACCGTCCGGCGTGGCGCGGGTGACCGCGGTGTTCTTGGCCAGGATCGTGATGCCCTTCTCCCGCTCCAGGTCGCCGGAGTCCAGCACCCGGTCCACCTCGCTGCGCCCGGTCACCGCGCCGGATTGGCGCAGCATGGCGTCGACGAGCGTGGTCTTACCATGATCGACATGCGCGATGATGGCAACATTGCGCAGGTCGGTGCGCAGGCGGGCGGGGGCGGCGGTGGGCACGCGGGAGCTCCTCATTGGATGCCGGGGTAGCTCCAGGTTACCCGGGGCCACCGGGATGGCCGTTGTCCTGGGCCTTCAGCAGCGTGGCGAGAGCGGGCAGGACGGCGCGATCGGCGTCCAGCCAGTCCAACTCGGCCAGCTCTTCGGGGCTCACCCACCGCAGTGCGCCATGCTCGACCGGGCTCGGGGTCGCCGCTGGGTGGGCCAGCCACGCGCGGTGTACCCGTAGCGTGGCGCCGCCGGGTAGCGGCACGTCGGGCCCGAGCTGCGCACCGGGCACGACGTCGACGGCGAGCTCCTCGCGACATTCCCGGATCAGCGCGTCCGCGGCGCTCTCCCCGCGCTCGATCCGCCCGCCCGGCAGCTCCCAGCGA
>DASVQB010000031.1:0-2953 GCA_036389295.1 Thermoleophilaceae bacterium | reverse complement strand
TCGGGGGCACCCTCGGGCTCGCGGTGATGGTGCTCGCGCCGCTCACGGGGGCCGGGTTCAACCCCGCGCGCTCCTTCGGGCCGGCTCTCGTCGCCGGCAAGTGGGGCGAGAGCGGAGCGGCGGGCGGAGCGGGAGGCGGTTTCCTCGACTTCGTCGTGCCCTTCGTCATCGGCCCGCTCGTGGGCGGATTGCTGGCCGCGTTCGTCTACTTCTCGATCTTCATCCAGCCAGGCAAGAAGGGCCCGGGCGGCATGGAGCCGGTCGGCTGATTCCCGGGCGGCGCCGGACGGCACCGGCGCCGCCTTAGACTGCCGCACGAATGCGCCGCGTCACCTTCTCGCGGAACTTCACGCTGTCGCTGTCGCGTACGTGCCGCTGCTACTGCAAGTACTGCGCGTTCGCGACGCACGGGGCGCACCTGTACGCGCCGGACGAGGTCGAGCGCATGCTCGACGACGCCCGGCGGCGGGGGGCGAAGGAGCTGCTAGTGCTGACCGGCGAGCGGCCGGAGGTGAACCCCGAGGTCGCGCGGCGGCTGGCCGAGCACGGGCACGACGACTTCACCTCGTACGTGGCGTGGGCGTGCGAGCGGGCGCTCGAGCGCGGGATGCTGCCCCACACGAACCTCGGCGTGCTGTCGCGCGACGAGCTGGCGCGGCTGCGCGAGGTGACCGCCTCGCAGGGCCTGATGCTCGAGTCGGTCTCCGAGCGGCTGATGGAGACGGTCCACGCCGGCTCGCCGACCAAGCACCCCGCCCGCCGCCTCGAGACGATCCGCGCCGCCGGCGAGCTTCGGGTCCCGTTCACCAGCGGGATCCTGGTCGGGATCGGCGAGACGCGCGAGGAGCGGATCGCGTCGCTCGAGGCGCTCGCGGCGGTGCACGCGGAGCTCGGCCACATCCAGGAGGTGATCCTCCAGAACTTCGTCCCGCACCCGCGCTACTACGGGCGCGAGCCGGCGGCGATCGCGGACGCCGCGCAGCGTGGGGGGGCGGACGGCGACGGGTCCGCCGACGGCGGGCCGCGCGAGCTCCCGCTCCCCGACTGGGCGACCCCGATCTCGCTCGACGACATGCGCGAGCTGGTGCGCGAGACCCGCCGGCTCATGCCGGACGTCGGCATCCAGATCCCGCCCAACCTGTCCGACTGGTGGCTGCCGCTGATCGAGGAGGGGGCCACCGACCTCGGCGGGCTGTCGGCGAACGGCGACCACATCTCGCCCGAGCACCCGTTCCCGTCGCCGCACCGGATGCGCAAGCAGCTCGCGCCGCGCGGCTACGCGCTGACCGAGCGGCTCTGCGTGTACCCGCAGTACATGGACCCGGAGTGGCTCGACCAGGGCGTCCTCGACGTGGTCAAGCGCTGCTACTGGAGCTTCATCCCCCGCCGCGGCTCGGGCCGCCGCGAGGAGCGGACGATCCGCCGCGACCTCGTGCCGGGCGCGATCGCGAAGGGCCGCGACGGCGCCGAGCTGACCCCCGACGAGCTGACCGCGCTGTTCGCGGAGACGCGGCCGGAGGCGATCGAGGACATGCGCCAGGCGGCGGACGAGCTGCGCGCCGAGCTGGCCGGCGACGAGGTCACGTTCGTGGTCAACCGCAACGTCAACGTCTCGAACGTGTGCGTGGTCGGCTGCGCGTTCTGCGGCTTCGGCCAGGGCCGGCGCTCGCCCGACGCCTACGAGCACGACCGCGAGGAGCTCGTGGCGCGGGTCACGGAGGCCGTCGAGTTCGGGGCGACCGAGATCTGCATGCAGTCCGGCATCCACCCGGACTGGACGCTCGAGACCTACGAGCACTGGCTGCGGCTGGCGAAGGAGACCGCGCCCGACGTGCACCTGCACGCGTACTCGCCGATGGAGGTCGATCACATGTGCGAGACGTCCGGCCTGCCGCCGCGCGCGGTGTTCGAGCGGCTGCGCGAGGCGGGCCTCGGCTCGACCCCGGGCACCGCGGCGGAGGTCCTCCACGACGGCGTCCGCGAGCGGATCTCGCCGAACAAGCTGCCGGCGGGGCGCTGGGTCGAGATCATCGAGGCGTCGCACGCGACCGGCCTGCGCTCGACCGCGACCGTGATGTTCGGCCACGTCGAGGAGCCGTGGGAGCTCGCCGAGCACATGCGCGTGATCCGCTCGCTCCAGGAGCGCACCGGCGGGATCACCGAGTTCGTGCCGCTCTCGGTCATCCCGTTCCACACGATGCTCGGCCGCACGCACGGCATCGAGGAGATCTCGCGAGAGGAGAACCTCAAGCACACAGCGGTCTTCCGGCTCGCGCTCGGTCGCAGCATCCGCAACGTCCAGGCGAGCTGGGTGAAGATGGGTCTCGACGCGGCCACCGAGGCGCTGCGCTGGGGCGTGAACGACCTCGGCGGGACGCTGATGGAGGAGTCGATCAGCCGGATGGCCGGCTCCTACCACGGCACCAAGCTCGAGGTCGACGACCTGGTCGGCGCCGCTCACGCGGCCGGCCGGCCGGCGGCGCAGCGCGACACGCTGTACCGCGTGCTCCAGACGTACTAGGCCGGCTCGGCCACCCCGGGTTGCGTGACGCAACTCTCACGAGTCGCCGCTCCGCGCGCGGAGAATCCGGCATGTTCCAGACGGGAGGGGAGCAGCATGGCCGACTACGCCATCAAGCGGATCGACGAGATGGAGGCGGCGTTCCGCGGCGCCTTCAAGCGGGCGCGCGCCGAGCTCGGGGTCGAGGCGTTCGGGATGCAGGTGATGGACCTGCCGCCCAACCTCGAGCAGTTCCCGGAGCACGACCACGCGGAGAGCGGCCAGGAGGAGGTCTACCTCGTGCTGCGCGGCGCGGCCGAGATCGAGGTCGACGGCGAGCGCAACCCGATCGACCCCGAGACGATCGTGCGCGTCGGACCGGGCGCCAAGCGCAAGCTCTACACCGGCGACGAGCCGATGCGCGTGCTGGCGCTCGGAGGCGTCCCGGGCCAG
>DASVQB010000030.1:0-101728 GCA_036389295.1 Thermoleophilaceae bacterium | reverse complement strand
GAGCGTCGGCGGCGGGACCACCCGCAGCTGCACGCCGACCGGCAAGGGCGGCTGCCCCGTCAGCGGTAGCTGGTAGTTCCCTGCCTGACCGCGTTTCGCCGAGAGGCGGGCCATTCGGCCCGCCTCTTTGCGTTGGTGGGGGCCGCCCGCGGGACGGACGGGGGGTTCACCCGGCGGGGCAAGACCCCCCGACCGGGGTGGGGTCAAGGCCCCAGCAAGTTGCCGTGCGATCCGCCGAACGCACAGGTGTGGAACCGTTCAGGAGATTTTTTCCTTCTCGCCGGCAGGCGGGCTTCACCCTGGTCGAGACGATGGCGTCGATCTCGGTGCTGCTCGTGGGCCTGCTGGGGACCGTCGCGATGGTTGACGGCGCCAACCGCTCGACCGCCGCGACCCGCGCCCGCGAGGGCAGCACGAACCTGAGCCGCGACGTCATCGAGTCCGTCCGCACCGTCCCGTTCACCACCCTCGCCCAGGGGAACGTGACGGGCTCCCTCCAGCTCCAGCCGGGGCTCGCCGACGCCGACCAGGCCACCGCCGGTTGGCAGGTCGTGCGCCGCGAGGTGACCTACACGCTCGCCGTGACGGTCTGCACGGTCGACGACCCCGAGGACGGGATCGGCGCCCACGCCGCCGGCGGCTTCTGCTCCGACCCCGCCGTCACGAACCCGCCCGACGCCAACCCGGCCGACCTGAAGCGCGTCGCCGTGACCGCGACCTGGCGCGACGAGCTCGGCGCGCACAGCTCGCGCCAGGCCACGCTGATCTCGACGTCCGACCGCGGCCCGGGGATCTCCTCGCTCAACACGAGCCCGGCCAACACGACCACGGTCACGTCGGGCACCAGCCTCGCGTTCGCGGCCACGAGCACCGGGTCGACGGCGAACGTGGAGTGGTTCCTCGACGGCGTCTACCAGTCGAGCGTGGTCGGCTCGGGCTCCGCCTGGAGCTTCAACTGGGCGCTCGGCAGCCCGCCCGGCAGCCCGCTCGCGGGCACGACCTGCGGCCCCGACAACACCGGCGCGCTGGACGGCAGCTACTTCGTCGGCGTCAAGGCCTACGACGCCGCGTCCGTCACGTCCGGCCCGCGGGTCCTCACGGTGTCGCTCAACCGCTGCCCGCCGCTGGCCCCCGCCGGCCTGATGGCGGGCCGCACGCGGCTCTGGAGCACCATCGAGCTCCAGTGGGACGCCGCGCGGGAGGACGACGTGGTCGGCTACGCGGTGTACCGCGACGCCCAGGACGGCAACGGCTTCCAGCGGGTCAACAACAACAACCCGAACGGGACGACCTGCTCGGGCACCGTCATCAGGACCTACTGCTCGGAGCCCGACTCCGGCCTGCTCAGCGGGAAGAACGTCAGCTACAAGGTCGCCGCGGTCGACCGCAGCCCGTCCGGCGCCCTGCGCGAGGGGTCGCTCCAGTCGGTGACGGTCGTCGCGAGGACCAACAACGACCGCCCCGGCACGCCGGCGATCGCCTCCGGCGGCACCGCCTCGACGCTGACGTGGGCGCCCACGACCGACCCCGACAACGGCGACGCCGTCGACTTCTACCGGATCTACCGCGACGGCAGCTCGAGCACGAGCTACCGCTACGACGTGGTCGACAACAGCGGGAGCCCGGTCGTCTGGACCGACCCCAACCCGTCGGGCGGGCCGCACGCCTACTACGTCACGGCGGTCGACACGCACCTGATGGAGTCGACGATGTCGGGCTCGGTGACGCGATGATCCTCCGCGGAGAGGACGGGTTCACGCTGCTCGAGGTCATGATCGGCCTCGCGCTCACGCTCGTGATCCTGGGCGCCGCGCTGACGGCGTTCACCGGCTTCGAGGGGTCCACGCGCTCGAACGCCCTCCAGAACGACGCGCTCGAGCGCAACCGCGCGGCGATCGACCAGCTCGCCCGCGACCTGCGCAACGGCACGACGCCGAGCCCGCAGCAGCCGAACGCGATCGAGAAGGCCGCGCCGTTCGACCTGGTCACCCAGACCGTGCACGACGTCCGCCCGACGGTCAGCGCGAACAACCGCAACGTGCGCCGCGTCCGCTACTGCCTCGACGACTCGAACCCGCAGAACGGCAAGCTCTGGCTCCAGACCCAGAACTGGTCGACGTTCATACCCCCGGCGGTGCCGTCGACCACGGCGTGCCCGAGCTCGGCCTGGGACTCGCAGCAGGTCGTGGCCGACCGGGTCGTCAACCGGCGGAACGGGGGGGAGCGCCCCGTCTGGACCTTCAACTCGACCAACCTCGACTTCATCACCCGGATCAAGATGGAGCTCTGGGTCGACGTGAACTCGGCGGCCGACCGGCCGAAGGAGACCCGGCTCTCGAGCGCGGTGTTCATGCGCAACCAGAACGAGACGCCGAGCGCCCAGTTCACGGCGACGCTCACCGGGTACGGGCACGTGCTCCTCAACGCGACGGCCTCCAGCGACCCCGAGGGCGAGCGGCTCTCGTACCGCTGGTACGACGGGTCGACGCCGATCTCGCAGAGCGGGATCGCCGTGGACTACGCGCCGCGCACGTCCGGCTCGCACACGATCACGCTGAACGTCTTCGACCCGTCCGGCCTGTTCGAGACGGCGAGCCAGGTGGTGGTCGTCCCGTGAGGGGGGAGCGGGGCTCGGCCCTCGTCATGTCGCTGGTCATCCTGACCCTGATGATGGGGATGGGGCTGGCGATGTACTCGTACGTCGACGGCCAGGCGGGCGCGTCCGCGCAGGAGCGCCTGCGCGAGTCGGCGTTCAACCAGACCGAGGGCGTCCTCGACGCCCAGACCTACCTGCTGTCGCGCTACTGGCCCGGCGACGCCACCGCGGCCTACCCGGACTGCACGTACTCGAACGGGACGACGACCGTGACGCCGACGGGCTCCGACGCCGGGCGCTGCGTCGACCCGGCGGCACTCGCGACGGCGTACACCGGCGACGACTACGAGGCCGGCGTGACCTGGAAGACGCAGATCCGCGACAACGGCGGCACCGGCCAGTGCGACGGCAGCTCGCAGCAGAACTGCGAGTACTTCTACGAGACGGCGCGCGTCGCCGCGCAGCCTCGCTACGACGCGAACCGCGACAACGCCATCTGGATCCGCGCCGAGGCGACCGTGCGCCAGAAGCGGCGGATCGTGGTCAGCCTCGTCCGGATCGACACCGACCCCGTCGTGTTCCCGCGGTCGGGCCTGGCGACCGGCTGGTTCCACGCGCAGGGCGGCCCGAAGCCCTACGTCTCGCAGAACGGCTCCGCGCTGCTCCTGCGCTGCGCGCCGATCAGCAGCGAGGACTGCTTCGACACGAGCAAGGTCGGCCAGGTCGAGGGACCGGGCCCGATCGTCGGCGGCTACCAGCCGTTCGCGGACTCGAGCCACACGCTGCCGCCGTCCGACCTCGAGCGGCTGCGCGCCCGCGCCCGCAACGACGGGACGTACAACCCGCCCGGTCAGTGCCCGTCGAGCTTCGAGGGCGCCGTGATCTTCGTGGAGAACGCGAACTGCATCATCAACGGAAACCTGCGCATCAACGAGCCGCCCAAGCCGTCGGGGATCCTCGTCTTCGCGTCGGGCACCGTCCGCGTGAACGGGACGCTGGACTTCTGGGGCGTCATCTGGATGTACAACGGGCAGGGCCAGTCGGATCCCTACGTCTTCGACGCGCGCGGCAACAGCCGCATCAACGGGTCGCTCTTCATCGACGGCCGCGGCGGCTTCGAGGCCGGCGGCAACACCCGGATCTCCTACGACGCCAACGCGGTCGGGACGATCTCGGGCTACGGCGTCACGACGCGGGTCAAGAGCAGCTTCCGCGAGCTGAAGCCGTAGCGCCGGCGCGCCGCGGCGGGCGCGGGCGCCGGGCGTGCCGGGGAGGCCCCGGTCGGGGGGCTCAAGTCGCCGCCCGCGGGCGCCGATCAGGTCCGTGACCCTCCCGTCCGCCGGCCCCCGCCGGCGAGATTCCCTCCCAGCCTGCTTAGAGACACATGGAGCCCGCCCTCGCAGCCCCGCTCGGCCTCGTCATCGGCTCGTTCCTGAACGTGGTCGCCCACCGGGTGCCGCGCGGCGAGTCGCTCGTCAGCCCGCCGTCCCACTGCCCGGGCTGCGGCGTGGCGATCAAGCCGTGGGACAACGTCCCGGTCCTCTCGTGGCTCCTGCTGCGCGGCCGCTGCCGCGGCTGCGGCGTGAAGATCTCCGCGCGCTACCCGCTGATCGAGCTCGTGACCGGGCTCGTGTTCGGCGCGATCGTCCTGGCGAACGGCCTCGACGCCGACCTCGCCTACGAGCTGCCGTTCGCCGCGATGCTGATCGCGGTGGCCGGCATCGACCTCGAGCACAAGATCGTGCCCAACAAGATCCTCCTGCCGATGGCGGTCTGGGGCGTGGGCGCGAGCGCCGTCGTCCGGCTCGACGCGCTGCCCGGCCTCCTGATCGCCGGCGCCGCCGCGTTCGCCTTCCTGCTCGTCGCCGCCCTGATCCACCCCGCGGGGATGGGCATGGGCGACGTCAAGCTCGCGGGCGTCATGGGCCTGTACCTCGGCTCGGCGGTCGCGCCCGCGCTGCTCGTCGGGTTCCTCTCCGGCGCCCTCGTCGGCGTGGGCATCCTCCTGAAGCACGGGTCGGCCGGCCGCAAGCGCGGCGTCCCGTTCGCGCCGTTCCTCGCGCTGGGCGGTCTCGTGGGCCTGCTGGTCGGCTCCGAGCTCGTGCACCTCTACGTCCACAACTACCTCTAGCCGTTCGCCCGGAACCACCTCCGCCGCGGCGCTAAAGGACTCCCCTCAACGGTCGATACCGCCTTGTAAGGAACCCCCCATGGGAATCGCTCTGCGCAAGAACTCCAATCGCGGCACCGTCGGGCTCGACCTCGACGGCGGCTTCGTCGCCGCCGTCCAGGCCTCGACCGACGGCGTGGTCCGCGCCGCCAGCCTCGACCTCGCCCCCGGCATCATCAGCGACGGCGAGGTCACCGACGTGCACGCCCTCACCGAGGTGCTGCGCGACTTCTTCAAGGACCAGAACCTGCCCCGGCGCGTCCGCCTCGGCATCGCCAACCAGCAGATCGTCGTCCGCCAGCTCGACATCCCGAAGATCGACGACGAGAAGGAGCGGGCGGCCGCGGTGCGGTTCCAGGCCGCCGAGGCGATCGCCATGCCGCTCGACGAGGTCGTGCTCGACCACCAGGTGATCGGCGAGGTCGTGAGCCCCGAGGGCTCGGCCCGGCTGCGCGTCGTGGTCGTCGCCGCCCGCGAGTCGATGATCTCCCGGATCGTCGAGGCGGTCCGCGGCGCCGGCCTGCGCCCCGACGGGATCGACCTCAACGCCTTCGCGCTGGTCCGCACGCTCGCCGTCCCGTCCGACTCGACGGAGACCGCCCGCGTGTTCTGCCACCTCGGCGGGGTGACCAACCTCGCCATCGCGATCGGCACCACTTGCCTCTTCACCCGCCCGCTGTCCGCTCAGTGGGACACCGAGGAGGCGGACGTGGCGAGCGCGCTCGCCGAGGAGATCCGCCTCTCGATCGACTTCTACATGGCGCAGCCCGAGGCGCGCTGGGTGGGCGAGATCGTCCTCTCCGGCCCCGGCTCGCGCCGCGAGGGCCTGGCCGACGAGCTCAGCGGGCTCATCGAGGTCCCCGTGACCGTCGCCGAGCCGCTGGGCCGGCTCCAGGCGGGCCGCCTCCCCTCCGAGGAGGACCCGAGCCGGCACACCGTCGCCGCCGGCCTGGCCCTGGGAGCGCCGGCGTGAACGCCGTCAACCTCCTCCCCGCGAAGCACCGGCCGCGCACGCCCACGGGCGGGCAGCAGGGCAGCGCGTACTTCGTCATCGGCGGGCTCGGCGCGCTCCTGCTCGCCGTGCTGCTCTACGTCGTCACGGTCAACGGGATCAACACGCGCAAGGACAGCGTCGCCCGCGCCAAGGCGGAGACCGCCCAGGCCGAGGCCCGCGCCCGCGACCTGAGCGCGTACGGCAACTTCAAGCAGGTCAAGGAGCAGCGCCTCTCCTCGGTCAAGCAGGCCGCCACCGGCCGCATCGACTGGGAGCGGCTCGCCCGCGGGCTCGCCCACGTCCTCCCCGAGGACGTCTGGCTGCTGTCGGCCTCGGCCTCCGCGACCGGCCAGCCCCAGAGCACCGGCTCGCAGGGCTCCTCGCCGTCGGGCGGCGCCGCCACCAAGGCGAACGACGGCCCGACGCTCGTCCTCAGCGCCTGCGCGCGCAGCCATCCCGAGGTCGCGGTCGCGCTCGTCCGCCTCCGGCACCTCGCCGGCGTCGAGGACGTCTCCCTCAACAACATCCAGCAGCCCGAGACGACCGGCACGCCCGCCAACCCGACCGCCAACACGTCCGGCGGCGGGGGCAGCTCGTCCGGCTCGCAGGACTGCGGGACGCACGGCAAGAACGCCAACTACAAGTTCGACGTGACGGTCGCCTTCAAGCCGAACCCGGGCTCGACCCAGGCGAACGGCAAGGTCCCGGCGTCGCTCGGAGGTGGATCGTGAGCCTGAACGACCGCGACCGCAAGATCGTCGCGATCCTCGCCCCGCTGGTCCTCCTCGCGGCCTACTGGTTCTTCGTCCTCGCCCCGAAGCGCGACGAGTCGGCGAAGGTCACGACCCAGCTCACCGACGCGCAGGGCAAGCGCGACACCGCCCAGGCGCAGGTCGGGCAGCTCAACGCGGCCAAGGCGAGCTTCGCCGACGACTACGCGACCGTGATCCGCCTCGGCAAGGCGATCCCGAACAGCGTCGACATGCCCAGCCTCCTCGTCCAGCTCGACCGGGCCGCGCGCGGCACGGGCGTGCAGATCAAGGACATCACCGTCGGCGCGCCGACCGGCGGGTCCGGCGGGTCCGGCGGCGACGCCGCGGCCGCAGGCCCGGCCGGTGCCTCCGGCGCCTCCGGCGCCGACGCCAAGCCCGCCGACGCGGGCGGCGAGAAGGCGCAGAGCGCGCCGGGCAAGACGGCCGAGGGCGCGGGCAACGCGGTCAACCAGGCGAACTCGAGCAGCGAGCAGTCCGCGGGCGCGTCGCCGGGCGGCGCGGCCGGCGATGCCGCCGGCGGCAGCAGCAGCGGCCGCGGCACGAGCGCGGCGGGACTCTCGTCGATCGGCCTCCAGTTCCAGATCCGCGGCAGCTTCTTCGACCTGGCCGACTTCTTCCACCGGATGAAGCGCTTCGTGCGGGTCGTGAACGACGACGTCGTGATCCGCGGGCGGCTGATCTCGCTCGACAGCTTCAGCTTCCAGACCGGGGACGACGGCCAGCTCAAGGCCGAGGTCGCGGCGACGGTCTACACGAGCCCGAAGGAGTCGGGCGGCGTGGACGCCGGCGCGACCCCGGGCGGGCCCTCCGCCGGAGGCCCCGCGGCCGCCGGCCAGGCCGCCGGCGCCGGCCAGCCCGCCGCCGACCCCGCATCTTCGTCCCCGACCCCGACCGCCTCGGCCACCCCATGACCACCTTCCTGCTCGACATCTGGCACGACCTGCGCGAGAAGCGCCTCTGGCCGGTGGCCGTCGCGATGCTCGTCGCGACCGTCGCCCTCCCGGTGGTGCTGATGAAGCCGACCGCCGGGGCTCCGCCGGCCGAGACCCCCCCCTCGACCGAGACCGCCAGCCTCCCGGCGGTGAGCCTCGACCAGGGCACCGTCGACGGCTCGCGCCTCGACGCCTTCGAGATCAAGGACCCGTTCGCCTCGCACGCCGACAAGGCGGGCCCGGTGCAGACGGCCAGCTCCGAGGGCATCACCGGCGCCGCGGCCGCGGCGGCCGACGCCGCGTCCGGCGCCAAGGGCTCCTCGCTCGCCGGCGGCAGCGGCGGCGGGACCGCGGGCGGTCCGGGCGGCACGGCTCCGGGCGGCTCCGGCTCCGGCTCCGGCGGCGGGACGCGCTACTACACCTACACCGTGGACGTGAGGTTCGGCGCCCGCGGCAAGGAGAAGACCTACAAGGGCATGCGCCAGCTCGACCTGCTCCCGAGCTCGACCAACCCCGTCGTGTCCTACATGGGCCTGCGGGACGACGCGAAGACCGCGGTCTTCTTCATCGTCGACCCGAGCTACACGGCCGAGGGCGAGGGCCAGTGCGTGCCCACCGAGGACAACTGCCGGTTCGTGTACCTGCGCGTCGACGACGACCAGGACGAGGCCGTGCTCTCGGCGGCCAGCGGAGCGATCGAGTACGTGCTCCGGCTGACCGGGATCCACACGCGCACCCTGTCCGCGGGCGAGGCGCTCGGCGACACCACGCCGGACACCACGCCCGACGACTCGGGCGCCGCGGCGAAGCGCAAGCAGGTCCCGACCCTGCTGACGCTCCCGCAGCTCGCCGTCGAGCAGCGCCCCTAGCCGGACGGCGGGGCGGTCGCCCCGCGGCCCTCGGTCCGGCCGACGATCAGCCGGCCGACGATCACGCCGACGACGGTCACGGCGACGCCGAGCGCGATCAGGACGACCAGCTCGCCGTCGAAGCCGTCGCGGAAGCCCGTGTAGAGGCCGAGGGTGAGCGGGATGGCGATCGGCAGGAACGCCCACGCCCGCGGGGCCGCGTAGCCGAACGCGACGCCGGCGAACGCGAAGAGCACGAATCCCATCACGGTGGCCTGGAGCTTACCCGGCTGCCTCGGATGGCCGCGGGTAGGGTTGAGGCGTCATGGCGCTCCGCTTCACGACCGCCGGCGAGTCCCACGGCCCCGGGCTCGTGACGATCGTCGAGGGCCTCCCCGCGGGCCTCGAGCTCGTCCCCGAGGACCTCGACCGCGACCTGGCCCGCCGCCAGCTCGGACACGGCCGCGGCGGCCGGATGAAGATCGAGTCCGACCGGGCCGACGTCACCTCCGGGATCCGCCACGGGCGGACGCTCGGGAGCCCGGTCGCGATCAGGATCCAGAACCGCGACTTCGCGAACTGGGAGGAGCGGATGAGCCCGTGGCCCGTGAACGGCGAGGTGGAGGAGGTGCACCTCCCGCGCCCGGGCCACGCCGACCTCGCCGGCGTGCAGAAGTACGGGTTCACCGACGTGCGCAACGTGCTCGAGCGCGCGAGCGCGCGAGAGACCGCCGCGCGGGTGGCGGCGGGGGCCCTGGCGAAGGCGTTCCTGCGGCGGCTCGGGATCGAGGTGCGCAGCCACGTGATCGCGATCGGGGCGGTCGCGGCGCCGGCGCCGGACGAGCTCGAGCTCGCGGACTTCGAGGGCGTCGACGATTCGCCGGTGCGCTGCCTCGACGCCGAGGCGGGAGCGGCGATGGTCGCGGAGATCGACGAGGCGCGCCGCGCGAACGAGTCGCTCGGCGGCGTGTACGAGGTGCGCGCCTACGGGCTGGTCCCCGGACTCGGCTCGCACGTCTCCTGGGAGACGCGCCTGGACGGCCGCCTGGCGCAGGCGATCATGTCGATCCAGGCGATGAAGGGGGTCGGGATCGGCGACGCGTTCGCGGTCGCCGCGCTGCGCGGCTCGCGCGCCCACGACGAGATCTTCTGGTCCGGCGACGAGGGCTTCCACCGCGAGACGAACCGCGCCGGCGGGCTCGAGGGCGGGATGACGACCGGCGACCAGCTCGTCGTGCGCGGCGCGATGAAGCCGCTGCCGACGCTGACGAAGCCGCTGCGGTCGGTCGACATCGCCACCAAGGAGCCGGCCCAGGCGCTCCGCGAGCGGACCGACTCCTGCACGGTGCCGGCGGCCGGGGTGGTGGCCGAGGCGATGGTCGCGCTGGTGCTGGGCGACGCCTGCCGCGAGAAGTTCGGCGGCGACCACGTGGACGACGCGGTCCGCGCCTTCGAGGCCTACCGGGAGCGCATCGGGTGGAGGCGGTAGCGCCGGCCGGGAGCGCGTCCGGGGAGGGCCCGCGGCGGCCGCGCGCGCTCGTGTTCGTCGGCTTCATGGGCGCCGGCAAGACCAGCGCGGCGCGGGCGGTGGCGGCCGAGCTCGGCACGCAGGCGCTCGACTCCGACCGCGAGCTGGAGGAGCGGCTGGGGGAGCCGATCGAGGCGTTCTTCGACCGCGCCGGCGAGGCCGAGTTCCGCCGCGTGGAGGAGGAGCTGGTGGTCGAGCTGCTCGCCCGCGCGGAGGGCGGCGTGGTCGCGCTCGGGGGCGGCGCGCTCGGCTCGCAGCGGGTGCGGGACGCGCTGGCGGACCACGTCGTCGTCCACCTCGAGATCGGCGTCGAGGACGCCTGGCGCCGCGCGGGAGGCAAGGGGCGGCCGCTCGCGCGCGACCGCGGCCGCTTCGAGGCGCTGCTCGCGGACCGGCGCGCGGTCTACGAGGCGGCCGCGGACGCCACGATCGCGCCGGCGGACCGGGGCGTCGCGGTGCGCGCGCTGCCGTCGCTGCTCGCCCTTCGCGACGCCCCGTCCGGCACCCGGATGGTGTGGGCGTCGTCCGCCTCCGGCGACTACCCGGTTTTCCTCGGCCGCGGGCTGCTGCGGGCCGGGTTCTTCCACCCGGAGGGGCCGCGGCGGTTCCTGGTGACCGACTCGAACGTGGCCGGCCTGCATCGGGTGGAGGCTGACGCGAGCGCGGCGATCCCGCCCGGGGAGTCGGAGAAGACGCTGGCGCGGGCCGAGTCGGTCCTGCGCGCGATGGCCGCCGCCGGGATGACCCGCGACGACCTGGTGGCGGCCGTCGGCGGCGGCGTGGTGGGCGACCTCGCCGGCTTCTGCGCCGCCGTCTACCAGCGCGGGATCCGGCACGTGCAGGTCCCCACGACGCTCGTCGCCCAGGTCGACTCGGCGTACGGCGGGAAGACCGGGGTCGACCTGCCGGAGGGCAAGAACTACGCGGGCGCCTACCACCAGCCGTCGGCCGTCCTGGTCGACCCGGAGACGCTCGACACCCTGCCGAAGGAGGAGCTCGACGCGGGCTACCCGGAGGTCGTCAAGACCGCGCTGATCGCCGGCGGCGAGCTGTGGGCGCGCGTGCGGTCGGGTCAGGAGCCGGACGCGGCGACGATCCTCCGCTGCCTGCGGACCAAGCTCGCGGTGGTCGCGGAGGACGAGCGCGACGAGGGCCGGCGCCAGGTGCTCAACCTCGGCCACACGATCGGCCACGCGATCGAGGCGGCCACGGGCTATCGCAAGTACCGCCACGGCCAGGCCGTCGGCCTCGGGCTCCTGTGCGCCCTGCGCCTCTCCCGCCGCGACCCGCTCTACCTCGAGGTCGAGCGGCTGTTCGCGGGGAAGTGGCTCCCGAGCCGCTGCCCCGAGGTCGACCCCGAGGTCGTGCTCGAGCTGGTGAAGCGCGACAAGAAGCGGCGCGGCGACATGGTGCCGTTCGTGCTCGTGGAGTCGCCCGGGAACGTGACGCACGGGAACGAGGTCCCCGAGACCCACGTGCAGGCGGTGATCAACGAGGTCTGCTCGTCGTCATGAGGAACCGGGTGGAGGTGCTGCACGGCGTGAACCTCGACCAGCTCGGCGTCCGCGACCCCCGGCACTACCCGCGCATCACGCTGACCGAGCTCGAGGTGCGCGTCAAGCGGTTCGCGCACGAGCTCGGCCTCGAGCCCACGTTCTCCCAGACTAACCACGAGGGCGAGTTCTGCGAGCTGCTCCACGAGGCGCGGGAGACCGCCCACGGCCTGCTGATCAACCCGGGGGCCTGGACGCACTACTCCTACGCGATCCGCGATGCTCTCGAGGTGAGCGCGCTGCCGGCGGTCGAGGTGCACCTGTCGGCCGTCGACGAGCGCGAGGACTGGCGCCGGGTCTCGGTGGTCCGGGACCTCTGCGTCGGGACGGTGCAGGGGAGGGGCGTGGACGGCTACCGCGACGCGCTCGAGCTGCTCCGCGGCGAGCTGGAGCGGCGCTCGTGAGCCGGGCGGACCGCCTGGAGGCGCTGCTCGCGGACGAGGGGCTCGACGCGCTGCTCGTCACGAACCTCGTGAACGTCCGCTACCTGACCGGCTACACCGGGTCGAACGGCGTCTGCGTCGTCGGCGAGGGGGTCCGTCTGTTCCTCACCGACTTCCGCTACGTGCAGCAGGCGCGGCGCGAGGTCGAGGGCTTCGACCGCGAGCGCGGCCGGCGCGACCTGCTGGAGGACGTCGCCAAGCGGCTCTCGGGCCGGGTCGGGTTCGAGGACCACCACATGACGGTCCGGTCGCACGAGCGGCTCGGCGGGTACGTGGCGGACGGGGTCGAGCTGGCGGCGGCCGGCCGGCTGGTCGAGCGGCTGCGGGCGGTGAAGGAGGACGGCGAGCTGCGGTCCATCCGCGAGGCGGCCGCGCTGGCCGACGAGATGCTCGAGACGCTGGTCGAGCGCGGGCTGGTCGGGCGGACCGAGCGGGAGGTCGCGACCGAGCTCGAGACCGAGATGCGCCGGCGCGGCTCGTCGCCGTCGTTCCCGATCATCGTGGCGGGCGGCGCGGGCGGGGCGCTGCCCCACGCGCAGCCCGGCGACGCCGCGATCGAGGCGGGCTCGCTCGTGGTCGTCGACCTCGGCTGCGTGGTGGACGGCTACTGCTCGGACTGCACGCGGACGTTCGCGACCGGGTCGCTCTCGAGCCAGCCGGCGGAGGTCTACGAGCTCGTCCGCGAGGCGCAGGCGGCGTCGCTCGAGCGGGTCCGGGCGGGGGCTGGGTGCCGCGACGTGGACGCCGTGGCGCGCGAGCGGATCGCGGCCGCCGGGCACGGCGAGCGGTTCGGGCACGGGCTCGGGCACGGCGTCGGGCTCGAGGTGCACGAGGAGCCCACCCTCTCCCTCCACTCCGACGGCACGCTCGCCGCGGGGAACGTCGTGACGGTCGAGCCGGGCGTCTACGTGCCCGACGCGTTCGGGGTGCGGATCGAGGACCTGGTCGTCGTCGGCGACGACGGCTGCGAGGTGCTGAGCCGGTTCCCGAAGGCGCTCACGACGGTCGGCGCCTGAGCGGCGCCCGTCGCTCGCGGCCCGCCGCTACCAGTTGCCGTTGCGGCAGGCCCCGTTGTCGTTCGTGGAGCCGGCGGTGCAGGTGCGGTCGTTCGTCCCCGACAGGGTGTGCTCGATCGTGTAGGTGTGGTTCGAGCCGTCGCTCTCGGCCTTCGAGACGGCGGTCACCTTGTAGGTCGTCGGGGTCGCGGTGACCACCTGGACCTTGCCCACGCCGCTGCCGACCGGGAGGTTCGTGTCGGCACCGAGCTTGGCGTCGGTGTCGCACTTGCTGTAGTCCTCCTCCGTGGCGAAGCAGAGCTCCACGCGCGAGACGAGGTTCCGGGCGTTCGACTGGGCCTCGGAGTCCTTGCTCTTCTTCTGGTGGTCGAGGTAGGCCGGGATCGCGATCGCGGCCAGGATGGCCAGCAGAAGGGTCACGACCAGAAGCTCGATGAGGGTGAAGCCGCGCGTCTGGCGGAGCCGCTGTGTCAGCTTTCGCAGCAAGGTGGTCCTCGTGGTCTCGGTGGGGGTGGGGGTTGGCCGGGGATGGGGATATCCCGGCCTTGCAGCGCTTATCGACTGAAGGCCCGGGTCGCTTTAGTGCCGAGGCCCGAACGCGCCGCGCGGGCGCCGCCGCCGGTTCGTGCCGTCGCCCCCGTGTGCGAACATGCGTTCGCATGGTCGTATGCGTCCTCTACCCGCGGTTCGCGCTCGTCGCCGCCCTGTCGGAGCGGCGCGAGATGCTCGCCGAGCCGGTCGCGCTCGCGCCCGAGCCGGGCGGCGTGCAGGCCGTGGGGCAGGCCTCCGCCCCCGCCGAGGCGTACGGGGTGGCGGCCGGCATGCGGCTCGGGGAGGCGCTGGCGCGCTGTCCCGAGCTGCGCCTCGTGCCGCCCGACCCCGAGCGGGAGCGATCGGCGTGGGGCCGGGTCCTCGACCGGCTGGAGCGGGTCGGCGCGGGCTGCGAGTCCCACGTGCCCGGCGTGGCGTTCTTCGACGCCGCCGGGCTGCACGGGTTGCACGGCGGGGGGATCGAGGGGGTCCTGTCCGCCGCGCGCACCGCGCTCGGGGGGGCGGTGCGGATGGGGGCGGCGCCGAGCCGGTTCGGCGCCTACGCGGCGGCCCTGCGGGCGCGGCCCCGGCGGAGGGGCGCCGGGGCCGCGCCGGCCGGGTCGCGGCGCGGCGGCGCGGCGGCCGCCTCGGCCGCGGCGGCGGCCCGGCGCGCCTTCGTCGCGGCCTCCTCCGGGGCCGTCGTCGTGCCGGCCGAGGCCGTGCGGCCCTTCCTGGCGCCGCTCGCGGTCGGGCTCCTGCGCACGCGGCCGGAGCTGGCCGGGCTGCCGGAGACGCTGGAGCGGCTCGGCATCCGCACGCTCGGCGAGCTCGCGGCCATGCCCGCCCCCGCGATGGCCGAGCGCTTCGGCCACCCGGGGCTCCTGGCGCTCGACCTGGCGCAGGGCCGCGACACGCCGCTCGACGTGCGGCGGCCGCCGGAGCCGGTGCTCGAGCGGCTCGACCTCCCGGAGGCGGCCTCGGGGCCGCAGCTCGAGCGGGCCCTGGAGCTGCTGGTGGCGCGGCTGCTCGCCCGCGCCGAGCGGAGGGGGAGGACCGTGCGCGGGCTGGCCCTCTCGGCGCGGTTCGTGGAGGGCGGCACCTGGCGCGCGCAGGTCACGCTGCGGGCGCCGAGCGCGGACCCGGAGCGGATCCGCACCGCCGTCGCGGTCAGGCTGCCCGGCCTGCCGGCGCCGGCCGAGTCGCTCGGCCTCGAGGTGATGGCCTTCGGGCCGCCCGCGCACGACCAGGAGCGCCTGGTCGAGGACTCGCCGGCCGAGGCGCGCCGGCTCCGGATCGCCGACGCAGTGGACCAGGCCCGCCAGGCCGCCGGCCCGGACGCCGCCCTGCGCGTCCTCGAGGTCGACCCCGACTCGCGCCTGCCCGAGCGCCGGGCGGTTCTGGCGCCGTTCCCGACGCCCACCGACCCCGGCCGGCCCGGCCGGCCCGGCCGGCCCGGCCGCAGGGGACCGGGGCCCGCCGCTCCGGCCCCGCCGTCCCTCGCCCGGCCACTGCCCGCAGCGGGCTCCCCGCTCCCCACGGAGGGCTCCCGTCGCCCGCTCCCCGCGGAGGGCTCCCCGCTCCCCGCCGGAGGCCCGCGATGAGCGTCCGCCGCCTCGCCCGCCCGCGCGGCGTCTGCGTCCGGGTCGACCGCAGCGGCGTCCCCTCGGCCCTCCGCGGCGAGCGCGTCGAGGCCGTGCTCGAGGAGTGGGTCGTCGAGGACCGCTGGTGGACCGGCACCCCGCTCCGCCGCCGCTACTTCGAGCTGGTGCTGGCGGGCGGCCGCAACGCCGTCGTGTTCCGCGACGTGCTGGGAGGGGGGTGGTTCGAGCAAACGGGTTGAGGTCCGCGCCGGTCCATGCGAACATGTGTTCGTACGATGCCGTACGTCGAGCTCCACTGCCACTCCGCGTTCTCGTTCCTCGACGGGGCCTCGCATCCGGTCGAGATCGCCGCCGCGGCGGCGGAGCAGGGGCATCGGGCCATCGGGCTCACCGACCACGACGGGCTGCACGGCTCGATGGAGCTGGCGCAGGCGTGCCGGCCGCTCGGCGTCAGGGCGATCGTGGGGGCCGAGCTCACGCTCGACGACGGGCACCACCTCACCCTGCTGTGCCAGGACCGGACCGGCTACGCGAACCTCTGCCGGCTGATCACGAAGGCCCACGCGGGCACGCGCGAGCGGCCGGCCGACCCGACCCCGCCGCGGACCCGCCTCGACGACGTGGAGCGTCACGCGGCCGGGCTCGTCTGCCTGTCGGGGTGCGCCGGGGACGGCGCCCTGGCCGCCCGGGTCGAGCGCGACCGGCACGCCGAGGCGGCGGCGCTCGCCCGCCGGCTCCACACGGCGTTCGGGCCCGACCGCCTGCGCGTGGAGCTTCAGCGGCCGTTCTCCCGCCGCGACCGCCGCCGAAACCGCCTGCTCGCCCAGCTCGCCGACCGGATCGGGGTTCCGTGCGTCGCCACCGGCAACGTCCACGCGCACGCGCGCACGCGGGCGGAGCTCCAGGACGCCTTCGTGGCGGTGCGGTCGAAGGCCACTCTCGACGAGTCGGAGCCGCTGCGCCGCGGCAACTCGTCCCACGTGCTCGCCCCGCCGGAGGCCATGGCCGCCCGCTTCCCCGACCACCCGGACGCGGTCGAGGAGTCCGGCCGCCTGGCCGAGCGCCTCGAGTTCGACCTCGCCTGCGACCTCGGCTACCGCTACCCCGGCTCCGAGGACGGCACGGCGGACCGCCGCCTGACCGAGCTGTGCACCCACCTGCTCGACGAGCGCTACGCCGGCCGCCCGAGCCGGGCCGAGGCCGCTCGCCGCCTCCGAGAGGAGCTGGCGATCATCCGCACGCTCGACCTGGCCGGGTTCTTCCTGCTCCACCGCGACATGCTCGAGCTGGCCCGCGAGGTCGCGGTCGAGGTGCGGGGCCGCGACTCGGCGCGCGCCCTGCTCCCGCCCGGGCGCGGCCGGGGGTCGAGCGTCTCGTCGATCGTCTGCTACCTCACCGGCCTCTCGCACGTCGACCCGGTCGAGAACGAGCTGTTCCTCGGCCGCTTCCTGAACGAGGAGCTCACCGCGCTCCCGGACATCGACCTCGACTTCTCCCGCGACGTCCGCGAGAGGCTGATCCCGCGCGTGCACGAGCGCTACGGGCACGACCGCTCGGCGCTCGTCGCCGCGTTCGCCACCTACCAGTCGCGCTCGGGCGTCCGCGACTTCGGGAAGGCGCTCGGGCTGCCGCCCGGCGAGGTCGAGCGCGCGGCGCGCGCGGCGAACCCGTGGGGCGGCGACTACGCGGACCGGCACCTCGCCGAGGCGGTCGGCGAGCGCCGGGCCGCGTCGCCCCGCTGGCAGGCGCTGGTCCGGCTCGTGCGCGAGGCCTGGGGGCTGCCCCGCCACGTGACCCAGCACGTCGGCGGCATGGTCATCTCGACCCAGCCGCTGGACGAGATCTGCCCGATCCAGCCGGCGGCGATGACCGGCCGCCAGATGGTCCAGTGGGACAAGGACTCGTGCAGCGACGCGGGGTTCCTGAAGATCGACCTGCTCGGCCTCGGGATGCTCTCGGCGGTCGAGCGCTGCGTCGACGAGATCGCCCGCGTGCGCGGCGAGCGGGTCGACCTCTCGCGGATCCCGCTCGACGACTCGCGCGTCTACGAGGAGATCCAGCAGGCGGAGACGATGGGCGTGTTCCAGATCGAGAGCCGCGCCCAGATGCAGATGCTGAAGCGCACCCGGCCGGAGTCGCTCGACGACCTCACGGTCCAGGTGGCGCTCGTGCGGCCGGGGCCGATCCAGGGCGGCGCGGTCCACCCCTACATCGAGCGGCGGAAGGCGCTGCGGGCGGACCCGACCTTCGAGGTCCCCTACGAGCATCCCTCGCTCGAGCCGGTCCTGCGCGACACCCTCGGCGCGATCGTCTTCCAGGACCAGGTGATCGAGGTCGCGATGGCGTTCGCCGGCTTCACGCCCGGCGAGGCCGAGGGTCTGCGGCGGGCCATGAGCCGCAACCGCTCGGAGGCGGCGATGCGGGCCTACGAGGCGAAGTTCGTGGAGGGGGCCGTGGCGCTCGGGGCGTCGCCGGCCACGGCGCGGAGGGTGTACTCGCAGATCGTCGGGTTCTCGGGGTTCGGGTTCCCCAAGGCGCACTCGGCGGCGTTCGGGCTGCTCGCCTACCAGTCGACCTGGCTGCGGGTGCACTACGGGGCCGAGTTCCTGTGCGGACTGCTGAACGAGCAGCCGATGGGGTTCTACCCCCCGGACTCCCTGGTGCACGAGGCGCAGCGGAGGGGGATCCCGGTCCTGCCGCCGTGCGTACTGCGGTCGGGGGCGGAGTGCTCTGTCGAACCGGTGGCGGCGCGGGCGCCTCGGCGGGCGGGTCCTGTCGCCGCTCCCCCTGCCGCCTCGCTCGGCGTCCGCATCGGCCTCGGCTATGTGGCCGGGGTCGCTTCGGGCGACGTCCGGGAGGTTGTCGAGGAGCGGGAGCGGGGAGGGGCGTTCTCCTCGATCGCCGAGCTCGCCGGGCGGTGCGGGGCGAGGCGGGACGCGCTCGAGCGGCTTGCGTGGGCCGGGGCGTGCGACGCGCTGGTCGAGGGCGGGCGGCGGCAGGCGCTGTGGCTGCTGGGCGTCTCGGCGCACGGGGAGACCGTCTCCGATGGCACGCAGCTCGCGCTGCCGCTCGAGCCGGCGGGAGCGCCGGAGCTGCGGGAGCTGACGCCGTGGGAGCGCCTGATCGCCGACTACGGCTCCACCAAGGTCACGCTCCGCGAGCACCCGCTCGAGCTGATGCGGCCGGTCCTGCCGGCGGACGTGCTCACGAGCGCGGACCTCGACGGCGTCCGGCACGGGAGCAGGGTGAGGGTCGCCGGGCTGGTGGTGGCCCGCCAGCGGCCGGCGACCGCGAAGGGCGTCACGTTCATGCTGCTCGAGGACGAGCACGGCGCGATCAACGCGATCGTCGCCCCGCCCGTCTACGAGCGCCACCGCCTGACCGTCAGGACCGAGCCGCTCGTCGTGGTGGAGGGCAGGCTCGAGCGGCGCGAGGGGGTCGTGAACGTGGTCGCCGACTCCGTGCGGCGGCTGGAGCGGCCCGACCTGCCGCTCGGCGAGGTCCGCCACATCGAGCCGCGCCGCGCGTGGAGCACCGAAGAGGACGCCGAGCGGGCCCCGGCAGACGCCGCCGGCGACCTCCGCGCGGTCGTCCCCGCGGCGCACAGCTTCGGCCGCAGGGGATGAGCCACTACCGTGCAGGCCGTGGCCGGTCGCATCGTCGTCGGGACCTCGAGCTGGGCGGACCCCGGCTTCGTCGAGGAGTGGTACCCGTCCGGGATGGCGGCCCGCGACCGCCTGTCCTGGTACGCGGAGCGGTTCGAGGCCGTCGAGCTGAACTCCAGCTTCTACGCCGTCCCGGAGACGAGCACCGTCGAGCGCTGGGCGCGCGCGACGCCCGACGGCTTCACGTTCGACGTGAAGCTGCACCGCCTGCTCTCCCGCCACGCCGCCGACCTCAAGTCGCTTCCGCCCGACCTCCGCGACGGCGCCGAGACCAACTCGCGCGGCCGCGTGCTGCTGACCCCCGAGCTCGAGCTGGCGATGGCCGACCGGATCCTCGACGCGGTCGCCCCGCTCGAGGAGGCGGGCAAGCTCGGCGCCTTCCTCCTCCAGCTCACGCCCGCCTTCTCGCCGCACGACCACGGCCTGGATGAGCTCGACGCCCTGATCGAGCGCCTCGCGCCGCGCGTGGTGGCGGTCGAGCTGCGCCACCGCGGCTGGGTCGAGGAGCGCCGGGCCGAGAGCACCTTCGAGCACCTGTCCGGCCGCGGCGCGGCGTTCGTCGCCGTCGACGCGCCGCGCGAGTCGCACGTGCCGATCATGCCGCCGGTCGACGCGGTGACGACCGACCGGCTGGCGTACGTCCGCATGCACGGCCGCAACGCCCACGGGTACATGCACGGGAAGACGGTCGCGGAGCGCTTCGGCTGGGAGTACACGGACGAGGAGCTCGAGGAGATCGCGACGCGCGCGCGGTCGATGGCCGAGCAGGCCCGCGAGGTGCACACGATGTTCAACAACAATCGCGGTGCCGACGCGCCGACCGCGGCCAGCCGGTTCCGCGCGCTGGTCGGCCAGGACCCGGGGCCGTCGCCGGCCGCCGGCGAGCAGCTGAGGGCGCTGTGACGGCGCCCCCGCCCCCGCCGACGCGAGCCGGCTCGCGATGAGCGCGCGGATCGGCAGCGGCCTGGCCGCGGACGACGGCGTCGACGCCTTCGCCGAGGCGGCCGCCCGCGCGCAGCTCGCCCTCGGCGGCGCGCCGGCCGACCTCGTCGTCGCCTTCGCGGGCGCGCGCAGCCTCGACCGCGCCGAGGAGGGCCTCGCCGCCGTGGAGGAGCGCCTCCGCCCCGGCGCGCTGATCGGCTGCGGCGCGCAGGGCGTCGTCGGCTCCGGGCGCGAGCTGGAGGACGGCGGCGTCGCGGTGTGGGCGGCCTCGCTTCCGGGCGCCGACGTCCGGTCGTTCCACCTCGAGGCGCTCTCCGCGGGCGAGTCGGAGCTGGCGGTGGCGGGGATGCCGGACCTCGACGGCAGCGACGCGGTGATCCTCCTGGCCGACCCCTACAGCTTCCCGGTCGAGCCGCTGCTGGAGGAGCTCGGCGAGGAGCACCCGGGCCTCCCGGTCGTCGGCGGCCTGTCGAGCGCCGGCGGCGGCCCCGGCCATGCGGTGCTCCTCCGCGACGGCGCGGTCGAGGACCGCGGAGCCGTGGGCGTCGCGCTCCGCGACGTCGACGTTCGCGCGTGCGTCTCGCAGGGCGCCCGGCCGCTCGGCCCCGAGATGGTCGTGACGGCGTGCGAGGACAACGTGATCGAGGAGCTCGCGAGCAGGCCGGCGCTCCTGCGGCTGAAGGAGGCGATCGCCGAGCTCGACGACGACGAGCGCGCCCTCGCCGCGCGCGGCCTGCTGCTCGGCATCGTGATCGACGAGAACCAGCCCGACTACGAGCGCGGCGACTTCCTGATCCGCGGCCTGCTCGGGATGGACGAGGAGGCCGGCAGCGTGACGGTCGGCGAGCGAGTCCGGGTGGGGCAGACCGTGCGCCTCCAGGCCCGCGACGCCGGCTCGGCCGACGAGGACCTGCGCGAGGCGCTCGAGCGGGAGGCGGCGTCGCTTCCGCGGCCGCCGGCCGGCGCGCTGCTGTTCACCTGCAACGGCCGCGGCAGCAACATGTTCCCGGTCCCCCACCACGACGCCGCCGCCCTCGACACGGCGTTCGGCGGCGCCGCGGCGGCGGGGTTCTTCTGCGCCGGCGAGATCGGCCCCGTGGGCTCGCGCAGCTTCCTGCACGGGTTCACGGCGACGCTCGCCGTGTTCGCCGGCTGACGCTGTCGCCCGACTACCGGGCCGCGGCGGTCGCCTCTCGCCCGGCTATCGGGCCGCGACGGGCGCCGGGCGGCGGTCCGCCCACGGCGCGGCCCGCTCGACCTGCGCGGCGAGCGAGAGCAGCAGCTCCTCGCCCGCCGGCGGCCCGACCAGCTGGACGCCGACCGGGAGGCCGTCGGCCGACTCGTGGAGCGGCAGCGAGATCGCGGGCTGCCCGGTGACGTTGAAGGTCGGCGTGAACGGGACGAAGCGCAGGGCGGCGTCGAAGCCCGCCATGGCCGGCTCGCCCGGCGGCGGGTCGAGCGACCCGTGCGGGATAGGCGGCCGCGCGAGCGTGGGCGTCACGAGGACGTCGTGGTCGGCCCACCAGCGCACGACGCGGCGCGAGTAGCGCCGGCCGAACGTGAGCGCCTCCAGCACGCGCAGCGGAGGAAGGGACCGGGCGCGGTCGAGCAGCTCGCGCGTGAGCGGCTCGATCGCGTCGGGGTCGGGCGACATGCGCCGCACCGGCTCGACCGAGATCGCCATGTCGGCGGCCCACACGTCGAGGAACGCCGTCAGCGCCGCCTCGTCGTCCCAGCGCGGGGCGGACTCCTCGACCTCGTGGCCGAGCGACTCGAGCAGCTCGGCCGTCTCGCGCGTGGCGGCTGCGCACTCGGGGTCGACCTCGTCGCCCGTCGGCGGCACCACCGCCAGGCCGACCCTGAGCCGGCCGGGCTCGCGCCCGGCGGCGTCGGCGAAGCTCGTCCGCGGCGGGGGCGGCGAGGCGGCGTCGCCCCACTCGTAGCCGGCGAGGACGTCCAGCGCGAGGGCGGTGTCCTCGACCGTGTGGGTGAGGACGCCGTCCGCCACCAGCCCGGAGGCCGCCTCGGGCAGCGGCGCGTTCGACACGCGGCCGCGGCTCGGCTTGAGCCCGACCAGCCCGCAGCACGACGCCGGGATGCGGATCGAGCCGCCGCCGTCGCTCCCGTGGGCGAGCGCGACCATCCCCGCCGCAACCGCCGCCGCGCTCCCTCCGGACGAGCCGCCGGCCGTCCGCGACGGGTCCCAGGGATTGCGCGTCGGGCCGAACCGGTCGGGCTCGGTCACCGGCGTGATGCCGAACTCGGGCGTGTTAGTCTTCCCCACGACGATCGCGCCGGCGGCCCTCAGCCTGGCGACCGGGGCGGTGTCGAAGGTCGGCACGAAGTCGCCGGCGAGCGCGCTGCCGAACGTCGTCCGGATGCCCTCGGTGAGGACGCCGACGTCCTTGACGCCGACCGGCACGCCCGCGAGCGGCCGGCCGTCCTCCGGCTCGCCCGGCTCCGCCGCCGCGCGGTCGATCGCGTCGGCCTCGGCCAGCGCGCGGTCCGCGGCGAGCGTGACGAACGCGTTGACCTCCGGGTCCAGCCGCTCGATCGCGTCGAGCGAGGCCTGGACCAGCTCCCGAGCCGAGACCTCTCCGCTCCGGACGGCTGCCGCCTGCTCGGCCGCGGTCATCGGCGGACCCTAGCGGGCTGGGAACATTGCCACGTGACCGCGGACCGCCCCCCGGACGGAGTCGTGCGCGTGCGCGCGCCGAACCCCTCGGCCCTGACCCTCGACGGCACGAACACGTACGTCGTGGAGGGCTGGGTGGTGGACCCGGGGCCGCTGGACGACGGGCACCTGGAGGCCGTTCGGCGCGCGGCCGGCGATCGGGTCGAGGGCGTCGTCGTGACCCACTCGCACGTGGACCACGACGAGGCCGCCGGGGAGCTCGCCGAGCGCGCCGGGGGCGTCCCGGTCGTGAGGCCCGCCGAGGGCGAGCGAGCCGGGCCGCTCGAGGCGATCGCGACGCCCGGCCACTCGCCCGACCACGTCTGCCTGCTGTACGGCCGCGCGTGCTTCACCGGCGACACCGTCCTGGGCGAGGGGAGCGTGTTCGTGGGCTCGGACGGCGCGTCGCTCGCCGCCTACGTCCGGTCGCTGGAGCGGCTGCGGTCGCTGGACCTCGAGGTCCTGTGCCCCGGCCACGGCCCGTTCGTCTGGGACCCGCGCGCGAAGCTCGACGAGTACATCGCCCATCGGGTCGAGCGCGAGCGGCGCGTCCTCGACGCGCTTCAGGCGGGCGCCCGCACGCGCGAGGAGCTGCTGGCGCGCGCGTGGAGCGACGTCGACCTGTCGGTCTCCCCGATGCTCCGGTTCGCGGCGGCGGCGACGCTGGAGGCGCACCTGGGCAAGCTCCGGGACGAGGGGCGGCTGCCGGAGGGGCCGGAGGTGGAGTGAGGGGCGAGAAACGGGCCCGACCGGGCTTGACCGTGGGTGCCGAAGACCGCCCGAGAGGTCATCAAGGCCCTGCGAGCGGCGGGGTGGGTCGAGGTGCGGGTGCGAGGTAGCCACCGGCAGCTCAGGCATCCGGAGAACCCGAACGTCATCACCGTCGCCGGCCCCCCTCGGACGAACGGTGAAGGCCGGGACGCTGAGTAACATCAGACGCAAGTCGGGACTGGAGGATCTGCGATGACGGAGTACCTCGTTATCTACGAGAACGGCGGCGAGGGCTGGAGCGCGTACTCCCCCGACCTTCCGGGCTGCTACGCCGTGGGCGAGACGCGCGAACACGTGGAGAAGCTCATGACCGAGGCCGTCCCGTTCCACATCGAGGGGCTCCGCGAGGCAGGGCAGCCGGTCCCCGAGCCGGTCAACGTTCCCGGCTACGTCGCGGTCTGAATCGCGCACCGCGTCCGCGCGGGTAGCGTTCCCGTCGTGACCGCGGCCTCCGCGCCAGGACCTCCGGCCGGGCCCGGCGGCGTCGACGCCGTCGAGGTGGAGACGAGCGTCGCAACGGTCGGGAGCGCCGGGGTCGTCGTCAGCGCGGGCACCGTGGCCAGCACGGCGGTGGTGGCGAGCGCCGGGACGGTCGCGAGCGCCGGCGTGATCGGCAGCGCAGGGACGATCGGCAGCGCCGGGGTGATCGGCAGCGCCGGCGCCGTGGGGAGCGCGGCGGTCGTCGGCAGCGCGGCGGTCGCGCTCAGCATCGGGGTCGTCGGCAGCGCCGGCGTGGTCGCCGGGATCGGGAACGTCGCGTCCAGCAGCTGCGTGGCGTGCATCGGCTGCGTCGACTGCGACGGCTGCGTCGCCTGCATCGGCTGCGTGGGGCTGCGCGGCGCGGTCGGCCAGGTGGGAAGCGGCCGCTACCGGCTGCGCCGCCGGCGGCGGCTCTGGCCGTTCGGCCGCGGGCGATAGGGCGCCCGGCGCCGCCGCGCATCGACCGGTCGCCGCCGCACGCCGAGCGGCTCGCCGCCGCGCCCGCCGACCGCCCGCCGCACGCCGAGCGGCTCGCCGCCGCCCGCCCCGACCGCCCGCCGCCGCAGCGCCGATCGGCTCGCCGCCGCGGCCCGCCCGCCGCCGGTCTACCCCTCGAGCGCCGCCTTCAGCGCCGCGAGGTCCCGCCTGATCCCGCGCCGCACCATCGCCGCGAGCAGCGGTCCCGCGAGGACGTAGAACCGGCCCGGCTCCCCGCGCGCGCGGATCCGGGCGAGCGTGCCGCCCGCCGCCGGCTCGAACTCGTACTCGACGGTCATCGGGAACGGCGCCTTCACCGAGCGCATCGTCAGCCGCGCCGGCGGCTCGTGCTCGACGACCTCGTTGACGTACTCCATCCGCCGCCCGAGGAACGACGCCACCCGCTCGACCCGGGTGCCGGGCCCGACCGGGCCGTCGGTGAGCGTGCGGACCGAGGTCAGCGCTCCGATCCAGCGGCGGTCGTTCGCCGGGTCCATGGCGAACGCCGCCACCTCGCCGCGGTCGCGCGCGACGCGCGTCTCGACCGTGACGTCGACGCTCACGCGGCCAGGACGCGCCGGGCGAGGTTGTCGAGGCACCCGATCCAGCCGTGGCGGTGCCGCTCGACCGCCTCGTCGCCCCCGAGGCCGGTGTGGGTCAGGACGACCGTCGTGCGCGGCCCGTCCTCGACGAAGTCGACCGTGACGAGCGACCCGGCGCTGGGCGAGTACTCCTCGCCGCCCTCCCAGGTCCACGTGTACGCCAGCCGCTCCGGCGCCCGGACCTCGGTGTACTCGCCGACGACGGTGTGGACGTCGCCGCTCTCCGGGTTGCGCATCGAGAGCCGGTAGCGCCCGCCGACGCGAAGGTCGACCTCGGCGGCCGGCGTGTCCCAGTCCGGCCCGGCGGCCCACCAGCGGCGGAGCACCTCGGGATCGGTCCACGCGTCGAAGACGGCGTTGCGGGGCGCCTCGAAGCTGCGCTCGAGGCGCAGGGAGGTGGCGGGGTCGGAGACCACGTCGGTCATCGCTTCTCCTTCAGGTAGTCGTCAACCACGTCGAACAGCCGCTCCCACAGCGCGCGCTGGCGGTCGAGCCAGTCGGTCGCCTCGCCGAGGCCGCCGCGGTCGAGGGCGAGCACGTGCTCGCGCCCCTCGACCTCGCGGACGACCACGCCCGCGTCCTCAAGCACCCTCACGTGCCGGCTGATCGCCGGCTTCGAGACGCCGAAGCCGCGCGTCGCCTCGCCCACGGTCGCAGGCCCGCGAGCGAGCCGCTCGACGATCCCGCGCCGGATCGGGTGCGCCAGCGCCCCGAAGCTCCGGTCGAGGCCGGTGGAAGCGTTAACCATGTGGTTAACAGTAGCGCAGATGAGGCGCGAGGTTGCCTTGGCCGTCACGGCCAGGGGACCGATTCGTTACTCGCGCGTCTTGTCATGTAACGCGGTGCGCGGCAAGGTCGGGGCGTGGCCCTCCATGCGACGCTGACCGGCCGGACAACGCAGGCCAGAGACCCGGACTGGCAACCGCTGCTGGACTTCGCGCCCGAGTGCATCGACGACTTCATGTGGATGTTCGAGGTCGAGACCGAGTGCGGTCTCCGGTTACAGGCCTACAAGCACCGGTGGACGCGCGGCTACCTGCATCTGAGCCACGACGGCCGGGCTTTCGTCTACGTGGAGGATGGCCGCGACGGCGACGACGCCCTCTACCGCGAGGTGGACCCGCTGCGGCTGCTCACGGTCGTGCTCGAGCCGCGGCCCGGGAGGGAACCGGAATGGGCCATACCGCCACGCGCCCGCCGCCGCAAGCGGGCGAGGGCCTGAATGCCGAAGAAGTGCGGGGACGTGCGGAGGGCCCTGCTCCGCGTCGGGCTGGCGACGGATCCGTCAGCGCGGTTCGCACGAGGTCCTGGGCGCATCCCGAGCACGAACGGCCAATCGTGGTTGCCGGCAAGGACGGCGACACGGTCCCGGTCGGAACCCTGTCTAGCATTCGCCGGGCCAGCGGCTTGGAGGAACTGCGGTGAGCGAGTACGTCGTGATCTACGAGCAGGCCGAAGACGGGTCCTGGGGCGCTTACCTGCCGGACCTTCCGGGCGTCGTCGCGCTGGGCGGCACCCGCGACGAGGTGGCCGACCGCATCCAGGAGGCGCTCACCGCCTACGCCGAGGAGCTTCGCGCCGCCGGTCGCCCGCTGCCGGACCCGCTGCACGCGAGCGGCGTCGTGCAGGCCTGAGGGCACGCGCCGCCCGACGGCCGCCGGCTCAGCCCGGCACCGTCCCCCGCACCGCCCACGCCCGGGCGGAGAGCTCGAACGGTCCCGCGGGCGACCCGAGGCGGCGCCTGAGCTCCTCCCTCAGCGCGTCGCGCCCCGCCTCGGAGAGCGCCGCGCAGTACGCGCCGGACGGCCCGACGCCGAGCGGGAGCGGCTCCCAGAGGTCCTCGAAGCCGTCGTAGGCGGCGACGGCGACCACCGGACCGACCGTCACCTCGAGGAGCCCCGCCTCGACCCACAGCCGCTCGAGCTCGCCGGGCCGGCAGTGGGGCATCCGGCGCCCCTCGTCGAGCGGGGCGGCCCGCTCCGGGTCGAGCGCGACGGCGGCGTCCCAGAACGCCCGCAGCAGCGTCATCCCGTCCGCGTAGTCCCACACGCAGGCGCACACCGTCCCGCCGGGGCGCGTCACCCGCCGCATCTCGGCCGCCCCCGCCGCGGCGTCGGGCAGGAAGTTGACGACGAGCTGCGAGAGCGTCGCGTCGAACGAGTCGTCGTCGAACGGGATGCGCTCGGCGGTCGCGACCCGGACGTCGGCGCCGGGCACCCGCGCGCGGCAGGCGGCCGCGAACGGCTCGGACGGCTCCACCGCCGCGACCCGCGCCGGCCCCACGACCTCCGCGAGCGCCATCGTCAGGGCGCCCGGCCCGCAGCCGACGTCCAGCACGCGCGCGTCGCCCGGAAGGCCGGCCGTCTCGATCAGGCCGCGGGCGAGCGACCTCCCGTAGCGCCCGACGTGGCGGTCGTACGCGTCCGCGGACGTGCGGAACGACGCGGCGTCGGCCTCCCGTGCCACCGGCGCGATCCTACGCGAGCGGACCCCGGCTCGGCCCGCGCGCCGGGCTACCCTTCACGCCCGATGATCAGCACCAACCAGTTCAAGAACGGCACCCACATCGAGGTGGACGGGACGATCTTCAAGATCGTCGACTTCCAGCACGTCAAGCCGGGCAAGGGCGGCGCGTTCGTGCGCACCAAGCTCAAGCGGACGGCCGACGGCGCCGTGATCGACAAGACCTTCCGGGCGGGCGAGAAGTTCCGGCCGATCCGGACCGAGACGCGGAAGATGCAGTTCCTCTACGCCGACGGCTCCGACGCCCACTTCATGGACCTCCAGAGCTACGAGCAGTTCACGATCCCCGAGGACCAGGTCCGCAGCTCGCTCGACTGGGTCCTGCCGAGCGAGGAGGTCGACATCCTGTACGTCGACGAGGAGCCGGCCGAGGTGCAGGTGCCCAGCGCGGTCGAGCTGGCCGTCTCGGAGACCGAGCCCGGCGTCAAGGGCGACACCGCGTCCGGCGGCGGCGACAAGCCGGCCAAGCTCGAGTCGGGCGTGACGGTGCGCGTCCCGCTGTTCGTCAACGTTGGCGACCGCGTCCGGGTGGACACCCGCTCGGGCGAGTACGTCTCGCGCGCGTAGCGGGGGAGCCGGTGCGCCGCACGGACCAGCGCAGGGCGGCCGTGGTGGCGCTGTACCAGCGCGACGTGACCGGCCGGCCGCTCCCCAAGCTGCTGGACCGGGACGCGACGGACTTCACACGGGAGCTGGTCGAGGGCGTGGACTCGGAGCACGGCGAGCTCGACTCGCTGATAGCGCGCTACGCCGTCGGCTGGACGCTCGACCGCATCGCCCCCCTCGAGCGGAACATCATGAGGGTCGCGCTGTTCGAGCTGCTCCACCGGGTCGACGTGCCGGACGAGGTCGCCATCGACGAGGCGGTCGAGGCGGCGAAGGAGCTGTGCGCAGCCGAGGCGGCGGGGTTCGTGAACGGGATCCTCGGCTCGGTCCACCGCGAGCGGGTGGCGCAGAGGCGATGACGGAGCCCGGCGCCGCGACCGAGCTCGACGACGCGATCGGGGAGCTCCGGCGGGCCGCCGACCGGCTGCGCGGCGGCGAGCTCGAGCCCGAGGAGGCCGCCGAGCTCGTGGAGCGCTGCGCCGAGCTGGCCGCGCTGGTCGGCGCCCGGCTCGACCGCCTGGCGGCGCCCGACTCGACCCCCGGCCAGGAGACCCTGCTCTGAGCGTCCAGCCCGCGGAGGCCACCTACCCGGTCGAGCTCCAGGCGCGGGTGGACTCCTACCTCGCCGACCTCACGTTCGCCGTCGAGCCGGCGACGGCCCGGCTCGAGCACGCGATGCGGTACTCGCTGCTGGCCGGCGGGAAGCGGATCCGGCCCGTGCTGACCCTCGCCACCGCGGAGGCGCTCGGCCGCGACCCCGCCGACGTCCTGCCGCTCGCGGCCGCGATCGAGATGATCCACACCTACTCGCTGATCCACGACGACCTCCCGGCGATGGACGACGACGACCTGCGCCGCGGCCGGCCGACGCTGCACGTGTCGCACGGGGAGGACGTCGCGATCCTGGCGGGCGACGGGCTGATGGCGGAGGCGGTCGCCCTGGCCGGCCGTCAGCCGGGCGAGCCGGCGCTCGTCCTGGCGGCGTTCGAGCGGCTCGCGCGGGCGGCCGGCGTCGGCGGCATGGTCGGCGGCCAGTACCTCGACATCACCGCGGCGGGAGACCTGGACGGGGCCGGCCTGCGCCGCCTCCACGAGCTGAAGACCGGCCAGCTGATCGCCGCCTCGGTCGAGTGCGTACTGCTACTAACGGGCATGAGCGAACCTGCCACAATCCCCTGGAGCCGGTTCGCCGCGGAGCTCGGTGTGCTGTTCCAGATCGTCGACGACATACTCGACGTGACGGGGGACGAAGCCGCGCTGGGCAAGCCGCAGGGATCGGACGAGCGCCACGGCAAGCGGACCTACGTGAGCGTGTTCGGGCTGGACCGGGCGCGCGAGCTGGCGGGCGAGTCGCACGCAAAGGCGCGCGCGGCCCTGGCCGAGACCGAGGGCCGCACGGAGACCCTGGCCCGGATCGCCGACTACATACTCACCAGACGCACATGAGCCACCTCGAGAAGATCGACCGGCCCCAGGATCTGCACGGCCTCTCCGACGGCGAGCTCCAGGACGTCGCGCAGGAGGTCCGCGAGCTGATCATCGACACGATCGGCGAGATCGGCGGCCACTTCGGCGCCAACCTCGGCACCTGCGAGCTGGCCGTGGCCCTCCACAGCCTGCTCGACTCGCCGCGCGACAAGGTGCTCTGGGACGTCGGCCACCAGGCCTACCCGCACAAGATCCTCACCGGGCGCCGCGACCGGCTCGCGACCATCCGCAAGTACGGCGGCCTCGCCCCGTTCTGCTCGATCCCGGAGTCCGAGCACGACGTGATGGGCGCGGGCCACGCGTCGACCTCGGTGTCGTACGCGGTCGGGCTCAAGGAGGCCATGCGGCGCGGGCAGGAGGAGGACGGGCGGGTCGTCGCGGTGATCGGCGACGGCGCGCTGACCGGCGGGGTCGCCTTCGAGGCGCTCCACAACGCCGGCGGGATGGACCTGCCGATCGTCATCGTCCTGAACGACAACGGCATGTCGATCGCGCCGAACGTCGGGGCGCTGTCGCGCTACTTCAACCGCATCCGGCTGAACCCCGAGCTGCACCGCGCGCGCGAGGCGGTCGAGACGGGGCTGACCCGGATCCCGGCCGGCATCGGCGAGCGGTTCGAGCGGCTCGGCCCCCAGCTCAAGGAGTCGATCAAGGCGTTCTGGGCGCCCGGGCTGTTCTTCGAGGAGCTCGACATCGCGTACGTCGGCGTGATCGACGGCCACGACGTCGCGGCGCTGCGGCGGTCGATCGGGCGGGCGCTGGAGGCCGAGCGGCCGGTGGTCGTCCACGTCAAGACCGTGAAGGGGAGGGGCTTCGCCCCCGCCGAGGAGGGCGGCCTCGAGGGGATGGAGAAGTGGCACGCGGCCAAGCCGGCGTCGATCGTCGACCGCAAGGCCGCGCCGAAGAAGCCCGCCTCGGACTCGATGGACCCGCCCAAGCCGCCGCAGTACACGGCGGTGTTCGGCAACGCGATGGTCGAGGAGTGCCGCCGCGACGCCCGGGTGTGCGGGATCACCGCCGCGATGAACTCCGGGACCGGCCTGAACGTGCTCCAGAAGGAGCTGCCCGAGCGCTACTACGACGTGGGGATCGCCGAGCAGCACGCCGTGCTGTTCGCGGCGGGCCTCGCGCTCGGCGGGATGAAGCCCGTCGCCGCGATCTACTCGACCTTCCTCCAACGCGCCTACGACCAGATAGTCCACGACGTCTGCCTCCAGCGGCTGAACGTGGTGTTCGCCATGGACCGGGCGGGCCTCGTGGGCGACGACGGGCCGACCCACCACGGCGCCTTCGACGTCGCCTACATGCGCTGCCTCCCGAACCTGGTCCTGATGGCGCCCCGCGACGAGGCGATGCTCGTCGACATGCTCCACACGGCCGTCCGCTACGACGACGGCCCGGTCGCGCTGCGCTACCCGCGCGGGGAGGCCGAGGGCGTGCCGCTGCCGCGGCGGCCGCAGGAGGTCGAGATCGGCCGCGGCGAGGTGCTCCGCGAGGGCGACCGGGTCGCGCTCGTCGGCTACGGCTACGGCGTCCCGCTCGCCCTGCGGGCCGCGGAGCTGCTCGAGGACCACGACCTTCAGCCGACCGTCGTCGACGCCCGCTTCGCCAAGCCGCTCGACGGCGAGCTCCTGACGCGCCTCGCGGCCGAGCACGACCTGCTCGTGACGGTCGAGGACGGCGTGCTCCAGGGCGGCTTCGGCTCGGCCGTGGGCGAGCTGCTGCTCGACCGCGACCTGGCCGGCGGCACGCGCCTCGTGCGCGTCGGGCTGCCGGACCGCTTCGTCACGCACGGCAAGCCGGCGCTGCTGCACCGCGAGGTCGGCCTCACCCCGGAGGCGATCGTCGAGCGGGTGCTCGAGAGCGTTCGCTCGCGGGGCGCGCTGGTCTGAGTTCGGGCGCCGCCGCGGGCGGGTCCTGTCGCTGCTTCGCCATCTGTGCCGCGGCCGCAGCAGCGGCCGCGTCCCAGACGGCTCCGCGCGCCACCCGCCCGATGCGCGTTCCCGGCTGACGCTCGCGTTCGATCGCCCTTGCCGTGCTGGCTTGATCGCCGTGCCGTGCCGGCCTGGCAAAGACGAGCGGCCCGCTGGTGCGGGCCGCTCGAGGGAGGAGTGATGCTATGTGGGTTTGGGGGGAGAAGTCTGCGATCGATCGTACGAACGTTCGTATCGAGCGTGTGTGGTTGCGCGCACACAAGGCGCGCGGGGCCGGCGCAGGTACGCTCCGAAGGTGCCGAAGACCCGGCTCGACGCCCTGCTGGTGGACCGCGGCCTGTTCGAGTCGCGCTCGCGCGCGGCCGCGGCGGTGCTGGCCGGGAGCATCCGGATCGGCGGCGACGGGCTCAGGGCCGACAAGCCGGGCCAGCTCGTGGCCGGCGACGTGGAGCTGGACGTCGAGGAGTCGCTGCCGTACGTCTCCCGCGGCGGGGTCAAGCTCGCGAACGCCCTCGACGCGCTCGGCGTCGACGCCGCCGGGCGCCGCTGCCTCGACGTGGGCGCCTCGACCGGCGGCTTCACGGACTGCCTGCTCCAGCGCGGCGCGGCCCACGTGGTGGCGCTCGACGTGGCCTACGGCGCGCTCCACTGGCGGATCCGCACCGACGAGCGGGTCACCGTGGTCGAGCGGTCCAACGCCCGCCGGCTCGAGCCGGCCGACCTGCCCTACCGGCCGGAGTTGATCGCGGTCGACGTCTCGTTCATCTCGCTGGCGAAGGTGCTCCCCGCCGTGCTCGGCTGCGCCGCCGACCGGTTCGACTGCCTGGCGATGGTGAAGCCGCAGTTCGAGGTCGGCCGCGAGCGCCTTCCGAAGGGCGCCGTCGTCCGCTCGGCCGAGGACCGGCGCGGCGCGGCGCTCGAGGTGGCCCGCTGCGCCGCCGGGCTCGGCCACTCGATCGCCGGCTTCGCGCCGTCCGGGCTGCCCGGCCCGGCCGGCAACCGCGAGACCTTCGCCTGGATCGCCGAGGCCGGCCGGCCCGGCGCGGTCGGGGACCTCGAGGCCGCCCTGGCGGGGGTCGACGTGTGAGCGCCCCGCGGACGATCACGATCTTCACGCACAGCTACCCGGACGACACCGGGCCGGCCGTGCAGCGGCTGGTCGACTCGGCCGCCGAGCGCGGGGTGGAGGTCCGGCTGCCGGTCAACGAGGTCGAGAAGCACGGGTTCTCGGAGCGGGAGGGCTGCGTCCTCGGCGCCGACCCCGACGGCGCGACCGACGCCGCCGTCGTCTTCGGCGGCGACGGCACGATCCTCACCGCGCTGCGGTCGTGCGCCGCGAGCGGCGCGCCGGTCTTCGCGTTCAACTACGGCGCGATCGGGTTCCTCTCGACCGTCGAGCGCGACGACCTCGAGCGCGGGATCCGCCGCCTGCTCGACGGCGAGTTCGAGGTCCTCTCGATGCCGGCCCTGGCGGTCGAGCTCGACGGCGACCGCCGCCTCGGCGTCAACGACATCTCGCTCCACCGCCGGCCGACCAGCCGGGTGGCCGAGATCGGCTACTCGGTGGCGGGGGAGCAGCTCGGCCGGGTCCGCTGCGACGGGCTCGTCGCCGCGACGCCGGTCGGGTCGACGGGGTACAACCTCGCGAACGGCGGGCCGATCCTGGCGTGGGGCGTCGAGGGGTTCGTCGTGTCGTTCATCGCGCCTCACACGCTGACCGCGCGGGCGCTGGTCGTGGCGCCCGGCGACGCCCTGACGCTCGAGAACCTGTCCCGCGACTCGGTGGACGTCACGACCGACAACCGGCCCGTCGCCGAGCTGCATCCCGGGCGGGAGCTGGCCGTCCGCTTCCTCCAGGGCCAGGTCCGGCTGGCGCAGGTGCCGGGCTCGACCTTCTACCACCGCATCCGCGAGAAGTTCGGCCGGCTGGCGTACTGAGGGGCGGCTCCGGCCCGGCGGCCGCCCGCGGCTCCGCGTCGTGCCGCGGCGGCTCCGCGGCCCCGCGCGGCGGCTCCGTCGGCCCCCGCTGGTAGACCTGGCCGGATGCTGCTCGAGCTGAGGGTCGAGAACCTGCTGCTGATCGAGCGGGCCGAGCTGCGGCTCGGGCCCGGCCTCACCGCGATCACGGGCGAGACGGGGGCCGGCAAGACGGTCCTGGCCCACGCGCTCGACCTGCTGCTCGGCGGGCGGCCGCGGCCGGGCGTGGTCCGGCCGGGCGCCTCGGAGGCCTACGTCGAGGGCGTCTTCGCGATGGAGCCGGGGCTGCTCGACGGCGACGCCCTGGCCGACCTTCGCGAGCGGGTCCCGGACGACGCGGAGGAGGTCGTGCTGGGGCGGAGGGTCGGCTCGGAGGGCCGCACCCGCGCGTTCGTGCAGGGCCGCTCGGCCACGGCGGCGGACCTGCGCGAGCTCGGCGGCCGGCTGCTCGCCTTCTACGGCCAGCACGAGCACCGCCGGCTGACGGTCGGCTCGGCGCAGCTCGAGGTGCTCGACGCCTCGTGCGGTCAGCGGCACCTGGAGCTGCGGGCGCGCTACGCCGAGCGCCACCGGCGCGCCGCGGCCCTGCGCCGGGAGCTGGCGGAGCTTCGCGAGCGCGCGGGCGCGAGGGACCGCGACCGCGACCTGCTCGCCTTCGAGATCGCGGAGATCGAGGAGCTCGACCCGAGCGTCGAGGACGAGGCGGCCCTCCTGGCGGAGCGCGGGCGGCTGCGTCAGCTCGACGGCCTGCGCGCCGCGGCCGGAGCCGGGGCCGAGGCGCTGGCGCCGGACGGCGGCGACGGGCTCGGCGCGGCCGCCGCCCTCGCCGACGCCGAGCGGCTGGCCGACGGCGTCGCCGGCGCCGACCCGGCCCTCGACGCGCTGGCCGAGCGCCTCCGCGCGCTGCGGATCGAGGCCGAGGAGCTCGGCACCGACCTCCGCCGCTACGCCGAGGGGCTCGAGGCGGAGCCCGGCCGGCTCGAGGACGTCGAGGCGCGGCTGGAGGGCTACGACCGGCTGAAGCGCAAGCACGGCGGGACCGTCGAGGCGGTGCTGGCGCACGCCGACCGCTGCCGCGCCGAGCGCGCGCTGCTCGAGTCGGCCGACGAGGACGGCGCGCGGGCCGAGCGCGAGCTGGCGGCGGCCGCCGCGGAGGAGCGCGAGCTGGCCGGCGAGCTCGGGAGGGCGAGGCGCAGGGCGGCGTCGCGGCTCGCGAAGGCGGTGCTGGCCGAGCTCCGCCAGCTCGCGATGGAGGACGCCTCGTTCGAGGTGGCGGTCGAGCCGCGGCCGGAGCTCGGCCCGACCGGCGGCGAGATCGTGGAGCTCACCGTCGCGCCGAACCCGGGCGTGGCGGCGGGGCCGGTGCGCGAGATCGCCTCCGGCGGCGAGCTCTCGCGCGTGATGCTCGCCCTGATGAGCGTGGCGAGCGCCGGCCGCGGGGCGACGCTGGTGTTCGACGAGGTCGACGCCGGCGTCGGCGGCCAGACCGCCCGGGCCGTGGGGGAGCGGCTCCGCCGCCTGGCGACCGACCGCCAGGTCCTCTGCATCACGCACCTGCCGCAGATCGCGTCGCTCGCCGACGCCCACTTCCGGATCGAGAAGGACGCGGGCGACGGCGTCTCGCGCGCGAGCGTCGAGGCGCTCGACGGGCCCGAGGTGGTGGCGGAGCTGTGCCGGATGCTGGGAGCGGACAGCTCCGACGCCGGGGCGCGTCGTCACGCCGAAGAGCTCCTCGCCGCGGCCTGAGCGCGCAGGCCGTCGCCCGAGCGGGCGGGCGGTCGCATCGCGGCGTCCTCCGGGCTCGCCGTGCCCGGTACGGCTTCGCCCCTGCGTCCCCGACCTGCTCGGCCTGCGCCCTCGGGGCCCGTAGACTCAGCCGGCGCCGCCGCAAAATGCCCGCGCCCCGCATCAGATCACGCTCGCCGAGACCGGCCAGGGCGGCCGGCCGCGGGAACGGCCGTCCCGACGCGCCGGCCGGGTTCACCGGCCCCGCCCGGCTCGGCAAGCGCACGAAGCGGCTCGTGAAGCGGCTCGGTCCGCTGGACGTGGCGGTGATCGACCACGCCGGGATCGACCGCGTGTCCGGCGAGGACCTCGTGGCGTGCGGCGTGAGGCACGTGGTCAACGTCGCCGAGTCGATCTCACCGCACTACGCGAACCGCGGGCCGTCGATCCTCGTCGAGGGCGGGGTCGAGCTGGTCGACATGCCGGGCGCGCCCCTGTTCGACCTGCTGAAGGACGGCGACGTCGTGACGCTCGAGCGCGGTCGCCTGGTCCGCGACGGCGAGGTCCTGTGGGAGGGGCTGGTCCTCGACGGCGAGCGCGTCGAGCGCGCCTACGAGGAGAGCCGCCGGCGGATCGGCGAGGCGCTCGAGGCGTTCGCCGACAACACCATCGCCCACATCCGCGAGGAGCGGGAGCTGCTGTCGGGCGAGATCTCGCTCCCGGACTTCGACACGACGTTCCGAGACCGCCCGGCGCTCGTGGTCGTCCGCGGCGTCGACCACAAGCGCGACCTCCGGATCCTGCGCCCGTACGTGCGCGAGACCCGCCCCGCCATCGTGGCGGTGGACGGCGGCGCCGACGCGATCCTCGACGAGGGCCTCCGGCCGGACATGATCGTCGGCGACATGGACTCGGCCAGCGACGCGGCGCTGCGCTGCGGCGCCGAGCTCGTGGTCCACGCCTACCCGGACGGCCGCGCGCCCGGCCGCGACCGGCTCGACCCGCTCGGGCTGCCGTACAAGGTCGTGCCCGCGCCGGCGACGAGCGAGGACGTGGCGCTCCTGATCGCCGCGGAGAAGGGCGCGAACCTGATCGTGAGCGTCGGTTCCCACTTCAACCTCGTGGAGTTCCTCGACAAGAACCGCTCGGGCATGTCGTCCACGTTCCTGACCCGGCTGCGCGTCGGCGAGATCCTGGTCGACGCGAAGGGCGTGAGCCGCCTGTACCGGCCGTCCGCCGGCCGCGGGCCGATCCTGTTCGTGGCCGCGGCCGCCCTGGCCACGCTGATCGTGGTCGTCGCGACCTCGGCCACCCTCGGGCCCCTGCTCGACCTGCTCTGGCTCAAGCTCCAGGTGCTGCTGGGGCTGGAGTAGGCCGTGCTCGACTTCCGCTACCACGCGCTCTCGCTCGTGGCGGTCTTCCTCGCGCTCGGCATCGGGATCCTGCTGGGCACGACGATCGGGGACTCGCTCGTCTCGGAGGCGAACCGCGACATCGCCGACTCGCTCCGCGGCGACGTGGTGGACGCGCGCGCCGAGGCCCGGCGGGCCCGCTCGGCGCTGGCGGACCGCGAGCAGCTGATCCAGGCGGCGTTCGCGCGGATCGCCGGCGGCAAGCTGCGCGGACGGAGCATCGCGGTCGTCTCCTCGGGCTCGCTGCCCCAGAGGGTCGAGACCGACGTGCGCGACGCCATCCAGGACGCCGGCGGCGAGGTCGCGCGCGTGGCGGAGATCGGCGAGCGGCCGAGCCTGCGCGACCTCGGCGAGGTCGCCGGCCGCCGGTTCGAGGACCTGCGCGACGACGACCCGAGGCTCGGCCCGCTCGGGCGGCGGATCGGCCGGGCGCTCGCGGGCGGCACGCAGCTCGCGAGCCGCCTGGCCGAGCGGTTCCCGGACCGCTTCCGCGGCGACTTCCCGCGCGTGGACGGGATCGTCTTCTACCGCGACCCCGGGGTGGACCGGTCGAAGGGGGTCGAGGAGTTCGAGCGCGGCCTGATCGCCGGCCTTCGCGACGGCCGCGACCCGGTCGTGGGGGTGGAGGCGCTGGACACCGACCCCACGCAGGTGCCGTTCTACGAGGACCGGCTGCCCGCCAGCGTCGACGCGGTCGACTCCCCCGGCGGCCGGATCGCCCTCGTGCTCGCCCTGCGCGGGGCGCGCGGCAGCTTCGGCTACAAGTCGAGCGCGGACGAGCCGCTTCCCCAGCCGCGGGGGCGCTGAGCCAGGGCCCTCGCTTCGCTCGGTGGTCGGCCACTTTCCTGTCTGAGGGTCGCTATGCGACCCGAAACCGACACAGTGTCGGATTCATTCCGCTATGCGGAACAAATCGACCACGGTGGCCGGGCAAGCGTCCGCCGGACCCGGCCGCCGAGGCCCGTCCGCCCCCCGCGATAGGTTCGGTCGATGAAGACGCTGCCGCTGATCGTCTCCCTCCTGACTGCGGCGGCGGTGGCTCCCCCGCTCGTCCGCGGCCTCCGCGAGCAGGGCTTCGCCCGCGAGAACTACCGCGGCGCGCCGGTCGCGTTCCCGGCCGGGATCGCCATCCCGGTGGCGGCGCTGCTCGCCCTCGCCCCCGTGACGGTGCTGCACGAGTGGTCGGACGACGACGTGCTGCTCGCCGAGACCGGCACCGCGGTCCTGTTCGTCACCGGCGTCGCGCTGCTCGGGCTGATCGACGACCTCGTCGGCACCGACGCCTCGGCGCGCGGCTGGCGCGGTCACGCCCGCGCGGCGGCCAGCGGCGGCCTCTCGACCGGGGCGATCAAGGCCGCCGGCACCCTCGGCCTCGCGCTGTTCGTCATGTCGGCCACCGGCCGCGACGCGGCCGACGAGCTGCTGCTCGGGGCGGGGGTGCTCGTGCTGGCCACCAACCTCTTCAACCTGCTCGACCTGCGGCCCGGCCGCTCCGGCAAGGCCCTCGTCCTGCTCGGGGCCGCCCTCGTCGCCGGCTCGCGGGACGCCGACCCGCTCTGGACGCTCGGCCTCTTCCTCGGGCCGGTCCTGGTGCTGCTGCCGCTCGACCTGCGCGAGGTCGGGATGCTCGGCGACACCGGGTCGAACGCGGTCGGGGCGGTCGCGGGCCTCTGGCTCCTCATGTCGCTCTCGCTCACCGGCCAGGCCATCGCCGTTGCCGTCATGGCCGCCATTACGGTGTACGGGGAGTTCCGGTCGATCTCCGAGGTGGTCGACCGGGCCCCGGTACTGCGTCATCTAGACTCGCTCGGAAGGATCTCGCATGCCTGACACGCGCCAGACCAGGTTCATCTTCGTCACGGGGGGCGTGGTTTCGGCTCTCGGGAAGGGGATCGCCGCGGCGTCGATCGGACGCCTGCTGGTCTCGCGCGGCTTCAGCGTCACGCTCCAGAAGTTCGACCCCTACATCAACGTCGACCCGGGCACGATGAGCCCGTTCCAGCACGGCGAGGTGTTCGTCACCGAGGACGGGGCGGAGACCGACCTCGACCTCGGCCACTACGAGCGCTTCACCGACGCGAACTCCACGCGCGGCTCGAACGTCACCACCGGCGCGATCTACGACGCGGTGATCCGCCGCGAGCGGCGCGGCGTCTACCTCGGCGGCACCGTCCAGGTCATCCCGCACATCACGGACGAGATCAAGCAGCGGATCCGGCTCGTGTCCGAGGCGGCCGACGTCGACTTCGTGATCACCGAGATCGGCGGCACGGTCGGCGACATCGAGTCGCTGCCGTTCCTCGAGGCCCTGCGCCAGTTCCAGGTCGACGAGGGGCGCGACAGGTCGATGTTCGTGCACCTCACGCTCGTGCCGTTCCTAGGCCACGCCGGCGAGCTCAAGACCAAGCCCACCCAGCACTCGGTCCAGGAGCTGCGCCGGATCGGCATCCAGCCCAACCTGCTCGTCTGCCGCTCGGAGGGCTCCCTCTCGCGGGAGATCCGCGAGAAGATCGCCCTGTTCGCGAACCTCCCGGTCGAGGCGGTCATCTCCGCGCGCGACGTCGACTCGAT
This sequence comes from Thermoleophilaceae bacterium, assembly GCA_036389295.1. Taxonomy (GTDB): domain Bacteria; phylum Actinomycetota; class Thermoleophilia; order Solirubrobacterales; family Thermoleophilaceae; genus AC-37. The sequence continues at coordinate 62,896 of DASVQB010000030.1, read as the reverse complement.
CTACAAGGTCCCGCTCTACCTGCGGGCCGAGGGGCTCGACGACCAGATCCTGGACCACTTCCGGATCGAGGCGCCGGTCGCGGACCTCTCCGAGTGGGAGGCGCTCGTCAAGCGCGCCGACGCCGCCGAGGAGCGGGTCCGGATCGGGATGGTCGGCAAGTACACCCAGCTCGCCGACGCCTACCTCTCCGTCAACGAGGCGCTCGGGCACGCCGGCTTCCACAACGACGCGAAGGTCGACATCCGCTGGGTCGACGCCGAGGGGCTCGAGCACGCCGAGGCCGAGCGCCAGCTCGAGGAGTGCGACGGCATCCTGATCCCGGGCGGGTTCGGCGTCCGCGGGGTGGAGGGCAAGATCCGCGCCGCCCGGTTCGCCCGCGAGCGGGGCATCCCGTACCTCGGGATCTGCCTCGGGATGCAGGTGGCGGTGGCCGAGTTCGCCCGCCACGCGGTCGGCATGGACGGAGCGAACTCGACCGAGTTCGATCCCGAGACTCCCTATCCGGTGATCGACCTCCTGCCGGAGCAGAAGGAGGTCCGCGACATGGGCGGCACGATGCGCCTCGGCGCCGACCCCGTGAAGCTCCACGAGGGCACCCGGGCGCGCGCGATCTACGACGAGCCCGTGATCTACGAGCGCCACCGCCACCGCTACGAGGTGAACAACCACATGCGGCGCCGGCTCGAGGCCGCGGGGCTCGTCTGCTCCGGCACCTCGCCGGACGACCGCCTGGTCGAGATCGTCGAGCTGCCCGATCACCCGTTCTTCGTCGCCTCGCAGTTCCACCCGGAGTTCAAGTCCAGGCCGCTGCGGCCCCAGCCCCTGTTCCGCGACTTCGTGCGCGCTGCGCTCGACCGCTCCCGCGAGCGCGAGCCGCGCGCCGAGTCCCGCTTCGCGCGCGCGGACGAGCCGGGCGTGGCCGGCGCCGCGCAGTCGTGACGGATTGAGCGCGACGGTCGCGCCACGGGCGAGCGCCGCCGAGCGCCAGCGGGTCGTCGCCGACCTCGTCCACCTGTGCGAGGTCGAGAGCCCGTCGCGTCGCGAGCGCGCGATGGCGGACGCGGTCGCGGCGATGCTGCGCGAGGCGGGGATCGAGGCCGCCGAGGACCGGACCCGCGCGGAGACCGGCTCGGACGCCGGCAACCTGCTCGCGCGTATCCCCGGGCCCCCCGGCGCGCGCACGATCATGCTCTGCACGCACCTCGACACGGTGCCGCTCGAGGCGCCCGTGAACGTGGTCGAGCGCGACGGGGTCCTGACGAACGAGAACGACGCGATCCTCGGCGCCGACAACAAGGCGGCGGTGGCCGTCGTGCTGGCGATTGCCCGGCGCTTCGCCGCCGAGCCCCCGCCGGTCGGGATCGAGCTCGTGTTCACGACCTGCGAGGAGCCCGGCCTCCTCGGCGCGAAGGCGTTCGACGTCTCGTCGCTCTCGGCGGACCTCGGGTTCGTGTTCGACCACGCCTCGCCGATCGGCGAGCTGGTCGTGGCCGCCCCGAGCTACTACCGGGTCGACGCCTCGTTCCGCGGGCAGTCGGCGCACGCCGGGATCCGCCCGGAGGACGGGCGCAACGCGATCGCGTCGGCCGCGCGGGCCGTCGCCGCGCTCGAGCTGGGCAGGCTCGACGCGGAGACGACCGCGAACGTCGGCACGATCGAGGGCGGCACGGCGCGGAACGTCGTGGCGGAGCGCTGCCGCGTCGAGCTCGAGGCGCGCAGCCTCGACCACGACCGCGCGAGCGACGTGGTCCGGCGGATGGTCGACTCGCTGACGGAGTCGGCCAGCGACTGCGAGTGCGACCTGGAGCTGGGCGTCGAGGAGGTCTCGCGCGCGTACCGGATCCCGCGATCGGCGCCGGTGGTGGAGGTCGCCGCGGCGGCGCTGAGCGGGCTCGGCATCGAGCCGCGCCCGATCGCGACCGGCGGCGGCAGCGACGCCCACGTGTTCCAGGCCCGCGGGCTGTCGTGCCTGAACGTCGCGAACGGGACCGTGGCGAACCACCAGCCGGACGAGCGCGTCTCGGTCGAGGCCCTGGAGACGATGCTCGACGTGACCCTCGGCATCGTGGCCCACAGCGCGTGACCAGCCTCGCCCTCCGGCGCGGGACCGTGGTCTCGGTCGACCGGGCCGGCCCGGCGGCCCGGCTCACGGTCGAGATCGACGGCGAGCAGCGCGACGCGGTCTCCTACGAGCGGCTCACGGGCCCGGTCGAGGCCGGCGACGACGTGGTCGTGAACGTGGCGGCCCAGGACCTCGGCCTCGGCAGCGGCGGCTTCGACATCGTCCACGTGAACCTCACGCGGGGCCTCGACGGGGCCGGCCTCGAGGGCGCGCACGTGATGAAGCTGAACTACACGTCGCTCCAGCACGCCGTCCTGCCGCTCGAGGAGCGCGCCCTGCACCTCCAGCGGCCGATCGGCAAGCCGGTCGCGGTGATCTCGCTCCACGGCCAGCTCCCGTGCGTTGCGTGGGCCGCGGCCAAGCGCCGGCCGGGGGCGCGGATCGGCTACGTCCAGACGGCCGGCGGCGCGCTCAGCGGCGAGCTGTCCGACGTCGTGGTCGAGCTGCGCGAGCGCGAGCTCGTCGTGGACCACGTGACGGCTGCCTCGGCATTCGGCGGCGAGCTCGAGTCGGTCAGCACGGCCGGCGCGATCCACACCGGCCTGACGGAGCTCGGGTGGGACGCGTGCATCGCGGGACCGGGTCCGGGCATCCTCGGCTCCGCCACCGCGCTCGGCCACGGCGGCATGGCGGCGCTCGACACCGCGCACGCGGCGCTGGCGCTCGGCTGCCGGACGATCCTCGTGCCGCGCATGTCGGCGGCGGACCCGAGGCCGCGCCACCGCGGGCTCTCGCACCACTCCGCCACCGTCCTCCAGATGCTGCTCAAGCCGGTCATCGTCGCGGTGCCCGACGACGAGTTCCGCGCGGTGTTCGGCAAGCACGAGCCGCGCTGGACGGGGGTCGACCTGCGCGGCTATGCGGCCTCCGGGCTCCCCGCCCGTACCATGGGCCGCTCGATCGGGGAGGACCAGCTGTTCTTCCGCGCCGCGCTGGCGGGGGGCGCGGTCCTCGGCGACGAGATGAGCCGATGAGCTTCGAGCGGACAGGCGGCGAGGAGGTCTGGAGCGGGCGCGTGCTCGGCGTGCGCGTCGACCGCTTCAGGCACGACGACGGCGAGGAGGTCGAGCGCGAGTACGCGGTCCACCCCGGCGCCGCCGCGGTCGTCGCCCACGACGGCGAGCGGCTGTACCTCGTCAGGCAGCCGCGCGAGGCGGTCGGCGAGCAGGCGCTGCTCGAGGTCCCCGCCGGCAAGCTCGACCAGGAGGGGGAGGGGCCGCTCGAGACCGCCAAGCGCGAGCTCGTCGAGGAGATCGGCAAGGGCGCGCGCGAGTGGCGCCACCTCGTCACCTGCTACGCGTCGCCCGGGTTCTCGAACGAGCGCTACTACGTCTACCTGGCGACCGACCTCTACGACGCCGAGGGCGAGTCGGAGGAGAACGAGCGGATCGAGGTCGAGGCGGTCCCGCTCGCCGAGCTGGACGCGGCGATCGAGCGCACGACGGACGCGAAGTCGCTGATCGGCCTGCTCTGGTTCCGCGCGTACGGCCGCGACGCCTGAGCCGCGGCGGCGCGGGGCGGGGGTGGGCGCCGGTCCGCACCGGCGGGCGGGCGGCGGTGGGCGCCCGGTTGCACCGGCGAGGGGAACCGCGGCGGCGGGCGAACACGGCTCCCCGTGGCCACCGTCACCTCGATCGTCCCGCAGCGCCCGTTCGAGCACCTGGTGCTCGACTTCCTCGCCTACCTCGAGTTCGAGCGCGGCCTGTCGCGCAACACGCTCGACGCCTACCGCTCGGACCTGCTCCAGTTCGGCCGCTTCCTCGACGAGCGCGGGCGCGGGCCCGAGTCGGCCACGGCCGCGGACGTCTCCGACTTCCTCGCCCGGCTCGCGGAGGGCAACGGCCGCGCGCCGGCGTCGCCGGCCACGATCCACCGCAAGACCGCCTGCCTGCGGTCGTTCTACCGCCACCTGCGCCGCGAGGGCGTGCTCGACGTGGACCCGATGGCGACGATCGCCGGCCCGCGGCGCAGCCGGCGGCTCCCGAAGGTGCTCACGCGCGGCGAGGTCGGCCGCCTGCTGGAGCAGCCGCGGGGCACCGAGCCGACCGCCCTGCGCGACCGCGCGCTGCTCGAGCTGATGTACGCGTGCGGGCTGCGGGCCTCGGAGGCGATCGGGATCGCCGTGTCGGACGTCGACCTGGAGGACCGGGTGCTGCGCGCGCGGGGGAAGGGCGCGAAGGAGCGCGTCGTGCCGGTGGGCTCGGCGGCCGCCGAGGCCGTCGCCCGCTACGTCGAGCGCGGCCGCCCGGCGCTGGCCCGCGGCCGCCCGGTGGCCGAGCTGTTCCTCAACTTCCGCGGCGAGCCGCTCACGCGGCAGGGCCTCTACAAGATCGTCCGGCGCCACGCGGCGTCCGCCGGGCTGGCCGACCGCATGAGCCCGCACACCCTCCGCCACACGTTCGCGACGCATCTGCTGAACGGCGGCTGCGACCTGCGCTCGGTCCAGGAGATGCTGGGCCACGCCGACGTGGCCACGACCCAGCTGTACACGCACCTCTCCAGCGAGCGGCTGAAGGACGTGTACTTCCGGGCGCACCCGCGCGCGACGGGCTGAGCCCCCGCCCGCCGCTCCACGACCGGCGCCGCCCCCTGGTACAACGCCCGGGTGAGCCGGGGCCGCCGAGCGTTCGTCGTGGTGCTGGACGCCTGCGGCTGCGGCGCGACCGCCGACGCGGCCGACTACGGCGACGAGGGCGCGAACACGCTCGCCCACGTCGCGCGCGCCGTCGGCGGCCTCGACCTGCCGGCGCTGACGCGGCTCGGGCTCGGGAACGTGACCGCCATCGACGGCGTGCCGCCGGTGGAGGAGCCGGCCGTGCACGGCCGGCTGTGGCCGGTCGGGCCGGGCAAGGACACGACCGCCGGCCACTGGGAGCTGATGGGCGTCTCCACCGAGGGCCCGCCCACCTACCCGGACGGCTTCCCGGCCGAGGTGGTCGAGGCGTTCGAGCGCGCGACCGGCCGCGCGGTGCTGTGCAACGCCGCGTCGGAGGGGCTGCGCGCGATCGACGAGTTCGGCGCCGAGCAGCTCGAGACCGGCGGGCTGATCGTCTACACCTCGGCCGACTCGGTCTTCCAGGTGGCGGCGAACGTGGCCGCCGTCCCGCTCGACGAGCTGTACGCCGCGTGCGAGGCGGCGCGCGGGATGCTCCGGGGCGAGCACGCCGTCGGCCGCGTGATCGCCCGCCCGTTCGAGGGCGAGCCGGGCGCGTTCCGGCGCCTGCCGGGGCGGCGCGACTACTCGCTTCCCCCGCCCGGCCCGACCCACCTCGACCTCCTGGCCGAGCAGGGGGTGCCGGTGTGCGCGGTCGGGAAGGTGGGGGAGGTGTTCGCGGGCCGCGGCGTGTCGGAGACCCGTCCCGCGCACGATAACCGGACCGCGATCGCGGCCCTCGACGACCTGCTCGCCGAGCCGGGCGGCGGGCTCGCGTTCGCGAACCTGGTCGACACCGACACCGTCTACGGGCACCGCAAGGACGTCCACGGCTTCGCGGCCGCGCTGCGGGAGGTCGACGCCGCGGTGGCGCGCTGGACCGCGGCGCTCCGGCCCGGCGACCTGCTGGTCCTGTGCGCCGACCACGGCGTGGACCCCGACTCGGCCGGCTCCGACCACACGCGCGAGCTCTCGCCGCTCCTGGCGACGTTCGACGGCCACGACGGCCGGCGGGTGGAGGCGCCGATGGCGTCGGTCGGCGCGAGCGTCCACCGGTGGCTCACGGGCCGCGACGCGCCGCTCGGCGGCGAGCCGTTCGTGCCGGCCGGCGAGCGGGCCGAGCCCGCGACCGCCCGGCCCTAACCTCGGGGCCGTGCCCGAGCTGCCCGAGGTCGAGACGATCCGCACCCACCTCGCGCCGGTGGTCGAGGGCGCGACGCTCGAGCGGATCGAGGTCCTCGACCCGCGCTGGTGCGAGCCGGCGCCGCCGGAGGAGCTGGCGGCGGCGGTCGACGGCCGGCGGGTCGAGCGGCTCGCCAGGCGCGGCAAGTACCTGCTCTGGGAGCTGGAGGACGACGTCCACCTGGCCATGCACCTGCGGATGACCGGGAACCTGCTGCTCGACCCCGGGGGTGCCGGGACCCCACCCTACGTCCGGGTCCGGCTCGACCTCTCCTCCGGCGAGCGCGTCCTGTTCACCGACCCGCGCCGCTTCGGCACCGGCGTCGTGCTGCTCGGCTCCGGCGCCCGCGACGACTACTTCGCCTCGCGCCTCGGGGTCGAGCCGCTCGGCCCGGACTTCACCGCCGACGCGCTGCGCGCCATGGCGGCCGGCCGCCGCGCGCCCGTCAAGTCGTTCCTGCTGTCCCAGGAGCGGGTCGCCGGGGTGGGCAACATCTACGCGGACGAGGCGCTGTTCCGGGCGCGTATCCACCCGCTGCGGCCGGTCGGGACCCTGCGCCGGCGCCAGATCGCCGACCTGCGCGACGCCGTCGTCGAGTCGCTCCAGGCCGGCATCGACGCCCGCGGCGCCTCGATCGACGACTTCCGCCACCCGGACGGGGGGCGCGGCGTCTTCCAGGACCGCTTCCTCGTCCACCTGCGCGAGGGCGAGCCGTGCCCGCGCTGCGGGAGGACGATCGTGAAGATGAGGGTCGGCCAGCGCGGCACGTACGTCTGCGAGCGCTGCCAACCCCGCCCGCGAGTCCGAAAGTAATCCCCCGTCTGGAGGTTTTCGTGGAGTCGCGCGGCCGGCGACCGTATGGTGCGCCCGCTGCGGCGGCCGGCAGGGGGGTCGGCGCGCCCGCGACGCGAGCGGGAGGAGCGGCTTGGGCGGAACCGAGGACCGGGGCCGGACGGCCCCGGGCGGCAACGGCAGGGCGGCGAGCGAGCGGGGCACCCGCGCGGCGGGCTGGTCGCGCCAGCTCGCGCGCCTCGTGCTCGTCGAGTCGATGCACGCCGCGTTCCGCTGGATCGCCGGCGCCGCGGCCGCGGCCCTCGCGTCGGCGTCGAGCTGGCTGCTGGACGCGCCCCCGCTGGTCCAGGGCGTCCTGCTCGGCGCCTGCGCGGTCATGCTGGTCCCGCCGGCGGTGGGCCTGCGGCTGCTGCTGAGCCGCAGCACGCGGCTGGGCAGGGAGGTCTGCGTGATGGAGGCGCAGCGCGACAAGGCACGCGCGCGCGTGGTGCGGCTCCACAACCAGATCGACGGCCTCCGCCGCGAGCTCGAGCAGGTGCGCGGCCGGTGCGAGGCCCTCGAGGCCGACCGCGAGCAGTCCGAGCGGACCGACAGCGTGCTCGGCGACTGGCTGCTCACGCTCCTGATCGACCCCTACCCGGTGCGCGCGGAGAACCCCGGGCAGAGCTTCGAGGACCTGCTGGCGCGCACCTCGCGGAAGGTTCTGCCGGTCCTGTTCCCGGGTAACGAGCTGGTGCCGGTCGCGGTCGTCCGCCAGGAGTACGAGGACGGCGACTTCCTGTTCGAGATAACGCACCGCGGCCCGGGCGTCCCCGACCGGATCCTCGACCTGAGCCCCGCCCGTTCACGCTACGACTTCCGGACCTGCCTCGGCCGCCACGCGCCCGAGGCCGTCTCGTTCGACTTCGTCTGCGCCAGTGCGCGCCACTGGGTCGTCGCCTTCCCCGAGCGCCCGCCGCTGCACCCGGTCAAGCGGGCGCCGCTGATGGCGGTCGCGGCCATGCTCGCGAGCATCTTCACGGCGCTGCCGAGGGAGACGTGAGGGGCCCGGGCGGATGAGCGACGGGCTGGGACAGGAGAGCCGCCCCGTCGCCGGCGGCGCCGAGCTCAGGCCATCGGGCGACTTCGCGCGGCTCGTGCTGCGCGAGATCGAGCCCGACGACTACGGGCGGCGCCGCTGGACGCGCCTCGACCGCGAGTTCGCGGCGCTCGTCTGGCTGAACGCCCGCCGCGACCGCGAGCGCGCGGTGCTGAGGGCCTTCGTCGCCCTCCTGGCGATCTGCGCGGCGGCGCTGGTCGCGCTCGCGATCCGGCTCGCGTAGAGCCGCTAGGCGGCCAGCAGCGAGTCGAGGATCCCGGCGCGGTCGGCCTCGATCAGCTCGCGGAAGCCGCCGATCGCCCGCTCGCCCACCAGGACCTGGGGGAAGGTCATCTGACCGGTCTTGGCCACGAGGTCGGCCCTCCCGGACGGGTCCTTGGCGAGGTTGACCTCGTCGTACTCCACGCCGCGGCTCTGGAGCAGGGCCTTGGCCTGGCGGCAGAACCCGCAGGGCTCGGTGGTGTAGAGGACGATGTCCGGCACGGGCGACAGAGTTTAGGGCGATGCCCCGGAGCTTCAGTACGGAGGCCGTCGTGCTGCGCTCGATCCGCTACGGAGAGGCGGACCGGATCCTCCACGTCTACACCCGCGACCGCGGGCGGGTGAACGCGATCGCGAAGGGGGTCAGGCGGGTGAAGTCGCGCTTCGGAGGGCGGCTCGAGCCGCTGTTCCGGGTCGAGCTGATCCTCCACGAGGGCCGCGGCGAGCTGTGCACGGTCACCTCCGCCGAGACCGTGGACCCGCACGCTTCGCTCCGCGAGCGCCGGGACGCCCTCGAGCGCGCCACCCAGGCGTGCGACGCGGTGCTCCGTGTGCTCGACTCGGAGGAGCCGAACCGCCCCGCCTACAACCTCCTGTGCCGCGAGCTCCAGCTCCTCGACGCCGAGCCGGGCGCGGCTGTCCGCGCCCAGGCGCTGGCGTTCCGGCTGAAGCTGCTGCTGGCGGCCGGGTTCGCGCCGGAGCTGGCGGCGTGCGCGGCCTGCGGCGAGCGCGAGCACCTGGGCGCGTTCTCGGCGAGCGCCGGCGGCGTGGTCTGCCCGGGCTGCGAGGCCGGCTCGTTCCCGCTCGGCGCCGAGGCCCACGGCTTCCTCGTCGAGGCGATGGGCCGCCCGCTCGCGGAGTTCCCGAGCGCGCCCGAGCGCGCCCTGCACCAGGCCGACCGGGCGCTCTCGGAGACGCTGGAGCACCACGCGCACGTCCGCCTGCGGCGGGTCGCCTGACTCAGCTCAGCCGGCCGAGGCCGGGCACGAACCGGCCCACGCGCGAGGCGTAGGCGAGGTAGGCGTCGCCGTGGAGGCGGCGGAGGTGGGGCTCCTCGACGAACCGCGTCTGCATCTCGAACGCCGCGACCAGGGTCGCGAGGCCGGCGAGCGTCACGGGGTTCGGGACCAGCAGGGCGATCCCGACCGCGCTCGTCAGCATCGCCGTGTAGATCGGGTTGCGGACGAGCGCGAACGGCCCGCCGGTGACGAGGCCGGTCCGCTCGGTCGGGTCGACGCCGATGCGCCACTCGCGGCCCATCGCGAGCTGGGCGTAGAGCGTGGCCGCGAGGCCGCCGACCGCGAGGACGGCGCCGGCGACGTGGCCGGCGCGGCCGTCGAGCGCGGCGATCGGGTCGGCCGTCCCCTCCTGCTGGGCCACGGGCCCGGCGATGCCGAACACGAGCCCGAGCACGAACAGGACGCCGCCGAGCCACTCGAGCGAGCCGGGCTCGCCCGACAGCCCGCGCAGCCCGGTCGTCCCGGTCCGCCGCCACTGGATCGCCGCCCGCAGGCCGATCCCGAGGACGGCGAACGAGCTCCAGACGATCACCGCGAGGTCCGCCGGCTCCACGCCCGGCAGTCTGACGCAGCGCGCGCCGGGGATAGAATCGCCGCCAAGTGGGGGACGGCCGGAAGCTCGTCTACGACTTCTCCGAGGGCTCGCGCGAGATGCGCGACCTGCTGGGGGGGAAGGGCGCGAACGTCGCCGAGATGACGCGGGTCCTCGGCCCCGACCGCGTCCCCGCCGGCTTCACCATCACCACGGAGGCGTGCGTCGAGTACATGCGCGCCGGCCGCGTCGAGCCGGAGGGCCTCGAGGAGCAGGTGGACGACGCGCTCGGCAGGCTCGAGGAGCGCGCCGGGAAGCGCCTGGGCGACCCCGGCGACCCGCTGCTCGTGTCGGTCCGCTCGGGAGCGCGCGAGTCGATGCCGGGGATGCTCGACACGGTCCTCAACCTGGGGCTGAACGCCCGCTCGGTGGAGGGGCTCGCCCGCTCGACGGGGAACGAGCGCTTCGCCCGGGACTCGTACCGCCGGTTCGTCCAGATGTTCGGGAACGTGTGCCGTGGCGTGCCCGGCGAGGCGATCGAGGAGGCGATCGCCGAGCGCAAGCGGGTCGCAGGCGTGAAGCTCGACACCGAGCTCTCGGCGAGCGACCTGCGCGCGCTCGCGGACCGCTTCGAGCTGCTCTACCGCGAGCAGACCGGCGAGGCGTTCCCCGAGGACCCGCGCGAGCAGCTGCGCCAGGCGATCCGGGCCGTGTTCGACTCCTGGACGGGCCTGCGCGCGGTCGAGTACCGGCGCATCAACCGGATCCCGGACGACTGGGGCACGGCGGTGAACGTCCAGCAGATGGTCTTCGGGAACCGCGGCGAGCGGTCGTGCTCGGGGGTGGCGTTCTCGCGCGACGAGGTGACCGGCGCGCCCGAGCCGTCGGGCGACTTCCTCGTCAACGCCCAGGGCGAGGACGTGGTGTCCGGCGTGCGGACGCCGCTCGACCTGTCGGAGCTGCGCGAGGTCATGCCCGAGGCGCACGCCGAGCTGATGGAGATCCTGCGCACGCTCGAGGCCCACTACCGCGACATGCAGGACACCGAGTTCACCGTGGAGGAGGACCGCCTCTACATGCTCCAGACCCGCAACGCCAAGCGCCCGGCGCAGGCGGCGGTGCGGTTCGCGGTCGACGCCGTGGAGGAGGGCCTCCTCACGCGCGAGGAGGCGCTCTGCACGGTCGACGCGGGGGCGCTCGACGCGCTGCTCCACCCGACCTTCGGGCGCGAGGCCGAGTACGCGGTGCTCGCCCGCGGCGTGAACGCGTCGCCGGGGGCCGCGAAGGGCGAGATCGTCTTCTCCGCGGAGGACGCGGTCGAGGCCGCCGAGGCGGGCCGGGCGGTGGTGCTCGTCCGCCCGTTCACGGAGGCCGACGACGTGGCCGGCTTCTTCGCCGCCCGCGGGATCGTGACCTCGGAGGGGGGCAAGGCGAGCCACGCGGCGCTGGTCGCCCGCGGCATGGGCCGGCCGTGCGTGTGCGGCGTGTCCGAGCTCGAGATCGACCTCGCCCACGGCGAGGCGCGGGTGAACGGGACCGTGCTCCGCGAGGGCGACCTGATCGCCCTCGACGGCAGCGCGGGGATCATCACCACCGACGACGTCCCGCTCGTGGAGCCGGAGGTCGACGAGCGGTTCGAGCGGGTGCTGGGCTGGGCCGACGAGGTCCGCCGCCTGCGCGTCCGCGCGAACGCGGACACGCCCGCCGACGCCGAGAAGGCGCGCGAGCTCGGGGCCGAGGGGATCGGCCTCTGCCGCACCGAGCACATGTTCATGGCCGCCGACCGCCAGCCCAAGATGCGGGCGATGATCATGGCCGAGTCCGAGGAGGACCGCCGCGCCGCGCTCGCGGAGCTGCTGCCGCTCCAGCAGCAGGACTTCGAGGGCCTGTTCGAGACGATGGCGGGGCTGCCGGTGACGATCCGCCTGCTCGACCCGCCCCTCCACGAGTTCCTGCCGGACCTCGAGGAGCTGGCCCAGCAGATCGAGCACGCGCGAACGGAGGGATCGCCGGACCTCGAGGAGCTCGAGCGCACCCAGGAGCGCGTCCACGTGCTGCACGAGACGAACCCGATGCTGGGCACCCGCGGCTGCCGGCTCGGGATCGTGCACCCGGAGATCTACGCGATGCAGGCGCACGCGATCGTCCGGGCGGCGCGGGCCGTCCGGGAGCGCAGCGGCCGGGCGCCCCACCTCGAGATCATGGTCCCGCTGGTGGCGTACGAGCAGGAGCTGAGCCAGATGCGCCGGCTCGTCGAGCGGGTCGTGGAGGAGGAGGACGAGACCCGCGACCTCGAGCTGTCGGTCGGCACGATGATCGAGCTGCCGCGCGCGTGCTTCGTCGCCGACCGCATCGCGGCCGTCGCGGACTTCTTCTCGTTCGGGACGAACGACCTGACCCAGACGGCGATCGGGTTCTCGCGCGACGACGTCGAGAGCGGGTTCCTCGCGCGCTACCTGGAGGAGCGGATCGTGGACCGCAGCCCGTTCGAGACGATCGACAAGCCGGGCGTCGGGTGGCTCGTGCGGCTGGCGGCCTGGACCGGCCGCGAGGCCAAGGCCCACCTCAAGCTCGGCATCTGCGGCGAGCACGGCGGCGACCCCGACTCGATCGACTTCTTCCACATGGCGGGGCTCGACTACGTGAGCTGCTCGCCCTACCGCGTGCCGATCGCGCGGGTGGCCGCCGCCCAGGCCGCGATCGGGCACGGGTAGGGCGGCCCCGGTCGCGGCCGGGCCGCGGGCGGATGGCGCCGCGTGCGCCGCCGCCGCGGCTGAGACAATCGCCGCACGTGACCACCGCCGTCCACACCCTCGGCTTCCACGACCGGCTGAAGGCGGCCGAGGAGGCGTGGCTGTCGCCGCTCGCCGCCCGCTCGTACCCGGCCCGGCGCGCCGCGGCGGAGCCGGACTCGCCGATGCGCTCGCCGTTCCAGCGCGACCGCGACCGGATCGTCCACTCGAAGGCGTTCCGGCGCCTCAAGCACAAGACGCAGGTGTTCATCGCCCCCGAGGGCGACCACTACCGGACCCGGCTCACGCACACGCTCGAGACGGCCGGCATCGCGCGCACGGTGGCGCGCGCGCTGGCGCTGAACGAGGACCTCACCGAGGCGATCGCGCTCGGGCACGACCTCGGCCACCCGCCGTTCGGGCACGTGGGCGAGTCGGTGCTGGACGCCTGCCTCCGCGAGCGCTACGGGACCGGGTTCCGGCACAACCGCCACTCGCTGCGCGTCGTCGAGCTGCTGGAGCGCGACGGTCGCGGCCTCAACCTCACCGAGCAGGTCCGCGACGGCATCCTCCGGCACACGGGGCCCGACCGACCGGCCACGCTCGAGGGGCGGATCGTCCGGGTGGTCGACCGCGTCGCGTACATCAACCACGACATCGACGACGCCATCCGCGCCGGCGCGCTCGACCGCGACGAGCTGCCGGCGGAGGAGCTCGCGGTGCTGGGCGCCACGGGGTCGGAGCGGATCGACACGCTCGTGCGCGACCTGGTCGAGCGCTCGGCGGAGGCCGACGACGTGGTGCAGGGCCCCGAGGCCGCCGCGGCGATGGACCGGCTGCGGACGTTCATGTTCGACCGCGTCTACCTCGGGCCGGCCGCCCGGCGCGAGCACCCCCGGATCGAGCGGATGCTGCGCGCGCTGTTCGCCCACCACGCCGCGGACCCGCCGCCCGCGATCGTGCCCGGAGCCGGCGACTCGGAGCGGGTCGTGGACTACCTTGCAGGAATGACCGACCGCTTCGCCGTCAGGGCGTTCGCCGAGCTGTCGCTGCCCAGGGGGTTCTGAGCGTGCCGCTCGCCCACGCCACGGGCGGTCACTGGCTGATCGACTTCGGGATCTACTTCGGACCGCTGTTCGCGATCCTGGCCGTGGTGGTCGTCAGCGAGCGGCGGCGCCGGCGGCGCGAGGCGGAGGAGGGGGAGGCGAGCCCGGTCGAGGCCGGGCCCGGCGAGCCCTGATGGGCGAGCGCGACGAGGCGCTCGCCGAGCGGCGCCGGCGGCGGCTCGCGCTCGTCTCGGCCACGGCGATCGTGGCGGCTGTGCTCGCCGGGATCGCCATCGCGATCGGGCAGGCGGGAGGCGACGAGGCGGGCACGACCACCGGGCGGCCCGAGGGCGCGGCCGAGACGCGCGCCCTGTTCGCCGGGCTGCCGCAGCGCGGGATCGAGCTCGGCAGCCCGCGCGCGAGGGTGACGATGGTGGAGTTCGCGGACGTCCAGTGTCCGTTCTGCGGGAAGTATGCGCGCGAGGTGCTGCCGGAGCTCGTCATGCGCTACGTCCGCACCGGCAGGCTGCGCATGGCGTTCCGCAACCTGGCGTTCCTCGGGCCGGACTCGGAGCGCGGGGCGCGGATGGCGGCCGCGGCCGGGCACCAGGCCAGGCTGTGGCAGTTCGTGGACCTCGTGTTCCGCAACCAGGGGGCGGAGAACGCGGGCTGGGTCACCGACGACTACCTCGAGCGGGTCGGGGCGGCCGCGGGCCTCGACGTGAGGCGGGCGCTCGCCGAGCGCGACGACCCGGCGGTCACGGCGGAGCTGAGGGAGGCGGCCGCGGAGGCGCAGCGGCTCGGCGTGAAGTCCACGCCGTCGTTCGTCCTGATGCGGCCCGGCCGCGAGCCGGAGGGGCTCGACTTCGGCTCGCTCTCGGTCGGCGCGTTCACGGACGCGCTGGACGAGGCCCTCGCCCCCTAGCCTCCCGGGGCGATGGCGCTCTACACGCAGGACTCGATCGAACGCCTGAAGGAGGCGATCGACATGGTCGAGCTGGTCGGCACGCGGACCGACCTGCGGCGCGTCGGCACCAAGTGGACCGGCCTGTGCCCGTTCCACGACGAGCGGACGCCGTCGTTCTCGGTCGACGCCGAGCACAAGCTCTACCACTGCTTCGGCTGCGGGGAGGGCGGCGACGCGATCCGCTTCGTGGAGTCGACCGAGGGGCTCGACTTCCGCGAGGCGATCGAGATGCTCGCCGACCGCTACGGGGTCGAGCTGAAGCGCGAGCGCGAGGACGCGGAGGCCGAGGAGCGCCGCCGGCGGACCGACCGGCTGCTGCGGCTGGTCGACCGCGCGGCGGCGTTCTACGAGCGCTTCCTGTGGGAGTCGACCGAGGCCGAGGGCGCGCGGGCCTACCTGGCCGAGCGCGGCTTCGGCGAGCAGGTGCTGCGCGACTTCCGGGTCGGCTACTCGCCCAGCGCGTGGGACCGGCTGCTGACCGCCGCGCAGCGCGACGGCTTCCGGCCCGAGGAGCTGGCGGCGGCGGGGCTCGTGCAGCGCGGCCGCGACGGCGGGGTCTACGACCGCTTCCGGGCCCGGATCATGTTCCCGCTGGCGGACCACCGGGGCCGGGTGCGGGGGTTCGGCGCGCGCTCATCGAGAGAGGGCCAGCGACCGAAATATCTCAACACCTCGGAAAACGAGCTCTACCATAAGGGTCGCCAGCTGTTCGGAATCGACCGGGCGGCAGCTCCGGCGGCCAAGAGGGGACGTGTCGTGGCCGTAGAGGGCTATACGGATGTGCTTGCACTGCACCAGGACGGGATAGCGGAGAGCGTCGCGATCATGGGCACCGCTCTCACCCAGCAGCAGCTCACGATGCTCTCCCAGCGCGTCGGCAGGCACGGCACGGTCTACCTGGCGCTCGACGCCGACCGCTCCGGGCAGGACGCGATGCTGCGGGCGGCGCGCGGCGCGCGCGACCTCGACCTGGAGCTGCGGGTCGTCGAGATGCCCGAGGGCGCCGACCCCGCCGAGCTGCTGCCCGCGGAGGGGGCCGAGGGGTTCGAGCGCCGGCTGGACGGCGCGCGGCTCGTCCCCGACTTCGAGGCCCGCCGGGTGGTGCGGGGGGCCGACCTCGCCACGCCGCGCGGCCGGGACCGCGCGCTCGAGTCGGTGAGGCCGCTGGTCCGGGCCCTCGACGCAAATTCCGCTACAAGAGACGACCTCGTCGCCTTCGTTGCCGACAGACTCGACGTGCCCGTCGAATACGTGACCACGGACGCGCCCGCCCCGCGGCCGGTTCAGCCGCGCCGCGACGACGGCGCGCCGGCCGCCGAGCCGGCGTCCGCCGCCGACGCGATCGCGCGCGCGGAGCGGTCGTTCCTGGCCATGTGCCTCGCGAGCGGCGAGGCCGGGCGGGAGTACCTCGAGCAGCTCGACGACGAGCACTTCACCTCGGGTCTGCTGCGCCTCGCGCGGGCGCACCTCGTTCGCAACTTCGACGACCCGCTGGCGGCGCTGCCCGACGGCGACCCCGCCCTGGCGGCGCTGGTTACCGAGCTCGCGATGCGCGGCGACGAGAACCTGGGGTCGCCCGAGGGTCTGCGCCTCACGTTCCTCCAGCTCGAGCTGCGGAGGATCGATCGCCAGCTTCGACACGCCATGCGCGACGAGGACTTCGAGCGGCAGCGTAGGCTGTGGCCTGCACGCGAGGAAGTGCGAGCCCAGATCGACGAGCTGATGGGACAGACCCTGTGACCGACGCCGACGCAGCCAGGCTGGACGAGCCCGACGAGAGCGGGAACGGCTCGCCGGCCGGCGTGGCCGACCTCTTCGACGAGGGCGGCGTAGTCACGGCCGGCCTGAAGCCCGCCCAGCCCCAGGGCGGGGCGGACGACGCGGTGCGCAGCTACCTGAAGTCGATCGGCAAGGTCAGGCTCCTGACCAAGGAGGACGAGGTCCGCCTGGCCAAGCGCGTCGAGGCCAACGACATGGAGGCCAAGAACGCGCTGATCGAGGCGAACCTGCGGCTCGTGGTGTCGATCGCGAAGCGCTACTCCGGCCGCGGCCTGACGCTGCTCGACCTGATCCAGGAGGGCAACCTCGGGCTGATCCGGGCGGTCGAGAAGTTCGACTGGCGGCGCGGGTTCAAGTTCTCCACATACGCGACTTGGTGGATCCGCCAGGGCATCACGCGGGCGCTGGCCGACCAGTCGCGGACGATCCGGATCCCCGTCCACATGGTCGAGCGGATGAACCGGGTCGGGCGGGCGCGCCGCGCCCTGAGCCAGAGGCTGAACCGCGAGCCGACGCTGGACGAGATCGCCGCCGAGGTCGAGATGGCGCCCGACCAGGTCGAGGAGATCCTCGAGCTGGGCCGCGAGCCGGTGTCCCTCGAGACGCCCGTCGGGCCCGACGAGGGCGAGACGAGGCTCGCCGACTTCATCGAGGGCGACGAGGACGAGGCCCCGCTCGAGGTGGTCTCCTCGGAGCTCCGCCAGCGCGACCTCGAGGCGGCCCTGCGCTCGCTCCAGTGGCGCGAGCGCCGCGTGCTCGAGCTGCGCTACGGCCTGGCGTCGGACGAGCCCATGACGCTCGAGGCGATCGGCTCCGAGGTCGGCGTGACCCGCGAGCGCGTCCGCCAGATCGAGTCGAAGACGCTCTCGAAGCTGAAGAACTCCCGCGAGGCGCAGAAGCTCAAGGAGGACTAGGGGACCCGGCCCGCCGCGGGCCGCGACCAGATGGCTCCGGGGGTGGGACTCGAACCCACAACCTAACGGTTAACAGCCGTTCGCTCTGCCTAATTGAGCTACCCCGGACCGGCGCGCGACCGCTGACGGGCACGCGCCGCAGAGGGTAGCGCCGGCGCGGGTCGGCGGCTCAGTCCTCGCGCCCGCCGTGCGCCAGGCGGCGGACGATCGGGATGACGAACCAGACCGTCGCGAACAGGCAGCCGAGCGCGGCTCCGACGGCGGTCACCATCGTCGCCTTGAAGATGACGTCGGTGATCAGCATCACCGCCCCGGTCATCGCGATCGCCAGGAAGACGAGGCCGGCGATCGAGAGGCGGTTCGAGACGAGCAGCAGCGACTCCTTGTCGTGCTGGCGGAAGAGCCACCGATGACGCGCCGTCGGGGCGATCATCAGGAGCACGGCGAGCGTCGCCGCCAGCAGCGTCCCGAAGTAGAGGTGCCGCTGGAACTGGGTCACCGTCTCGAACCGCTGGGAGAACGGCACCGTGAGCAGGAAGGCGAACAGGATCTGCACGCCGGTCAGGGCGACGCGGAGCTCGTTGACGAGCTCCATCAGCTCGCGGTCGCGGCGCTCCTTGTCGTCCTCGGCCGTTCCGCCGGAGCTATCGTCGTCGGGCACGGGCGACGATCCTACGCCTGCGCCTCGCGCGCCGCGAGGGCCTCGACGGCGCGCGCGGCGGTCGCGGCGCCGTCGTTCTCCGCCGCCCACGCCGCCAGCTCGCGGGCGCGCGCGGCACGGCGGCCGTCGGCGAGCAGCCGCTCGACCGCGAGGCGCACCCCGCGCGGCGTGATCAGCCGGTTCGGGAGCGACACGCCGACCCCGGCCCAGGACACGCGCGCGGCGTTCTCCGCCATGTCGCCCGCGACCGGGCACGCCACCACCGGCACGCCGCAGGCGAGCGCGCGCACGACGGTGCCGTGGCCCGCGTGGCAGATCACCGCGTCGCACCTCGGCATCGTGCGCGCGTACGACACCCACTCGACGAGCCGCGCGTTCGGCGGCACCTCGACCGGGCCTCCCGGCGGCGGCCGGCGGTTGTAGGTCGCGAGCACGCGGACCGGCGCGTCCGCCAGGCCGCGGAGCGCGGCGAGGAGCATCCGCTGGCTCGGGTCCTGCGAGGTGCTCGGCGCGACCAGCACGAGCGGGTCGTCGCCCGGCGGCAGCTCGACGTCCTCGTACGGCTGCTCCCACAGCAGCGGGCCGGTCACCTCGACCCACGGCTCGAGGCCGGGCCGCGGGTACTCGAGCTGGGGGAACGTCGCCACCAGCGCCAGCTTCCGCGAGATCCCGTTGTGCACGTACGGCAGCGGCGGCAGGCCGACGCGCTCGCGGGCCCCGTTGAGCTCGTCGCGCCCCTGCCGCTGACCGGCCTGGACGAGAGGATCGAGCGATCCCCACAGGGCGCGCCCGAGCGCCGTCCGCGGCAGCCGCGCGCCGATCGAGTAGGGGGGAAAGCCGGGCGCCGGGGTGGGGAGGACGTGTGGCACGAGCGTCGCCCACGGCCGGCCGTCCATCTCGGCCGCGAGCGCGCCGGCGACCGTGAGGATGTCCACCACCACGACCTCAGGCTCGAACTCGGCGAAGACGGGGTGCGTCTCGCGCGCCGCCCGCACCGCCGCGCGGTAGGGCGACAGCTCGCGGCCCTCGGTCGGGAAGACCTCGTACACGGGGGCGGGCGCGAACTCGATCCCCTCGCGCTCGACGTGCTCCTGCCAGCGGTCCCAGGTCTCGAGCAGGACGGAGTGCCCGCGGCGCACGAGCTCCGCCCCGAGCGCGATGGCCGGGAACGCGTGGCCCGGGTCGCCGAACGCGGCGAGCGCGATGCGCCGTCGGCTGGGCTCCGGCGCGCTCAGACCAGCTCGGCGAGCTCGCGCAGCATTCCCGGCCGCTGCTCGGGCTGCGCGAGCGGCGTGACGATCACGGTGCCGACCCCCGCGTCGCGGTAGGCGGCGAGCCGGTCGCGGACGCGGTCCCTCGGCCCGACCAGGGCGACCGTGTCGATCAGCTCGGCCGGCAGCGCCGCCGCCGCCTCGCTCCGCTTGCCGTCGAGGTAGAGGTCCTGCACCTCCCTCGCCGCCTCCTCGAACCCGTAGCGCTGGACCACGCGGTTGTAGAAGTTCTTCTCGCGCGACCCCATCCCGCCGACGTAGAGCGCGAGCAGCGGGCGGACCATGTCGCGCGCGCGGTCGAGGTCGTCGTCGATGCAGAGGTTCACGTTCGGCGCGATGTCGAACGACTCGTCGATCTTGCGCCCGGACCGCGCGGCCCCCTCGTCCAGCAGCTTGCGAGCGTCCGCGACGTGCTCGGGCGAGAACAGGAACGGCAGCCAGCCGTCCGCGATCTCGCCGGCGAGCTGGGTGTTCTTCGGGCCGATCGCCGCGAGGTAGATCGGGATCCGCTCCTGCACCGTCCCGATCATCAGCTTGAGGGACTTGCCCGGCCCGTCCGGCAGCGGGAGCCGGTAGGTCTCGCCCTCGAACTCGAGCCGCTTGCGTGCGAGCGCCATGCGCAGGATCGCCACGTACTCGCGCGTCCGCTGGAGCTGCTTGGCGAACGGCTGCCCGTGCCAGCCCTCGGCCACCTGCGGCCCGGACGACCCGACGCCGAGGAGCATCCGCCCCTTCGAGAGGTTGTCGAGCGTGGCCGCGGTCATCGCCGTCATGGCGGGCGAGCGGGCCGGCATCTGGAAGATCCCGGCGCCGAGCTTGATGCGCTCGGTCTGGGCGGCGAGCCAGGCCAGGACGGTCGCGGAGTCCGAGCCGTACGCCTCGGCGCTCCAGGCCGAGTCGAAGCCCGCGGCCTCGGCCTCGCGGGCCATCTGGAGCTGGAGCTCCTCGCTTATCCCGAGGCCCCAGTAGCCCAGTTGCAGCCCGAGTCGCATCTGCAAGGTTCCTCTCAGTCGGCAGGAGTTGGCTTGAGTCCGGAGACGCCGGCCGCTACGTTGCGGCCTCCGGCGGGCGCATCCTAAGCGACGCGAGGAGGACGACCGGGTGAGACGCAGGCGACGGACGAGACGGGCGGAGGACCTTCGGCGGTCGATCGACTGCCTGCCGCGCGACACGCGGGTCGCGATGGTCGAGGCCCTCGACGACAACACGATCATCGTCGGCGCCTACACGGACAGCTCCGGCGGCGTCTGCCCGATGCTCGCCGCGCACCGCAACGGCGGCCGGACCAGCCTCGCCAGCTTCGCCCACGCGTGGGATCGCTACACGGGCGCCACCGAGATGCGGCAGGCGACCGGCCGCGAGCTGCGGACGCTGCGCGCGATGCTCGAGGCGAGCCTCTACTACGAGGAGCGGGCCGACCACGAGCTGGCCCGGGCCGCCTCCGAGCGGCGGGCGGCAGCGGGCGGCGAGGCCGCCGCCTCGCCCTCGGCCGACACCGGCGAGCGCGACCGCACGCCGGAGCTCCGCCACCGGCCCGGCTGGGCGTGGCTGCGCGTGTTCCGGCGGCTCGACGAGTGGGAGGCCGCCCTCGAGCGCGTCGAGCTCGAGGAGCGGGGCGAGGCCGGCGAGCGGGCCGAGCGCCCGCTCGAGCGCGTCCAGTAGCCGGCGGCTAGGCGCTTCCCGTCTCGCCGGGCTCCTACGTCGTCCGGGTCATGTCGCCCGGGCGGATGAACTGGATCTCGGGGACGATGCAGGCGGGCGAGGTCCTGAGCAGGAAGCGGACCGCCTCGGCGATGTCCTCCGGCTGGATCATCTCCTCGGGCGGGACGTTCTCGACCCAGCCGGTCATCGGCGTGTCGACGAAGCCCGGGCAGAAGGCCGTCACCTGGATGCCGTCGCCCGAGAGCTCGCCGTGGGCGGCCTCGCTGAGGCCGACGACGCCCGCCTTGGTGGCCGAGTAGGCCGCGAGCCACGGCTGGCCGAACTTGCCGGCGATCGAGGCGGTGTTGACCACGAGCGCCTTCCTGTGCTCGGCCGCGGCCTCTTTGAGCATCGGGATGCACTCGCGGAGCGTCAGGTAGACCGCGCGCAGGTTCACGTCGAGCTGCATGTCGAGCTTCTTGGTCTCGTGCTCGGCGATCGGGCCGCCGATGCCGACGCCCGCGTTGTTGACCAGCACGTCCAGGCGGCCCCAGCGCTCGCGGTGCTTGGCGACGACGTCCTTCACGTCCTCCTCGCGCGCCATGTTGGCGGGGACCGACTCGACGTCCAGGCCGTCGCCGCGCAGTCCCTCGACCGCCTGCTCGAGCTTCTCGGGCCGCCGGGCCGAGACGGTGAGCGAGTAGCCGTCCTGCCCGAGGGCGCGGGCGATCGCGAGCCCGATGCCGCTCGAGCCGCCGGTCACGAGAGCTGCGCGGCCGTTCATGTTGGGTCTCCTTGGAGTCGTGGTCGCCGGTGCTGCCAGGCGGGTTTCTAGCCGAGCGCGGCGGTTTTCGAAGTGTCGTCGGCCGCGCGCGCTTTCCGTACGCTTCGTGCGTGTTCGCCTCGGGGAGGCAAGGCCGGCACCTCGGCGCCGTGTTGCTAGCCGGTCTCGCGCTGGCCTCGTGCGGCGGCGGCGGGGGCGACGAGGACTCCGGCGAGGTCGCGACGGAGGGGACCGTCGGAGGCGAGCAGCCGTTCCCGTCGCCGGAGTCGAAGTCGCTCGCCGAGCTCCGGCGCGGGCTCGGGCCGGGGCCGCGAATGGTGCAGTCGGTGTCGGTGCTCGAGCCGGGCTCGAACCGGTTCGCGTTCGCCCTGTTCGACCGCACGCGGCGCCAGATCTCGGACACCCCGGCGGCCGTCTACGTGGCGCCCGAGGACGGCGGGCCGGTCAGCGGGCCGTACCCGGCGCGATACCGCTCGCTCCAGGTCGCCGCCGGGCGCCGCAGCCGCACGGTGGAGCACGACGCCGACGCGGCCCAGGCGATCTACGTGGCGAACGTCCCGTTCCGGCGGCCCGGGCGCTATCAGGTGCTCGGGGTCGCGCAGCTCGACCAGCGGGTCGTCGGCGGCGACCCGGTCTCGGTCTCGGTCGGCCGCGCCAAGCGGCCGCCGGCCGTCGGCGAGGCCGCGCCGCGGGTCCACACGCCGACTGCCGACGACGTGGGCGGCGACCTGAGCGAGATCGACACGCGCGACCCGCCCAGCTCGCTGCACGAGGACGACCTCGCCGACGTCCTCGGCCGCCGGCCCGTGATGCTGCTCTTCGCGACGCCCCGGCTCTGCCAGAGCCGGATCTGCGGCCCGGTGGTCGACATCCTCGAGGAGCTCAAGGCCGACCACGCCGACGACGCCGCCTTCATCCACATGGAGATCTGGCGCGACAACCGGACGGACGCCGGCTACCGGCCGCAGGTGAACGCCTACGGCCTGCCGACCGAGCCGTGGCTCTTCGCCATCGACGCCCGCGGCCGGGTGACGGCCCGGATCGAGGGCGCGTTCAGCCTGGACGAGGCGCGGGACGCGCTCAGGAAGGCGCTCGGGGGGTAGCTGCGGCCGCCTCCCGCGGTGCTAGCGTCGCCGCGGGGGCCGGTAGCTCAGCGGTCAGAGCAGCGGACTCATAATCCGTAGGTCGCTGGTTCGAATCCAGCCCGGCCCATGGGGAAAGGGCTGCACCAAGCGGGTCTAACCTGGGGCAACTCGCGCGCATCTTGTCCCAAATCTGCCCCGAAGCTCCTGTAGCGCGCCGGACTTGAAGCGACCGATTAGCGAGCACGCGTTCCAGGCCGAGGGGGCAAGCGGCGGCCGGTACGCGAAGACTGCGCTCGAGCTGGTCCGAGGCGAACTCGAGGTCGTGGGCGATGTGGCGTCGAGCAGGCGGCCCGCGCGGCGGCCGGGAACGCGCCTATCGCCAGGACCAGGGCAGCGAGCGTGACGAGCCGCGTCACCCGTTCATACCGATCATTCAGCCCTTGGCGCAACAGCCTCTATCCGGGCGTGTTCAGTGCGGCATGAACTCGCGCCTCTGCTTCATCGTCTTCATAGCCCTCGCCCTGACCGCGCCCGCCACCGCACACGGCGGCACCGCCGACATCGACGCCGGCTCGGTGCGCGTCCTTTCGGGCGGCGGCGAGAGCAACGCCCTCGTCGTCGAGCAGGTCGCGGGCGACGTCCAGCTCCGGGACTTCGGCTCGCACCCGCTCGTCGCGGGGAACGGCTGCCACGGCGAGTTCCAGATCAACTGCCCGTGGCAGGGCATGTCGCTCCTGGACGTGCGCCACGGCGACGCCGACGACTCGCTCTGCCTGTATCCGAGCCTCGGTCTGCCGGTGCGCTACTCCGGCGGGCCTGGGGTGGACGAGGTCTTCTATTGCACCACCGAGCATCCTGGCGTCGTCTTCGACAACGACGGCGTGGCCGACGACGGCCCCGATAGGCACAGCAACATCCTGCCTGACGTGGAGGTCCTGAGCGGCAGCCCGGGCGCCGACCAGATCGGCAGCGGCAGCCGCGGTGCGCGCATCCGGCCGCGCGACGGCGACGACGTTGTGCGCGGCGGGCCCGGGAAGGACCGCATCATCGCGGCCTACATCGCGACCGACGGCACCGAGGCGGGCTTCATGTTCGACGAGGGGAATGACGACATCGCCTGCGGCGGCGGCCAGGACTTCGTGCTTGCCACCGCGAATGATCGGATCGCCGAGAGCTGCGAGGCCTACGCGCGGAACACGCCCGAGGACCCCGACCCCTACTACCTGTTCCAAGGCTCGGAGCGCGACGACTTCATGGGTGCACCCCCCGGCTGGAGCCCGGCCCGGATGTACGCGCTGGGCGGCGACGACGTGATTCAGGGGCCGCAGGACGACGATGCCCTGGTGGTGCTCGGTCCGGGCCACGACCGCTTCCGGAGCGGTGGTGCGAAGAACACGGTCCGGGCCGGCTCCGGGCGCGACTCGATCGACGTCCGCGACCTCGACACGCGCACCTCGTTCGCCGACGTGGTGGACTGCGGCACGGGCTTCGACCGGGTGATCGCGGACCGGGCCGACCGGATCGCGCGCAACTGCGAGTCGGTCAGGCGCCTGTCGGTGCCGCGCTCGCGCTAGGCCGCCCTACCAGCGGCCGGTGACCGGCCAGCCGGCCTCGTGCGATGGGTCAGCAGCAGCGAAAACTTGTCCCGAAATCTGTCCCCAACTCGGCGGATCTAACCCGCTCCCGCTGGACCAACCAGCCCGAACTAGAGCCAAAGGAGCCGAACCGAGCTCCGTTCACGGCCACCCATCATCCGTAGGTCGCTGGTTCGAATCCAGCCGAAGGTCGACGCTGCTCGTCCACTCTCGGCTGCCTTCGGGCCGCAGGCGTGCCGCCGTGACCGCGCTGTAGGAAGCCGGGTCGTCCCCTCACGCTGCGACGCTTAACCCGTTCCCTACGAGCGGTACATCGACCTTGCGGTTGCTCAGGGCGTCATCGTTCGGTTCAGTCAGTCGGGCCGCCCGATCGAGCGGTACTCGGTCGTCCTGCTTCTGCTTGTGGACGGGGAGTGGCAGACCGTCCGTGTTTACGACAACCACCTCGGAAGCCACCACATGCACCGGTACACTCGCTCTGGAGGCAAGCAAGTGCCAGAGGAGTTCCATCCCGGGCCGACGAAGCAAGCGATACCGGCCGCGATAGCGCACCTCAAGGCCCACTGGGAAGCGATCATTCAGTCATGGACGAGCTAGCCCGCAGCAAGAACATGCCGGGCACCGACGCCGCCTTTGACACGCTGGGTCGGATCGCCCTAGACCCCGAAAGCGACGAGCGCTACCCGAGTGGGACCGTCCTCATCCCCGCCGATTCTCTCGACGCCTCGGCTTTGATCTCGAGGGCGATCGGGGAGAGCAAGCCCATCACGCTCGTCTTCCCGGACGGGTCCGACCTAGTGGCGAGGCCGCCAGATGCCAAGGGCGTCCTTCTGCTGCTGATCTTGGGACTCTCATTCCTGCTCGGCCTAGCGAGCAAGAAACGAGACAAGCCAACCTTCGTGCCGCGTGAATGGGTCACGGAGTTCCACGCCGCGCCAAGGGCGCGAGAGCCGGAACCAGTCGGCTAGCTCCCGTTTACGGCGCTAACCCGGGAAGACGAAGAGCGACTGCGCTCGGCGATTTGCGACGGATTGCCGGCGAGGCCGGCTGGAGCAACCTCGCAGAACCCGGTGAAACGACGGGGAACGAGCCCCCTTCCGGCCTCATAATCCGTAGGTCGCTGGTTCGAATCCAGCCCGGCCCATGGGCGCTCCCGCTCGGCCTCGGGCCCTACAACCTAGGCGTCCGAGAGCTCCGCGGTGGCCGCGATCCCGTCCTCGGGCACGGGGTCGAGGATGAAGGCCTGGAGCGCGATGTTGGCGTCGGGATCGACGTCCGTCAGCATCGAGACGACCTTGCGCTCGAGGATGCCCTCGACGAGGGAGATCGCCTCGCTGCGCAGCAGCCTGTCGAAGCTCGTCCGCATGAACTCGACGGCCTCGACGTTGCCCGCCGCCACCAGGTTCTGCTCGGCCTTCGTCAGGGTCTCGTGGAAGACCGCGACGACGACGTTCGTGTTGACCGTCGTGCGCGCTCGCGTCGGGCCCCGGCCGGTGTACTGGGACATGATGTGGACGAGCCCATTCGTGATCCGCATGGCACCCGACTGCTTGGCCGATGCGAGCCGCTCGTTCGCCACCCTCGAAGACTCCTACTCGCGGGAATTGCCGAGGCGAAAGATCTCGACGACGTAGTTGGGGGCGAGCTTCGTGATGCTCGCGAACGAGACGACCCTGCGACCCGTCGACCTCTCGACGGCGGCGCGAAACGTGGTCTCGATCGCCTGCTGATACCGCCCTCGGATCTCCGTCACCGCCTCGCCCTGCCCTGCTCCGATCAGGAACTCCTCGTTCGGGAGCAGCTCGAGCTCGTCGAGCATACAGACGATCAGGTCGTCGTGGACATAGACGCGCGCGTCGGTGGCGCCTCTGCCGTAAGAGTCCTCGTGGATCTTCAGGAGCTCCCGCGCAAGTGCGACCTCGACCTTGCTTTCGCTGCTGGTTCCGTCGCTCATACGGCCCTCGAGTCGCACTGGTTTGGGAGGCCGCCACCTGCGACCGGCGAGGCCCCCTATCCATCGTCGTCCAAGGCGACCCCGTGGGCTCGAGGAGACTTGTCCGCGAGCGATACTACGCCATGTACCGGAGCTCGGTCCCTCGTTCCGTCGCCTGACGCGAGCAACGGCCCTCGACCGGGCGAAGTCGGCTGAGCATGGCCGCTCCGTGGAACGACCAAAATGCGGTCGTCACTCGGAGGGGGGGAATTGAGAATCCCCATTTGGGTGGTACGCTGCCGGGCAGCTCGGCGGTACGTCCTGCGACTGACCGAGTGACGCATCCGCCGGGGACGGCGTCCTGGGAATACCGAGGCGCGGTCGGACCTGACGCAGAGAGGCCCGACCGCCATGCCCAACCCGAACTGTCCACGCTGCGAGCTGCCGACCCGGCTCCGCCACGACGCGGACAAGGCGCGCGCCGGCGCGCCCGCCGGCCGAAGCCCTCCCCTCAGACCGCCCGCTGGATAGCGGGAGCCGGGCCGACCTCCCAGCGGCCCGAGCGGCCCGGCCGGGCCGTCGCCTCCCCGGCGGCCCGGCCGGCGCTATCCGGCGGGCGCAACCGGACCGCCGGTCGGCGCGCTCAGCCGCAGGCCGTCCTGAGTCCCCTCCGGGCGCGACGAGCGCCTCCGACGACCGCGAACGCGCCGGATCGCACCGGAGCACGACCGCTGACGCGCCCGGATCGGCGCGCGCGGCGCCGGCGGGCCGGAACGCCTGGCGATCCCATGCGTTGTCATCTACGGTGGACCGCATGGCCCGACTCGCCCCCCTGCGCGCGCCGCGCGTCGCGTACGCCGCCTCGGCTGCCGCGCTGCTCTGCGCCCTGATCGCCGTCGCCGCGCTCCTGGAGCGCCCCGCGGCGGCCCAGCGCCAGCAGACGACCACGCTGATCTCCCGCGCCGCCGACGGCGGCACGCCCAACGGCCCGTCCACCAACGCCGTGATCTCCGGCGACCGCCGCTACGCGCGCGTCATCGCCTTCCAGTCGGACGCGACCGACATCGTGAGCGGCGACTCGAACCAGGCGACGGACGTGTTCGCGATCAAGCGCGCCGGCTCGTTCGGCAACAACGGGAGCACCTGGAGGCCGGGCAAGGCCATCCTGCTCTCGAAGGGGCTCGGCGGCGAGCCCGCGAACGGCCGGTCGTTCTCACCCGCGGTCGACGGCGCCTTCGACCACCTCGCCGGCTGCGTCGCCTTCCTGTCGGCCGCCTCGAACCTCGTGGGCGGCGACACGAACGACAAGGTCGACGCCTTCCTCTCGAGGGGGCCGGGCGACTCGCTGTCCCGGGTCTCGACGCCGGGCGGCAGCCAGGCGACGGAGGACACCACGGCCGTCGCGGTCTCCGGCGACTGCACCAAGGTCGCGTTCGTGACGGGCGGGCGCCTCTACGTGCGGACCGGCTCGAGCGTCAAGCGGATCGACGCGAAGGGGGACGAGAGCGACCCCTCGTTCGCCACCGGCATGACCAACGACCTCGTGTTCGGCGCGAACGGCGGGATCTACATGAGCGCCGGCGGCTCGAGGTCCCCGAAGCGGATCGTCAAGTCCGGCCGCAACCCCGCCTACAACTCGATCAAGCGCCGGGTCGTCGCCTACGAGAAGGGCAAGGGCGGACACGTCCAGGTCGCCTTCCGCGACCTCGGCCGCAAGCAGCGGTTCGCCAGCCGCTCCGGCCGCAAGATCGGCAACGGCGACTCGCGCGACCCGGTGATCGGCAACTCAGGCTTCTACATCGCGTTCGAGACCGACGCGAGCAACCTCGGCACGAACGCGGCCGGGCAGCGCCTCGACCGCAACCGGCACCGGGACTCCTACCTCTACAGCGACGCGCGCGGGATCACCCTCGTGCAGTCGGTCGAGGAGAAGGGGGTCCCGCTCCCGGCCGGCGGAACGAACCCGAGCCTCAGCTTCTACGCGAACTACATCCTGTTCGAGTCGGCCGCCCCGCTCGGCCGGAGGTCCGGCGTGCCGCAGGTCTTCATGCGGTACCTCGGCCCGGTCTGATCAGGCGGACCGCCGCCGCACCCGGACCCGGATCGGCGCGCCCGGCGTCAGCGTGATCGCGGGCGTGGGCGGCACGGGCACCGGCGAGGCGAGCTCGAGCCGGTAGCGCCGCGCCACCATGGCGAGCGCCGTCTTCGCCTCCAGCTCCGCCATCAGCTTCCCGATGCAGACGTGCGGCCCGACGCCGAACGGGAAGTAGTCGTAGGGGCCGATGGCCTCGCGCCGGCCGGCCGCGAACCGCTCCGGGTCGAACCGCTCCGGCTCGTCCCAGAAGCGCGTGCTGTGCTGGTTGGCGTACGAGCTGACGATCACGATCGAGCCCTTCGGCACCGCCCGGCCGCCGACCTCGTCGTCGGCCAGCGGCGTGCGGGTGAACGCCCAGCCGGGCGGGTAGAGCCGCATCGACTCCTCGACCACCTGGCCGAGGTACGGCATCAGGTCGAGCTTGCGGGCGCCCGGCCGGCCGCCGTCGAGGACGATGTCCGACGCGTGCGCGAGCCGCTCCTGGGCGTCGCGGTGGCGGGCGAGGAGGTACCAGGTCCAGGCGAGCGCGGCCCCCGTCGTCTGGTGGCCGGCCATCAGGAAGCCGATCACCTCGTCGCGCACCTGCACGTCGTCGAGCCCGCGCCCGCCCTCGTCGCGGGCCTCGACGAGACGGGTGACGATGTCGTCGCGCCCGGCCTCCCGGCGCGCGGCGATCAGCCGGTCGGCGAACTCGCGGATCGCCCGCCGGGCGCGCGCGAAGGCGACGTTCCGGGGGGTCGGCAGCGCCGGCGGGAGGGGGACGAGCGCCCGCGTCCGGCGCGCGACCCAGCCGCTCGCGTCGGCGATCAGCGCCTCGAGCTCGGCCATGTCGGACCCCACCTCGGTCCCCATCAGGACACGGCCGACCACGTCGAACGCCAGCCTGTTCGTCTCGCTGACGAGGTCGAACGCGGCGCCGCTCGCGGCCAGCTCGTCCCAGCGCTCGAACAGCGCCTCCACGGCGGACGCCATCGTCGGGACCTCCGTCTCGAGCGCGCGGCGCGTGAACATCGGCATCAGCAGCCGGCGGCGCTCGCGGGCCGTGCTCCCGTCGATCGTCAGCAGGGCGTCCCCGATCGGCACGCGCAGCGCCTCGTAGCTCACGCCCTTCACGTAGTTGTCGCGGTTGTGGATGCCGACGTGGGCGATCGCGTCCGGGCCGACCGCCAGGAAGACGCTCCGGTAGGCGGCGCGGAAGCGCACCACGTCCTCGCCGCTCGAGGCGGCTTCGGTGAAGAGGCGGAGCGGGTCGTTTCGCAGCCTGGGCAGCTCGCCGAGCACGCCGCCCGCCGGACCCCGGACCCCCCCTCGTGCGTCCGCTGTCTCCGTCCGCATGGGCCGGCGGCGACCGTACCACGGCGGCCAAGTCGGGGGGTGTGGTCCCCCGGGAGGGGGGTCTAGCCCTCGTCCGCCAGCGCCGCGGCGACGCCGTAGGCGAGGCGCGCCGCGTCCGCGACGGTGCCGTAGTCGACGTTCTCGGGCACGTCGGTCGCGAGGTGGTAGTTCGCGAGCGCGCCCCAGTCGGTGAGCGAGGTGAGCGTGGCCGTCGGGTAGCCGGCGCGGCTCGGGATCGCCGAGTCGGTCGACGCGCGGGCGCGGAAGCCGCGCTCGAGCGCGATCGACGCCCGGCGGGCCGTCCAGCTCACGAGGTCCCGGAACCCGGGCCGCGCGTAGTCCTCCATCCAGATCGGCCCCTCGCCCTCGAGCATCACGAGCCGCGGCGAGCCGACGGTCTCGAGGTTGAGGAAGCGGGTCCGCTCGCGGTCGAGCTCCGGCGAGTGGCGGGCGACGAACGGGCGGATGCCCTCCTGGAGGGCCTCCTCGGCGCCGCAGGAGACGAGCAGCACCCGGACGCCGGGGATCGGGCGCTCGCGGAGCAGCTCGGCGAGCCCGACCAGCGCGGCGACGCCGGAGAGGTTGTCGTTCGCGCCGGGGGAGACCGGGTTGCGCGCGACCTCGGCGACGGCGGCGGTGCCCGCGACGTTCAGGGCGAGGGCGGCGATGGCCGGGCGGCGGCCGCCGGTGACGGCGCCCGCGACGGCCAGCACCGGTCCGGCGAGGCCGGCCCACCACTGCGGCGGCGCGGTCCTGAGCCGGGCGAGCAGGTCCGGGGCGAGGCGGTGGACGGTTCGCAGCGCCGACTGGTCGTAGAGCCGGCCGACCTGGTGCGCGTCGTGGTGGGCGAGTACCACGAGCGTGGGGAGGGAGGCGTCGTCCGCGGGCCGGTCCGGCGACCCCGCGGCGGCGGCGGGCCGTCCCACCACGTTCACGGTCGTCCGCGGCCGGTAGAGCGCCCGCCGCAGGAGCCGCGGGCCGTTCTGGGCCTCGTCGACGAGGGCGGCTGCGGCCGCGAGCGACGCGAGCGTGCCAGCCGCGCGGCGGCCCGCGAGGCACAGGGCCGCGCCGGCGGTCGCGGCCACGCCCAGCCCGGCCAGCGTCGGCATGTAGAGCCCGCGGGCGGCCTCCTCCTCGAGCGCGACGTCGCAGCCGGCCCGCCGGAGGCGCCCGGCGAGCCGCTCCGCGGCCTCCCGCTCGCCGGGCGAGCACGGCCGGCGCTCGATCGGGGCGAGCGCCTCGACGACCTCGCGGAGCGCCGCCTCGCCCGGCGCGGGCACCGGAGCCGCACCGTCGCCGGAGCGCGCGTCCGAGGCCGCCGCGTCGCGGCGCGGGCGCGTCCTCACCGCGCCCGCCGCGCCTCGCGGTCGAGCAGCGCCCGGCCGACCCGCGGGAACGTCCGGTACGCCCAGATCGAGAGGCGGACGTCGGGGCCCGGCACGATCTCGAACCGCCCGCGCGCCGCCCCGCGCAGCGCGGCCTCGGCCACGCGGTCGGGCTCGAGCACCCGCGTGGACAGGAGGATCCGCCTCGTCTCGGGAGGCGCCTCCGCCAGCTCGCGGTCGAGCATCGGCGTCCGCGTGCTCGTCGGCAGCACGATGCTCACCCCGACGCCGCGCGGCCGCAGCTCGGCGCGCAGCACCTCGGACAGCCCGTAGAGCGCGAACTTCGGGGGCGTGTAGGCGGAGTAGCCCCAGATCCCGATCAGCGAGGCCGTCGAGCCCACGTTCAGCACGTGCCCGCGGCCGCGGTCGAGCATCCCCGGGACGATCGCGCGCGTCACCCACACCGCGCCGAAGTAGTTCACGTCCATCTCGTCGCGCAGCCCGGCGGGCTCGGCCTCGAGGAACGTCGCGACGCTCGACACGCCCGCGCAGTTGACGAGCAGGTCGACCGGCCGCCCCCCGAGCTCGCGCGGGAAGACGTCGGCCACGACCTCTTCGTCCGACACGTCGAGCGAGATCGTGCGCACCTCCGCGCCGGACCGCACGCGGCGCAGCTCGTCCTCCGCGCGCGCCAGCCCCTCCGCGCTCCGGGCCACGAGCGTCACGCCGGCGCCCAGGTCGACCAGCCTGCGCGCCAGCGCGAGGCCGATGCCGCCCGAGCCGCCCGTCACGAGCGCGTGGGTGCCCGCGTAGCGGGAGGCGAGGCGCACGGCCGGCGCTCAGCCCGCCGCGGTCGCGACCAGCTCGAGGACCAGCGGCGCCAGCTCCGCGGGCCGCTCGACGGCCGGCGAGTGCCCGCAGCCCGGGATCGTCTCGACCCGCGCCCGCGGGACGCGCCGGAACGCGTCGGCCGACTCCTGCGCCCGGAAGAACCTGTCCTGCTCGCCGAAGACCACGAGGGCCGGCAGGTCGAGCCGCCGGAGGCGCTCGTCGAGCGGCGTCGCCGCGAGGAAGGCGTCCTCGGCGTCCCAGCAGCCGCTGTACGACGCGTAGGTCATGCTGCGGAAGTCGCGCACGACCTGGTCGGGGTCGTCGAAGCCGGTCGCGAGGTCGAACTCCTCGCCGAACGCGTCCGCGTAGCCGTCGCGGACCATCCCGTCGGTCACGACCCGGTGGATCGCCTCGCCGAGCACCGGCACGAAGCCGAGCTTCGCGATCAGCGGCTGGTCGCCGAAGTCGTTGTCCGGCGCCTCGTCGAGGATCGCGATCCGCTCGACCAGCTCGCCGCCGCGCTCGGCGAGCGCGACCGCCACGGCGGCGCCCATGGCGTGCCCGACGAACGCCGCCCGCTCGACCCCGAGCCGGGCCAGCGCCAGCTCGACCGCCTCCGCCTGGGCCTCGATCGAGTAGCCCGTGCGCGGCTTGGTCGAGCCGCCGTGGCCGAGCAGGTCGAGCCGGATCGCGCGGCGCTCCCGAGCGAGGAGCGGGGCGAGCCGGTCGAACCAGCGCAGCGAGCCGGCGAAGCCGTGGAGCAGGACCGTCGGCGGCGCGTCCGGGTCGCCCTCGTCGACGACGTGCAGCTCGCCGGCCGGAACCCCCACGAGGTACCCGCCGTCGGCCTGGGCCGGCCGCGTCTCGCGGTCGACGAGGACGCGGTTCAGCGCGAGCGCGGCCGCGGCCGAGCCGGTCCCGACCAGCGCCCTTCCGAGCAGGCTCATGAGCGGATTCTCCACCAGCCGGCGTCACCGGCGCGTCGACGCTTGCGCGCGCGCACCGCAACGGGTAGAAGTCCGGGCATGGCGCCACCCTCCGGCCCGCGGCTTCCGGGCGCGATCCAGACGGCCGCTTTCCTGCACCGGCCGGTCGGCTTCCTGGAGTGGTGCCGCGCGCGCTACGGCGACTGCTTCCGGGCCCGCTTCCAGGGGATCGGCGAGGTCGTCTACGTGGCCGACCCCGCCGAGGTGGAGCGGGTGTTCCGCGGGGCGCCCGACGTCTTCCACGCCGGCGAGGCGAACGCGCGGCTGTTCGAGCCGGTTCTCGGCCGGTTCTCGGTCATGACCCTCGACGAGGGCGACCACCTGCGCCAGCGCAAGCTGCTCCTGCCGCCGTTCCACGGCGACGCGATGCGCCGGTTCGAGGGGACGTTCGCGGCCGTGACCGAGCGCGAGGTCGGCCGCTGGCCGGTCGGCACGCCGTTCCGCCTGCTGGACGCCACGCGCAGGATCACGATGGAGGCGATCCTCCGCGCGGTGCTCGGCGTCGGCGACGCCGAGCGCGTGGCCGAGCTCCGCCGCGCGATCCTGCGCCTCGACCGCCTGGCCGCGCTCGTCCTCCCGCTGCCGGTCCTCCAGCGCGACCTCGGCCCGCTCGGCCCCTGGCGGCGGTTCGTCGCCGCGCGCGCGGAGCTCGACCGGCTCGTCCACCGCGAGATCGGCGAGCGCCGCGCCGAGCCGTCCGAGGACGGCGCCGACGTGCTGTCGCTGCTGCTCGCCGCGCGCCACGAGGACGGCTCGCCGATGTCCGACGAGGAGCTGCGCGACGAGGTCTACGACCTGCTGGCCGCCGGCTACGAGACCACCTCGGCGTCGCTCGCCTGGACGTTCGAGCGCGTGCTGAGGACCCCGCGCGTGCTCGACCGGCTGCGCGAGTCGCCCGACGACGAGTACCTCGACGCGGTCGTCAAGGAGACCCTGCGCGTCCGCCCGCCGGTCACGGACGCGACGAGGGTCCTCACGAGGGAGACGGAGGTCGCGGGCCACCTGCTGCCGGCCGGCACGCAGGTCGTCGTCGCGCTCCCCCTGCTCCACTCGCGCGCGGACGCGTGGAGCGACCCGCACGAGTTCAGGCCCGAGCGCTTCCTCGACGGCGACCCGCGGCCGTACACGTTCGTGCCGTTCGGAGGCGGCGTGCGCCGCTGCATCGGGGCGGCGTTCGCCCACCTCGAGATGAAGGTCGTGCTGCGCACGGTCCTCGACCGCGCCGAGCTGCGCGCGGCGTCGCCGAGGCCGGAGGCGCAGCGCCTGCACCACGTGGTCGTCGTGCCCGCCCGCGGGGCGCGCGTGGTGCTCGAGGGGCGGCGCGCGACGGCCCGTCCGGCGGCCGCCGAGATCGAGGAGGAGGCCCGTGTTCTCCTCCAGACCTGAATTTCTGCCACCTGGCGGATGTTTTTCGGCGCACAGGCAGTATCGTGTGCAATCCGAGGAGATCCAGCGGCGGCGATGGCCCAGGGGGGGAGTCGGGGCCGCGCCGCCGCTGGAGTGATTCAAGGAGGAAGCAGCGTGTCTGCCGAGGGGGACCGCTTCGACGTCGTCATCGTGGGCACCGGGATCGCCGGGTCCACCGCGGCGATGCTGTACGGGCGGTCGGGCAGGCGCGTCGCGCTCGTCGAGAAGCACTCCGACCCGCGCGCCTACAAGACGGTCTGCGGCCACTTCATCCAGTCGCACGCGCACCTCGTGATCGAGCGCCTCGGGCTCGTCCGCGACTTCGAGGCGCTGGGCGCCGTCCGCACGGGCGTCGACACCTGGTCGCGCTACGGCTGGGCGTACCACGACGCCCGCGACGACCGCCCGCCGTCCTGGAACGTCCGCCGCGCGAAGCTCGACCCGATGCTGCGCGAGGCCGCCGCCACCACGCCCGGCGTCGAGCTGATGCTGGGCTGCACGGCCACCGATCTGATCCGGGACGGCGGCCGGGTCTCCGGCGTGGAGGTGCGCGACCGCTCGGGCGAGGTGCGGCGGCTCCTCGCGAAGGTCGTGGTCGCGGCCGACGGTCGCCAGTCGACGCTCGGCAAGCTCGCCGGCGTCGAGGAGACCGTGAAGCCGAACAACCGCTTCGCGTACGCGGCCTACTACCGCGTGAACCCGACCGTCCGGGACAAGCAGGCGCAGGTGTGGTTCCTCGACCCGGACCCGGACTACGCGATCGCGAGCCCGACCGACGACGGGCTCGTCCAGTTCGCGGGGTTCATCTCGAAGGACCGGCTCGGCGACTGGAAGGGGGACGTCGAGGCGGCCCTCGTCCGGCACGCGGCCAGGCTGCCCGACGCGCCGGCGATCCGGCCCGAGGCGCGCGAGTCGAAGTTCATCGCGAAGCTCGAGATGCCGAACACGATCAGGCGCGCCGCGATCCCCGGCCTCGCGTTCGTAGGCGACGCCGCAATGGCCGCCGACCCGGTCTGGGGCGTCGGCTGCGGCTGGGCGTTCGAGTCCGCCGAGTGGCTCGTGGAGGCCACCGCCGACGCCGTTGCCGCCGACCAGGGCGTCGACCGCGCGCTCGCCGACTACGCCAAGACGCACCGCCGCCGGCTGTACGGGCACTTCCTGCTCACCTCCTCGTACTCGACCGGCCGCCGCTTCAACCCGATCGAGCGACTCAAGCTCCGCGCCGCCGCCAACGACTCCACGGCCGCGCGGCACATGCAGGACTACACCGAGCGGCTGATCACCCCCGGTCGCTACCTCACGCCGCGCGCCATCGCCCGGGCGGCCGCCGTGGCCCTGCGGTCGCCGCGGAGCCGGGGCGGAGGGGCTCCGTCGAACGAGCCGCAGCCGACCTCGGCCGCCAACTGAGCGACGCGGCCGAAGAGCGCCCGCCGGGCCCGAGGCTCGACAGGCGCGGGTTCGTCGCCGCCGGAGCGGCCGCGGCGGCCACCGCGGCGTCGGCCGGGCCGGCCTCGGGCGCCCCGGCGGCGGTCCGCGCGCGCCGGCGGGCGCCGAAGCAGCCGCCGATCGGCTCCGGCGGCACGCCCATGGACCTGGAGGCGCTCGCGCGGCTCGCGAAGCGCCACGGCGGCGGGTACCCGGTGCTGATGCTCGACCTCGCGGCGCTCGACCGCAACGTGGCGACCGTGGTCGACTTCGCCCGCGCCCAGGGGTGGGGCGTGCGGCCGGCGCTCAAGTCGTTCCGCAGCCAGGCGCTGATCGCGTACCTGCTGCGGCGGCTGCCCGAGCCGCGCGGCCTCGTCTTCAACCTGAGCGAGGTCGACCCGATCGTCGCCGCCGCGCCGCGCGGGACCGACCTCATGACCGGCTACCCGCCGACCTTCGGCGAGCTGGCGGCGTACCTCGGCTCGCGGCCGCCGCGCCGCCAGCGCCGTCACCGGCTGTGGATCCTGGTCGACTCGCTGCCGCTGATGGAGCACCTCGCCCGGCTGGCGCGGACGTCGCGGCGGCGGCTCCCGATCCACGTCGCGCTCGAGCTCGACGTGGGGATGGGGCGCGGCGGGATGAACGACCGCGACGAGCTGGCCGCCTGCCTCGAGGTGCTCCGACGAGAGCGCGCCCGGCTGCGGCTGGGCGCGGTGCTCGGCTACGACGGGCACGCGACGCTGAACGGCGAGCAGTCGTACCGGCAGCTCGTGGCGACGCAGGCGCAGGAGTCCTACCGCGCCCGCCTCGCCGAGCTCGCCGAACTGGGCTCCGACCTGTACGACGAGCGGACGCTGGTCCGCAACGGGCCGGGCAGCTCGAACTACCGCAACTGGGTCGGGGGGCCGGCGAACGAGATCGGCTGCGGCTCGGCGTTCCTGTTCGCCGGCTACCTGAACGGCGGCTACGACGTCGAGGGCCTGTCGCCCGCGCTGGCGATGGGCGGGTCGGTCCGCCGGATCACGAGCGACCACCCGAGCGCGCCGGTGCTCGGCCTGGCCCAGCCCGGCGCGACGGAGCAGGAGATCGTCGTGCAGGCGATCGGCGACCCGGCGGAGATCGTGCACCCGCCCGGCGCCCGCGAGGACGAGGCCTCGGGCGGCGGCGACGCGTTCGTCGTCCCGAAGGGCTCGGTGGAGCTCGGCGACTACGTCCTCTACCGGCCGGAGCAGACCGAGGTCGGCATCCAGCGCTTCCACCAGATGCTGGCGGTCCGCGAGGGCCGCGTGCTGCGCCGCTGGGCGGTCTTCAACCGCCCGGGCGCGCGCCGGCTGGCGTAGGGGGCGCGGCGGCTGGCGCAGGGGGCGCTCGGGGCGCGTCGGCTGCGCTCGGCGCCTACGGCGTCCCGCCGGCGAAGCCCGCGGCCTGGCCGTAGACCTTGTAGAGCACGAACCCGCGGGCGAAGCGCTGGCGGCAGTAGTTGCCGAACAGGTCGCGGGCCTGGTCGTCGGGGAGGATCGTCCCGCGACCCCGCACGCCCGTGCCGCTCACCTCGCCGCTCGTGACCTCGCGCAGGCGCCTGATCACGTACCTGCGGGTCGGCTCGTCGGAGCGCTGCCAGTCCGCGCACGTGTAGAGCTGGAGGTTGAAGTTGGCCGGCAGCGTGGGCGGGCGCTCGGCGCTCGTCCTGCCGTCCTTCGAGTCGCCGCACGCGCCGAGCGCGAGCGCGCATGCGAGGGCCGCGACGGCCGGGACTGCCGTCCGCCGGCTCAGGGCGAGCCGAGCACGCCCGCGTACGGCTCGCACGTCGCGCTCGACGGGTTGCGCCCGCAGAACTCTGCGAACGCCTTGCGGTAGCGGGCCAGCTGGGCGGGGCTGTCGAAGCTCGGCGTGCCGCCGCCCGAGCCGGGCTTCTCCGGCGTGAAGAACCACGGGCAGGTGGTCGTGGAGCGGTCGTAGTTGCGGCTCTCGAACGCCGCCACGCACGCGGCCAGCTCGCCGGTGTTCGCGGCGTTGCCCTTGCCCACGCTCGAGGCGGGGTCCTTGCCGTCGGAGCAGTCCGGCAGCGAGGCGGGGTTGCTCGTGATCGGCGCGGGGCCGGTGTTCCAGTACCAGCAGTTGCCGCGGTTGTCCGGGAACTCGTCCCACCAGAAGTCGACGCCGTTGCGCGCCGGCGTGCCGTCCGGCTTGACGCCCATGAAGTTCGAGTACTGCTGGTTGTAGTGCGAGGTGTTGACCTGGTTCGGGTCGCAGCCCTTCTGGCTCTTGTTCTTGCTGTCCGGCCCGCACACGAGCGCGTCGGGCACCGAGAAGACCATCGTGCCGCGGCGCCAGTTGTCCCAGAAGTTGTTCTTGCGGATCACGTGGTGGTTGCCGCCCGCGATCCACATGCCGGTCCCGACCGGGAACGGGAACGCCGGCGTGACGTCCGACCCCTCGTCGTAGGGGTTGAAGTTGTTCGAGTACAGGTTGTTGTGCTCGACGAGCATCGAGTCGCCGGGGAAACCCGGGTGCCCGGCGGCGGTCGCGATGTCGGTCTGGATGCCGAGCGCGTTGTCGTAGAAGTTGTTGTGGTGGACGTGGACCGCGTTGCCGTCCGTGCCCGAGTAGCCGGCGAGGTTGTGGTGGAGGTCGCAGAACCGGACCTCCTGGTTGTAGCGGAAGTCCGTGCCGGGCGGGCGCTGCACTCCGCTCTCCACGGCGGCGCCGGGGTAGATCCCGGAGTCGGCGTGCCCGACCGCCTCGCAGTTCTGCTGCCGGCCGTGGTCCTCGACGAACGTGAGCGTGCCGTAGAGCCGGTTGTAGTAGAGCTTGAACCGGTCGAGCAGGTAGCCGTCCGACTCCATCACGTAGATCCCGTGCTCGCCCGCGTGCCTCACGGTCATGTTGCGGAGCACGAACCCGTCGGCGCGGTCGGCCCGGATGCCGACGTCCTTCTTCGACTGCGCCGGCCCGTGGTTGCCGGACTCGACGCGGCCGGCGTCGACCACCACGTCGTCGGCGCTGACGCCCGAGCCCTCGATCTGGAAGTTGCAGCGGACGCACGGGCCGAGGTTCGGGATGCCGTGGCGGTCGTAGCGCGGCGGGTCGGGGTCGGTGCCCGGACCGGCCGCGCGGCCCATGACCGCGATCAGGTTCTGGTCGTTGGTGCAGTGCAGGTGGTACGCGTAGGAGAGCGCGCCCGGGTCGCCGAACTCGTTGTTGCGCAGGTACTGCTCGCAGGCGGGGTCGTGCGTGGGCTTGCCGCGCGAGGTCGGCTCGGTGTAGATGCCGGGCATCACCACGACGCGGTCGTTGTTGCCCGAGGCGGTCACCGCCGGCTGGATCTCGCGGAACTTGCAGCGCTTGAACAGCTGCTCGTTGATCTTCACGAGGCGCGCGCCGCGCTTCGCGTCGAGCGTCCGGTGGTCGCTCGGCCGGATGTAGTAACCCTTCCTGAGCGCGCGGCGGACCGCCTTCTTCGCGAGCTTGAGCGAGTCGGTGTGGCATACGACCCTCGTGTCGCCGGGCGGCGCGGCCTTGAGGGAGGAGGACAGCGTGCGCGCCTTCGGGACCTTGCCGCCGGTGGGCGGCGTCACGGACGTGTCGGGCGCCGGGTCGGGCCAGTACGACGGCCGCTCGATGTGCGCGGACGCGGCGGACGGAAGCGCGCTCGCGCCCAGCAGCGCGGCGGCGGCGATCGCGAGCGGGCGTACCCGCGTCCTTCGGATCCCCCCAGACATCCGGCGGAAGCCTAGCCGACGGGGGCGAGGGAACGCGCCGGCCGCGCGCCGGCGGCGCGGCCGGCGGCCAGGTGCTCCTCGAGCTGGTCGAGGCTGAGGCGCAGCATGCGGTCGAAGTCGTGGTGCAGCAGGCGCCGCGCAGGGCGTAGCAGCGGGTGCGGCTCGTAGTAGTAGCGCCAGCGCAGCATGGTGCGGCCGCCGTCGAGCGGCTCGAGCTCGAGGTCCTCCATCATCTCCCGGCCGAGCGGCAGCGTGCACGCGTCGATCGACGCCATCCAGTGGCGGCCGCGCTCGGCCACGAACGTCCGCACCCGCTGGGTCATGAACTTGAACGTCTCCTCCACGACCTGCTCGCCGCGCTCGTTCGGGCCCTCGACCCAGCGCGCGCGCACGAAGTCCGGCAGCCACTCGGTGGCGCCGCGCAGCATCACGATCGCGTCGAAGACGTCCTCCGGGGCGGCCGCGACCGTGCGGTGGATGTCGATCACGTACGGCGCGCGCTCGGCGAAGCTCGCGTCGCTCGGCCGCATCCTCACGAGCAGCGGCCAGCGACGGCCGGGCGAGCCGGCGGCCGGCGGGGCGGGCGGCGCGCTCGGCTCCGGCCGGGCGGCGGCCCTGCGGGCCGGCGCCGGCACGCCGAGCTGCTCGCGCCAGTAGTCGGACAGGAACGTCCCCTCCGGGTCCATCTGCCGGCGCAGCTCGAGGAAGTCGGCGAGGCGAGGCCAGCCGGCGTGCGCGTGCGCGGCCGCCCGGCGCGGGTCGGGGAGGCGGTGCTTGCCCCAGTGGAGGCGGAAGTCGAGGTCGCCGAGCAGCTCCCAGAACTGCGGGAAGTACGTCTCGCGCGGGTCGCCCCGGCCGCGCTCGTGCCAGCAGACGTTCAGGCGGGTCGACTCGCGGCCGTGCCCGGGGGAGAGCCAGAACCGGCTCGCCGGCGCGCCGTAGACCTCGGTCGTGTAGGCGCCGGTGGCCGCGAAGCCGCGCAGGCGGTAGTGGTCGCGCAGGCGGCGCATGGCCGCGCCGGTCGCCTCCGCGGGCAGCCACAGCTCGGACCACGTGCTGGGGAAGAACCGCTCGTCCAGCTCGTCGTCCATCGGGAGGACGCGCCACCAGGCGTCGCGGAACGACTGCGACTCGCCGTCCGGCATGAACGCGTTGTAGACGGCCGCGGCCGCCCGGCCGAAGCGGCGCCGCCGGCACGCCATGCCGACCGCGGTGCCGGCGATCGCCTGCGCCGGGGTCGTCGAGCCGGCGACCTCGGGGAGCAGCCGGTACGGCCGCGGGTCGGCCGACGGCGGGCCGGGCACCGCGCGGGCGGTCCAGATCGAGAGCTTGTCGACGCCCTCCTGCGGCCACCAGTACATGCGCGCGTACTCGTTCTCGCGCAGGAAGCCGTCCACGCCGGCGGGGCCGTCGGCGCCGAGGTCGAACGGCGCGGCCGCGACCGTCGCGATCCGCTCCTCGCCCTCGACGTCGAAGCGCTCGACGCACCGGAGCGTGACCGTCGAGACGATCCCGAGCAGGCCCATCGAGACACCGGCCGCGTCGAACAGGTCGGGGTCGCGGTCGGGCGAGAGCTCGTGGACCTCGCCGCTCGCGTCGACCAGCCGCATCGCCACGACCTGCTCGGTGAGCGCGTGGTCGCGGCTCCCGCCGGCGCTGCCGGTCATCAGGAAGCCCGCGACGGTCTGGTGGGTCACGCCGGCCGTGACCGGCAGGGCGAGCCCGCGCTGCTCGAGCTGCCAGCAGAGGCCGGCCTCGACGCTGCCGCGGCCGCTGCGGTCCCGCGGGTCGCCGCCCAGGCGGCAGCCGGCCTCGACGGTGACCTCCCGGCGCTCGGCGTCGACGGCGATGCCCGCGTAGCGGTCGAGCGCGACGTCGACGCTCTCGCCGGCGCGGCCCGCGCGGCGCGCGCTCGTGTAGATGGCGTCGTCGACCGAGTGGCCCGTCCCGCGCACCCGGACCGGCAGCCCGCGGCCGCGCGCCCAGCGGACGAGCTCTTGGACCTCGGCCTCGGTCGAGGGGTGATGGAGGCCGTCGGGTCCGGGGCGGAGCACGGCGCTCAGGCGGCACCCGCGGCCGCGATCGGGATCCGCCGCGCCGGGCGGTCGACCGCGAGCAGCTCCAGCACCTCGCCCGCCGCCCGCTCGCCCGCGTCCACCGCGCCGCCCATCGAGCCGTTGGCGTGCACGCCCGTCTCGGCGCCCGCCCAGTGGACCCGCCCGACCGGCGCGCGCAGCGCCGGGCCGAACGAGGTCAGCGCGCCGGTGGCGGCGACGGCGTTGTAGCAGCCGCGCGTCCACGGGTCGGCGGACCAGTCCTTCTCGTGCAGCTCGTCGGGAGTGCGCGCCCGCTCGCCGTAGAGCCGGGCGAGCTGGTCGAGGACCGCCTCGCGCCGCGCGCGCTCCGGGAGGCTCGCCAGCGCGCGCGCCGTCCGGCCGCCCGCGAACCCGCCGAGCACCGCGCAGCTCGCCCCGACCGGCGAGGCGTCGAAGATCGCCGCGAGCGGGCCGCGGGTGCTCGTCGCCTGGCCGCTCAGGCCGGCGTCGCGCCAGAAGCCGCGGTCGTAGGCGGCCACGTACTTGAGCGCCGTGCCGGGGTTGAGCCGCTGCACTAGCTGGTCGCGGTGGCCGGGGAGCGGCGGGTCGTACTCGAGCCGCCCGGCCATCACCGGCGGCAGGGCGACGATCGCCCGCCGGGCCGTGACCGCGAAGCGCCCGCCGGCGACCGTCACCCGGTCGCCGCGCTGGGCGATCTCGCGCACCGGCGACTCGAGCGAGACGGCGTCGCCGAGCCCGTCGGCCAGCCGTACGGCTATCTCCTGCGCGCTGCCGTGGAAGCGCCGCTCCTGGCTGCCGTCCTTCACCGTGCCGAGGTACTCGAACGACCCGTAGCTCCTCGAGTAGAACAGCGCGTGGAGGAGGGAGAAGTCGTCGGTCGACGCGCACCAGATCGCCTCGGCGCCCATCTCGAACAGCTCGCGGCCCGCCCGCGTGCGGAAGTTCCGCCGCATCCACGAGCCGAGCGTCTGCCCGTCCCACTCGCGCGCCTTCGGCGCGGTCCACGGCGCGCTCGGCGGCACCCGCTGCGCCATCCGCTCGAACCGCGAAAGCGCCTGCGCGCAGTCGAGCAGCGCGACCGCCCCGGCCTTCGGGATGTAGCCGCGGTAGCTCCGCACCTCGCCGTCGATCTCGAGCAGCTTCCGCCCGCGGTCGCTCACCGGCTGCTCGGCCACCCCGACCGACCGCGCCGCCTCGATGATCTTCGTGCTGAGCGGGCCGAAGTACTCGCCGCCGAGGTCGACGACCGACCCGTCCCCGAGCCGCTTCCCCAGCACCCGGCCGCCGACGCGGTCGCGCGCCTCCAGCACGACGACGGACGCCCCCGCGGCGGCGAGCTCGCGCGCCGCGACGAGGCCCGACAGCCCCGCGCCGACGACGGCGACGTCGGCCTCGTCCGGCAGCTGGTCGGATCGGATCAAGGGAGCCAGATCCTAACCGCGCCCGATCCTCGCCGCGAACGCGCCGCTAGAGCCCGTGGTTCGGCCACTCCGGCGTCTCGCCGCGCTTGAAGGCGCTCGCGCCGACGGTGTGCTTGTCGCGGCGCATGAACATCGAGAGGGCCATCTCGAACTCGATCCGCAGCCGCTCCTCGTAGGTGCGGCCGACGCCGCGGACGATCGACTCCTTGTCGCTGCGGATCGCGCCCTGGGGGAGGGCGGCGATCTCGTGCGCCAGCTCCTGGGCGCGCTCCAGCGCCCTGCCGACGGGCACGACCTCGTTCGCGAGCCCGATCCGCTCCGCCTCGCGGGCGTCGATCCGGCGGCCGGTGACGATCAGCTCCATCGCGCGCGCGTAGCCGACGACGAGCGGCAGCCGCACGGTCATGCCGTCGCCGGCGACGATGTTCCAGCGGCGCTCGAGGGCGCCGAACTCGGCGTTCTCCGCCGCGATCCGGACGTCGGCGAGCAGCGCGGTCTCGAGCCCGGCGGCGAACGCGTAGCCGTTGACGGCGGCGATCACCGGCTTGAAGACGTCGACGCGGCGGGTGTAGCCGCAGTCGCCCGGGGAGTTGTAGAGCTGGTTGCGGAAGCGGTCGAAGTCCGGCATCTCGGTGAGCTCGGACGCGTCCTGGAGGTCCCAGCCGGCGGAGAAGGCCACGTCGCCGGCGCCGGTGATCACCAGGACGAACGCCGAGTCGTCGTCGCG
Source organism: Thermoleophilaceae bacterium (assembly GCA_036389295.1). GTDB lineage: Bacteria > Actinomycetota > Thermoleophilia > Solirubrobacterales > Thermoleophilaceae > AC-37. The sequence continues at coordinate 19,495 of DASVQB010000030.1, read as the reverse complement.
GAAGCGCTGCCACGCGTGGTGCAGCTCCTCGTTCATCCGGCGGCTGATCGCGTTGTGCTGGTCGGGCCGGTCGTAGGTGAGCGTGACGACGTGGTCGTCCTGCTCGTACCTCAGCGTGTCGTAGTCCATCGGGCTCCTCTCGGTCGTCGCGGCGCGGGCGTACGGTAGGCCGATGGAGGCACGCGGGTCGTGGCGCGCCATGCGCGGGCGGACGCCGGAGGCGATCGGGGAGGACGAGCTGGCCGCGCTGGTCGCGGCGCACCGCGACGCGGTCGTGGACCTCGGCACGGGCGACGGGCGGTTCGTCCTGCGCGAGGCGCGTGCGCGGCCGGAGGCGCTGGTGGTGGGGGTGGAGCCGCTCGCCGAGGCCGTGGCGGCGAGCGCGAGCCGGGCCGCGCGGCGACCCGAGCGCGGCGGCGCGCCCAACGCGCTGTTCCTGCTGACGAGCGTCGAGCGGCTGCCCGAGGCGCTCGCGGGAGCGGCGTCGCTCGTCACGGTGAGCTTCCCGTGGGGCTCGCTGCTGAGGGCGGTCGGGCGGCCCGACCCGGACGTACTGGCGAGCGTGGTCCGGCTCCTCGCCCCCGGCGGGCGGCTGGTGGCGCACCTCAACCTGAGCGCGGCGTCGGACCCGGACTACGCCGAGCGGCTCGACCTGCCGCCGCTCGACGCCGAGCACGTCGAGGGGCGGCTCGCGCCCGGCTGGCGGGGCGCCGGGCTCGAGCGGGTGGAGTGGCGGGAGCTGGCGCCGGGCGAGGCGCCGCGCCACCGCACGACCTGGGGTCAGCGGCTCGTGCGCGGGTCGGAGCGGGCGACCCTGCTGGTCGAGGGAGCGCGACCGCCGCGCTAGCGGTCGAGCACGATCGCGACGGTCGCGGTCCGGCCGCGCGCGCCCGGGATCGCGAGGTCGCCGCCGGGGCGCCACGCGAGGTACTGCTCGCGCGGGGTGCCGAGGTCGAGCCCGATCGCGGCGCGGGCGGCGCCGGCGCGCTCGGCCTGGCGAAGCCAGCGGGCGGCGCGGTCGGCGGGCAGGCCGGCGACGACGACGCAGCCGGCGCCGGCCGCGGCGAGGTCGCGCGGGCGGGCGGAGCGCGCGTCGAGCTCCTCGTGGCCGGCCGCCGCGGCGCCCAGGACGGCGAGCACCGAGTCGATCGGGTCGAGGCCGGCGGCGGGGAGGACGTCGTGGCCGCGGTCGTGAGCCGAGGCGACTAGCTCCGCGGCCAGCGCGTCGTCGCCGGGACCGCGGCGGAGCGCGACGCGGCCGCCGGCGTCGAGGGCGGCGAGCGCGCGATCGACGTCGGCGGCCTCGAGCGGAGAGGCGACGGCGAGGCAGCCGGCGGCGGCACCGGCGCGCGCCGGCGGCCCACCGCGGCCGGCCGCGCCGCGTCCGGGCTCCACCACCAGCGTCCCCGGGGCGGCGCCGGGGACCTCCGCGAACGTCACCCGCACCGCCTCGCCCGCCGCGGCGAGCCGCTCCACCAGCCCGCGGTCGAGGTCCGCCGCCGCCCGGTCCGCCTCGATCACGACAGCGTTGCGCGCCACGGCGCCCGCCCGGCGCACCACCAGCGGGTCGCCCGGGCGGAACGCCGGGTTCATCCGCCCGCGCACGGACTCCGACCGCCCGCCCGCCGCGATCGTCAGCTCCACGCGCCCGCGCAGGGCGCGGAGCGCCTCCTCGTCGAGCCGCGCCGCCACCGCCACCACGCAGGTCGCCCGCTCCCCGACGTCCGCCTCCCGCACGAGCTCCAGCGTCTTCGCGTGCGTGGCGCGCACGCTGGCGTGCCCGCTCGCCGACCCGCCGACCGCCGCCACCGTCAGTCGCGCTCGGCGGCCGCCAGCGCCCGCTCGACGCTCGCCGCCGTCTGCGGCCCGCGCAGCACCTGCGCGATCCGGCCGTCGCTGTCCAGCACGAACGTGTTCGGCAGCCCCGACAGCCGGTACTCGTTCCCGACAGTCCCCTGGGCGTCCCTCAGGTTCGGGAACGTCCAGCCGTACCGGCGGATGAACGCGCGCGCGCCCGCGAGGTCGTCGGCCCAGTCGACGCCGACCAGCGCGGCCCGGCCGCGGAGCCGCGACGAGAGCCGCTGGAGCTCGCGCGCCTCGCGCTTGCACGGGTCGCACCAGCTCGCCCAGAAGTTGACGATGGCCGGCCGGCCGCGGAGCGACTCGACCGTGGCCCGCGGCGGCACCAGCACGGCCGCCGGGAGCGGCGGCGCCGCGCGGCGGCCGGGCCGGTCCTCGCCGCCGCCGCTCGTCGCGACCTCTAGCGCCACCAGCCCGCCCACGAGCACGACCGCGAGGAGGACGGGGATCGTAGGCCGCCGGCTCATCGGGCGGGTCCCGCGGCGCTACTGGCGGGCGAGGAGCGGGACGTCGTGGAGGATCTGCTCCGGCTTGAAGTTCGCCGGGTAGAGCGTGGTGATCCTGCCCGACGCGCTCACGCCGTAGATCGGCGACGCGTGCTCGATCAGCTCGGGGTTGGACGCGTCCGGCTCGGCGACGATCCCCCAGCTCTTCCACACGATGCCGAGCGTGCTGCGCGAGCCGAGGAGGTACTGCATCCGCCCGTTCATCCCGCGCTTCTTCAGGAAGGCGTTGACCCGCTTCGACGTGTCGCCCTTCGGGTCGACCGACACCGCGACGAACTTGACGTCCTTGGCCCGGTCGCCGAGCTTCGCCTGCGTGACCTTGAAGTTGCTCACGATCAGCGGGCAGACGTCGGGGCAGTTCGCGTACAGCCAGGTGACGAGCACGACCTGGCCGCGGTGCTCGGCGATGTCGAACGTGCGGCCGGTCGAGTCCTCGAGCTTGAGCGGGGGCGCCGGCTTGGCCGGGGCCGCGACCGCGCCGGCGAAGTCCGAGGCCTTCGTCTTCGCGGTCGAGTCGTCGGAGTCGTCGTCCCCGCCGCACCCCGCGGCGAGCGCGGTCACGGCCGTCGCGAGCAGGAGGGCGACGAGGAGCCATGTCGCACGTGTCCGCACGGCGCAGGAGCCTACGACACGAGGCTTAAGCGGCGGTGAAGAGGGCGCGCGGCGGCCGGCGGCTACATCAGCGCGCGCTCGCGCCTGCGGCGGCGGACCGTCCGCGCCGCGAGCCAGGCCGCGCCGGCGGCGACGCCGAGCGGGATCAGCACCCCGAGGGCGCGCACGACCAGCTCCAGCGAGCCGGAGAGGGTCCCCAGCGCGTCGTCCAGGGCGTCGCCGGCCCCGCTCGAGCCGGAGCCGCCGTCCCCGCCCTCGACCAGCGAGACGCTCACGGCCACGTAGTCGGTCCGCTCCCGCAGGCCGCGCAGCTCGCGGCGTAGCCGGCTCAGGCGGAGCGACACCCTGTCGAGCGCACGCCGCAGCGCGCGGGCGCGGGCGTCGGTCTGGGCCGCCTCCAGCCGGCGCAGCAGGCTCAGCCGCTCCGCGCGGGCGGACGCGAGGCGGTCGCCGACGGAGACGAACGCGGGCGTCACGTCCTGGCCCGCCTGGCTGCGCGCGCGCACGTGCGCGACTCGCGAGAGGTCGCGCAGCGCCGCGTCGAGCGAGTCGGCCGGGACGCGCAGCTCGAACTGCCCGCCGGCGGCCGAGTCGTCGCCCGACGAGACGGACGAGCGCAGCACGAAGCCGCGGTGGCGGTCGACGATCTGGACGATCGAGTCCGCGACCGACTCGAGCCGGTCGTCGGGCGCCGACAGCGTCAGCCGGGCCGAGCGCTCGATCCGGCGCCGGCGCTCGCGGGGCTCGAGACGGTCGCTCGGCGGCGGCGCAACGGTCGTGGCCGTGGAGGACTCCATCGTCAGCGCCTCCCCCGGCGGGCCGGTGGGGGTCGCCTCGCGCGCGGCGTTGGAGCCGCCCGCGACGAGGGCGGCGTCGGGCGGAGCCGACTCGAGCGGCGGCGGCGCGGTGGCGACGCCCTCGCCGGACGGCTCCGCCGGCTCGCCGCCGCCGAGGACCGACAGGGCGACGCCGACGGCCACGACGAGCCCGACCGCCGCGCCGCCGGCCGCGAGGACCCGGGTGCGGAGCGATGCCGGCACGCTCGACCGGCCGAGCCGGAGGGCGCGGTCGCGGAGGGACGCGCGCGAGCCGGGCTCGACGGCGCGGTCGCGCAGGGACGCGCGCGAGCCGGCCCGTCCGCGTCGCAGTCGCGACGCGGCGCCGCGGGCGAAGCCGGGCCGGGCGGCGCCGGCCGGTGCGCCCGGCCGCGCCGCGCTCGGGAAGCCCGCCGCGGCCCACTCGTCCATCTCGCGCGCGAACTCGTCGCGGACGGCGGGCGAGTCGGCCTCCAGCGCGAGCGCCAGCTCCTGGAGCTCGCGCCCGGCCGGGTCGGCGGCGGTGACTCGTCCGCTTCGCAGCGCCTCGTCCAGGGTCGCCAGGGCGACGTCGCGGCTCAGCTCGTTCTCGGTCATTCGCAGGCCTTTCGCAGCTTCTCGACGGTCCGGTGCAGCCTCGTGCCGACGTTCGTGGCGCTCGTCCCGAGCACCCGCGCGATCTCCGCGTTCGACAGCCCGCCGGAGAACTTCAGGGCGATCAGGTCGCGCTCGCGCGGCTCGAGCGACGCCAGCGCGGCGCGCACGGCCTCGCGCCGCAGGAGCAGCTCGACGTGCTCGTCGGCCGGCGGGCGGTCGAGGTCCGCGGCGTCCGCCTCGAGCACCGCCCGCCGCCGGCGGCGGCGCAGCTCGTCGAGCGCCGCGTTCCGCGCGATCCCGAACAGCCACGCCTCGGCCGACCCGCGGCCGGGCCGGAAGGTCCGCCGCCGCCGGTACGCGCGCTCGAACGCCTGGGCGGTCACCTCCTCGGCGGCCGAGCGGTCGCGCAGGAGCGACGCCACGTAGGCGTACACGCGCGGGAACGTCCGCCGGTAGAGGCTCTCGAACGTCTCGGCCGGGGCGGTCGAGGCGGGCGGCGCGACGGTCTCGGCGACGGCGCTCACACGGGTATTACGACGGACCCGGCGATCCGTCACGCCAGCTCGTCGGCTCCGCGGGCAGCGCCGCCGGGTCGAAGCGCTCCACGAGCGCCGCGGCGGTCACCGGCTCGCCCGGCTCGCACAGGCCGGCGCTCGCCGCGAGCCACGACAGCACGCCGGCCGCCGTCTCGCCCCGCGCGGCCCGGTCCGCCAGCGTCACCGCGCCGTGGCGCTTGGCGAGCCGCGCGCCGTCCGGCCCGAGCACGAGCGGCACGTGCGCGTACCTCGGCTCGGCGACGCCGAGGAGCCGCGCGAGCAGGAGCTGCCGCGGCGTCGAGTCGAGCAGGTCCGCCCCCCGCACCACCTCGCCGACGCCCTGCGCGGCGTCGTCCGCCACCACGGCCAGGTTGTAGGCCGGCGCGCCGTCCCCCCGCCTCACCACGAAGTCGTCGACCTCGCCGGCGACCGGCCCCGCGAGCCGGTCCGAGAGTCGCACGACCTCGCCGTCGGCCCGCAGCCGCAGGGCCGGCGGGCGCCCGGCGGCCTCGCGCTCGGCCCGCTCCGCCGCCCCCAGCTCGCGGCAGGTCCCCGGGTAGCGCCCCTCCGCCGGCGGCCCGTGCGGCGCCGACGCGGCCTGCCGGATCTCCGCCCGCGTGCAGTAGCAGGGGTAGAGCCGCCCGGCCTCGTCCAGGCGCCTGAGCGCCTCGGAGTACAGCTCGAGCCGCTCCGACTGCCGCACGACCGGCCCGTCCCAGTCGAGCCCGATCGCGGCGAGGTCGCCGAGCTGCTCGGCCTCGCACCCGGACCGGACGCGCTGGCGGTCGAGGTCCTCGACCCGAACGAGGAAACGCGCGCCCGCCGAGCGCGCGAACAGCCACGCGAGCATCGCGGTCCGCAGGTTCCCGAGGTGCAGCGAGCCGGTGGGGCTCGGAGCGAAGCGGCCGTCGGCGCCGGGCATCCGGTCATCATCGCGCGAGTACCGTTCCCGGCATGGCCGAGCGGCTCGCCGACTACGAGCGCAAGCGCGACTTCGGGAAGACGTCCGAGCCGCGGGGCGGAGGCAAGGCGCGCGACGGCGGGAAGCCGCGCGGGAAGCGCGGGCCGCGCCGCGGCGGCGCGCCGGCCGCGCAGCCCCGGTTCGTCGTGCAGGAGCACCACGCCCGCCGCCTGCACTGGGACCTGCGCCTCGAGCGCGACGGCGCGCTCGCCTCCTGGGCGATCCCGAACGGCATCCCGATGGACCCGAAGGAGAACCGCAAGGCGGTCCGCACCGAGGACCACCCGCTCGAGTACGTCGACTTCGAGGGCGAGATCCCGAAGGGCGAGTACGGCGCCGGCACGATGAAGGTCTGGGACAGCGGCACCTACGAGGCGGAGAAGTTCCGCGACGACGAGGTGATCGCCACCTTCCACGGCGAGCGGCTCAACGGCCGCTACGTCCTGTTCCGGACGGGCGGGAAGGACTGGATGATCCACCGCATGGACCCGCCCGCCGACCCGGAGCGGGAGCCGATGCCGGAGCGGGTCGTCCCGATGCTCGCCAAGCCAGGCGAGCTGCCGCCGGACGAGGAGCGCTGGTCGTTCGAGGTCAAGTGGGACGGCATCCGCGCGCTCGCCTACTCCCAGCCCGGCCGCCTCAGGCTGGAGGGCCGCCGCCTCACCGACGTCACCGCGCAGTACCCGGAGCTGCGCCCGCTCGGCCGCCAGCTCGGCTCCCGCGACGCGGTGCTCGACGGCGAGATCGTCGCCTTCGACGAGCGGGGCCGTCCCAGCTTCGAGCGCCTCCAGCAGCGCATGCACCTCACCGGCGAGAGCCGGATCAAGCGGCGGGCGAAGGAGATCCCGGTCGTCTACGCGATCTTCGACCTCCTCTACCTCGACGGCCGCAGCCTCATGGCGCTCCCGTACGAGGAGCGCCGCGCCCGGCTCGACGAGCTGGGGCTCGAGGGACCCGCGTGGCGCACGCCGGCGGCGCACCCGGGGGAGGGGACCGCCCTGCGGGCCGCGAGCGCCGAGCAGGGCCTCGAGGGCGTGGTCGCCAAGCGGCTCGACTCCCCGTACGAGCCGGGGCGCCGCACCGGCGCGTGGGTCAAGGTCAAGAACAAGCAGCGCCGCGAGCTGGTGGTCGGCGGCTGGATGCCGGGCGAGGGCAAGCGCGAGCGCTCGATCGGCGCCCTGGTCGTGGGCTACCACGACCGGGGCGGGACGCTGCGGTACGGCGGCCGGGTCGGGAGCGGGCTCGGCGACGACGCGCTGCGCGACCTCCAGCGGCGACTCGAGCCGCTCCGCAGGCGGTCGTCGCCGTTCGAGGGCGACCCGAAGCCGCCCCGCGGCGCCCGGTACGTGGAGCCCGAGCTCGTCTGCGAGGTCGAGTACACCGACTGGACCTCCGAGGGGGTCCTCCGCCACCCGGTCTACAAGGGGCTCTGCGACGTCGACCCCGCCGCGGTCGTGGTGGTCGTCGACGACGCCGAGCCCGAGGCGCTCGCCGGCGAGACGCCATCGGCCGCGGACCTCCCGCTCGGCCCGCTCGCGGAGCTGCCGGGCGGCGCGGTCCAGGCGACGGTCGACGGCCGCCGCCTCCGCCTCTCGAACCTCGACAAGGTCCTCTACCCGAAGGTCGCCTTCACGAAGGGCCAGGTGATCGACTACTACACGCGGATCTCGCCGGTCCTGATCCCGCACCTGCACGGCCGGCCGCTGACGATGAAGCGCTACCCCGACGGGGTCGAGGGCCAGTTCTTCTACGAGAAGCAGTGCCCCTCGCACCGCCCCGACTGGGTCGAGACCGCGTCGGTCTGGAGCCGCCACAACCAGCGGAACATCGACTTCTGCCTGGTCAACGACGTGCCGACGCTCGTCTGGGCGGCGAACCTCGCCGACCTCGAGCTGCACACCTCGCTGTCGCTCGCGGCGGACGTCTCGCGCCCCACCACGATGGTCTTCGACCTCGACCCAGGCGAGCCCGCGGACATCGTGGACTGCTGCCGCGTCGGCCTCTGGGTGCGCGACCTGTTCGAGGGCCTCGGCATGGAGTGCTTCGCGAAGACCTCGGGCTCGAAGGGGCTCCAGGCCTACGTGCCGCTGAACGTCGAGACGAGCTACGACGAGACCAAGCCGTTCGCCCGCGCGGTCGCCGAGCTGCTCGAGAAGCAGCACCCCGACCACGTCGTCTCGCGCATGACGAAGAGCCTGCGGCCGGGCAAGGTGCTCGTCGACTGGAGCCAGAACGACGAGCACAAGACGACGGTCTGCGTCTACTCGCTGCGCGCCCGCGAGCGGCCGACGGTCTCGACGCCGGTCCGCTGGGACGAGGTCGAGGCGTGCGCGCGCGAGGGGGATCCCGCGATCCTCACGTTCGAGGCCGACCGGGCGCTCGCCCGCGTCGAGGAGGACGGCGACCTGATGGCGCCGCTGCTGACGCTCGAGCAGGAGCTCCCGTCGTTCTAGGGGAAGAGGACGCCCGCATGCCCGACTCGCGCCTGGAGCAGATCGCCAGCCTCACCGAGGCCGCGCTGGCCCACCTGAGCCTGGACGACCTCCTGGACGAGCTGCTCGGGCGGGTCCGGAGCGTCCTCGCGGCGGACACGGCCGCCGTGCTCCTCCTCGTGGACGACGAGGAGGCGCTCACCGTCCGCGCCACGAAGGGCCTCCCGGTCGGCAGCGTGCGGATCCCGGTCGGCCAGGGCTTCGCCGGGCGCGTCGCGGCGGAGCGGCAGGCGGTGGCGATACCGGACGCCGAGACCGCCGAGATCCTCAACCCCGCCCTGCGCGAGCGTGGGATCAAGTCGCTCCTGGGGGTGCCGCTGATCGTCGAGGGGCGGCTGATCGGGGTCCTCCACGTCGGGTCGCTCGCGCCGCGCGAGTTCACGGGCGAGGAGGCGGACCTGCTCCAGATGGCCGCCGACCGGCTGGCCCTGGCGATCGACCGCGCGCGGCTGTTCGACGCCGAGCACGAGGCCCGCACCCGCGCCGAGCGCGACGCTCGGCACCTCGAGCAGATCCAGACGATCACGGACGCCGCGCTCGGCCACCTGCCCACCGACCGCGGCCTCGACCAGCTGCTGGAGCGCGTCCGGGACGTGCTCGGCGCGGACACGGCGGCGATCCTCCTCCTCGACCCGCACGGCGACGAGCTGGTCGCCCGCGCGGCGCGGGGCCTCGAGGAGGAGGTCGACCGCGGGGTCAGGATCCCCGTCGGCGGCGGCTTCGCCGGCCGGATCGCGGCCGCGGGCGCCCCGGTCGTGCTCGACGACGTGGACCACGCCGACGTGCTGAACCCGCTGCTCCGCGAGAAGGGGGTCCGGTCGCTGCTCGGGGTGCCGCTGCTCGCGGAGGGCAGGGTCCTCGGCGTGCTGCACGTCGGGACCCTGAAGCCGCGCGACTTCACGCCGAACGACGTGGCGCTGCTGGAGCGCGCGGCGGAGCGGATCGGCCTGGCGCTCGACCGCGCCCGCCACCACAACGTCGCCGAGGTGCTCCAGCGCAGCCTCCTGCCGGGGCGCCTGCCGGCGATATCGGGCGTCGCGACGGCCGTCCTCTACCGCCCGAGCGCCGACGACGCCCACGTGGGCGGCGACTGGTACGACCTCGTGCCCCTCGCCGACGGCCGGGTTGGGCTCGCGATGGGCGACGTCGTCAGCCGCGGAGTGCCCGCCGCCGCGGCGATGGGGCAGATGCGGACGGCGCTGCGCGCGTACGCGATGGAGGGCGACTCCCCCGGCGTCGTGCTGGACCGGCTCGACCGCTACGTCCGCCACGGCCAGATGAGCGAGATGGCCACCGTGGCGTACGGCGTGCTCGACCCGGGGTCGGGCGAGCTGACCTACTCGCTCGCCGCGCACCCGCCGCCGCTGCGCGTGCGGGACGGCGGCGAGGCCGAGTTCCTGGAGGGGATCCGGTCGCGCCCGATCGGGGTCACGGCGGCCGGCTCGTACCCCGAGGTCGGCACCGTCCTCGAGCGCCGCGAGACGCTGCTGCTCTACACCGACGGCCTCGTCGAGCGCCGCGGCGAGTCCCTCGACGTGGGCCTCGAGCGCCTCCGCAGCGCTGTGTCGGGCGTGCCCGCGACCGCCGACGAGGTGTGCCTGGCCGCGGTGGCGGAGCTCGAGGTCGCGGTCGACGACGTGGCCGTCCTCACCGTCCAGCGCACCCCCGTCCCGCCGGACCGGCTGAGGCTGGCGCTTCCGGCGGCCGCGCAGTCCCTCGCGGAGATGAGGAGCTCGCTCCGCGACTGGCTGTCGTCCGCCGGCGCTCCGGCGAGCGACGCCTACGACGTGATGGTCGCGGTCGGCGAGGCGGCGGCCAACGCGATCGAGCACGCATACGGCCCCGTCGAGGCGGAGTTCGGGCTCGACGTCGACCTGGTCGAGGGCCGGATCGTCGCGATCGAGCTGCGCGACAGCGGGCGCTGGCGGTCGGCGCGCGGCGAGCACCGCGGCCGGGGGCTTAGTCTGATGCGTGCGTTGATGGACGAGGTTGACGTGGCGATGGACCACGACGGGACCGTGGTCAGGATGAGCCGGGCGCTCGGAGGAGGTGCGGCCTGATGCTGGGCGACCCGCTGAAGATCGAGTCGAAGGGCGACGTGGTGGTCGTTGCCGTGTCCGGCGACGTCGACCTGGCGAACGCGAAGTCGATCGGGGTGCAGATCGCGGCCGCGGTGCCGAACGAGTCGATCGGCCTGGTGCTCGACCTCGCCGAGACGACGTACCTGGACAGCTCCGGCCTCCACCTCATCTTCGACCTCGCGGCCCGGCTCGGCGAGCGGCAGCAGCGCCTCGCCCTGTCGGTCCCGGAGGCGTCGCACCTGCGACGCGTCCTCGAGCTCGTGGACGTGGGCGTGGCGGCCGGCCTCGAGCCGAGCGTGGAGCGCGCCATGGCGGCCGTCCGGGCCTGACCCGCCGTCCTCCGCCGCTCCGACGCCCTGACTCGCCGCGGCGGAAGGAACTCCCGGCCGCCGGGCGAATCCACCCCGCGTGAGCCGGTCGGGCACATCAGCGCTGACGCTCTCCGCCGAGATCCGCCAGCGCTTCGAGGAGTTCTCGCGGTCGCAGAAGGACGTCGGGCAGTACATCGTCGACCACCTCGACGAGGCGGCGTTCCACACGGCCGAGGAGCTGGCGCGGCGCGCCAACACGTCGAGCTCGACCGTCGTCCGGTTCGCGCAGGCGCTCGGCTTCGAGGGCTTCCCGGAGCTTCAGGCCTCGGCCCGCGAGGAGTACCGGCGGCTGCGCTCGACGGGTGGGCCGGCGACCGAGGCGCTCGAGACGCCGCCGCTCTTCCCGATCGACCAGACCGAGTTCGAGGCGGCGCTGGCCGCCGACCACGTGAACGTCGCCGAGACGGCCCGCAAGCTCGACCGCGACGAGGTCGCCGCCGCCGTGGAGCGGATCTCGCGCTCCGAGCACACGCTGCTCTGCGGCACCGACCAGATGGCGTTCTTCGCGAGCTACCTGCGCCACCTGCTGATGCTGCTCGACCTGCGCTGCGAGGTGGTGGCGAGCCCGAGCCAGGAGGGCCTCGCGCGCCTCGGGCGGATCGACGCGAACACCCTGGTGATCGGGTTCTCGGCCGGCCGGCCGCACCCGCTCGTGGTGCGGGCCATGAAGCTCGCGCGGCACCGCCACGCGGGGACGATCGCGATCGCCGACGCCACGCTGTCCGAGGTCGCGAAGCTGGCCGACCAGCGGCTCTACTACTCGTCGAACAGCCCGGCCTTCGTGCGGTCGCACGCGGCGCTGCTGGGGTTGATCCAGGCGCTCGCCTACGGGGTCTACGCCCTCGACGAGTCGGCGTACGCGGATCGCATCAAGGCGTTCAGGCTGAAGTAGGGCTTGCCGGCTTCCCGGCCGCGCATCGTCGGGGCCCGGGCCGCTCCTTCCCGTCGTGCGGGTCGTGTCCTTCCGGGCCCGGGCCGCTCCTTCCGGTCGCGCGGGTCATGCCCCCTCGGGGGTACGCTCGCAAGCTCGCTCAGAGAGCCCCCCGATGGGGCACGCCCCGCGCGCCGGACACGCGTGCTCTGTCGCCGCCCGGTGTCGCCGCCTAAGATGGGTCGCGTGAGCGAAGCTACGGGGACCTTTCGCGTCAAGGCCGGTCTCGCCGAGATGCTCAAGGGCGGGGTCATCATGGACGTCGTCACCGCCGACCAGGCGCGCGTGGCCGAGGCGGCCGGCGCCGCCGCCGTCATGGCGCTCGAGCGGGTGCCGGCGGACATCCGGGCCGCCGGCGGCGTCGCCCGGATGGCCGATCCCACGAAGATCGAGGAGATCCAGGGCGCGGTCACGATCCCGGTGATGGCGAAGGCCAGGATCGGGCACTTCGCCGAGGCGCAGGTGCTCCAGGCGCTCGAGGTCGACTACGTCGACGAGTCCGAGGTGCTCACGCCGGCCGACGAGGCGAACCACATCGACAAGTGGAGGTTCGACGTGCCGTTCGTCTGCGGGGCGACCGGGCTCGGCGAGGCCCTCAGGCGGATCGCCGAGGGCGCCGCGATGGTCCGCACCAAGGGCGAGGCCGGGACCGGCAACGTCGTCGAGGCCGTGCGGCACATGCGCGCCATCCAGGGCGAGATCCGGCGGCTCGGGTCGCTCGACACGGCCGAGCTGCCGAGCGCCGCCAAGGAGCTCCGCGCGCCGCTCGACCTCGTCCGGATGGTGGCCGAGCGCGGCCGGCTGCCGGTCGTGAACTTCTCCGCCGGCGGGATCGCCACCCCGGCCGACGCCGCGCTGATGATGCAGCTCGGCGCCGAGGGCGTGTTCGTGGGGTCGGGCATCTTCAAGTCCGAGGACCCGGAGCGGACAGCCAACGCGATCGTGGAGGCCACCACGCACTTCGACGACCCCGAGCGCGTCGCCGGGGCGTCGCGCGACCTCGGGGCCGCCATGACCGGGATCGAGATCTCCGCCCTCGGCGAGGACGGGCTCATCCAGACCCGCGGGTGGTAGTCGGAGTCCTCGCCCTCCAGGGCGACTTCGAGGCCCACGCGCTGGCACTCGCCGAGCTCGGCGCGGAGCCGCGCGTGGTCCGGACGCCGGCGGACCTCGAGGGGATCGACGCCCTCGTGCTCCCGGGCGGGGAGTCGACCACGATGACGCTCGGCATCGAGCGCGAGGGGCTGGGGGACCCGCTCCGGGAGGCGATCGGCTCTGGAACGCCGGTCCTGGCCACCTGCGCGGGCATGATCGTCCTCGACCGCGACCATCTCGGCGTGCTGGACGTCCGGGCCCGGCGTAACGCTTTCGGCCGGCAGGTGTGGAGCTTCGAGATGGATCTAGATCTCGAAGGGATCGACGGAGGTCCCATGCGCGCCGTGTTCATCCGGGCGCCGTGGGTAGAGGAGGAGGGGCCTGAGGTGGAGGTGCTGGCCGAGGTCGACGACCACCCGGTCGCGGTCCGGCAGGCGAACGTGATGGCGGTCGCCTTCCACCCAGAGCTGACCGATGACGGCCGGTTGCACCGCTGGCTGGTAGGTGCCGTGGCGGGACGCGGAGTGAAGGAGCCAGCATGAAGGACCAGCGCGCGGAGGCGCTCGCACAGATACTCGTCCGCTACTCGACCAGGGTCGAGAAGGGCGACACGTGCGTCATCCAGTCGACCACGAACGCCGAGCCGCTCGCGCAGGCCGTCTACGAGGAGGTGCTGAGGGCCGGCGGGCTGCCGGTCGTCCAGCTCAGCCCCGAGGGCGCCGCGGCCGCGTTCTACGACCTCGCCTCGGACGAGCAGCTCGACTGGATCCCGCCGACCGCCACCTGGGCCGCCGAGCAGGCCGACGTGCGGATCGGGATCATGGCCGACTCGAACGCGCGCGAGCTGTCGCAGTCCGACCCCAAGAAGCAGGCCCGCGCCCAGCGCGCGCGCAAGCCGCTGCTCGACACGACGATGAGGCGGGCCGCAGCCGGCGAGTACCGGTGGGCGATCACGCTGTTTCCCACGCACGCGTACGCGGCCGAGGCCGGCATGTCGCTCGCGCAGTACGAGGACTTCTACTACGCCGCCTGCCTGGCGACGGACCCCGACCCGGTCACGGCCTGGGCGCGCCAGTCGGACGAGGTCAACCGGCTCGCCGAGTGGGTCCAGGGCAGGGAGGAGGTCCACATCACGGCGCCGGGGACGGACCTGAGGCTGGGCGTGGCCGGGCGGACGTTCATCCCGTGCACCGGCGAGCACAACATGCCCGACGGCGAGTTCTTCACCGGGCCGGTCGAGGACTCCGTCGAGGGCGAGGTGACGTTCTCGTTCCCGTCCGCTTACTCGGGGCGCGAGGTCGCGGGCGTGCGGTTCCGGTTCGAGGGCGGGAAGATCGTCGACGCGTCGGCCGAGCGCGGCGAGGAGTTCCTGATCGAGATGCTCGACACCGACGACGGCGCGCGGCGCCTCGGCGAGCTCGGAATCGGCACGAACTACGGGATCTCGACCGGCACGAAGGAGGTCCTGCTCGACGAGAAGATCGGCGGGACGGTGCACATGGCCGTCGGCGCGAGCTACCCGGAGTCCGGCGGCGTGAACGACTCCGCCGTCCACTGGGACATGGTCTGCGACCTGCGCGAGGGCGGCGCGATCGTGGTCGACGGCGTCGACCTCCAGCGCGACGGCCGCTTCGTGGTGTAGCGGGCGCGCCAGCCCATTCGGGGCGTTTCGCCCCAGGTGGGTCGGGTACCTCTTCGGCGGAAGTCGGAGGAGAGAGGGAGACCGAGGAGTGACCACCGAGCAGGCGCGGACCGCGCTCAGGAACCAGATCGCGCGAGGAGCCTCGCACGACGAGCTCAAGCGCGTCCTGCGCTCCAGCAGGGACCTCACCGACCGCCAGCGGCGGATCCTCCGCAGCGAGATGCGCCGCTACGACCCGCGCCGGATCACCCGCAGGCAGGTCGACGCCGCCCGCACGTTCCTGGGGCGCGTCGGCAGGCGGCCCGCCGGCTCGCGCTGAGCGCTCGGAGCGGCGCGCGCCGCTCGGCCCGCCCTCCGCGCCGCCCCTAGACTGGCCTCCCGTGGCCGGTCACTCCAAGTGGGCGCAGATCAAGCACAAGAAGGCCGCGACCGACGCGAAGCGCGGCGCGCACTTCACCAAGCTCGCGCGAGCGATCCAGGTGGCCGCGCGCGAGGGCGGCGACGCGGCCGGCAACCCGGCGCTCGCGCTCGCGGTGCAGAAGGCGAAGGACGCGCGGATGCCGAAGGACAACATCGAGCGCGCGATCGCGAAGGGGACCGGCGCCGGCACCGACGCCGAGGCGATCGAGGCGGTCCTGTACGAGGGCTACGGGCCGGGCGGAGTGGCGATCCTGGTCGAGGCGCTGACGGACAACCGCAACCGGACGGGCTCCGAGGTCCGGCACGTCTTCTCCCGCTCCGGCGGCAGCCTCGGCGAGCCGGGCTCGGTCGCCTGGGTGTTCGAGAAGAAGGGCGTCGTGCTGGTCGACGCGTCGGCCGCCGCCGAGGACGACCTGATGGTCGCTATCGACGCCGGCGCCGAGGACGTGGCGGTGGACGAGAGCGTCTACGAGGTCGTGACCGGGCCGTCCGACCTCCAGCGCGTGCGCGAGGCGCTGGAGGGCGCCGGCATAGCGATCGAGTCCGCCGAGCTGACGATGCGGCCGACCAGCCGCGTCGAGGTCGGCGACGACTCGGTCGGCTCGCTGATGCGCCTGCTGGAGGCGCTCGACGACCACGACGACGTCCAGGCCGTCCACGCGAACTTCGACGCCGACGCGGCGGCGCTCGAGCGGGCCGCGGCGGCCTGAGCGCGTGATCCGGCGCAGCCTGGCCGCGGCCGCAGGGCTCGCCGCCGCCGTCCTCCTCCCGGCCGCGGCGCACGCCGCCGACCCCGGGCGCTGGACCGAGACCGGCCTCTCCACGATCCCGCTCTACTACTACCAGGGGGTCACCTCCGACCCGGCGCGGCGGCTGTTCTTCAACGGCGTCTACTCGGGCCTCTACCGGACCGACCCGCTCCTCGCCGAGACCGCGCGCAACGACGACGTCATCCCGCCCGAGGTCCGCGCCCGCGAGCAGTACGACCACATCGGCGACGTCGACTGGGACGCCCGCGAGGGCGGGCGCGTCCTGCTGCCGCTCGAGTGCTACTACCCGCGCGCGGCGCCGGACAACTCCGAGGACCCGAACAACACCTGCCGGACGGGCGCGATCGGCGTCGCGGACCCGGAGACCCTGCGCTGGCGCTACTACGTGAAGCTCGACCCGGCGGAGATCCCGAAGGCGATGTGGGCCGAGGCCTCGCCCGACGGCAAGCTGCTCTGGACGCAGAGCCGCCAGGACCTGCTGGCCTACGACATGGACGACGTGTCCGAGCGGAACGCGGCGCCGGGGGCGGCGCCGATCAAGGCCGTGCGCAGGCTGAGGGACGCGCGGCCGCCGAGCGGGATAACCGGCGCCGCGTTCGCGCCGGACGGGACGTTCTACGTCGCCGGCCAGGACGCCCCCGAGGGCTTCCAGGTCTGGTCGATCGACCTCCAGACGGGCGCTCGCCGGCTGGAGATCGAGCGCGAGGTCGTGGGCGAGTCGGAGGGCATCGACTTCTTCGACGGGCTCGGCGGCACGCTCCACTGGCTGATCCAGCCCTACAATGAGGAGAGCGTCCCCACCTACGGCGTCGCCAACGGGACGCTGCTCCACTTCGTCCCCAGGGGGGCGACGGCGTCGACGCCCGCCGCGCGGCCGGCCAGGATCCGGCTGGCCGCGGCGCCGCGCCACCTCCGCTCCGGCCGCGCGACGAGGATGGCCTTCGTCGCCCGCGCGCGGATCGCCGGCAGGCTCGAGCGCGTAAACGGGGCGAGGGTGACCCTCGGCGGCCGCAGCACGACGACCGATCGCAAGGGGAGGGCGTCGATGACGGTAGCGATCCACCGCGCGGCGGTCCACCGCGCCCGCGCCACCCGCGCCGACCTGCGCGCCGGGAAGGCGAACGTGCGCGTCCTGCCCCGCAGGCGCTAGCGGGCAGGCGTCCGCCGCCGGAAGCAGAATCAACCCCGTGGTGGTCGTCCTCGGCATAGACCCCGGCGCCGCGAACACGGGCTACGGCGTCGTGCTCTCGACGGGCGGGCGGATGGCGGCGCTCGACGGCGGCGTGATCGAGACGACCGCCGACGAGCCGCTCGAGCGGCGGCTGGCGCGCATCCACGCCGCCCTGTGCGACCTGATCGCCGAGCACGCGCCCGCCGCGATGGCGGTCGAGGACCTGTTCTTCGGACAGAACGCCCGGACCGCGTTCTCGGTCGGCCAGGCGCGCGGGGTCGCCCTGCTCGCCGCCGGCCTCGCCGGCGTCCCGTGCTACTCGTACACGCCGCAGGCGGTCAAGCAGGCCGTCTGCGGGTCCGGCCGGGCCGAGAAGGACCAGGTCCAGCGGATGGTCGCGGCCCTGCTCGCCCTGCCGGAGCCCCCGCGGGTCGACCACGCGGCGGACGCCCTCGCGGTCGCCATCTGCCACGCCAACGGCGCCGCCATGCGGGGCGCGGTCGAGGAGCTCGCGTGATCGCGTCGGTCCGCGGCGAGGTGACCGTCAGGCGGCCGGACCACGTGGTGGTCGAGTGCGGCGGCGTCGGCTACCGGCTGGCGGTCTCGTCGAACACGCTGCGCGCGGTGCCGAAGGCGGGCCGCGAGGCGCTGCTCCACACGCACCTCGTCCTGCGCGACGACGGCATGCACCTGTACGGGTTCGGGTCCGAGGAGGAGCGCGAGCTGTTCCTGATGCTGGTCGGGGTGCAGGGGGTGGGCCCGAAGGTCGCGCTCGCCGTGCTCTCCGGCGGCACGCCGCGCGAGCTGCTGAACGCCATCGCGAGCGGCGACTCGGCCCGGTTCCAGGCCGTGCCCGGCATCGGCAAGCGCACGGCCGAGCGGGTCATCGTGGAGCTGCGCGAGCGGGTCGCGGGGGAGGGGAGCGCCGACGAGATCGTCGTCACGCGCGCCGACGACCCGCGCACGCTCGCGCGCGAGGGGCTGCTCGGGCTCGGCTTCGCGCCGGCGGAGGCGGACCGCCTGCTCGACGGCGCGCACGGCGAGACCCCGGAGGACCTGATCGCCGAGGCGCTGAGGGCGGCGCGGTGAGGCCGGCGGCCCGGCGGGACCCGGCGGCCCTGAGGGCGCCGCGGTGAGCGCCAGCGGCATCCGCACCCCCGGCGTCGAGCGGCTCCACGCGGCCGGCGCCACCGGACCGGACGAGGAGCTCGACCGCACGCTCCGCCCGCGCCGGCTCGAGGACTTCGTCGGCCAGCCGGCCGTGAAGGACCAGCTCGCCGTCTTCGTGGCCGCGGCCCGCGCGCGCGGCGAGCCGCTCGACCACGTGCTGCTGGCCGGCCCGCCCGGGCTCGGCAAGACCTCACTGGCCCAGATCGTCGCCGCCGAGCTCGACGTCCCCTTCGTCCAGACCGCCGGCCCGGCGCTCGAGCGCAAGGGCGACGTCGCCTCGTTCCTCACGGCGCTCGAGCCGGGGTCGGTCTTCTTCGTCGACGAGATCCACCGCCTGCCGCGCGCCCTCGAGGAGACCTTCTACCCCGCGATGGAGGACCGCCGCCTGCCGATCACGGTCGGCCAGGGCGCGGGCGCCCGGGTCGTCACCCTCGACCTCCCGCCGTTCACGCTCGTCGGGGCCACCACCCGAGCCGGCCTGCTGACCACCCCGCTCAGGGACCGCTTCGGCGTCACGCACCGGCTCGAGCTCTACCCGCCCGAGGACCTCGCCAGGATCGTGCGCCGCTCGGCGGGCATCCTGGGCGTCGAGATCGACGACCGCGGGGCGGAGACGCTCGCGGCCCGCTCGCGCGGCACCCCGCGCGTGGCCAACCGGCTGCTCAAGCGCGTGCGCGACTACGCCGAGGTCCGCGGCACCGGCGTGGTCGACGAGCCGGTCGCCATCGCCGCCCTGGACCTGCTCGAGGTCGACGAGGCCGGGCTCGACCGGCTCGACCGCGAGATCCTCCGCACGATCTGCGAGAAGTTCGAGGGCGGGCCGGTGGGGCTGTCGACGCTGGCCGTGGCGGTGTCCGAGGAGCCCGACACGCTCGAGGACGTCTACGAGCCCTACCTGCTCCAGCGCGGGCTCGTGAAGCGCACCCCGCGGGGCCGGGTCGCCACGGCGGGCGCGTGGGCGCACCTCGGCCTGAAGCCCCCCTCGGCCGGTGCAAGCCTGTTCTGAGCGGCCGCGTCCTAACCTACGGCTCGTGCCGAACTTCATCTGCCCGAGCTGCGGCAACCGGAGCGTCTCCTCGGAGCGCACGGCCGGGTTCCGCCAGCACGCGCGCGGCTGCGCGAACTGCGGGTTCGGCTTCCTGTTCGAGCTGCTCGACGACTACTACCCGGCGCCCGACGCCGCGTTCTTCGTCTGCGACCAGGAGGGCCGCCTGATCGGCCTGGGCCGCGGCTCCACCGAACTGACCGGCCTCACCGAGGAGAAGGTCATCGGCCGCCCGGTCAACGACGTGCTGGGCCTCGAGTTCGAGGACGGCAACGACCAGATCGCCACCGCGCTGGAATGGGGAGTCCGGGTCCTCGGCAAGCAGGTGGAGGTCAACGCCGAGGGCGACCTGCCCGCCAAGGCCACCGCCGACCTCTTCCCCGGCTACGACGACGACGGCGGCCTGCTGGTCATCCTCAC
>DASVQB010000029.1:0-47847 GCA_036389295.1 Thermoleophilaceae bacterium | reverse complement strand
TCCTGATATCTGCGCATTTCACCGCTACACCAGGAATTCCGTGGTCCCCTACCGGACTCTAGCCATGACAGTCTCGAGTGGCGTCTCCAGGTTGAGCCTGGAGGTTTCACACCCGACTTGACAAGCCGCCTACGAGCTCTTTACGCCCAATGAATCCGGACAACGCTCGCCCCCTACGTATTACCGCGGCTGCTGGCACGTAGTTGGCCGGGGCTTCTTCTGCAGGTACCGTCAATTTCGTTCCTGCTGAAAGGGGTTTACGACCCGAAGGCCTTCATCCCCCACGCGGCGTTGCTGCGTCACGCTTTCGCGTCTCAGCGTCAGTACCGTTCCAGAGAGCCGCCTTCGCCACCGGTGTTCTTCCTAATATCTGCGCATTTCACCGCTACACTAGGAATTCCGCTCTCCCCTCCCGGACTCAAGCGAGGCAGTATCCGGTGCAGGCTTGGGGTTGAGCCCCAAGGTTTCACACCGGACACACCAAGCCGCCTACACGCGCTTTACGCCCAATAAATCCGGACAACGCTTGGTGCCTACGTGTCACCGCGGCTGCTGGCACGTAGTTGGCCGCACCTTCTTCTGAAAGTACCGTCAGTTTCGTTCCTTCTGAAAGCGGTTTACAACCCGAGGGCCTTCTTCCCGCACGCGGCGTTGCTGCGTCAGGCTTTCGCCCATTGCGCAAGATTCCCCACTGCTGCCTCCCGTAGGAGTCTGGGCCGTGTCTCAGTCCCAGTGTGGCTGATCGTCCTCTCAGACCAGCTACCCATCGCGGCCTTGGTGAGCCTTTACCTCACCAACAAGCTAATGGGCCGCGGGCCCATCCCGATGCGGAGGCCGAAGCTACCTTTACTCACTCCACTGGTGTGAAGAGAGCACATCCGGTATTAGCCCGAGTTTCCTCGGGTTGTCCCGGTCATCGGGGCAGGTTACCCACGTGTTACTCACCCGTTCGCGGCTTTGCCCCGGGCCGAAGCCCGGTTCGTCGCTCCACTTGCATGTGTTAAGCACGCCGCCAGCGTTCGTCCTGAGCCAGGATCAAACTCTCCGTAAAGAACTTGCGTGTCATCCGGCGACGCCCGAGGGCGGCGCCGGCTCCACTGTCTATAGGAAAGTTGTCATGTCCGTACTGTCTGCCGGCCCTCGTACACCTCGGGCCCGCTCGGACTTGACGGGATTCTGGACCGGCACCCCGAGGGGGCGCCGGGTCGAACCTGGACGCGACCATCGGAGCCGAGGCCCCGCGGTCGCACACGCTGTTGAGTTTTCAAAGACCGTCGCGCCCTCGGGGCGGGGACTCCGCCCGTTCGGCGCCGGGGCCACCGGCCCCGCCGTCCGCCTTCCAGACCGTCGAAAAAGGCCTCCAGGGGAGGCCTCGTCGAGGGAGTCGCGCGGGCAGCGCTCGTCTAGCTCGTGAGGCCGATCCTCCGGTCGGTCGTTTCAAGGACCTGCAAGGCGACCGCCGAGTATAGCCGGGCGACCGGGTGCTCGACAACGCCGGGCGGGCGGATGCGGCGGGGCCCCGACGACGCCGGGCCCGCGAACCCGGCCGACCGGCCGGCGACGCCGCGCGCCGCCCGAGCCTAGCCGCTTTGGCCCGGCCCGACCAGCCGCTTGAAGCGCCGCTTGCCGAGCTGGATCACGCGGCCCTCGAGGTCCGCCGCCGGCACGTCCAGCGGGCCGCCGTCGAGCGTCTCTCCGTCGAGCTTCACGCCTCCCTGCGCGAGCATGCGCCGCCCCTCCGAGCGCGAGACCCCGAACGCGGACGCGAGCAGCGCCGGCAGGTGGACCGGGTCCTCCCCCGGCAGCACCGCGTCCTCGATCTCGTCCGGCAGCTCGTGCTGGACGTGCAGGCGGTCGAAGCGCTCCTCGGCCCGCCGGGCGGCCTCCTCCCCGCCGCCGAACCGCGCCGCCAGCTCCCGCGCCAGCGCGCGCTTCGACTCCACGGCCGGCAGCGACGGGTCGACCTCGCGGCCGAGCAGCAGCTCGTACCAGATCGGCATGGCGTCGTCGGGCACCCTCATCGCCTTGCCGAACGTCTCCTCCGGCGGCTCGGTGACCCCTATGTAGTTGCCCTCCGACTTGGACATCCGCTTCACCCCGTCGATGCCCGGGAGGATCGGCATGGTGAGGGCCACCTGCTGCGGCACCCCGTACGCCTTCTGCACCTCGCGCGCGAGGAGGAGGTTGAACATCTGGTCGGTCCCGCCGAGCTCCACGTCGGAGCGCACCTTCACGGAGTCGTATCCCTGGAGCAGGGGATAGAGGAGCTCGAGTATCGAGATCGGCGACCCCTCGGCGTACCGCTTGGCGAAGTCGTCCCGCTCCAGCAGCTGGGCGACGGTGGAGGTCCGTGCGAGCCGGAACAGCTCGTCCATCTCCATGTCGAGCCACTCGCCGTTGCGGCGCACCTCGGTGCGGTCGCGGTCGAGCACCGCGAAGGCCTGCTCCTGGAACGTCTCGGCGTTGCGGTCGATCTCCTCCGGCGCCAGCACCGGGCGCGCCGCCGAGCGGCCGCTCGGGTCGCCCACGCGCGCGGTGTAGTCGCCGACGATCAGGACCACCACGTGGCCGAGGTCCTGGAACTCCCTCAGCTTGCGCAGCACGACGGTGTGGCCGAGGTGGATGTCGGGCGCCGTCGGGTCGATCCCGAGCTTCACGCGCAGCGGCCTGCCCTCCGCCAGCTTGCGCTCCAGCTCGCCGGCCGGCAGCGCCTCGACGGCGTTCCGCAGCAGGTGGTCCGCGCCCCGGTCGCTCACCCCCGCGATGCTAGACTCGCCGCCCGCCGGACGAGCCCCTGCCGCTGCGGCTCAAGCCCCGCACGCTCTCTGGACCCGAGCGTCGCGCCCGGCCCCAGGTATGCAGGAATCGCCGCCCATACCGCTCCATCCGCCGCCTGCGCGGACCGCGCCGCGCCCCCGCCGCGACGACGAGCTCCCCCCGCGGCGGATAAAGAAGCTCCGGCTCTCCCTCGTCCTGCTCGGGCTCGGATTGCTCGCCGTCATCTCGACGGTGTTCGGGATGATGATGGCGGTCTCGAACGAGCTGCCGTCGCTGGAGGACACCGCCCAGTTCAGGGCCGCGCGGAACTCCGCCCTCTTCGCCTCCGACGGCAAGGAGGAGGTCGCGCAGCTCACCGACAGCCAGAACCGGATCCTGCTGCGGCCGGCCGAGATCTCGCCCAACCTCAAGAACGCGGTCATCGCGATCGAGGACCGCCGCTTCTACAGCCACAAGGGCGTCGACTACACCGGCATCGCCCGCGCGCTCTGGCAGGACGTCCGGCGCAAGCGCGCGGCGCAGGGCGCCTCGACGATCACGCAGCAGTTCGTGAAGAACGCGCTCGACGCCCAGGGCGAGCGGTCGGTGTTCCAGAAGCTGAAGGAGGCGGCGCTCGCCTACCACCTCGAGCGGCGCTGGACGAAGCCGAAGATCCTCACCCAGTACCTGAACACCGTGTACTTCGGGAACGGCGCGTACGGGATCGAGTCGGCGGTACGGACCTACTTCGGCGGGCGCAACCACTACGGGCGCAACGAGCGCCTCGCCCAGAACGTGACGCCCGAGCAGGCCGCGCTGCTCGCCGGCCTGATCGCATCTCCGAGCCGCTACGACCCGATCACCCACCCGATCGAGGCCCAGGCGCGCCGCGACCACGTGCTCTCCAACATGCGCGACCAGGGCCTGATCTCCGAGCCCGAGTACGCGCGCGCGGTCCGCCAGGCGCTCCCCCCGCCGAGCACGGTCAGCCCGCCGCAGCCCGACTCCACCCAGCCGTACTTCTCGACCTGGGTCACCCAGCAGCTCGTCGACCGCTACGGCGCCGCGGCCACGTTCGGCAGCGGGCTGAAGATCCGCACCACGATCGACCCCGCCCTCCAGAAGGCGGCCGAGCAGGCGATCGCCGGGCGGCTCGCCGGGATCGGCCCGTCGGCGTCGGTCGTGATCATCGACAACAAGACCGGCGGGGTGCGCGCGATGGTCGGCGGGACCGACTTCGAGCGGCGCCCGTTCAACCTGGCGACCAACGGGCACCGCCAGCCCGGGTCCGCGATCAAGCCGTTCATCCTGGCGGCGGCGCTCGAGCGCGGCATCGGGCCGGGGTCGACCTGGGCGTCCCGGCGCAAGGTCTTCCCCTACCGGGAGCCGAACGGCAAGCGGGACGTCTTCGTCGTCCGCAACTACGAGAACTCGTACTCGGGGGTCACGACGCTCGCCGGCGCCACCGCGCGGTCGGACAACTCGGTGTACGCCGAGGTCGGCATGAGGCTGGGCACCCGGCGGGTGGCGAAGATGGCCGAGCGGCTCGGCATCCGGACCGAGCTGTCCCGCAACCCGGCCATGCTCCTGGGCGGCCTGAAGGAGGGCGTGACCCCGCTCGAGATGGCGTACGCCTACTCGACGATCGCCAACGGCGGGCGGCGGGTCTCCGGCACGCTCGCCTCCTACGACATGGGGCCGGTCGCGCTCGAGAAGGTCGAGGGGCCGAACGGCAAGACCAGGGACAAGAACAAGGTCAAGTCGAAGCGGGTCTACGGCGAGGGCGTCGGCCAGCAGATGCGGGCGCTGCTGCACGGCGTGGTGGTCGGCGGGACCGGCACGAAGGCGCAGGTCGGCGAGTGGGCCGGCGGCAAGACCGGCACGACCGAGAGCTACGGCGACGCGTGGTTCGTCGGCTTCACCGACCGCTACACCGCGGCCGTGTGGGTCGGCTACCCCGACCGCGTCCAGTACATGAAGACGCTCTACCACGGCCAACCGGTCGCCGGCGGGACGTTCCCCGCCGAGATCTGGCACGACCTGATGTCGGCGGCGATCCGCATCGACGCGGCGCGCCGGGCCGGCGACGATGACGAGGAGGGCGAGGGCGTCGTCCCACCGGTCCCCGCGCCCGCGCCGGGCCCGTCGCAGGGGCCGGCGCCGGAGCAGACCGCGCCTCCGGCCGAGCCGCAGCAGGGCGACCGGCCGCGCGACGGCGGTCGCGAGCCGGCACCCGAGCAGGAGCCGCCGCCGCAGCGGACGCCCCAGCCGCCGCAGCAGACGCCGCCGCCGCGCGACGGAGGCGGCGGGACCGGCGGCGGGAAGACGCCCACCGCAGCGCAGTAGCGACGGTCAGGCCGCCGCGCGGCGGCGCATCGCGGCGGGCCACGGCCTCGAGACGCAGCGCGACGACGCGTCGCAGAACCGCCACGGGAGGTCAACGGCCTTCGTGATCCCGATCCGCTCGCCGCGCACGACGCGCACCGGCCGCGCGCCCGCGTCCGGGGGAAGCAGCTCGATCGGCCCGCCGCCCCCAAGCGGCGTCCCGTTCAGGTCGAGCCCGATGCCGAGCGCCTGCGTGAGCTTCCCCGGGCCGGAGCAGAGGTCCTCGACGCGCTCGAGGCCGCGCCGCGCTCGCATCGCGTCGACCCCGTCGAGCGGCTCGAGCGCGCGGATCAGGGCGGCCGCGCCGACGCCCTCCGGCTCGGCGACCGCGTTCAGCAGCGCGTGGATGCCGTACGAGCGGTAGACGTAGGCGAGGCCCGGCGGCCCGAACAGGGTCGCCGTGCGAGGGGTGAGGCCGGCGTACGCGTGGCAGGCGGGCTCCTCCATGTGGTAGCTCTCGACCTCGACGATCCGCCCGGCGGCGGCGCCGTGGCGGAGGACGCAGCCCACGAGGTCGCGGGCGACGTCGTGGACCGAGCGGTCGTAGAAGGCGCGCTCGCGCGGGTCGAGGCCAGCCGCCGCGCCCGCACGCGCGGCGCTCAAGCCTCCGCCCCGTCCAGCACCGCCCGCGCCCGCTCGATCTGCTCGCGCACGCGCGCGAGGGCCGTCCCGCCGCGGGAGACCTTCGACTCGAGCACCGCGCCGGCGCCGATCGCCTCGGCGAGCCCGTCGCCGAGCTGCGGCGCCCGCTCGGCCACCTCGCCCTCGCCGAGCTCGGACAGCGCGCGCCCGGTGTCGATCGCGTGGCGGACCAGCCCGGCGACGATCCCGTGCGCCTCCCGGAACGGCACCCCGCGCCGGACCAGCAGGTCGGCCACGTCGGTAGCGGCGAGCAGCTCGTCGGCCGCGGCGTCGCGCAGCCGGTCGCGGTCGAAGCGGAGCCCGCTCAGCATCTCGCGCGCCGCCCGGAGCGACAGCTCGAGCGTGTCGACCGAGTCGAACAGGTGCTCCTTGTCCTCCTGGAGGTCCTTGTTGTAGGTCAGCGGGAGCCCGTGGAGCACCCCGTGGAGCGCGGCCAGGTGCCCCACCACCCGGGGCGCCTTCGCGCGCAGCAGCTCGGCCGCGTCGGGGTTCTTCTTCTGGGGCATGATGCTCGAGCCCGAGGCGAACGAGTCGGCGGGCTCGCAGAAGCCGAACTCCTCGCTGCACCAGAGGACGATCTCGCCGCCGAGCCCCGACAGGTGCGTCGCGCAGGTGGCGGCCGCCGAGAGGTAGTCGAGCACGAAGTCGCGGTTCGAGACGGCGTCGATCGAGTTCTCGGCCACGGCCCCGAACGCCAGCTCGCGGGCCGTGGCGGCGCGGTCGGTCCGGTAGCTCACCCCGGCGAGCGCGCCGGCGCCGAGCGGCATCTCGTCGGTGGCGGCGAGGCACAGCTCGAACCGCCGCATGTCGCGCGCGAGCTTCCAGAAGTAGGCCAGCAGGTGGTGCGAGAGGTACACCGGCTGGGCGCGCTGGAGGTGCGTGTAGCCGGGCATCGGCCAGTCGAGGTGGCGCTCGGCCAGCTCGACCAGCGTGGCCATCAGGTCGCGCACCAGCTCCTTCGCGCTCAAGCTGTGCGCGCGCACGAACATCGCCACGTCGGTGGCCACCTGGTCGTTCCGCGACCGCGCGGTGTGCAGCTTGCCGCCGACCGGACCGACCAGCTCGATCAGCCGGCGCTCGATCGCCATGTGCACGTCCTCGTCGCCGGGGCGGACCTCGAACGTGTCCTCGTCGATCTCCTTCCGCACCTCCGCGAGGCCGCGCTCGATCTCGGCCAGGTCGGCCTCCTCGATGATCCCGCAGCGGGCCAGCATCCGCGCGTGCGCAGACGACTGCTCGAGGTCGTAGGGGGCGAGGCGGTAGTCGAACGCCACCGACGAGTTCAGCGCCTGGAACAGCGGGTCCTGCGGGTCGGCGAAGCGGGACATGGCGGAGCAGTCTACGGGCGGTATGTTCGGGCCCATGGGGAAGCGATCGCGGCGCCGCGGGGAGACGAGGCAGCCGGCCTCTACGACCGACTACGCGGACGCCGAGGGCAACGTGCTCACGCTCCGCGACGAGGTGTCCGCCGGCACGGCCGCGAAGCTGCGCGAGCCCGCCGGGGGCGCGGCCGCCACCGCCGACGACGCGTGGCGGCGGCGCACCGAGATGCTGTTCGAGCGCTACGCGGTGCGGTGGACGATCGCGGGGCTCCCGCTGACCGGCCAGAAGGAGCTCCTCGGCCGCTACCGGATGGCCGACCAGGCGATGCAGTCCTGGGTCCGCGAGACGATCGAGGCGCACGTGGAGCGGCGGGCGGCGGGCGGTGGCGGGCGGTGACGACCGCCCTCGTCACCGGCGCGACGGGCAAGGTCGGCGGCGCCGTGTCGCGCGCGCTCGCGGCCCGCGGCGACCGCGTGCGCGCGCTCGTCCGCGACCCGCAGCGCGCGGCCGCGCTGCTCCCGCCCGAGGTCGAGCTCGTCCGCGGCGACGTGACCGAGCCCGAGACCGTCGCGGCCGCCGTCCGCGGCTGCGAGCTGGTCTTCAACGCCATGGGCCTGCCCGAGCAGTGGCTCCCCGACGAGGGGACGTTCGACCGCGTCAACGCGCGCGGGACCGAGACCGTCGTGAGGGCCGCCCGCGAGGCCGGCGTGCGCCGTGTCGTGCACACGAGCACGATCGACGTCTTCCACGCCGAGCGCGGCGGGCGCTTCGACGAGTCCCGGCTCGCCGACTACCCGAAGGGGACCGCGTACGAGCGCTCGAAGCAGCGGGCCGAGGAGCTGGCGCTCGCCGCCCGCGGCGAGATGGAGCTCGTGATCTGCAACCCGGCCGGCGTCTACGGGCCGACGCCCGCGTCCAGCGTCTCGCTCGACGAGCAGCTGTTCGCGCCGGTGCTCGCCGGCCGGCTGCCGCTCCTGACCCCCGGCGGGCTCGGGGTCTGCTTCGACGCGGGCGTGGCGGAGGGCCACCTGCTCGCCGCCGACCGCGGCCGCCCGGGCGAGCGCTACATCCTCTGCGACCGGCACGTCTCGCTGAGCGCGCTTGCCCGGGCCGTGGTCGACGCCGGCCGGCGCGGACGGGTCCCGCCGGTGCTTCCGGTGCCGGCGGCGCGGGCCGTCGCCGCCCTGAGCGAGGGCGCGGCGCGGGCGTTCGGCCTCCCGCCGCTCCTGGCCCGCGGCCAGCTCCACTTCCTGCTCTGGGACGCCCGCCCGGACTCCACCAGGGCGCAGGACGAGCTCGGCTGGGAGCCGACCCCGCTCGAGGACGGCGTCCGGGCGGCGGTCGCGGCGCTTGGCTGACGGGGCCCGGATCCGCCCCGCCCGCGAGGAGGAGGCGGCCGCCGTGGCGGCCCTCCTCCACGAGACCGCGGTCGACATGTACGAGCGGTTCGCCGGCCACCGCGAGAGCGCGCTGCGGACGCTCGAGGCGGCGTTCCGGCGGTCCGGCACCGGGGCGAGCCGGGAGGTGGTCCGGGTGGTGGACGCGGGCGGCGCGATCGCGGCCGCGATGGCCGCGTTCCCCGCCGGCGAGGTGAACCGGCGCGGGAGCCGGTTCCTCCGGCTGCTCCTGGCGCGGACGCCGCCGTGGACCTGGGTGCGCTCGATCCGGCTGCACCGCCTCGGCGGCCGGCTCGCCCCTCCCCCGCCGGCGGACTCGCTCTACGTGGACGCGCTGGCGGTCGCCGAGGAGCACCGCCGCCGCGGCCTCGCCCGGATGCTGCTGGCGGACGCGGAGCGCTCGGCGCGCGAGCTGGGCCTCGCGTCGGTGGCGCTCGAGACGGGCCTCGGCAACGCGGCCGCCCGCGCGCTCTACGAGTCGGCCGGCTTCGAGGAGGGCGAGCGGCGCGAGCCGCGCGACGGGCTGCCGGGGTTCGTGGCGTACGTCAAGCCGGTGCGCTGACGCGGACGGCCGCCCGCAGCGCCTCCGCCACCCGCTCGGCCTGCGACTCCGTCAGGCCCGGGAAGAACGGCAGCGCCAGCGAGCGCGCGGCCACGTCCTCGCAGACCGGGAACTCGCCCTCGCGGTGACCGAAGCGCTCGCGGTAGAAGGCGAGCAGGTGGATCGCCGGCAGGTACGGCTTCGAGTCGACGCCCGCGGCGCGCAGCGACTCGATCGCCCCGTCGCGGTCCACCCCCGGCGGGAGCTGGACGACGTAGACGAACCAGCCGCGCCGGTCGCCCGCCGCGTCCGGGCACGGCAGCTCGAGCCCCTCGATGCCGGCCAGCGCCTCGGCGTACAGCGCAGCGGCGGCCGCCCGGCCGTCGAGCAGCTCGCCGAGCCGCTCGACCTGCGCCACGCCGAGCGCGCAGTGCAGCTCCGACAATCGGTAGTTGAACCCGAGCCGGTCGTGGTCGAGCCAGCCCATGTCGGGCGCGCGGCCCTGGTTGCGCTCGGAGTCGATCCGCTCCTTGTGCGCGTCGATCGGGCAGACGACCATCCCGCCCTCGCCGGTCGTCATCTGCTTGTTGGCGTAGAAGCCGAACACGGCGAGGTTCCCGCGGGCGCCCACCGGCGGCCCGTCGGCGTGCACGGCGCCGAGCGCCTCGCACGCGTCCTCGACGATCCAGAGCCCGTTCGCGACCGCGAGCCGCTCGAGCGCCGGCATGTCGGCGGGGTAGCCGAAGACGTGCACGGGCAGGAGCCCGGCGGTGCGCGGGCCGACCGCCGCCTCCGCCGCCGCCGGGTCGACGTTCAGCGTCCGGCGGTCGACGTCGCAGAACACCGGCCGGGCGCCCTCGTAGAGGATCGCGTTGGCCGAGGCGACGAAGCTGAACGGGGTCGTGACCACCTCGTCGCCGGGCTCGACCCCAGCCGCGCGCAGCGCGAGGTGGAGGCCGGCCGTGCCGCTCGACACCGCGCTCGCGTGCGCGACCCCGAGCCGGTCGGCGAACGCGCGCTCGAAGCGCGGAAGGAACGGCCCGAGCGAGAGGCGCCCCGAGCGCATCGCCTCGAGGACGAGCGCCTCCTCGCGCTCGCCCAGGAGCGGGCGCGAGAGCGGGACCGGCTCGCCGGCGGGGGCGGCGCCCCGCGACCCGGCGCTCACCGGGCCGGCGAGGCCGGCGACGGCGCCCCGGCCGGCCGGCGGCTGTGGCCCGTGCGGCTCGGGAGCATCCCGGCCTCGAGCGAGTCGACGAGCGCCTCCCAGCTCGCCTCGATGATGTTCTCGGAGACGCCGATCGAGCCCCAGGTGTCGGTCCCGTCGCTCGCGTCGAGCAGCACGCGGGTGACCGCGGCGGTGCCCTTGCGCTCGTCGAGGATCCGCACCTTGTAGTTGACGAGCTCGATGTCGCGCAGGTGCGGGTAGACGTCGCCGATCGCCGACCGCAGCGCGCGGTCGAGCGCGTTCACCGGCCCGTTCCCCTCCGCCGTGTGCAGATAGCGCTCGTCGCCGACCCAGATCTTGATCGTGGCCTCGGTCTGCACCCTTCCGTCCGCGCGCTTCTCGACGATCACCCGGAGCGACTCGAGCCGGAACAGCGGCTCGTAGTCGCCCGTCTCGCGCCGGATCAGGAGGTCGAACGAGCCGTCGGCCGCCTCGAACTGGTAGCCGCGCGACTCGAGCTCCTTCACGCGGTCCACCGCCCGCACGGCCTCGTCCGGCTCGATCGCGACGCCGGCCTGCTCCGCGCGCGCGAGGACCGTCCCCTTGCCGGACAGCTCGGAGATCAGGAACGTGCGGTCGGCGCCGACGGCCGCCGGGTCGACGTGCTCGAACGTCCGCGCGTCGGACACGACGCCCGCCACGTGCATCCCGCCCTTGTGCGCGAACGCGTTCCGCCCCACGTACGGCGCGTTCGGGTTCGGGGTGACGTTGCAGATCTCGTCGACGAGGTGGGCCGTCTCCGTCAGCGCCGCCAGCTGCTCCGCCTCGATGCAGTCGTAGCCGAGCTTGAGCTGGAGCGCCGGGACGATCGCCGTCAGGTTCGCGTTGCCGCAGCGCTCGCCGTAGCCGTTCATCGTGCCCTGGACCATCCGGGCGCCGGCGTCGACCGCCAGCAGCGAGTTGGCCACCCCGCAGCCGGAGTCGTCGTGGGTGTGGATGCCGATCCCGACCGCCGGCCGCAGCTCCATCGCGACCCGGTGCGTCGTGGAGGCGAGCTCGTCGGGCAGCGTCGAGCCGTTGGTGTCGCAGAGCGTGACCCACTCGGCGCCCGCCTCGGCGGCGGCCCGCAGGCAGCGGACGGCGTACTCCGGGTCCTCGCGGTGGGCGTCGAAGAAGTGCTCCGCGTCGTACACGACCCGCTTGCCCTGGGCGACGAGGAACGCCACCGAGTCGGCGATCATCGCGAGGTTCTCCTCGGCGTCGACCTTCGTGACCTTCTCGAGGTGCAGCTTCCAGGTCTTCCCCACGAGGCAGCAGACGGGCGCGGACGAGTCCGCCAGGAGTCGCAGCGCGGGGTCGTCCTCCGCGGTCACGCCGCGGCGGCGGGTCATCCCGAACGCCGAGAGCGTGGCGTTGCGGAACCGCTCCCGCTCGAGCAGCCGGAAGACCTCGGCCTCCTTCGGGTTCGAGCTCGGGAAGCCGGCCTCCACGTAGTGGAAGCCGAGCTCGTCGATCGCGTTCGCCACGCGCAGCTTCTCGCCGACCGAGAGCGACATGCCCTCGCCCTGCATGCCGTCGCGGAGGGTGGTGTCGTAGATCTGGACCCGGTCGGTCACGCCTTCGACGGTACCTGCACCGGGTCGAGCCACTCGCGGTAGCGCTCGGCGCGGCCGTGCAGGGCGTCGTCGAACACCTTCTGCACCTGGCGGGTGATCTCGCCGGGCGGACCGATCTCGATGTCGTCGACCTCGCGGACCGGCGTGAGCTCGGCGGCCGTGCCGGTGAGGAACACCTCGTCCGCCAGCGCCAGCTCGGAGCGGGCGACGTCGCGCTCGACCACGCTGTAGCCGAGGTCGCGCGCGATCTCGATCACCGACTTGCGGTTGATGCCGTCGAGGATGCTCGACGAGTGGCCGGGCGTGGCGATCTCGCCGTCGCGCACCACGAACACGTTCTCGCCGGTGCCCTCGCAGACGACGCCCCGGTGGTCGAGGAGGATCGCCTCCTCGTAGCCCGCCTTGCGCGACTCGATCTTCGCCAGCACCGAGTTGAGGTACTGGCCGGTCGCCTTCGAGTGCGGGATCAGCGACTCCGGCGAGATCCGCCGGTACGACGACGTCTTCGCGCGGACGCCGTTCAGCTTGCCGTCCTCGCCGAGGTAGGCGCCCCACTCCCAGACAGCGATGCAGACGTCGACCGGGTTGTCGAGCGGGTCGAGCCCCATCGGCCCGTAGCCGCGCACGACCAGCGGGCGGATGTAGCAGCTCCGCAGGCCGTTCTGAGCGATCAGGTCGTGCGTGGCCTCGCGCAGCTCCTCGCTCGTGTACGGGATCTCCATGTAGTAGAGCGCGGCCGACTTCCGCAGCCGGTCGAGGTGCTCGCCGTGGCGGAAGACCGCCGGGCCCTGCTCCGTCTCGTAGCAGCGGATCCCCTCGAAGACGCCCGTCCCGTAGTGGAGGCCGTGCGTCAGTACGTGCACCTTCGCGTCCTCCCAGGGAACGAGCTCGCCGTTCATCCAGATGAGGTCCGCGGTGTTCACGTGAGGCCTCCCCTCCAGTCAGAGGTTCGCGAGGACCGCCCGCGTGGCGTCCTCAGTGGTGGCGTCGCCGCCGAGGTCGGGTGTCCTGAGGCCGTCCTCGAGCGCGCGATCGACAGCCGATTCTACGCGGGCCGCATCCGCCTCGCGATCGATTCCGTAGCGCAGCATCATCGCCACGGAGCCGAGCATCGCGAGCGGGTTGGCCCGTCCGGTCCCGGCGATGTCGGGCGCCGAGCCGTGCACGGGCTCGAACAGGCCCGGCCCGCCGGCCCCGACCGACGCGCTCGGCAGCATCCCGATCGAGCCCGTGAGCATCGCCGCCTCGTCCGAGAGGATGTCCCCGAACATGTTCTCGGTGAGGATCACGTCGAAGTCGGACGGGCGCGAGACGAGCTGCATCGCGGCGTTGTCCACCAGCAGGTGCTCGAGCTCGACGCCCGGGTGCCGCCTCGCCGCCTCCTCGACCGTCGCGCGCCACAGGCGCGAGGTCTCGAGGACGTTCGCCTTGTCGACGCTCGTGACCCGCCGGCGGGCGAACCGGAACGCCACCTCGGCGATCCGCTCGACCTCCTCGACGCTGTAGACGCAGGTGTCGTAGGCGGTCCCGTCGCGGCGGCCGCGGTCGCCGAAGTAGATCCCGCCGGTCAGCTCGCGGACCACCAGCAGGTCGGTGCCCTCGATGCGCTCGCGGCGGAGCGGGCTCGCGTCGAGCAGCGCGGCGCTGGGGCGGACCGGGCGCAGGTTGGCGAACAGGTCGAGGCCCTTGCGGAGGCCGAGCAGGCCCTGCTCCGGCCGCGGGGCGTCGGGGTCGGTGGTGTCCCACCTCGGCCCGCCCACGGCGGCGAGCAGCACCGCGTCCGAGGACCGGCAGGCGTCGAGCACCTCGGGCGTGAGCGCCGTGCCGTGCAGGTCGATCGAGGCGCCCCCGACCGGGTGCTCCTCGACGTGGAACTCGCCGAGCGCGTCGAGCAGCTCGCGCGCCGCGGCCATGATCTCGGGCCCGATCCCGTCGCCGGGCAGGGCGGCGATGCGCGGCGCTGTGCGGGCGTCGGCCATCTGGCGGGCAGGCTAGCGGCGCCTCTGAAGGCGGATCGCGGGGGCCTCGTAGTCGAGGCGGCTCTGCTCGGCGAACGGCGGGCCGACGGGCGCGGGAGCGGGCGCCTCGAAGCGCGCGAGCCGCCAGCTCTCGGACCCCCTGCGCTCCACCAGGCGGAACGCCGCGGACGGCGCCTGCGGGGCCCGCGGCGGCGACCCACGCGTGACGAGCACCGCGTCGACCTCGCGGACCGTCGCGCCGGGCGGCGGGTAGTCGACGAGTCCCGGTCCGGGGAGGTAGTGCTCGAGAGCGTGCACCTGCACCTGCGGGTTCAGCACGAGCGCCCGGTCCCCTGCCGGCGGCCCGAGCGCGCGCGCGAGGCCGCGCCAGTCGTCGCGCTGGAGGCTCGGGTTCAGCGAGACCTGGATCGTGACGGCGATCGCCGTCGCGCACAGCGCCGCGGCGGCGGCCGGGCCGAGCCGGCCGGCGCGCGCCGTGCCGAAGCCGGCCGACAGCGCGATCGCCGCCGGCACGAAGGCGGCGAGGGCGTTGCGCGGGAACAGGTAGTCGAGGCCGGCGGCCGCCAGCGTCAGCGGGACCGCAAGCGTGACGGCCGCGAGCGCGGCCATCGCGAGGCCCGCGCGGCGCTCGGACCGGGCCGCCCGCCAGACGAGCAGCGCCGCCCCGGCCGCCACGAGCGCCCCGGCCGCCGGCCCGAGCCCGGGCGTCGGCGTCCCCAGCTCGCCGGTGACGAACTTCTTCGGCAGGTCGGTCACCCGCCGGCCGAGCGAGATCTCCGAGATGAACTTGGTGTGGCCGCTCGCCCGCTGGTCGAGGGCCAGCGGGGCGAGGGCGAGGCCGACGGCGGCGACGGCGCCGCTGGCGGCGAGCGCCGCCCGGGTCCGGTGCCGCCAGAGCAGGGCGAGGCCCTCGGGGGCGACGAGGAACGCGGCGAAGTAGTGCGTGAGCACCGCGAGGGCCGAGGCGAGGGCCCACAGGGCGAGCGTGCGGCCGGGCGCCGGGCCGCCGCCGCGCGCGGCCGCGCCCGGCGGCTCGCCGCGAGCCCGCGCCGCGGGCGCCCTCCAAGCGCGCACGAAGTAGAGCAGCGACAGGGTCGACAGCAGCACGAGCAGCGAGTACGCGCGCGCCTCCTGCGAGTACCAGACGAGCCACGGGTTCACGGCCACGAGCGCTGCGGCGATCAGGGCGATCCGCGGCCGGAGCAGCTCGCGCGCGGCCGCGTAGGCCAGCGGCACGGCGGCGATCCCGAACAGCGCCGACAGCGTCCGCAGCGCAGCCTCCCCGTCGCCGGCCGCGCGCGCCCACAGCCAGGCGAGCAGGTAGTAGAGGTGCGGCGTCGACTCGGTCTCGCGCACGCCCGAGACGAGGCCGCCGAGGTCCTCGTCGACCAGCGACGCCGTGAACGTCTCGTCGAGCCAGAAGCTCTGGTGCCCGATCCGCCACAGCCTGAGTGCCGCGGCGAGCACGACGAGCCCGACCAGGGCCCGCCGCACGCGGCGGTCAGTCACGCGTGGCCACGATGTTCAGCCGCACGTAGTCGAGGACGGGCCGATCGCCGGTGCGGGTCACGACGGCGTCCATGAACGGCTCGCGCAGCTCGGCCGGGAGCCTCGCGCAGTGCGGGCCCACGCACACCGTCTGCATGAAGGCCCGCGGCTCGTCCGGCGTGACCGGCCAGTCCTCGAGCCAGGTCTCGACCTCGGCGAACCCCGCCCGCACGAGCCGCTCGCGCGTGGCCTCGGCAGAGGCGAAGTTCCACGGCCCCCTCCAGCCCTCGAAGTGCTCGGCGAACGGCGGATCGGCCACGATCTCCCTCACCAACGCGTGCAGGCCCGCGATGTTTCCCTCTCCCCCGCACTGCGCGATCAGCCGGGCGCCGGGCCGCATGGCCTCGCGGAGGCGGCGGAACAGCAGGTCGTGGTCCGGGACCCAGTGGAAGACCGCGTTCGAGAACGCCGCGTCGACCGGCTCGTCGAGCACGAGGTCCTGGAGGTCGGAGTGGATCACGGTGGCCCGCTCCCCGAGCGTCTCGCGCGCGTGCTCGACCATCGACTCGGCGGAGTCGACCGCCACCACGTGCCCGCGCGGCAGCCGCTCGAGCAGCATCTGCGTGACCCGGCCGCTGCCGCAGCCCGCGTCGAGGACGGTCTCGTCGCCCGCCAGCTCGAGCCGCTCTAGGACCACGCGCGCCCACTCGACCTGCGGCCCGGAGACGCGCTGGTAGGTCTCGGCGTCCCACTCGCGCGTCACGGGCGGCGGTCGGGCGTCACAGCGCGGTGGTCAGCGGGCCGGGCCGCTCGCGCTCGCGCTCGTAGCGGTCGATCGCATCGGCGCGCTGGAGCGTCACGCCGATCTCGTCGAGCCCGTTCAGGAGGCGATGGCGGACGTCCGGGTCGATCTCGAACCCGACCTCGCGGCCCGCGAACGACACGGCCTGCCGCTCGAGGTCGACCTCCGCCTCGCCCGCCTCGCCCAGCGCGCGGACGTCGTCCTCCGGCAGCACGACCGGCAGCAGCCCGACCTTGGTGCAGTTCGAGTAGAAGATGTCCGCGAACGACGGCGCCACGATCGCGCGGAAGCCGTAGTCCTCGAGCGCCCACGGCGCGTGCTCGCGCGACGAGCCGCAGCCGAAGTTGCGGCCGGTCGCGAGGATCGGGTTGCGCGGCAGCTCCCAGCCGGGCTCCTTCGCCCAGTCGTGGAACAGGAACTCGCCGAAGCCGGTCCGCTCGACGCGCTTCAGGAACTGCTTCGGAACGATCTGGTCGGTGTCGACGTCGTCGCGGTCGAGGACGGTCACGCGGCCGGCGACGGTGCGGATCGGGTCCATCAGCCGCCCCACTCCCTGACGTCCACGAACCGCCCCTCGACCGCCGCCGCGGCGGCCATCTGGGGGCTCACGAGGTGGGTGCGCCCGCCGCGCCCCTGCCGGCCCTCGAAGTTGCGGTTCGACGTGGAGGCGCAGCGCTCGCCGGGGCTCAGGACGTCCGGGTTCATGCCGAGGCACATCGAGCAGCCCGCCGAGCGCCAGTCGAAGCCGGCGGCGCGGAACACGTCGTCGAGGCCCTCGGCCTCGGCCTGCGCCTTCACCTGCTGCGAGCCGGGCACGACCATGGCGTCGACCCCGCCGGCCACGCGGCGGCCCTCGACCACCTCGGCCGCGGCGCGGAGGTCGCCGATCCGCGAGTTGGTGCACGATCCGATGAAGACCCGGTCGAGCGGGATCTCGCGGATCGGCGTGCCGGGGCGCAGGTCCATGTAGCGGAGCGCGCGCTCCTCGCCCTCCGTGGAAGGCTCGGGCACCGCGCCGGTCACCGGCGCCACCATCTCGGGCGTCGTGCCCCAGGTCACCTGCGGCACGAGCGCGCCGGCGTCGACCTCGACCTCGCGGTCGAACGTCGCGCCGTCGTCGGTCCGCAGCGCCCGCCACTCGTCGACCGGCAGCGGGTCGGGCGCCGCGGGCCGGCCCTCGAGCCACTCGAAGGTCGTGTCGTCCGGCGCCACCATCCCCGCGCGGCCGCCGCCCTCGATCGTCATGTTGCAGATCGTCATCCGGCCCTCCATCGAGAGCCGCTCGACGACCTCGCCGGCGTACTCCACCGCGTGGCCCACGGCGCCGGCCACGCCGATCTGCCCGATCGTGCCGAGGATCAGGTCCTTGGCGGTCACGCCGTAACCCAGCTCGCCGCGGTAGAGGATCCGCATCGACCGCGGCTTCGGCTGCACGAGCGTCTGGGTCGCGAGCACGTGCTCGACCTCGCTCGTTCCGATCCCGAAGGCGAGCGCGCCGAACGCGCCGTGGGTGGCGGTGTGCGAGTCGCCGCAGACGACGGTCGCCCCGGGCTGCGTGACGCCCAGCTCGGGACCGATCACGTGCACGATGCCCTGGCGCGCCGAGCCGAGCGAGTAGGCCGGCACGCCGAACTCGCGGCAGTTGCGCTCGAGGGTCTCGACCTGGACGCGCGACAGCCGGTCGGCGATCTGCGCGGCGGCGGTCGAGCCGTCGGTCGGCACGTTGTGGTCGGCGGTCGCGAGGGTGCGGTCGGGGCGGCGCACGGTCCGGCCGGCGAGCCGGAGGCCCTCGAAGGCCTGCGGCGAGGTGACCTCGTGCACCAGGTGCAGGTCCACGTACAGCAGGCCGGGCGCGACCTCGTGGGCGTCCCAGATCTTGTCGAACAGCGTGGCGGGCACGGGGGTCAGCTCCTCCTGGCGGGCACGGTCAGCTCCTCCTGAGACCGGCCGTCACGACGGCGAGGAAGCGGGCCTCGCCCCGGCCGGGGTTCTCGAACCTGTGCGGTAGGTCGGCGTCGAAGGTCACGGCGTCGCCCTCCCCGAGATCGTGGGCGCCGCCCGCGCAGACGAGGCGGAGCCGGCCCGCCGTGACCACGGCGGTCTCGCGGCTCCCCGGCTCGTGCATCGGGGGGTCGTCCGGTCCGCCGGTGGCGGCGCCGGGCGCCAGGGCGTGGCTCGACACCTCGGCGCGCTGGCCCGGCAGCGGCGGGGTGAGCAGCTCGTAGTCGTGGCCGCGGGCGCGCGACCCGCCCGGGCGGCGCTCGCCGCGGCGCACGACCGTGACGCCCTCGGCCTCGTCCAGGCGCAGGAGCTGGGACAGCGACAGCTCGAGCCCGGCGGCGATCCGCGCCGCCACCGCGAGCGTCGGGCTGGTCTCGCCGCGCTCGACCTGGGACAGCATCGGCGCGGACACGCCGGCGCGCTCGCCGAGGTCGCGCAGCGAGAGGTCCATCGCCTCGCGCAGCGCGCGCACGCGCGGGCCGACCTGGAGCGGGTCGGGCTGGGGCGCGGCTGCGACTGCTGTTGCCATGTCCGGTTGTACGTTATCACGTACGTATGTATGTCGATGCGGCTCGGCCGGGCGCCCGAGCGCTACGGCGTGCGCGGCACGCCCGAGACGAGCCACTTGCCGCCGACCTCCTGGAGCTGGGTGGTGCTCGCGGCCCCCCCGGCACCGGTCGAGAGCCTCGCGGTGGCCGACCGGCCGGACACGCTCACCGCGCCGACCTTCGTGCTCTTCAGGGCGCTCGCCGTGGTGTCGCCGGCCAGCGTCCGCAGGGTGCGGACCGCGCGGGCGCAGTCGCCGGTCCGGGTCACGTTCGAGACCCGGTTCACGAACTCGCGCCGCGTGTCCGGCGTCATCAGCTCGCAGGCCCGGGCGCCGTCGCCGCCCAGGAACGCCTCCAGGTAGTCCTCGACCGTCGAGCGGACCCGGTCCTGGTCGGACTCGCCGCCGCCGCACGCGGCCAGAGCGATCGCCGCGGCGGCCGCCGCGCCCCACGCGATCGCTCGTCCGGCGAGGTGCACCCGCAGCACGCTAGCGACCCCGATCCGTCTAGCCTGTCCGGCGGTGGCCACCCCCTCCATCAGCCCGGCGACGGGCGAGCGGGACCTGCTCGACGCCGCGCGGGCCGGGAGCGAGGACGCGTACGGCCGGCTGGTCGAGCCCCACCGCCGCGAGCTGCACGCGCACTGCTACCGAATGCTCGGGTCGGTCCACGACGCCGAGGACGCCCTCCAGGACTGCCTCGTGCGCGCCTGGCGCGGGCTCGAGCGGTTCGAGGGGCGCTCGTCGCTTCGGTCGTGGCTCTACACGATCGCGACCAACACCTGCCTGAACGCGATCGACAAGCGCAAGCGGCGCGTCCTGCCGGTCGACTTCGGTCCGGCCGCCGACCCCCACGAGGGACCGGGCGAGCCGATCGTCGAGTCGGTCTGGGTCGAGCCGTACCCCGACGAGCGCCTCGGGCTCGACGCCGGGCCGATCGGGCCGGAGGCCCGCTACGAGCAGCGCGAGAGCGTCGAGCTGGCGTTCGTCGCGGCCCTCCAGCACCTGCCGGCGACGCAGCGGGCGGTGCTGATCCTCCGCGAGGTCCTCGGGTTCTCGGCCCGCGAGGCGGCGGAGACGCTCGACACCACCGTCGCGTCGGTGAACAGCGCGCTCCAGCGGGCGCGCGCCACCGTCGAAGACCGGCTGCCCGAGCAGAGCCAGCAGGCCACGCTGCGCGCGCTCGGCGACGAGAAGCTCAAGGAGATCGTCGACGGGTACGTGGACGCGTGGGATCGCGGCGACGTGGACGCGGTCGTCTCGATGCTGACCGTCGACGCGACGTTCTCGATGCCGCCGCTCGGCACCTGGTTCGGCGGCCGCGACGAGATCGCGACGTTCCTGGCGGGCTGGCCCCTGTCCGGCCTCTGGCGCTGGCGGCCCGTGGTCACCCGCGCGAACGGCCAGCCGGCGCTCGCGTACTACGCCTGGGACGACGAGGAGGGGGCGTACATGCCGTTCGCGCTGAACGTGCTCACCCTCAGCGGCGACCGCATCAGCGACGTCACCGCGTTCATCGCCCGCCAGACGCCGGTGCCCGACCGCGAGGTGATCGCCAGGCTCCCCGAGCAGCCGCCCGAGCCGGAGCGGATGGCGGCCGCCTTCGAGCAGTTCGGCCTGCCCCAGCGGCTCGACTGAGGCCGGGCGTGGCGCACGCCGGCCAGGAGCTGCGCGGGCCGACGGGCCACGTGCTCCGCCTGGTCCGGACCGGCGAGGAGACCGGCGGCGAGCTGCTCGAGATGGAGGCGACGTGGAGCGGCGAGTCCGAGGGGATGCCGCCCGAGCACCACCACCCCTCCCAGGACGAGCGGTTCGAGGTGCTCGACGGCGCGCTGCGGACGATCGTCGACGGGGTCGAGCGCCGCTACGAGGCCGGCGAGAGCTTCGTGGTCCCCGCGGGGACGCGGCACCAGATGACCGGCGACGGACCGGCCCGCGCTCGCTGGGAGGTCAGGCCCGCGCTGCGCACCGCGGAGTTCTTCGAGCGCCTCTACGGCGCGGCCGCCGGGGGCGGCGGCGGCGAGGGCCTGCTCGAGGAGTTCGCGGCGGAGATCCGCTTCACGGCGGCCGAGTAGCCGGCGGTCCCCGGCCGCTAGCGTCCCGCCCATGGCCTCCACCCCGCCCCCGGGCAGCGTCGCCGCCGCGCTCGCTCCGCTCGCTCGCCGGATCGACCCCAGGGTCCCGGGCGGGCGGCCGCTCGGCCTGCGGTTCTGGGACGGCAGCGAGCTGCCCGCGCCGGCCCCGCCGCCGGGCGGGGCGCCGGTCGTCGTGGTGAACGCGCCGCGGGCGATCGCGCGGGTCGTGCACGAGCGGTCCGAGCTCGGCTTCGGGCGCGCCTGGGTCGCCGGCGAGATCGACGTCGACGGCGACCTCGCCGCGGCCCTCGCGCTGACCGCGCGCTTCCGCGGCACGAGGCTCGGCCGGCGCGACCTGATCGAGGCGCTGCGCGCGGCGCGGCGGGTCGGCGCGCTCACCCTGCGCGAGCCGGAGCCGCCCGCGGCCGAGGTCCGCCTCCGCGGCCGGCTCCACTCGCTGCGCCGCGACCGCGCCGCGATCCGCCACCACTACGACGTCTCGAACCGCTTCTACCGCCTGGTGCTCGG
This sequence comes from Thermoleophilaceae bacterium, assembly GCA_036389295.1. Taxonomy (GTDB): domain Bacteria; phylum Actinomycetota; class Thermoleophilia; order Solirubrobacterales; family Thermoleophilaceae; genus AC-37. The sequence continues at coordinate 26,601 of DASVQB010000029.1, read as the reverse complement.
CCCGACGATGGTGTACTCCTGCGCCTACTTCGAGCACGAGGACGAGCCGCTCGACTCCGCGCAGGAGCGCAAGCTCGACGTCGTCTGCCGCAAGCTCGCCCTGCGCGAGGGCGATCGGCTGCTGGACGTGGGCTGCGGCTGGGGCTCGCTCGCGATCCACGCCGCGGCCCGCTACGGCACCCAGGTCGTGGGCGTCACGATCTCGCCGGCGCAGGCGGAGCTCGCGCGCGAGCGCGTCCGCGAGGCCGGGCTCGCCGACCTGATCGAGATCCGCCTCGCCGACTACCGCGACACCGCGGACGGGCCGTACGACAAGGTCGCGAGCGTCGGGATGGTCGAGCACGTCGGCACCGCGCACCTGCCGGCCTACTTCGCCCGGCTGCGCTCGCTGCTGCGCCCCGGCGGCCTGCTTCTGAACCACGGCATCGTGCGGCCGCTGGCGCAGCCGCGCGACGACCGGACGTTCGCCGCCCGGTTCGTGTTCCCCGACGGCGAGCTCCCGACCCTCTCGACCGTGCTCGGCGAGATGGAGCGGGCCGGCTTCGAGCCGCGCGACACGGAGTCGCTCCGGGAGCACTACGCGCTCACTCTGCGCCGCTGGGACGCGAACCAGCGCGCCCACCGCGAGGACGCCGTGGCGGAGGCCGGCGAGCAGCGCGAGCGCGTCTGGCGGCTGCACAACGTCGGCGCGGCGCTCGGCTTCGAGCGCGGCGACCTGTCGGTCCACCAGGTCGTGGCGGTCGCCCGCGGCGCGCCGCACGACCTCCCGCTCGGACGCCGGGCGGGCGAGCCGGCGGCGCGGTCCTAGGCGGCGCTCACAGCGCGGCGCGGAGGACGTCGCGGAGCTCGTCCTCGCCAGGCGGGTCGGGCGTGTTCGCCAGGTCCGGGCGGCGGAGCGCCTCCGCGACCACCTCGGCGAGCGACGCCTCCTCCACGCCGAGCTGCGACAGGCCCGTCGTGCCGGAGAGCGCCGCCAGCTCCGCCACGCGGGCCGGCACGCCGGCGGCGTTGCCGCGGCCCATGCCGAGCGCGTCGCCGAGCTTGGCGATCTCGCGCGGGGCGCGGACCAGCATCGCCTCCAGCGTGTGGGGCAGGAGCGCCGCGTAGGCGCGCGCGTGCGGCGCCCCGGTCACGCGGACCAGCGTCTGCCCCAGCAGGTGGTGCAGGGCGAAGCCGGCCGCCCCGACCGCGTAGCCGGCGAGGATCGAGCCGAGCGCGAGCGGCGGGCGGGCCCGCTCCTCGCTCGACGCCTCGAGCCCGCGCGCCAGGAGCTCGGCGGCCCGCAGCGCCGCCATCTCGGCGACCGGGTTGGCCCTCGGCCCGTACAGCGCCTCGGCCGCGTGCGCCAGGGCGTTCATCGCGCTCGCGGCGCGCGGCTCGGGCTGCTGGGAGGCCATCAGGCCAGGCTCGGCGACCACGACCGACGGGCGCGTGAGCCGCCACTCGCCCACCCCCGCCGGCATGCGGTGGAGCCGCGTCATCGGCGCTCCCGAGAGCGTGGTCGGCACAGCGGCGCACGCCAGCCCGTCCGCGCCGGCGATCCCCTTCGCGGCGTCGATCGTGCGGCCGCCGCCGAGCGCGACGACCGGCCTGCCCCCGACCCCCTCGCGCACGGCCGCCGCCGCCTCCGGCACCGGACCGTCCGGCACGTGGAGCACCGCCGCGGCCGCGCCTGCGAGCCCCGGCGCGTCGCCCGCCGCGCGCTCGGTCGTGAGCAGCGCGAAGCCCTCGAACCCGCGCTCGGCGAGCAGGGCCGGCGCCTCGCCGAGCGCGTCCGGCCCGAACCGGATCAGGCGCTCGGCGTCGACCCAGGTGAAGTCGTCGTCGGGCACGCGCCCTACGGCGCCGGGGCGCTCTCGGGCTCGGCGGGCCTCAGGCCGTGCTCCGACTCGGCCGCGGCGGAGCCGCCGTTGGTCGCGGGCGCGGTGGCCGCGGCGGGCTCGGGGGCGGCGCTCGCCAGCGCGTTCGAGAGCGCCCGCAGGTACGCCCGGCCGGACGCCTCCAGGATGTCGGTCGATACGCCCTGCCCCGACGCCAGCGCGCCGTCGAGCTCGAGCAGGACCGTCACCTCGCCGAGGGCGTCGCGACCGCCCGTGACCGCGCTCACGTGGTACTCCTTGAGCCGCGCCTCGTGGCCGGTGGCGGCGTTGATCGCGCTGAAGAACGCGTCGACCGGCCCGTCGCCCGTGAAGCTGCCGCTCCCGGTCTCGCCGTCCGGCATCCGGATCTCGACCGTCGCGTGCGGCGGCTGCGAGGACGACGCCTCGACCTCGAACGACTCGATCGCGAACGCGGTCGGCGACTGGCGCATCTCGTCGGAGACGATCGCCTCGAGGTCGAGCGCCGTGACCTTCTTCTTCTTGTCGGCCAGCTCCTTGAAGCGGCGGAACGCCGTGTTGAGGGCAGCGCCCTCTACCTGGAATCCCAGCTCCTCGAGCGCCTTCCGCAGGGCGTGCCGGCCGGAGTGCTTGCCGAGCACGATCGAGTTCGCGTCGAGCCCGATCGTCTCCGCGTCCATGATCTCGTACGTCGTGCGCTCCTTCAGCACGCCGTCCTGGTGGATGCCGGCCTCGTGGGCGAACGCGTTCCGGCCGACGATCGCCTTGTTCGGCTGCACCGGGTAGCCGGTGAGCCGCGACACGAGCCGGCTCGTGCGCGCGATCTCGCGCGTCTCGATCTCCGTCCAGAGGCCGACGCTCGACTCGCGGGTGCGCAGCAGCATCACGATCTCCTCGAGCGACGCGTTGCCGGCGCGCTCGCCGATCCCGTTCATCGCGCACTCGACCTGGCGGCAGCCGGCCTGGAGCCCGGCGAACGAGTTGGCCACCGCCAGGCCGAGGTCGTCGTGGCAGTGGACCGACACGACCACCTTCCGCAGGTCGGGGACGAGGCGGTAGAGCTCCTCGAACATCGCCGCGTACTCGTGCGGCATCGTGTAGCCGACGGTGTCGGGGACGTTGATCGTCGTGGCGCCCTCGTCGATCGCGACCTGGATCACCTCTGCCATGAACTCGACGTCCGAGCGCGAGCCGTCCTCGGGCGAGAACTCCACGTCGTCGGTGTAGCCGCGGGCGTGCGCGACGGCCGCGCGGGCCTGCCCCTTCACGTCCTCGCGCGTGGTCTGGAGCTTGCGCTCGATGTGGATGTCGCTCGTGGCGATGAAGGTGTGGATCCGCGGGCGCTCGGAGTCCTTGATCGCGTTCCAGGCGGCGTCGATGTCCTGGAAGCCGGTGCGAGCGAGGCCGCAGATCACCGGGCCGTGGACCTCGCGGGCGATCGCCTGGACAGCCTCGAAGTCGCCCGGCGAGGTGATCGGGAAGCCGGCCTCGACGACGTCGACGCCGAGGCGGGCGAGCTGGTGGGCGATCTCGAGCTTCTCCGCCCTGTTGAGCGAGATGCCGGGGGACTGCTCGCCGTCCCTCAGCGTGGTGTCGAAGATCCGGACCCGGTCCTCTTCCCGCCTGCTCGTCGCTACGTCGCCGTCCATTCCCTTCCTTTCAGTGCTCCGTTTCGGTCTCCTCTGGTCATGCGGCTTGCGGCCGCCACGCGCTATTCCCCCCGAAGGGGGAGGAGGAGAAGTCGAAGCGAAGCTGGAAGCGACATCCGCTCGGAGAGCGTACAGGGTCGGGGGCGGCGGGTCGCCCGGACGGCGGCGGGCCGGCGGCTACAGGCTGACGGCCCGGCCGTCGCGGAAGCCGTCGCCGTCGACGATCGTCCGCAGGAGGTCGTCCGGCACCGGACGGTCGGTCGTCACGATCATCACCGCCTCGCCCGCCGGCGTGCCCTCGTCGTCGTCGTGGTGGCCGACCGCCGCCGACACGATGTTCACCCCCGCCTCGCCGAGCGCGGAGCCGACCCGTCCCAGCATCCCGGGCTGGTCGCGGTAGCGGAACACCGCGACGTGCTCCTCGAGCTGGACGTTGAACCGCGACCCCCACGCCTCCAGCAGGTGCGGCCGGTGCCGGCTGCCGAGCGTGGTGCCCACGACCCGGCTGCGCTCGCCGCCGCTCACGACGGTCACCCGCACCAGGTCCGTGAAGTCGCGGGCGCTCGGGCGGCTGGTCTCCGCCACCTCGATCCCGCGCTCGGCGGCGAGGGTCTGGGCGTTCACGTCGTTGACCGGCTCCTCGGTGTGGCCGGCGAGCACGCCCTTCAGCACCTGCACGGTGAGGAGCCGCGTGTCGCGCCCGGCGATCCCGCCGAGGTACTCGGCCTCGATCGCGTCGACCGACGGGCCCTCGGCCAGCGCCGCCCCGATCCGCCCGAGCTTGACCGCCAGCGGCAGGAACGGGCCGAGCTCCTCGAGGTCCTCCGGCGGCACGGCCGGGACGTTCACGGCGCTCGTCACGACGCCGCCGGTGAGCGCGGCCACGACCTGCTCGGCGGCCTGGTAGCCGGCGCGGTCCGTGGCCTCGGCGGTCGAGGCGCCGAGGTGGGGCGTGACGATCACGTTCGGGTAGCCGAGCAGGGGGTGGTCGGTGACCGGCTCCTCGCGGAACACGTCGAGGGCCGCGGCCGCGACCTTGCCGGAGTCGAGCGCCTCCTTCAGGTCGCTCTCCACGAGCAGCGCCCCGCGGGCGACGTTCAGCACCCGGACGCCGTCCTTCATCTTGGCGAACGCCTCGGCGTCGAGCCAGTTCTCGGTCTCGGGGGTCTTCGGCAGGTGGATCGTGACGAAGTCGGCCGCCGCGTAGAGCTCGTCGGAGGTGGTCGCCCGCTCCACGCCGAGGTCGCGGAAGCGCTCCTCGGAGACGTAGGCGTCGAACGCGACCACCCGCATGCCGAAGCCGTGGGCGCGCTGGGCGACCAGCTGGCCGATCCGGCCGAAGCCGAGGATCCCGAGCGTCTTCTCGTACAGCTCGACGCCGCTGAAGCTCGACCGCTCCCACTTGCCCGCGGTCAGCGACGCGTGCGCCTGCGGCACGTTGCGGGCGAGCGCCAGCAGGAGCGCCATCGTGTGCTCGGCGGCCGTGACCACGTTCGACTGCGGGGCGTTGGCCACGACGATGCCGCGCTTGGTCGCCGCGTCGACGTCGACGTTGTCGACCCCCACGCCGGCGCGCCCGACGGCGCGCAGCCGGTCCGCCTTCGCGAGGAGGTCGGCGGTCAGCTTGGTCGCCGACCGGATCAGGATCCCGTCGTACTGGCCGATCCGCTCGTCGAGCTCGCCGTCGCTCCAGTCGGTGCCGAGCTCGACATCGAAGCCGGCCTCGCGCAGGAGCTCGATGCCCGAGTCCCCGATCTTCTCCTTGACGAGTACGTGCGGGCGGTCGGTCACGCCGGCGCGGCCACGGGCACGCCCGCCTCGAGGAACGCGGCCTGCGCCGCGGCGACGCCGGCGCCGAGCTCGACTTCGTGGCCCAGCTCGCGCAGCGTCATCTCGAGCGCGGCCAGGGTGGTGACGACGTCGAACGCGCCGTAGTAGCCGCAGTGGGCGATGCGCGCGATCCTGCCCTTCAGCTTGCCCTGGCCGCCGGCGATCGTGACGCCGAAGCGGTCGCGCATCAGCTTCGGGACCTTCGCTCCGTCGATCCCCTCCGGGAGCTCGACCGCCGTGACGACGTTGGCGTTGTCGTCCTCGGGGCCGAAGGGCGCGAGGTCGAGCGCGCGGGCTCCGGCGCGGGTGGCGCGGCCGAGGAGCCGGTGGCGCTCGAAGACGTTGTCGAGCCCCTCCTCCTCGATCAGCGCGAGCGCCGCGTCGAGCGCGAGCCAGAGGCTCACGGCCGGCGTGAACGGGCTGTCGGGCGGGTCCTTGCGCTGGCCGGCGGCCGTCGCCTCCCAGTCGAAGTAGTAGCGCCGGCCCGGCGACGCCGCGGCGTGGTCGAGGGCGCGCTCGTTGACGCTCGCGAACGCGAGGCCCGGCGGGCACATCAGGGCCTTCTGCGAGCCGGACACGACCACGTCGACGTCCCACTCGTCCTGCGGCAGCGACACGGCGCCGAGGCCCGAGACCGCGTCGACGGCCAGGATCGCGCCCGCCGCGTGGGCCGCGTCGGTGAGGGCCTGGACGTCGTTGACCACGCCGGTCGAGGTCTCCGAGAACGTGGTGAACGCGACCTTCGCGCCGCTCTCGGCGAGCGCGCGCTCGAGGTCGGCGGGCTCGACCCTGGTCCCCCACTCCGCCTCGTGGTGGGTGAGCTTCGCGCCGTAGGCCTCGCACAGCTCGGCCCAGCGCTCGCCGAACTTGCCGCACGACGCGACCACGGCCGGCTCGCCCGGCCGGACGAGGTTCGAGACGGCCGACTCCATCGCGCCCGAGCCGGAGGCGGCGAACGAGAGCACGTCGTTGCTCGTCTGGAACACGGCCCTCAGCCGCTCGAGCGAGCGCGCGTAGACCTCCACGAACGCCGGGGCGCGGTGGTAGAGCATCGGCTGCGCCATGGCCTGCTCGACCGCGGGCGGGATCGGGGTCGGCCCGGCGGTCATCAGGTACTGCTTGAGGTACGGGTTGGCCATCCGGCGGTCGAGAATATCGGGTCGCCTGGAGGGCTCCGGGCTCAGCCGAGCGCGGCCGCGGCGAGGCGCGCGGCGGCGAGCGCGAGCGCCAGCGGCGCCGCCGCCGGCTCGCCGTCGCCGGTGCCGCCGTCCTCGTCCAGCTCGCCCGAGGCGATCAGCGCGACCCACCCGGCTATGGCCAGGGCCGACAGGACGATCCCGACGATCCCGAGCCAGAAGCCCCAGCTCGCGAGGTCGCGGTTCTGGCGCGTCTCGCCGCGGTCGACCTTGCGGCGGCCGTTGCGGGACACGATCGCGCCGGCGATCGACGTGCACAGGGTGATCGGGGCGAGGATCCCGACGAAGAAGACGAGCGCGCCGATCGACGCGATCGACAGGACGAACCCCGTCACCGCGGTGCCGTTGCCGGGCTCGGTGTAGGTGTAGAAGAGGCTCGACTGCCACGGCGGCCCGTAGCCGGGGGTCGGGTAGCCGGGCGGCCCGTGCGCGGGCGGGGCGTGCGCGGGGGGCGGCGCGCCCGGCGGTCCGTGCGCGGGAGGCGGCCCGGCGGGCGGCGGCTGCCCCGGCCCGTACTGGCCCCAGCCCGGGGCGTACCCGGGCGCGCCCCCTCCCGGCGGCGCGGGCGCCGGCGGCGGCGCGGGCTCGCCCCCGCCGGGCGGGACCGGCGGAAGCCAGCCCCCGGAGGGCGGGTCCTGCCGCTCGTCAGCCATGTGGCGAGCCTACCGCGCGCGGCGCGGCAGGCCCACCGCCGAGGTCGTCCTCCGGGCGCCGCCCGCCGGCCTCGCGCCGGCCCGGGCGGCGTCCGCGCCCGCGACTAGGCGACCGGCTGCCTGATCGCGATCTCGTTGTACTGGTCCTGGAGCCACTTGTAGCCGTAGCCCAGGAGGAACATCCGGCCGACCGAGCCCCAGAAGCTGGCCTGCTGCGGCAGGCCGGCCATGCGCTGGGCCTCGCGCGTGCGCCCCATGAAGTTCGACCAGCTGACGAACGGCGGCACGAGGATGAACCAGCCGAGCGTCAGGGCCGTCAGGGTGGATCCCGCGCTGTAGTCGATCCGCCCGCCCGACCAGGCCTGCATCTCCTTGTTGACGCGGTGGATCCAGATCAGCGAGTAGAACGGGACGAAGTAGCAGAGCAGCCACTCGACCGTCGAGTCGCGCGTCTTCATCGGCCCGCCGGGCGCGCCGACGGCGATCGCGCCGCCGCCGGGGGGAGCCGGAGCGCCGTAGCCCTGTCCCGCTCCCGGGGGCGCGGGCGCCGGAGGCGCGGGCGGCGGCGGAGCGCCGCCGGCGGGCGGCGGGGGCGGCGGCGCCGAGCCGGGCGCGCCCTCGGAGGGCGGGGGCGGCGGGGCGCCGCCCGGCGGCTGCTCGGGGGAGCCGCCCGCGACTGGGGCGAGGTGGCCGGCGTCCATGCGGTCGCCGGACTCGGGGTTCTGGCTCATTGGGGTTGCCTCCATGTCGGTTCGCAGCTCGAGCACCGTGGTGCCGAAGCGCACCCGGTCGCCGTCTTCGAGCCTGCGCGTTCCTTGTATCCGCTCGCCGTTGACGAACGTCCCGTTGGTCGAGCCGAGGTCCTCGACCGCCAGCTGCGAGCCCTCGACGGCGAGCGAGGCGTGGCGGCGGGAGACCTCCGGATCGTCGAGCACGACCGAGGCGGAGGCGGGGTCTCGACCGACGATCCCGGTGCCCTCCACGTCGAGCTCGCGTCCCGCGTGCGGCCCTTCGGTGATGAGGAGCTTCACGTCGAGTTGGAGCCTACTCCGACCTCCGGCGGATGCGCGACCGAGATCGCGGGCCAGGCCGGCCAGGTCGCGGAAGCGGGTCAGAACTCCTGCTCGATCCAATCCATCATCGAGCGAAGCTCGCGCCCCTCGCGCTCGATCCGGTGGTCCTTCTGCTCGGCCCGCATGCGCTGGAAGCTCTCCTGGCCGGCCCGGTTCTCCGCGATCCACTCGCGCGCGAACTCGCCGGACTGGATCTCGGCCAGGATCTCCTTCATCGCCTGCCGGGTCGGCTCGCCGATCACCCGCCGGCCGCGGGTCAGGTCGCCGTACTCGGCCGTGTTCGAGATCGAGTGGCGCATGCCGGTGATGCCCTTCTCGTACATGAGGTCGACGATCAGCTTGAGCTCGTGGAGGCACTCGAAGTAGGCGAGCCGCGGGTCGTAGCCGGCCTCGACGAGCGTCTCGTAGCCGGCCCGGACCAGCTCGGTCACCCCGCCGCAGAGGACGGACTGCTCGCCGAACAGGTCGGTCTCGGTCTCCTCGCGGAAGCTCGTCTCGATCACGCCCGCGCGGGTGCAGCCGATCCCCTTCGCGTACGCCAGGACGAGGTCGCGGGCGCTCCCGGTGGCGTCGCGGTGGACGGCCACGAGCCCCGGCACCCCGTTGCCCTCGACGAACTGACGCCGCACGAGGTGGCCCGGCCCCTTCGGCGCGACCATCCCGACGTCCACCTCGGGCCCCGGGTCGATCTGCTCGTAGTGGATCGAGAACCCGTGGGCGAACATCAGCAGGTTGCCGGGCGCGATCCCGTCCGAGATCTCGGCCTCCCAGACCTCCGCCTGCCTCTCGTCCGGCAGCAGGACCATCACCACGTCCCCGCGGCTGGCCGCGTCGGCGACGCCGAGCACCTCGAGGCCGTCCGAGCGGGCCTTCTCGGCCGACTCCGACCCGTCGCGCAGCCCGACCACCACGCTCGCCCCGGAGTCGTGCAGGTTGAGCGCGTGGGCGTGGCCCTGGGAGCCGTAGCCGAGCACGGCCACGGTCTTGCCGTCGAGCTTCGCGAGGTCGGCGTCGTCGTCGTAGATCACGGCGGGGGACTCTACAAGCGCGCCCGCAGCACCTTGCCCGCGGCGTTGCGCGGCAGCTCGTCGACGCGGACGATCGCCTTCGGGACCTTGAACGGGGCCAGCCGCTCGCGGCAGTGGGCGGCGAGCTCGCCGTCCGACACGGCCTCGCCGGCCACCACGAACGCCGTCACCGCCTCCCCCCACTCCGGGTCCGGGCGGCCGGCGACCGCCGCGTCCGCCACGGCGGGGTGCGAGAGGAGCGCCTCCTCCACCTCGGCGGCCGCGACGTTCTCGCCGCCGGTGACGATCGTGTCGTCGATCCGCCCCTCCACGTGCAGGACGCCGTCGTCGTCGAGCCGCCCGCGGTCGCGGGTGTGGAGCCAGCCGTCGGCGGCCGGCGCGCCCGGGGCGACCATCGGCCCGCGGACGAGGATCTCGCCGTCGCCGGCGATCCGGAGCTCGACGCCGGGCAGCGGCCGGCCGTCCGTGGCGACCTGCGACGCGGTCTCCGTCATCCCGTACGTCGGGCGCAGCGGGAAGCCGGCCTCGGCCGCCCACTCGACCAGGTCGCGCGGCACCGGCCCGCCGCCGACGAGCGCCGCCCGCAGCGCCGGCCAGCGGTCGAGCCCCGCGCCGACCAGCCGCCGCAGCATCGTGGCCACGAGCGAGACGACCGTCGCCTCGCCGGACTCGATCGAATCGCGCACGCGCGCTGCGTCGAAGCCGTCGTGGAGGACCGCGGTCGTGCCGTAGACCGCCGAGCGGTGCAGCACGGCGAGCCCGCCGACGTGCCAGAGCGGCAGGCAGCAGAGCCAGCGGTCGTCCGGCGCCACGCCGAGGCTCCAGGCCGACGCGAGGGCGCTCGCCTCGTGGTTCTGCGCCGTCAGCGCCACCGGCTTCGGCCGCCCGCTCGTGCCGGACGTGAACACGACCGTCCGCGTGTCCGGCGGGAGCTCGCCCAGCGGCGGCGCGGCGTCGAGCGAGGGGTCGAGCGGCACGAACGGGACGCCCGCGCGCCAGGCCGACCACAGCGACCGCGCGAAGTCGTGCGTCCCCCGCGCGGGGACGGCCAGCGGCCCCTCCCCGACCGGTCCGAGCGCGGCGTAGAGCTCCGCGTAGGCGACCGCGCGCCCCTCGGCGACCACGGCCGGATGGTCGGGGCGGGTTCGCGCCCTGAGGCTGACCCAGTCGTCCAGGGCTTTATCGTAGGCCGGCCATGCAGGAGTCCACCGAGGACCTGACGATCCGCGCGGCCGCGGACTGGCGGCCCGGCGGCGGCGACTACGAGGACATCCGGTACGAGGTCGTCGAGGGGATCGCGAAGATCACGATCGCCCGGCCGGAGGTCCGCAACGCCTTCCGCCCGCAGACCGTCATCGAGCTGTCCGACGCCTTCGACCGCGCGCAGGAGGACCTCGACGTCGGCGTGATCGTCCTGACCGGCGAGGGGCCCCACGCGTTCTGCTCGGGCGGCGACCAGCGCGTCCGCGGCGACGCCGGCTACGTGGCCGAGGACGAGGCCGGCAGGCGCGGCGTCGGCCGCTTCCACGTGACCGACCTGCACGTGCAGATCCGCCGCACGCCCAAGCCGGTGGTGGCGATGGTGGCCGGCTACGCGATCGGCGGCGGCCACGTGCTGCACGTGATCTGCGACCTCACGATCGCGGCCGACAACGCCCGCTTCGGCCAGACCGGCCCCAAGGTCGGCTCGTTCGACGGCGGGTTCGGCGCGGGCGTCCTCGCGCGGCTGGTCGGGCCGAAGAAGGCCAAGGAGATCTGGTTCCTCTGCCGCCAGTACGGCGCGGAGGAGGCGCGCGCGATGGGGCTCGTGAACACGGTCGTCCCGCTCGCCGAGCTCGAGGAGGAGACGGTCCGGTGGTGCCGTGAGATGCTCGCGCTGTCGCCGTTCTCGCTGCGGCTCCTCAAGGCCAGCTTCAACGCCGTCGAGGACGGCCTCGCCGGCATCCAGCAGCTCGCGCACGACGCCAACCTCCTCTTCTACATGACCGAGGAGGCGCAGGAGGGCCGGGACTCCTACATGCAGAAGCGCAAGCCGGACTTCAGCCGGTTCCCGAAGCGACCGTGAGTTGAGCCCGGTCCGGCTCTGGCTGGTCGCGGCGCGGCCGCGCACCCTGCCCGCGGCCGTGGCGCCGGTGCTGGTGGGGACGGCGCTCGCCGGCGCCGAGGACGTCTTCCGGCCGCTGCGGTTCGCGTGCGCCCTGGTCGGGAGCGTCTTCATCCAGGTCGGGACGAACCTGGCGAACGACTACTCCGACGCGCGCCGGGGGGCGGACACGGAGGACCGGCTCGGGCCGGTGCGGGTGACGGCCGGCGGCCTGCTGCCGCCGCGGCGGGTGCTCGTGGGGACGTGGGTGGCGTTCGGGATCGCCGTCGCCGCCGGCGCCTACCTGATCGCGGTCGCCGGCTGGGAGCTGCTGCTCGTCGGGGTCGCGTCGATCGCCGCCGGCGTGCTCTACACCGGCGGCCCGCGCCCGTACGGCTACGAGGGGCTCGGCGAGCTGTTCGTGTTCCTGTTCTTCGGCGTCGTGGCGGTGGTCGGGTCGTACTTCGTGCAGGTCGAGGAGCTGCGCTGGGAGGCCTTCGCCCTGTCGGTGCCGGTCGGGCTCCTGGCGGCCGCGATCCTCGTCGTCAACAACGTCCGCGACGCGGACACCGACCGCCGCGCCGGCAAGCGGACGCTCGCGGTCCGCCTCGGGCGGCCGCGCGCCCGCCGGCTCTACGCGGCGATGCTCGGGCTCGCGTTCGCCGCGCCGGTGGTCGTGGCCGCCGCCGGCGGCCTGTCGTGGTGGCTCCTGCTCGCGCTCCTGTCGGCGCCGCTCGCGCCGCCGCTGATGCGGGCGGTCGGGACGCGCACCGACGGCCCGTCGCTCAACGCCGCGCTGGCCGGGACCGGTCGGCTCCTCGCCGTCTACTCGCTGCTCCTGGCGGCCGGGGTGCTGCTGTCGTGAGGCGGACGGTCGCGCGGCTGTCGATCCCGTTCCGCGAGCCGTTCGTGACCTCCGCCGGCGTGGTGCCGGCGCGGGAGCTGCTCCTGCTGCGGCTCGAGGACGACGGCGTGGTCGGCTACGGCGAGGCCGCCCCGTTCGAGCCGTACGACGGCGTGCCGGTCGAGGTCGTGGCGGAGGCGCTCGCCGCCGGGGACCCGGGCCTGCCCCAGGCCCGCGCGGCCGAGGAGATGGCGCGGCTCGACCTCGACGGACGCCGCGAGGGGCGCCCGCTGGCCGAGCCCGGCGCCGAGGCGATCGCCGTGAACCGGACCCTGCCCGCCGGCCCGCCCGAGGAGGTCGCCCGCCGCGCCGCCGACGGGGTCCGCGAGGGGTTCGCCTGCTTCAAGCTGAAGACGGGGCTCCCGGACGACGCGGAGCGGGTCGCCGCGGTGCGCGAGGCGATCGGCCCCTGGCCGGCGCTGCGCGTGGACGCGAACGGCGCCTGGACCGTCGATGAGGCGGTGGCGACGATCGAGGAGCTCTCGCCCCACGACCTCCAGCTCGTCGAGCAGCCGTGCGCGACGCTCGAGGAGCTGGCCGAGGTCCGCCGCGCCGTCCGGGTGCCGATCGCCGCCGACGAGCCGGTCGCCACCGCCGCCGACGTCCGGGCCGCCGCGGCGGCCGAGGCGTGCGACGCGGTGAACGTCAAGCTCGCCCCGAGCGGCGGCTTCGCGGCGGCGCGCGAGGCCGTCGCCGCCGCGCGGGAGCACGGGCTCGAGCCCTACCTGTCGAGCACGCTCGACGGCCCGTGGGGCATCGCGGCGGCGCTCCAGCTCGCCGCCGGCGAGCGGCTCTCCCTCGCCTGCGGCCTCGCGACGCTCGAGCTGTTCGACGCCGAGCTGGCCCGCGCGCTGCCCGGCCCGCGGAACGGGCTGCTGGCGGTGCCGCAGGGCCCGGGCCTGGGCGTGTCGGTTTCGGACGAGGCGCTCAGGGAGGTGCTGGTGGAGGAGCTGGTCTTCTAGATGAACGTCCATTTCGCCCCCCTATGCGGTGGTCAAATGGACGTTCATCCCAGGAGGTCGAGGATCAGGGCGGCCACGGCCTCCGGCTGCTCGAGGTGGGCGGCGTGGCCGGCGCCGGGCACCAGCGCGGCCTCGCCGCGGGGGGCGAGGGCCGCCAGGCGGCTCGCCGCCCGCGCGTAGGGCTCGTCGCGCTCGCCGGCGATCGCCAGCAGGGGCATCGGGAGCGAGGCGACCCGGTCCCAGACCGGCGGCCGGGCGGCCTGGCCGGCGGAGCGGAGCAGGCGGGCGAGGTCCGCCGGCTCGTGGGACAGGCGCCCGAGACGCTGGGCGGCGACGAGCTCGGGGGACTGGCCGGCGAACACCGGCAGCGACTCCCAGCGCCCGACGACCTCCTCGATCGACTGGCCCTCGATCCAGCGGGCCAGCTCCTCGTCGGCGGCCGCCCGCTCGCGGCGGGCGTCGGCGTCCTCGATCCCGGCGAACGACCCGACCGTGACCAGGGCGCCGAGCCGCTCCGGCTCGCGCACCGCGAGGTGCAGGGCCAGCCGGCCGCCCATCGAGTATCCGACGACCGCCGATCCCGGCGGGGCCGCGTCCCGCAGCTCGGCCAGCCGCTCTTCGAAGCCGTGGGTCGCGAAGTCGAGGCAGGCGGTCGGATAGCGTTCGCCGACCGCGCGGGCGACCTCCGCCCAGGCGTCGCCGCGCTGCATGAAGCCCGGCACGAAGACGACGAGCGGCGGCTGCACGACACGCATGATCCCGATCGACCGCAGACGGGCACAGTGATCCCGATCGACCGCAGACCGGTGCCGAGGCAGGCGTGATCCCGATCAACCGCACCTACGCGCCGGTGCAGGCGCTCGTGGACGAGCTGGCGCGCTGCGGGATGCGACACGCGGTCACCTCGCCCGGGTCGCGCAACGCCCCGATCGCGCTCACCCTCGCCGCCGACGAGCGGATCGAGGCCCACTCGGTGCTCGACGAGCGCTCCGCCGGGTTCGTCGCCCTCGGCATCGCGAAGGCCACCGGGACGCCGGTGGCCGTCACCTGCACCTCGGGCAGCGCCGCGGCCAACCTCATGCCGGCGATCGTGGAGGCCCGCGAGGCGCGGGTGCCGCTGATCGCACTGACCGCCGACCGCCCGCCGGAGCTGCGCGACGTCGGCGCCGGGCAGGCGATCGACCAGCTCGAGCTGTACGGCTCGGCCGTGAAGTGGTTCGTCGAGGTCGGGAGCCACGAGCCCTCGCGCGAGACCGCCGTGCACCACCGCGCGCTGGCCTGCCGCGCGTTCTGGACGGCGGCGACGGGCCGCCCGGGGCCGGTGCACGTGAACCTGCCGCTGCGCGACCCGCTCGCGCCCGTTCGCGAGGAGCTCGACGAGCGCGACTGGCTCGGCCGCCCGGGCGGCGAGCCGTGGGCGCGGGTCGAGGAGGGCGGACCGCAGCTCGCCGCGGCGCAGCTCGAGGACCTCGGGATCCGGGTCGCCGCCGCCGAGCGCGGCGCGATCGTGTGCGGGACCGTGCGCGGCGAGCCGCCGCTCGGCGCGGCGGAGCTCGCCGCGGCCGCCGGCTGGCCGCTCCTCGCCGAGCCGACGTCCGGCCTGCGCCTCGGGCCGCACGACCGCTCCCACGTCGTCGCGCACTACGACGTGCTGCTCCGCCTCGACCGCTTCGCCGCCGAGCACCAGCCGGACCTCGTGATCCGGATCGGCGACACCCCGACCTCCAAGCCGCTGCGCCGGTGGCTCGCGCTCGCCGACCAGGTCGTGGTGGACCCGGACCTCGCCTGGCACGAGCCGACGCGGGCGGCGCACGCGTTCGTGCGCGCGAACCCGGACGAGCTGTGCGCGCGCCTCGCCGAGGCGCCCCGGCCGGCGGACGGCGCCTGGCTCGACGGCTGGCTCGGCGCGGACGCGCTCGTCCCGCCGCAGCTCGCCGCGACCGCCGACCCGTTCGAGCCGAAGGTGTGGACAGCGGCGGCCGGAGCCGCCCCCGAGGGGGCCGTCCTGTGGGTCGCGTCGTCGATGCCGATCCGCGACGTGGAGGCGTTCCTTCCGAGCGACGGCAAGCGGCTCCGCGTCCTGGCCAACCGCGGCGCCAACGGCATCGACGGCACGACGTCGTCCGCGCTCGGCGCCGCCCTGTCCGGCGGCGGGTCGACCGTCCTCCTGACCGGCGACCTCGCCCTGCTCCACGACCTCGGCGGCCTCATGGCGGCCCGGCGGCTGGGAGCGGAGCTGACGATCGTGTGCGCCAGCAACGGCGGCGGCGGGATCTTCGACCACCTGCCGGTCGCGGAGTCGGCGGACCCGGCCATGTACGAGCGGCACATCGTCACGCCGAGCGGGATCGACCTCGAGCGGGTGGCCGCGCTGGTCGAGCTGCCGCACGTGCGGGCGGACGACCCGGACGCCGTGCGCGAGGCGATCGGCCGCCCCGCGCTGGTCGAGGCCCCGACCGACCGCGCCCGGAACGTGGAGATGCACCGCGACCTCTGCCAGCGGGTGGAGGCGCAGCTCCCGCCGTGAGGCTGGTCCTCGCCGGCTGGGCGCTGCTGTCGGTCGCCTGGCTGCTCGGCAACCCGCCGTTCGCCGGGCCCGACGAGGGGTCGCACTACCTCCGCGCCCTCGAGGTCGGCCGCGGGCACCCGATCACCGAGCACCGGCCCGACGCCGCCCGCGGCGCGACCGAGCGCCAGGTCGAGTGGAACCGCGAGCTGACCTACGAGGTCCGCGTGCCAGCGGGGATGGCCCCGCACGACTTCGGCTGCTACGTCGGCGACCGCGACGCGTCCGCCGCCTGCCTCGACGACTTCGAGCCCCCGCGCGGTCCGACCCGCACGGTCACGCCGGTCGGCAACTACGAGCCCCTCCCCTACCTCCTGCCCGGCGTCGCGCTCCGCGCCGCCGACTCGCCCGGCCCCGCGCTCCGCTGGGCGCGCGCCGCGAACGCGCTGCTCACGCTCGTCCTGCTCGGCGTCGCGCTCCGGCTCGCCTGGAGCCCGGACGCGGGACCGCTGTCGCTGCTCGGCCCGATCGTCGCGGTCACCCCGATGGCGATCTTCTGCGGCTCGGTCCTGAACGGCAGCGGCCCGGAGATCGCCGCGGCGATCGCGTTCGCGTGCGCCCTGCTGCGCCTGCGCCGCGACCCGACCTGCGCGAGGTCGCCGCGCGTGTGGGCGGCGGTCGGCGCGACCGGCGCCCTGCTGGCGCTCGCCCGGGCGCTCGGCCCGCTCTGGCTGGTGCTGATCGCGGCCGCCGTCGCCGGGCTCGTCGGCGCCCGCGCGGCGTACGGCCTCGTCCGGGCCGGGGGCCGCCGGGCGGCCGCGGCGCTCGCCGCCGTCGCGGTGGCCACCGGCCTCAACCTCGCCTGGGAGAGCGCGCACGGCCCGCACGTCGACGTCGGCCTCGCGAACGCCCGCGCGGTCGTGGACGACGCGGTGAGCGAGTGGTGGCGGGCCTCGTCGGAGCTCGTGGGCAAGTTCAGCTACCTCGAGTTCCGCCTGCCGGCGGTCGCCTACGTCGCCTGGTTCGCGGCCGGCTTCGCGCTGATCGCGGTCGCCGCGGCCGTC
The DNA here is from genome assembly GCA_036389295.1 of Thermoleophilaceae bacterium. Lineage (GTDB taxonomy): Bacteria > Actinomycetota > Thermoleophilia > Solirubrobacterales > Thermoleophilaceae > AC-37. Next base: position 9,815 of record DASVQB010000029.1, on the reverse strand, counting down.
GCCGCCCGCCGCGAGCGCGCGGCGCTGCTCGCGGCGCTCGCCGCCGGCGCGCTGCTGCCGATGGCCCTGTTCGTGGTCGCGATCCGCCAGACCGGCTTCGGCCTCCAGGGCCGCTACGTGCTGCCCGTCCTGGCTGCGATCCCGATCGCGGCCGGGGACGTCCTGCGCGAGCGCGCGGCGTCGGTCACCGCCCGCACGCGCCGCGCGCTGCTGATCGGGATCCCGGCCGCCGCCGCCGCGGTGCACCTGGTCGCCTGGTACTGGAACGCCCGCCGGGTGGCGGTCGGCAGCGACGGCCCGCTCGTCTTCGTGGGAAGCGCCGAGTGGAGCCCGCCGCTCGGCTGGCTGCCGTGGCTCGCGCTGGCGGCGATCGGAGCCGCCCTGGTGGCGGCGGCCCCGCTACGCCTCTCGCGCGGGTGGCGCGCGTAGCCGTCCGGACGCGGCGGCTGCTGCTCAGGTCGCCCCGCGCCCGCGCGAGATCGCGATCTCGCCGGTGCGGACCATCTCGATCAGGCCGAACGGCCGGATCATGCGCTCGAACGCCTCGATCTTGTCGTCGGTGCCGGTGACCTCGACCGTCACCGACCGCTTCGAGACGTCGATCACCTTCCCCCGGAAGATGTCCGTGAACTGCATGATCTGGCCGCGCGACTCGGCGTCGGCGGAGATCTTGAACAGCGCCAGCTCGCGGGCGACGGTCTCGGCCGGGTCGAGGTCGCGGATCTTGATCACGTTGACCAGCTTGTGGAGCTGCTTCGTGACCTGGTCGATCGGCTGGAGCGCGCCGTCGACCGTCAGCGTGAGCCGCGACAGCGTCGGGTCGTCGGTCGGCCCGACGGCCAGCGTGTGGATGTTGAACGCGCGCCGCGAGAACAGGCCCGCGATCCGCGCCAGCACCCCCGGCTTGTTCTCCACCAGCAGCGAGATGATGTGCTTGCGGCCGGTGTGGAGCCCGCCCGCCGCCTCCAGGTCGGCGAGGTTCAGGACCTCCTTGGTCCCCGGCTCACCCATGACGGCTGCGGGCCCCGTTCCTCATCCGACCATCTCCCGCGCGGGCTGTCCCGCCGGGATCATCGGGTAGCAGTTCTCCTCCTTGGTGACGCGCACGTCCATCACCACGGGGCCGTCCTCGGCCAGCGCCGCGCGCATCTGCTCGACCAGCGTGTCCTTGTCGGTCGCCAGCATCCCCTTCGCGCCGTACGCCTCGGCGAGCTTCACCCAGTCGGGCGAGCTGCCCATGTCGACCGCCGAGTAGCGCTTGTCCCAGAACAGCTCCTGCCACTGGCGGACCATGCCGAGGTAGCCGTTGTTCATGATGAACACCTTCACGGGGATGTCCTCGGTCACCGCGGTGGCCAGCTCCTGCGAGGTCATCTGGAGCGAGCCGTCGCCGGCCAGGCAGACCACGGTCTGGTCCGGGCAGGCGACCTTCGCGCCGAGGGCCGACGGCAGCCCGAACCCCATCGTGCCGAGCCCGCCGGAGTTGATCCAGCGGCGGGGCTTCGAGAAGTTGAACCACTGGGCGCACCACATCTGGTGCTGACCCACGTCGGAGGTGATGATCGCGTCGCCGCCGGTGGCCTCGTACATCGCCTGGATCATGTACTGCGGCTTGATCTCCGAGCCCTCGGACTCGTCGTAGCGGAGCGGGTGCCGCTCCTGCCAGGCGTGGATCCGCTCCCACCAGCCGTCGAGCCGCGAGCCGTCCGTCTCGAGCGCGCGGTACTCGCGCGTGAGCTTCGGGAGGACGCGCCTGGCGTCGCCGACGATCGGGATGTGCGCCGGCACGTTCTTCGAGATCTCGGCCGGGTCGATGTCGATGTGGATGAACTTGGCCCGCGGCGCGAACTCGGACAGCTTGCCGGTGATCCGGTCGTCGAACCGGGCGCCGACGGCGCAGATCAGGTCCGCCTCGTCCATCGCGTAGTTGGCCGCACGCGTGCCGTGCATGCCGAGCATCCCGAGCCACTGGTCGTGCGGCGCCGGGAAGGCGCCGAGCCCCATCAGCGTGCAGGTGACCGGGAAGCGGTCGGACGAGCAGAGCTCGCGCAGCTCCTCCGAGGCCTCGGCGTTGACGACCCCGCCGCCGGCGTAGACCACCGGCCGCCGCGCGTTGGCGAGCGCCTTGGCCGCGAGCTTGATCTGCTTGACGTTCCCCTCGGTGGTCGGCTGGTAGCCGGGGAGCTGGACCGAGTCGACCGGCTCGTAGTCGATCTCGGCCCGCGACAGGTCCTGCGGGATGTCGACCAGCACCGGCCCGGGCCGCCCGGTGCGCGCGATGTGGAACGCCTCGTGGATCGTGGCCGGGATGTCGCGCGGGTCCTGGATCATCAGCGAGTGTTTGACGACGGGCATCGTGATGCCGGTGGTGTCGGCCTCCTGGAACCCGTCGGTGCCGATCAGCTCGGTGCGGACCTGCCCGGTGATGAAGACCGTCGGCACCGAGTCCATGACGGCGTCGGCGATCGGCGTGACCAGGTTGGTCGCGCCCGGCCCCGAGGTCGCCAGCGCCACGCCGACCTTGCCGGACGCCTTCGCGTAGCCCTCGGCGGCGTGCCCCGCGCCCTGCTCGTGGCGGCAGAGGACGTGCCGGATCCCGCCGTCGTAGAGGGCGTCGTAGGTGGGCAGGTTGGCGCCGCCGGGGATCCCGAACACGCTGGAGACGCCCTCGGCCTTGAGGCATTCCATGATGGCGTCGACTGCTCGCACTCCGGTCTCCTTGTCGAGGCGTCCGCGACCGCGCCCCCGGGGGGCACGCGGGAGGCCGAGTCTAGCGCCCGCTCACGGGGCCGTGAGCACCTCGTCGGGCCAGTCCAGGTCGCGCCCGCAGCGGGTGCAGACCTGGTCGTGGACCGGGACCACCGCGCCGCACTCCTCGCAGCGGCGCCGCGGCTCGTGGCGGTCCCAGCGGTAGAGCAGCGCGCCGACGGTGCCGAACAGCGGCAGGACGAACCCGATCGCGAACCAGATCAGGAACGAGCTGCCCTTGATCTTCCCGATCGCCCCCGCGGAGAGCCCGCAGAAGAAGAGGATGACGAGGAGCTCCACGCCCGCGCCCGGGCGGTCAGAAGAGCCGGTTGATCGCCCAGATGACCGCGACGACCGCGACTATCGCGATCACGATCGTGAACAGCCAGCTCAGGAAGCCGATCACGATCTTCAGCAGGATCCAGCCGGCGACCAGCAGCACGATCGCCGCCAGCGCCTTCCACCCGATGTCGGACAGACGTTCCGTCATGGGTCGATTCTGGCAGACGGCGCCGGCGGCCCGGCCTGGCGCCGCCGGCTCAGAGCACGTGGGGCGGCCGCGTCGGCGCGTAGCGGTCGAGGCCGGGCAGCGGCACCGAGCACAGGATCCAGCCCGGCCAGAACACGAGGAAGCCGAGCCGCCGCAGCCGCCGGATGAGCCACCAGCTGAGCGACGTGCAGTAGACGCTCAGGGCCTCGGGCTCCTGCGTCTTCGCCACGCGGTCGAGCGCGGCGAGGACCACCGGCATGAGGTCGCCCGCCGTGGCGCCGATCGCCGGGCCGATCTCGCCGTCGGAGCTGACCCAGCAGAGCGCGGCGGGCCCCTCGCCGTCGGCGCCCGGGTAGGCGAGGCAGGTCCGGTCGCGGGCGAGGAACTCGTGGAGGGCGGGGCGCTCGTGGCCGATCGCGCCGGGCTCGAGGCGGTTCCACTCCCCCACCGCCCGGTCGGGCGTCAGGACGTGCACCTCGGGGTCCGGCATGTCGACCTCCTGGGTCCGGAGCGACACGTACTCCTCCGTGCGCGCGCGCATGTGCCAGTGGCCGGCGATCGGCATGACGCCGAACTGGGTGTAGAGGGTCAGGTCGGTGCCCGCCCCCGACGCGACGACGATCCGCCCGAGCTCGGGGCTCGGGTCGCCCGGCCAGCAGCGCTCCAGCAGCGCGCGGCCGATCCCCCTCCCCTGGTGGTCCGGGGCGACCATCAGCTCGGTCAGCTCCTCGATCGCCCCGAAGCGGACCACTCGCGCGTAGCCGATCGGGCCGTCCGGGCCGTCGCAGACCACGTAGCGGCCGTCCGGCAGCGCGGCCATGAACTCGACGAGCGGCCGCTGCCGCCTCCACTCGTCGCGGAGCCGGTCGCGGGTCATCCCGGGGTTCGGCGGCATCACCCCCTGGCGCACCGCCGAGGCGTGCATCGCGACCTCCGACAGCTCGAACGTGGCGCGCAGGTCCGCGACGGACCCGTCCCGTAGCGCGCTCTCGGCGGTCACGCGCCCGGAGTCTATGCAGCGGCGCCGCCGCCTAGGCGGCGCGGTCGAGGTAGCCCTCGAGCGAGGGCGGGTGGCCGAGCTGGCCGAGCTCGGCGGAGGCGCGGCCGAAGAACAGCCCGACTGTCCAGTCGACCAGGAGCCGCAGCTTCCGCGCCGGGCCGGGCATCATCGCGAGGTGGTAGGTGCGCGCCGCCCACCACGCGGGGAAGCCGCTCAGCCTCACCTTCAACATCTCGGCGACCGCCTTGTGGCGGCCGAGGTCCACGAACACCCCGAGCGTCCGGTAGCGGAACTTGCGCACCCGGCCGTGGCCGAGCGCGCCGGCCACGTTGTCGCCGACGACGCGGCCCTGCCTGAGCGCGTGCTGGGCGGTCGGCGGCGACGGCCCCCTCCGGCGCTGGGCGGGGTCGGGCACCGCGGCGCAGTCGCCGATCGCCCAGACGTTCCGCTGGCCGTCCACGCGCATGGTCGCGTCGGTGGCCACCCGGCCGCCGCGGTCGAGCGGCAGCCCCAGCTCGCGCACGACGGCCGGCGGCTTCACGCCCGCGGTCCAGCACAGCGTGCGGCAGGGGACGGCCTCGCCGTCCGACAGCACGACGCGGTCCTCCGCGGCCGACTCGAGCAGCGTGCCCGTCCTCACCTCGACGCCGCGCGCCCGCAGCTCGCGGGTGGCGAACTCGGCCAGGCTCGGCGAGATCTCCTGCATGATCCGGTCGGCCGCCTCGACCAGGACCCAGCGCGTCCCGTCCAGGCGGCAGCGCGGGTAGCGGTCGATCACGTCGGCCACGTAGTCCTGGAGCTCGGCGATCCCCTCGACCCCCGCGTAGCCGGCGCCGACGAACACGAACGTCAGGTACGGCCGGCGCTCCTCGGGGTCCTCGATCGCCTCGGCGATCTCGAGGTTGAGCAGCGCGCGGTTGCGGAGCGCGATCGCCTCGGCGAGCGTCTTGAACCCCATCCCGTGCTCGGCCAGGCCCGGGATCGGCAGGACGCGCGACACCGAGCCGAGCGAGAGGACGAGCTGGTCGTACCCGATCTCCTCGTCCCTGCCGGCGGCGGTGCGGACGCGCAGGGTCGAGGCCGACGGGTCGAGGCCGGTCACGCGCGCGAGGCGGATCTCGGTGCGGTCGAGCTCCTCGCGGAGCGGGATGACGACGTGGCGGGGCTCGAGCGTGCCGGCCGCGGCCCCCGGCAGGAGCGGCGTGTAGAGCAGGAAGTTGACGTCGGTGACGAGCGTGATCCGGGCCGCCTGCGGCGGCAGGACGCGCTCGAGCCGGCGCGCGGCGTAGAGGCCGCCGAAGCCGCCGCCCGCGATGACCACGCGCCACGCCACGGGCGCTCCTCAGGCCTCCGCCGCCGGGAGCCCGGCGGGGGTCCGCTCCGGCGTCCGGCGGTCCGGGAGCCGCTCCGCCGTCCGGCGCGCCGCGGCGAGCGCCGGGCGCGCGCTCGCGTCGAGCCGCCGCGCGAGGCGCCAGGGCGCTCCCGAGAAGACGTGGTTTGCGACCGTCGCGAAGCCCTCCTCGTCGGTGCGGAGCGCGAGCAGGAGGTGCGCGACCCGGTCGGACGGCGGGAGCTCCGGGTCGGTGGTCCGCACGCACATGCAGTGGACGCGGCGGCCGCCGGGCGGCAGCAGCACGGCGCCGCCCTCGCCGACGACCCAGACGCCGAGCCGGCCGCGCTCGACTGCCAGGCCGGTCGTGCGCTGGAGCTCGCGCTCCTCGTGCCCGAGCAGGTCGCCGAGGAAGCCCTGGGCGACGGCCTCGGGACCGCCGTCCCACCGGTCCCTCGCCAGCGTGATCGCCCCGCGCGCCGCGTACAGCTTCGGCACGATCCAGGCGAGCGCGAGCGCGACCGCCGCCACCGGCGCCGAGCGCGGCTCGAGCGCGATCAGCACGCCCGCCACCACGATCCACTGCGCGACGTACGCGGTCGTGAAGATCGTCCACCAGCGCCCGCGCGCGTGCAGGCTCGCGGCGCTGGCGCGGCGCCGCCACGGGACAGCGGCGAGCTCGGGGAGGGCCGCCGGTGCGTCGCCGGCGTGCGTCACGGGGGTTCGCTACCCGCCCGCGATGGGGCGGCGCATGACGACCAGGTCGGCGTCGAGCGGCAGCTCGCGCACCTGCGTGGCGTGGCCCGGCCCGTCGCTCACGACGCCGATGTGGCCGGAGGCGAGCTCGCGCTGGAAGGCGGCGCACGCCGCGTCGTACGCGGCCTGGTCGCCGGCGGTCCACTCCGCGAGGGTCGAGTGGCCGGTTGAGTCCATGCGGATCAGTCGCGACATCGGGCGGGCCTCCTGTGAGAGCGGGTCGGAGGCCGATGATACGCGCCCGCCGCCACGCGCTACGTGGCCTGGGTCACGGCCGCGGCAGCCGGCCGCGTCACTCCAGCAGGCCGAGCTGGCGCAGGATCCCCACCGAGTCGGAGTAGACGTCCTTGCGCTTCACGAGGCCGCCCTCGAACGGGATCACGTCCATGCCGTCCCACTCGACGCGGCGGCCGGTCGGCTCGGCCACGACGTCGCCGCGGCGCATGGTGCTGGCGTGGGTGGCGGTCGCGGTCCACTCCTGCACCACGAGCCCCTCGCGCACGTACAGGCGCCGCGTGGCGAACGCGATGTCGGGCCAGGTCGCGAAGATCGAGGCGATGTGGTCGGCTGCGGCCGGGCCCTCGGCGCGCTCGCCGGCGGTGTGGTTCTCGAACACGACGTCGGGCGCGTGCATCGCCGCGATCGCCTCCACGTCGTGGCGGTTCCAGGCGTCGTTGTAGCGCTCGATCGCCTCGGCGAGAGCCTCGGGGGAGTCGGGACCGCCGGCGCCGCTCACCCGATCCGCTCCCGGATCATCCGCTGCACCTCGCCGCCGTCGGCGCGGCCCTTGGTCTCGCGCATCACGGCGCCGACGATCGCGCCCATCGCCTTCTCGACGCCGGCGCGGTACTTCTCCACCGCGTCGGCGTTCTGCTCGACGGCGCGGTCGACGATCGCCCGCAGCTCGTCCTCGCCGGCGATCTCCAGCGAGCGCTCGTCGGCGATCGCCTCGGGGTCGCCGCCCTCCTCGGCCAGCACGCCCAGCACCTCCTTGGCGGCCGACTGCGAGATCCGCTTGCCGGCCACCATCGCGACGAGCCGCGCGAGCGCCGCCGGCTCGACCCGCGAGTCCGCGGGCTCGACGTCCCCGAGGCGGGCGAGCAGCTCGCCGGTCACCCAGTTGGCTAGCGCGCCCGGCTCGACGCCGGCGCCGGCGCCGTCGCCGCCCGCCCCGAGCGCCTCCTCGAAGAAGTCGCCGAGCTCGGTGCGGAAGGCGAGCAGCCGCGCCGTCGCGGCGGGCAGGCCGAGGTCGGCCTCGAACCGGCCGGCGCGGGCGGCCGGCAGCTCGGGGATCGCGTCGCGCGCGCGGGCGAGCATCTCGTCGGTCGGCGCGAGCGGAACGAGGTCCGGCTCGGGGAAGTAGCGGTAGTCGTGCGCGTACTCCTTCGAGCGAAGCGGGCTCAGCTCGCCCGTGACCGGGTCGAAGTGGAGCGTCTCCTGCTCGACCTCGCCGCCGCCGCGCACGATCTCCTCCTGGCGGGCGATCTCGGCCTCGATCCCGCGCTCGAGGAAGCGGAACGAGTTCATGTTCTTCAGCTCGGTCTTGGTGCCGAGCGTGGACTCGCCGGCCGGCCGGATCGACACGTTCGCGTCGCAGCGCAGCGACCCCTCGTCCATGTTCACGTCCGAGACGCCGAGCCGCTTGAGCGTGGCGCGAAGGAGCCGCAGCCACTCGCCGGCCTGCGAGGGCTCGGCGAGGTCCGGCTCGGTGACGATCTCGACCAGCGGCGTGCCGCCGCGGTTGAAGTCGACGACGCTCGCCTCGGCGCCGTGGAGCCGTCCGGAGCCGCCGCCCGCGTGAACGAGCTTGGCGGCGTCCTCCTCGAGGTGAACGCGGTGGATCCGCACGTCGCCGAGCCGGCCGTGGCTCGCAAGCGGGATGTCGTACTGGGAGACCTGGTAGCCCTTCGGCAGGTCGGGATAGAAGTAGTTCTTGCGGTGGAAGATCGACCGCGGGGCGACCTCGCAGCCGAGCGCCAGGGCGATCATCAGGCCGAAGTGGACGGCCTCGGCGTTCGTGACGGGCAGGGTGCCCGGGTGGCCGAGGCAGATCGGGCAGGTGCGGGTGTTCGGCTCCTCGCCGAACGACAGCTCGCAGCCGCAGAACATCTTCGTCCGCGTCCGCAGCTGGACGTGGATCTCCAGCCCGATGACGGGCTCGTAGCGGCGCTCGGCGACGGCGTCGGTCATCGGATCGGCAGCCCCTCGAAGCCGATCGCGCGCTCCAGCGCGTGCGCCGCGGCGAGGATCCGGTTCTCGCTGAACGCGGGGCCGGCGAGCTGGATGCCCACCGGGAGGCCGTCCGACAGCCCGCCGGGGATCGAGATCGCCGGTATCCCGGCGAGCGGCATCGGCACCGTGCAGTAGTCGGACAGGTACATCGAGAGCGGGTCGGCGGTCCGCTCGCCGAGCCGGAAGGCGACCGTCGGCGAGGTCGGGGTGACCACGAGGTCGACCCGCTCGAACGCGGCGCGGAAGTCGTCGGCGATCTTCGTCCTCACGCGCTGGGCGCGGCCGTAGTAGGCCTCGTAGTAGCCGGACGACAGCGCGTAGGTGCCGAGCATGATGCGGCGCTTGACCTCAGCGCCGAAGCCCCGCGCGCGGGTCTCCTCGTAGAGCGACAGCAGCCCGCCGTCGCCGTGTCGCGGGCCGAAGCGGACGCCGTCGTAGCGGGCCAGGTTCGCGCTCGCCTCGGCCGGCGCGAGGACGTAGTACGCGGAGATCCCGTGCGGCGAGTGCGGCAGGGCGATCTCCTCCACCGACCCGCCCAGGTCCTCGACCAGGCCGAGCGTGCGGTCGAAGACCTCGCGGACGCCCGGCTCGACGCCCTCGCCCGTCAGCTCCGGCGGCACGCCCAGGCGGACGCCGTCGAGGCGCTCGGCGGTCGGCAGCTCGACCGGCTCGGGGAGGCCGAGCGAGGTCGAGTCGCACGGGTCCCGGCCGACCATGTGGCGGAGCAGCAGCGCAGCGTCGGTCACGTCGCGCGTTATCGGCCCGCACTGGTCGAGCGAGGACGCGAAGGCGATCATCCCGTAGCGGGACACGGCGCCGTAGGTGGGCTTCATGCCGACGACCCCGCAGAGCGAGGCCGGCTGGCGGATCGACCCGCCGGTGTCGGTGCCGATCGCCCACGGCGCCAGGCCGGCCGCAACCGCCGCCGCGGAGCCGCCGGACGAGCCACCGGGCACGCGCTCGGTGTCCCACGGGTTGCGGACCGGCCCGAAGCCCGAGTTCTCGTTCGACGAGCCCATCGCGAACTCGTCGCAGTTGGTCTTGCCGATGATAACAGCGCCCGCTTCGTTCAAGCGTTCGATGACCGTCGCATCGTAGGGCGGATAGTAGTTGCCGAGAATGCGCGAGCCGCAGGAAGTCTGAAGACCGCGCACGCAGATGTTGTCTTTGACGGCGATGGGGACTCCGCCGAGCGCGCCCGCCGAATCGCCGGATGCCCTGTCGAGTTCGTCCGCGCGGCCGAGCGCGCCCGCGCGGTC
>DASVQB010000028.1:0-25988 GCA_036389295.1 Thermoleophilaceae bacterium | reverse complement strand
CGAGCGACTCCTCCTCGCCGCTGGCCCACTCGAGCTCGGGATTCACGAGCGCGATCACCGGCGCGTCGAGCCCGACCCGGTACACGAGCACCCGCTGCGAGACACCGACCTGCGGCGCCGCGAGTCCCACCCCCAGCGCATCGGCCATGAGCCCGGCCATGCGCGCGACCTGATCCCTGAGGGCGCCGTCGAAGCGGTCGACCGGGGTCGCCCTGCTCTTCAGGATCGGGTCGCCGAAGCGGCGCACGAAGGACAGCGCAGCCGCCCGTCGGGCCTCGACCTGGGGATCGAGCCGCGGCTCCTCGGGCTTCTCCTCCGCAGCCTCCTCGGGGCCCTCGGAGAGCTCCGGCGGCGGCGCCACCTCGGCGCCCTGTGGATCCCGCGCGCCCGCTTCGGCAGAGGGCGACGGCGCCTCGCTCAGGCCTCCCTCGAGGGCCTCGTGCTCGAGCTCGTCGGGCATTCGGGCGAGTGTAGTGCCCTCACTGCGGATCGACGTCGACAGAGAAGCCGACTCCCCGCTGCCCGGCCGCCGCCGAGACCTCCTCCACCGCGCGACGCACGGCTCGAATCGAGGGCTCGCGCTCGGGCGCCTTCACCAGCACCTGCGCGCGCAGGCGCCCGCGCAGCCGGAACATCGCCGCCGGCCCGAGGATCGCGGCGTCCGTGCCCCCGAGCGCCGCGTCGAGCGCCGCGCGAACCGCGGCCGCGGCCTCCAGCTCGGAGCCGGCCCGCTGGCTCGAGCAGACGATCCTCACGAGGTGCGCGAACGGCGGATAGCGGAGTGCCTCGCGGCGCCGCAGCTCCTCCGAGACGAAGCCCGTGGCATCGTGGCGCGCCGCGTGGCGGAGCGCCCGCGCATCGGGGTCGAGGGCCTGCACGATCACGCGCCCGCCATCCGGGCCACGGCCGCTGCGCCCGGCGAGCTGGGCGACCAGCGCGAACGTGCGCTCCTCGGCGCGGAAGTCGGGGAACCGCAACGTGGAGTCGGCGTCGATCACGACCCCCAGGGTCACGTCCGGGAAGTCGTGGCCCTTGGCGACCATCTGCGTGCCGAGCAGCACCCCCGAGGGCGCGGCCTCGAAGCGGCGGAGGACGTCCTGGAGCGCGCCGCGGCCGCCCGCCACGTCGGCGTCGAGCCGCCAGATCGGGAGCGGGTCGAGCAGCTCGGCGAGGTCGCGCTCGACCCGCTCGGTGCCCGCGCCGTGGCGGGCGACCGACACCGAGCCGCAGTCCGGGCACGACCCCGGCACCGGCTCGGAGTGCCCGCAGTGGTGGCAGCTGACCCTCCCGGCCGCCCGGTGGAGGACGAGCGAGACGTCGCAGGCCGGGCACTCCCAGACGCGCCCGCACGACGCGCAGGAGAGGAAGTTCGACCAGCCGCGGCGGTTCAGGAGCACGATCGCCTTCTCGCCGCGCGAGCGGACGCGCTCGAGGGCGTCGTCCGCGTCCGGGTGGAGCAGGCCGGGCGCGCCGGCCATCCCGACGACCTCGACCGGCGGCAGCCCGCGGCCGTCGACGCGCTCCGGGAGGGTCACGCGCCGCAGCCGCAGCGCGCTCTCGGGCCGCGGGGTGGCCGTGCCCGCCACGAGCACCGCCCCGCAGCGCTCGGCGCGGCGCTCCGCCACCCGCCGGGCGTCGTAGCGGGGGTCGCCCTCCTGCTTGTAGGACGGGTCGTGCTCCTCGTCGACGACGATCAGACCGAGGTCGCGGACCGGGGCGAAGACCGCCGACCGCGGCCCGACGCACACGCGCGCCTCGCCGCGGCTGAGCCGGAGCCACTCGTCGTGGCGCTCGCCGGCCGAGAGCCGCGAGTGGACGATCGCGACGGTGTCGCCGAATCGGCTCTCGAAGCGGGCCGCCGTCTGCGGCGTGAGCGCGATCTCCGGGACGAGCACGATCGCCGAGCGGCCGCGCTCGAGCGCGGCGGCGGCCGCGCGGAGGTAGACCTCGGTCTTGCCGCTGCCGGTGACGCCGTGGAGGAGGAGGCCGCCGCCGCGCGGCGCGTCCATCCGCTCGACGATCGCCGCGAGGGCGGCGCCCTGCGCGGACGTGAGCGCCAGCCCGTCCGGCGCGCGCGCCCCGACCGACGCCGTCTCGGGCCGGCGGCGGCGCTCGACCCGCCGGAGCTCGAGCAGGCCGCGCGCCTCCAGCGAGCGGAGCGTCGAGTGGTCGCAGCCCGCCGCCCGGCCCAGCGAGGCGGCGCTGCGCGGCCCGCCCGCGAGCCGCTCCAGCGCGGACCGCTGCCGGCTGCCGAGGCGCGCCGCGCCGGCCAGCGCCTCCTGGCCCGCGGGCGTGATCCGCGCCTCGAGCGACCGCCGTATCCCGACCGGCGGCCGGCCTCCGGTCCCGGCGCCCGGCGGCAGCACGAGCGCGAGCCCGCGCGCGGGGGTCGAGCAGTACTCGTCGGCGATCCAGAGGCCGAGCCGGACCAGCTCCGCCGGCACCCCGCTCTCGAGCGCGACCAGCGGCTCCACGAGCCGCTCGGGCGGCAGCTCGCTCTCCTCGGCCATCCCGACGACCACGCCCAGCAGGCGCCGGCGGCCGAACGGCACGATCAGCATCGAGCCGACGTCGACCCCCGCCATGTCGCCCGGCAGGCGGTAGTCGAACGGGCCGCGGAGGGCCCGCGCCGGGGTGAGCGGCTCGACCTTGGCGATCACGCCCTCGACCGTACGGCGCGGGCCGGACATAGCCGCCGGCCCCCCGGCTAGGCTCCCCGCTGTGGACCTGAGCGCGGGCGAGACCGTCATCTTCCAGGGGCGCCCCTCGTGGCGCTCGATCCTCGGCTTCTACTTCCTGGGCCTCCTCGCGGTGGCCGCCGCCGCCGCGATCGGGCTGCTGGCCTCCGGCGGGGGCATCGCCGCGGCGGCCGGCGGCGCGGTGCTCGTGATCGTCCTGCTGTGGGGCTGGCTCAAGCGGCTCGTCACGCGCTACACGATCACCACCCGCCGCCTGCAGGTCCGCCGCGGGATCCTGAGCCGCGACATCGAGGAGACTCGCGTCGAGCGGGTCCAGGACGTCCGCATCACCCAGAACGTCGGCCAGCGCCTCCTCCGGATCGGGACGATCGACTTCGACACCGCCGGCGGCGACCGGGCGAGCATGTTCCGCTTCGTGGGCGTGGCCGACCCGCAGGGGATCGTCCGGGCGGTCGACCGCGTGATCCACGAGTCCGAGGCCGCGCCGCTCCCGCCGGACCCCCCGCCGCCGCGCTAGCCGGCTGCGGCCGAGGAGCGGCCCGGCCGCCCGCACGCGCGGCACAGGCGGCCGGCTCGCGGGCGGTGCTGCCTCAGGCCGCCTTGACGAGCCCGATGAGGTGCCCCTCCGGGTCCGTGAACTGGCCGAGCTCGACCACGTCCGAGATCTGCTCGGGGCCCATGACCCGCGTCCCGCCGAGGCTCTCGGCCCTGGCGAGCGCCTCCTCGACGTCCGGGACCTCGACGTAGAACGTCACGTGGCCGCCGTAGCCCTCCGGCCCCGCCCCCACGCCGCCGCCGATCCCGGCGCCGTCGGCGTTGGTGTTCCCGTCGCGCTGCACGATCCCGTAGTTCATCGGGTTGTCCGCGTCGAACTGCCACCCGAACAGCTCCCCGTAGTACTCGCGGAGCGCCTCGGCGTCCTTCCCCACGACCTCGAAGTGAACGACCGGCTGTCCCACTCTCCAACTCCTTTCAGCGCTGTGCGCGACGTTTGGGAAGTACGACCGCCACGACGCGGCGAATTCATCGTGGACGGGAGCGGCCGATCGGGCGGGTGGCGCGAAGCCGTTCCGGACGCGGCGGCTGCTGCCCGCCGCGGTCGGAACGGCGGAGGCGACAGGACCCGCCCGCGGAGCGGTCGGTCCCTGCGCAGTAGACGGTCGGTCCCTGCGCAGTAAACGGCCGGACCCGGCGCGGTAGCGGCCGGGTCCTAGCTGGCCGGGGCCGCGGCGCGCTCGCCCAGCCCCGCCGCCTCGCGCAGCGCGTCCGCCTTGTCCGTCTTCTCCCACGTGAAGTCGTGGTCGTCGCGGCCGAAGTGGCCGTAGGCGGCGGTCTTCTGGTAGATCGGCCGGTGCAGGTCGAGGTACTGGCGGAACGCGCCGGGCCGCAGGTCGAAGTGCTCCTCGATCAGCGCGGCGATCGTGGACCGCGACACGCGCTCGGTGCCGTAGGTCTGCGCCATCACCGACACCGGCCGGGCGACGCCGATCGCGTAGGCGACCTGGACCTCGCAGCGGTCCGCGAGCCCCGCGGCCACGACGTTCTTCGCCACGTACCGGGCGGCGTACGCCGCCGAGCGGTCGACCTTCGACGGGTCCTTGCCGCTGAACGCCCCGCCGCCGTGGCGGGCCGCGCCGCCGTAGGTGTCGACGATGATCTTGCGGCCGGTCAGGCCGCAGTCGCCCATCGGGCCGCCGATCTCGAACTTGCCGGTCGGGTTGACCAGGAAGTTGTCGAGCAGCTTGCGCTCGTCGTAGAGCTCGGCCGGCAGGACCGGGTGGAGCACGTGCTCGAACAGGTCCGGCTTGATCAGCGTGTTCGAGTCGACGCCCGGCTTGTGCTGCGTCGAGATCAGCACCTTCTCGATCTCGATCGGCCGGTCGTTCTCGTAGCGGACGGTGACCTGCGTCTTGCCGTCGGGCCGCAGGTACGGGACGACGTCGCCGCGGCGGACCTCCGCCAGCCGCTGCGCCAGCTTGTGCGCCAGCGAGATCGGCATCGGCATGAGCTCCTTGGTCTCGCGCGTGGCGTAGCCGAACATCATCCCCTGGTCGCCGGCGCCGGCGCGGTCGAGCGCGTCGTCGTCGGCCGGGTCGTGGCGCATCTCGTACGCCTCGTCCACGCCCTGGGCGATGTCCGGCGACTGCTCGTCGATCGCGGTGATGACGGCGCAGGTGTTGCAGTCGAACCCGTACGAGGCGTCGTCGTAGCCGATCCGCCCGACCGTCTCGCGCACGATCTTCGGCACGTCCACGTAGACCTTGGTCGAGATCTCGCCCGACACCACCACGAGCCCGGTGTTGACCAGCGTCTCGCAGGCAACGCGGCCCGTCGGGTCGTCGCGCATGACCGCGTCGAGGACCCCGTCCGAGATCTGGTCGGCCATCTTGTCGGGGTGGCCCTCGGTCACGGACTCAGAGGTGAACAGGTACTCGTTGTCAGACAGGGCCTGGGTGCTCATTGGTATGCGGGAACGCTCCGAGTCGGGTTCGCGGAAGCGACCGAGGTTAGCGGCCCCGGGGCGACCGGCCCGCCCCTGCGCGGTGCTCCTCGCGCCCGTGGTACTCGATCACGAGCGGGATCCCGGCGAGCCCGTAGCGCTCCCGGAGCCGGTTCTCGAGGAAGAACCCGTAGTCGCGGGTGAGGCGCGAGCGGTCCGAGACCTGGATGCTGAAGCGCGGCGGCCGGGTGGCGTACTGCGTCATGTAGAGGAGGCGCAGGCGGCGGCCGCGGACGGCCGGCGGGTCGCGGGTCGACTGGAGGTCCGACAGGAACCGGTTCAGCTCGGCGGTCGGGACCCGGATCGCGGTCCGGTCGGCCAGGTCGAGGGCGCGCGCCATCAGCCGCCCGACGCCGCGGCCCGTCCGCGCCGAGATCGCCAGCACCTCCGGCCGCAGCCGCAGCCTGGCCAGCGCCCGCTCCCGCGCGTCGTCGAGGTCGGTCCGGGTGACGTCCCACTTGTTCAGAGCGAGCACCGTCGCGCACTCGCTCGCCATCGCCAGCTCCGCCACCCGCAGGTCCTCGCTCGTGACCCCCTCGGTGGCGTCGCAGACGACGACGGCCACGTCGGAGCGCTCCGCGGCCCGCTCGGAGCGGAGCTGCGCGTACCAGTCGACGGTCCCCGCCACCTTCCCCCGCC
This sequence comes from Thermoleophilaceae bacterium, assembly GCA_036389295.1. Classification (GTDB taxonomy): domain Bacteria; phylum Actinomycetota; class Thermoleophilia; order Solirubrobacterales; family Thermoleophilaceae; genus AC-37. The sequence goes on along the minus strand of DASVQB010000028.1, from coordinate 20,150 downwards.
GCCGCAGCCCGGCCGTGTCGACCAGCACTATCCCGCGGCCGTCCACCTCGAGCCGGGTGTCGATCGAGTCGCGCGTGGTCCCCGCTCGCTCGGACACGATCACGCGCTCGTGGCCGAGCCACGCGTTGACGAGCGACGACTTGCCCACGTTCGGCCGGCCGATCACGGCGAGCCGCGGCTCGGCCGGCTCGTCGCCGTCCGCGGGCGCCGGGGTCGCGTCGTCGAGCGCCGCCGCCACGCGGTCGAGCAGATCGCCGCTGCCGAGCCCCTGGGCGGCCGACACCGGCACGGGCTCGCCCAGGCCGAGCCGGTGGAACTCCGCCGCCTCGGGCAGCGAGCGGGCGTCGTCGACCTTGTTGGCCGCCACGATCACCGGCACCGACGCGCGGCGGAGCTGGGCGGCCAGCTCCTCGTCGCCGGGCCGCAGGCCGGTGCGAGCGTCCACGCACAGCACGATCGCCGCCGCCTCGTCGAGGGCGTTCCGCGCCTGGAGCTGGACCTGGCGGGCCAGCTCGTCGCGGTCCGCCATGTCGACCCCGCCCGTGTCCACCAGCAGGAACCGGCGCCCGTTCCACTCGGTCTCGACCTCCTTGCGGTCGCGCGTCACGCCGGCCTGCTCGTGCACCACCGCCTCGCGCGTGCCGCTCAGCCGGTTGACCAGCGTCGACTTGCCGACGTTCGGGTAGCCGACGACCGCGACCCGCGGCGGGGTCATCGGCCGCGGGCTTCGGCGACCAGGCCGACGATCTGGCCGACCACGTCCTCGATCGGCCGGTCGGTCGTGTCGAGCTCGATCGCGTCCGGCGCCGCGCGCAGCGGCGAGTGCTCGCGGTCGCGGTCCTGCGCGTCGCGAAGCGCCTGGTCGCGGAGGACGAGCCGCCAGTCCACGCCGAGGTCCGCCGCCCGCCGCCGCGCGCGCTCCTCCGGGCTCGCCGTCAGGAAGATCTTCAGGTCGGCGCCGGGCGCGACCACCGTGCCGATGTCGCGGCCCTCGGCCACCCAGTCGCCGCTCGCGAGCAGCTCCCTCTGCTTCGCCACCATCGCGGCCCGCACGCCCGGGTCGGTCGCGATGCGGGAGGCGGTCTCGGAGACCTGCGGCGCGCGGATCTCCTCGGTCACGTCGCGGCCGTCGAGGAGGATGCGGTCGCCCAGGTCGATCCACGCCTTCACCGCCCACTGGGCCGGCGACCCTCCGCCCTCCATCGCCGCCAGGGCCACGGCCCTGTACATGGCCCCCGAGTCGAGGAAGCCGAAGCCGAGCTTCTCCGCCACGCCGCGGGCCGTCGTGCTCTTGCCGGCCCCCGCGGGGCCGTCGATGGCGACGACCATCGGCCGAAGGCTACGTCGCGGCGGCGCGCTCGGGAGTCAGCCGGTCAGCGGACCTTGAGCACGACGACGTTCCGGCCGCTCCGCGGCTTCTCCTTGTTGCCGCTCCGGTCGCGGGCGCGGGCGACTATCCGGTACTGGCCGCGTGCGAGCCGGCGCTTCGACCGGAACGTCCAGCGACGCGTCCCGCGGGCGGTCAGGAGGGTGGCCTTGTGGCAGCTCCGCCGCTTGCCGAACCTGCCGTTGCGGTCCATGAACCGGCAGCCGTGGCGCGACTCGATCCTCGCCACCGAGACGTAGACGGCCTTCACCCCGGCGTTGCAGGTCTTCCTGTCGCTGACGGTGCCGCGCAGCGACAGCCCGCGCCGGCCGGCCGACACGCCCTTGCGGCCGAGCTTCGTCGTGGGCGCGGTCCGGTCGCGGCACGGTCCGCCGAGCGACGGCGTGTTCGAGATCCGCGCCGCCCAGACCTCCTGCCACGGCGAGTACGCGCTGCTCGACTTCGACAGGTTGGCCGCCTGGGTGTCGTTCCAGAACGGGATCGCCACGGAGTCGTCCGCCACGAGGCCCTGGTAGTCGCCGATGAACTCGCCGGAGACCGAGACCGGCGGGTTGATCCGCGGGTCCCACATCTGGTTGTCCACCCGCACGTCCTTGAACGTCTTCCCGCCGTCGTTCGACCGCGACAGGATCTCCCCGATGAAGAAGTTGTTCGGGTCGTTGCGGCGGTCGAAGTACATGACGTTCACCTGGCCCTTGGGCGTGACCGCCATCCACGGCTGGAACTGGTCGGCGTCGGCCGTGGCCGCGTCCTGGTTCACGCGCACCGGGCCCGTGTAGGACGCGCCGCCGTCGGTGGACTTGAACATCACCACGTCGGAGCCCGAGCCGGGCTTGTCGCCCTCGCCCTCGGCCTCGGTCTCCGGGCGGCGCTCCTCGCGGAACCGCTTGGCCTGCTCGACCGCCTGCTCGAAGGTGCCCTCGAGGACCGCCTCGCCGTCGGCGTCGCGCGACGCGACCGCGAGGTACACGTTGCCCTGCGCGTCGATCCCGGTGGTCGGGATCGAGAGGTTGCGGAACGACTGGCCCTCGAACTGCTCGTTGACGCCGGTGATCAGCGCGACGGGCCGCGCCGGCGTCCAGGCCGCGCCGCGGCTGGTCGACTTCGCCTGCATCAGCGCGTCGAGCTGGTTGTCGTACCAGGTGGCGTAGACCTCGCCGCTCGGCCCGATCACCACGTGGCAGCCGATCCCCGAGATCGCCTGCTTGGCGCTCAGCTGGTACGGCGTGTTGTCGCCCGGCACGAGGCCGCCCCACGTCTTGCCGCCGTCGATCGACCGCATCACGACGATCTGCTGCGTCGGCGCCTGGGTGCCGTCGAAGCTCCAGCACACGTAGATCGTCCCGACCTTGCCGTCCTTCGGCTTGTTCTGGCCGCCGTTCACGTCGGTCACGTTGTCGACCGCGATCCAGTTCTTGTCGTCGAGCAGGAGCTGCTCGGAGATCGGGTTGTTGCGGTTGTCGTGGACGATGATCGGGTCCGACCACGCCTTGCCCGGGGGCTTCACGTGGACGGTCATGTTGAAGCCGGTGAAGGCGAACGTGCCGCCGGGGGCGTCGAGGACGTTGGCGTAGGCGTTGCCCTCGTCGTCGAACGCCATCGAGATGTCGGAGACCGTGCGGTAGCGGGCCTCGTCGCTCGGGTCGCACTGGCCCGCCTCCTTGCAGTAGCCCGGCAGCTGGCCGTAGTCCTTCCACGTCCGCCCGCCGTCGAACGACTCGTAGGTGCCCGCCTTGAACAGGTAGTGCTCGAGGTTCTCGTACATCTTCGAGCCGGCGATGAGGTGCTCCCCGTCGAGCGGGTCCATTGCGATGCTCGGCTCGGAGTGCGAGTTGTACTGGTCGTGCGAGGCGCGGTAGTTGGGCGGTCCCTCGCCCAGGCGGCGGTTCAGCACGTCGAGCGGCGGATCGGCCTTCTTGACGCCGAACGAGGCGACGCCCTGGTAGGCCTGGCCCGGCGGGGCGGCGTACGGCACGAGCACGACGAGGTACGCGCCGCTCGCCTTCGGGATCGTGGTGCGCTCGGCCTCGCCGGGGACGTTGCCGCTGCCGATCACGAAGTCGCCGCGCGAGCCGTCCGGCTTGCGGCGGTAGACGCCGAGGTCGAGGTCGAACGGCGCGAAGCCCGAGACGTCGATCTGGACGCCGCCGAGGAAGCCCTCGTAGAAGCCGTCCGGCACGTTCACGTTCAGCTTGAAGAAGTCGCAGCCCGAGCTCGGGTCGGGCGCGCCGGCGGTCGTGAAGCAGTCGTCCGTCGTGCCGCCCCCGGAGGCGGTGCCGGCGCCGACCGACCCGCTCCAGGCGAGCTTCCCGGCGCCCTCGGCGTTCGGCGCGAGGGTGCCCTCGGCCGGCGTCGCCGCACGGGCGGCCCCGCCGCTCGCGGCCACCACGAACGCGGCGCACACGGCCGCTAGCTGAGACGTCCTACGCATCGACATTCCCCTGCCTCCCGCTGACCGACCGCACGTTAGCAACCGGGCCGGCCCGGTCGCTCAACCTGCCGTGAGAGCTCCGAGGTCCGCCTCGAAGCCGGGGTAGGAGACGGCCGCGGCCTCCATGCCCTCCACCTCCACGCCGCTCCGCGAGGCGAGCCCGGCCACGGCGCCCAGCATCGCCATCCGGTGGTCGCCGCGGGCGTCCAGCACGCCGCCCTCGAGCCCGCCCGTGCCGCGGACGACGAAGCCGTCCTCGGTTGCCTCGACGTCGGCTCCGAGGCCGCTCAGCCCGTCGACGACGCCGGCGATCCGGTCCGACTCCTTGAGCCGCAGCTCGCCCGCCCCGCGGACCGCGGTCTCGCCCTCGGCGAAGCAGCCGAGCAGCGCCACGAGCGGCAGCTCGTCGATGGCGAGGGGGACCTCCTCCGGCTCGACGACCGTCCCCTCCAGCGGGGCGTGCGCCACGTCGACCTCGCCGGCCGGCTCGTCGGGCCGCGTATCGCGCGCGGGCCCCTCGAGCTCGCCCAGCACGACGGCCCCCATCCGCTCGGCGATCCGGAAGAACGCCGTCCTGGTCCAGTTCAAGGCGACCCCGTCCAGCACGATCCGCGAGCCCGGCACCACCATCGCCGCGGCGGCCAGGAACGCGGCCGAGGACGGGTCGCCGGGGACCGTCACGTCCTCCAGGTCGAGCTCGTCGACCGGAGAGACGCGGATCGCGTCGCCGTCGCGCTCGAACCGCGCCCGGGCCCGGCAGAGGATCCGCTCGGTGTGGTCGCGGCTCGGAACCGGCTCGACGACGGTCGTCTCGCCCTCCGCGAGCAGGCCGGCGATCAGCACGCACGACTTGACCTGGGCGCTCGGGACCGGCAGCTCGTACTCGATCCCCCGCAGCTCGGCGCCGCTCACCGTCAGCGGCGTGAACCGGCCCTCGCGGGCGTCGAGGCGCGCGCCCATCAGCCGCAGCGGCTCGACGACCCGGTCCACCGGGCGGCGGCGGATCGACTCGTCGCCGTCGAGCCTCCAGCTCCCGCCGGGCTGGCCGGCGAGCCATCCGGGCAGGATCCTGAGCAGGGTCCCCGCGTTGCCCACGTCGAGCAGGCCGCCGGTCGTCGGCGCCGCCGTTCGCATGCCCACGCCGCGGACGAGCACCGTCGCCCCCGCGCCCGCGCCCGTCGCGGGGGTCCCGCCCGAGGTCGGCGGCTCGTGCTCGACGCCCGCGCCGAGCGCTCGGATCGCGTCGAGCGTCGACATGGTGTCCTGCGCGTCGAGGTAGTTCCTGATCGTGACCGGCTCGTCGGCCATCGCCGCGAACAGCGCCGCGCGGTGGGAGATCGACTTGTCCGGCGGCGGGACGGCCCGGCCGCGGAGCGGGCCCGACGGGTCGAAGCGCCGCCTCACCGTACGCCGGCCACCGGGAAGCCGAGGGCCTCGACGAGCTCGGCGGCGCGGCCGCCCGCGCCCTCGCCCGCGACCCAGAGGGTGATCGCGCCCGAGCGGTTGTCGGGCGCCGGCGCCAGCGCCATGTCGGCGATGTTCACGCCGCCGCGGCCGAGCGCGAGCGCCACCTGCGCGACGATCCCGGGCCGGTTCGGCACCGAGACGCGCAGCTCGTGGACCGGACCGCCGGCCAGGTCGGCCTCGAGCAGGCGGCGGCGGTCGTCCGCGGCGCGATCGTTCCACTCGCGGACCGCGGCGGCGTCGCCGGCCCGGAGGTCGTCCGCCACCGCGCGCAGCCGCTCGACGGCCTCGTCGATCCGGTCCGCGATCGCCTCGGCGTTCGCCAGGTAGATGTCGGTCCACACGTCCGAGCTGGCGCCGGCCACGCGCGTGGCGTCGCGGAAGCTCGGGCCCACGCGCGGCAGCGTGTCGTCCTCCCCCGGCAGCGCCCGGGCCGCCTGCGAGACGAGCACGTTCGCGATCACGTGCGGGAGGTGGCTCACGGCGGCGAGGAGCCGGTCGTGGGTCTCGGCGTCGATCGCGACCGGCATCGCGCCGAGGCCGGCCAGCAGCGAGTGGAGCCGCTCGTAGAGGACCCCGGACGAGCGCTCGCCCGGCGTCAGGTACCAGGTGGCGCCCTGGAACAGGTCGGCGCGGGCGTGCTCGACTCCCGACGTCTCCGCCCCGGCGATCGGGTGGCCGCCGATGAAGCGCTCGTCGTCGGTCGAGCGGACCACGTTGCGCTTGGTCGAGCCGACGTCGGTCACCACGCAGTCCGGCCCGGCGGCCGCGAGGGCGGCGGCGACCTGCCCGGGCAGCACGCCGACCGGGCCGCACGCGAAGCAGGCGTCGGCGCCGTCGAGCGCCTCCTCCAGCGAGCCGGCGACCGAGCCGACCGCGCCGAGCGCGTGCGCGCGCTCGAGCCGCTCGCGGCTTCGCCCGAAGCCGACCACCTCGTCGCCGCGCGCGGCGGCCGCGAGCCCGATCGACCCCCCGATCAGCCCGACCCCGAGCACCGCTATCCGCATGGCGGGCGCTCCGCTGTCCGCATGGCGGGCACCCTAGAGGGCGCCGCCCCGGCTAGACCCTCGCCATCTCCTTGCCGGCCAGGGCCGCGGCCTGCTCCAGCTTGCGCAGGTAGTCCGGGAAGTCGTCCGCCAGGAGCGCCTGCGGGCCGTCGCAGATCGCCGCCTCCGGCTCGGGGTGGATCTCGACGATCACGCCGTCCGCGCCGGCCGCCGCCGCCGCGTACGAGAGCGACGGCACCAGCGAGCGCTTGCCCGCGGCGTGGCTCGGGTCCACGATCACCGGCAGGTGCGTCATCTCCTTGAGCACCGGGACCGCCATCAGGTCGAGGGTGAAGCGGTAGCTCGTCTCGAACGTGCGGATGCCGCGCTCGCAGAGGATCACGTTCTCGTTCCCCTCCTTCAGCACGTACTCCGCCGACATCAGGAACTCCTCGAGCGTGGCGGAGAGGCCGCGCTTCAGGAGCACCGGCCGGCCGGAGCGGCCGACCTCGGTCAGCAGCGTGTAGTTCTGCATGTTGCGCGCGCCGAGCTGGAGGACGTCGGCCACCTCGAGCACCGGCTCCAGGTCGCGCACGTCCATCAGCTCGGTGACGACCGGCAGGCCGGTCTCCGCCTTGGCCTCCTCGAGCAGCCGCAGGCCCTCGCCGCCGAGGCCCTGGAACGAGTACGGCGACGTGCGGGGCTTGTAGGCGCCGCCCCTGAGCAGCTGCGCGCCCGCGTCCCGCACGATCCGCGCCGCCTCGAGCATCGTCTCGCGGGACTCGACCGTGCACGGGCCGGCGATCGTCATGAAGTGCGGCCCGCCGACCTTGCGGCCGCCGATGTCGAGCACCGACAGCTGGTCCTTGCGGAACTGGAGCGACGCGAGCTTGTACGGCCGCGAGATCGGGACCACGTGGTCGACCCCGGGGAAGCCCTCGAGCTCCAGGTTCGCGACGTGCTCGCGGTCGCCGATGGCGCCGATCACGGTGTGGATCTCCCCGCGGGAGACGTGCGCGGTGGCGCCGACGGACTCGACCTGGCGGACGACGGCGTCCACCTCGTCGGGCCCGGCGCCCTCTTTCATGACGATCATCATCGGGACCTGCTTTCGAAGTCTGCGGTTGGAATCCTAGTTCTGGTGCGGCGATGCCCCCCGTCGGGGGGCCGGTCGGGAGCGGCGTCCGGCGCAGAGCCGGGGCTCGGTCGGCGGCAACGGACGGCCGCGGGCCGGACGCCTAGGTAAATCGCCAGGCCCAGCGATAGGCACGCCGAGCGGCGCTCTGGGCGCTCGTCGCTGCGGGAGGCGTGCCTGGCTGCGTCATGACGCGAGTCCTGTTGTACCACGTATCGGCAGCGTGTGATCGCTTTTACCGGCCATGGCCGGTAAAAGCGATCACTCCCGCGCGGTCGGCGGGGCGTCGGCCAGGGACTCGTCGAGCGCCTGAAGGAAGCGGTCGTTCTCCGGGCGGGTGCCGTAGGTCACGCGGAGGTGGCCCTCGCCGCCGAGCGCGGCGCCGCCGCGGACGATCACGCCGCGCTCGGTGAGGCCGCGCAGCACCGCCGCCTCGTCGCGGTCGCCGAGGGAGAGCCAGGAGAAGTTGGCGTGGCTGTCGGTCGTGGCCAGGCCGCGGTCGGCCAGCTCGTCCTGGACGTGGAGACGCTCGACGGCGGTCCGCTCGACGCGGCGCTCGACCTCGTCCTGGTGGCGCAGGGCCTCGACCGCGGCCGCCTGGGCCAGGGCGTTCACCGAGAACGGCTGGCGCACGGTGTCGACCGCCACGCGGAACTCCTCGGAGCCGCACAGGCCGTAGCCCACGCGCAGGCCGCAGAGGCCGTAGACCTTCGAGAAGGTGCGGAGCAGGACGAGGTTCGGGTGGCGCTCGAGCAGCGGGAGCGACTCGTCGGGGTCCTGGAGGGTGGAGAACTCGACGTAGGCCTCGTCGAGGATCACCGCGACGTGGCGCGGCAGCGAGCCGACGAAGGCGTCGACCTCGTCGACCGGCAGCGCCGTGGCCGTCGGGTTGTTCGGGTTGCAGACGAGGACGATCCGCGTCGCGACCGTGACCTCGCGGGCCATCGCCTCGAGGTCGTGGCGGCCGTCGGCGTCGAGCGGGACCTCGAGCGCGCGGGCGCCGGAGGCCGCGGCCAGGTGCGGGTACATCGAGAACGACGGCCAGGCGTAGACGATCTCGGCGCCCGGCTCGAGCAGCGCCTCGCCGGCGGCCAGCAGGATCTCGCAGGAGCCGTTGCCCACGGCCACCCGGCCGGGGCTCGTGTCGAACCGCTCCGCGAGGCGCCTGCGCAGGAGGGCCTTGTCCGGGTCCGGGTAGCGGTTGAGCGCCTGGAGCTGCCCCGTGACCGCCTCGACGACCGCCGGGTGCGGCGCCCACGGCGTCTCGTTCGAGGCCAGCTTGACGAGCTCGCCGCCGTAGTCGTAGGTCTCGGCGGCCGGGTAGACCGGGATCTCGCGGAGGCGGGAGGTGAACTCGAGGCTCACTGGGCCGCCTGGAGGTCGCGGCGCAGGGCGGTGGCCTCGCGCAGGTAGACGTGCTGCGCGCCGGCGGCCTCGTCCGCGTAGCAGTGGACCATGAGCCGGATCACCCGCGGGAGCGCGCCGTCGACGTCGATCTCCCGGGCGCAGAGGAGCGGGACGGCGTCGAGGCCGAGCCGCCGCGCGGCCTCGGCCGGGAAGGCGGCGTCGAGGTCGGAGGTGCAGGTGAAGATGCAGCTCACGATGTCCTCGGGAGCGAGGGAGTTGCGGTCGAGGACGGTGCGGACCAGCTCCTCGGTGCCGTCGAGGATGGCCTCGCGCTCGTTCCGGTCCACGGTTATCGCGCCCCTCACCGCCTTGAGCTTCATGGCCGGCTGATTCAAGCAGGGCCCCCGCGCCCGCGGCTCGGGCGCGGCTCCGAGCCCGCCCCTAGGCGCCTCCGCTCGGGCCCCGCGCCGCCTCGCGGAGGCGATCGAGCTGGGCGCCCGACAGCCGGCGGTAGGCGCCCGGCTCCAGGTCCCCCAGCCGCAGCGGCCCGAAGGCGATCCGCTCCAGGCGGACCACCCGGTGCCCCACCGCCTCGCACATGCGGCGCACCTGGCGCTTGCGGCCCTCGGCGATCGTCAGCTCCAGGACCCCGGGCCGGACCTGGCGCACCCGGGCCGGCCCGGTCCGGCCGTCGTCCAGATCCACGCCGGCGCGCAGCGCGCGCAGGGCGGGGTCCCCCACCGACGCCGGCTCGACCCGCGCGCGGTAGGTCTTCGGCACCTCGTAGCGGGGGTGGGTCAGGCGGTTCGCGAGCTCGCCGTCGTTCGTCAGCAGGATCAGGCCCGTCGTGTCCGCGTCCAGGCGGCCGACCGGGTAGAGCCGCCGCTCGCTCGGCACGAGCGACACGACCGTCGGGCGCCCGTGCGTGTCGCGCGCCGTCGACACCACCCCCGCCGGCTTGTTGACCGCGTAGGCGACGCGCGGCTCCGGCCCGACCGCCGCCCCGTCGACCGCCACCGCGCTGCCGTCGTCCACGTCGAGGGCCGGGTCCGTGGCCACCGAGCCGCCGACGGTCACGCGACCGTCCGCCACCAGCCGCTCGGCCGCCCGCCGCGAGGCGACGCCCGCGTGTGCCAGGTACTTGGCGAGGCGCACGCGGACCAGGCTGCCACACTCGCCGGGTGGACCTGACCCGGCTCGAAGCCATCCTGAGCGAGGCCGGCGAGCCCGCCTACCGCCCCCGGCAGGTCTGGGAGTGGACGGCTCGCGGCGCACGCTCGTACGGCGAGATGACGACTCTGCCGGCGCCGCTGCGCGAGCGGCTCGCGGCGGAGCTGCCGCTCTCGACGCTCGCCGTGGAGCGCGAGGCCCGCGCACGCGACGGAACCGAGAAGGCGCTGTTCCGCACCGCCGACGGCCGTCCGGTCGAGTCGGTCCTGATGCGCTACCGCGACGGGCGCCGCTCGCTCTGCCTGTCGAGCCAGTCGGGCTGCCCGCTGACCTGCACCTTCTGCGCCACCGGCTCGATGAGCTTCGGCCGCAACCTCACGGCCTCGGAGATCCTCGACCAGGCGCTCCACTTCCGCCGCGGCGGCCCGGTCGACCACGCCGTCTTCATGGGCATGGGCGAGCCGCTGATGAACCTCGACGCCGTCCTCGGCGCCTGCGAGCGGCTGCCGGACGTCGGCATCGCCGCCCGCCGCACGGCCGTGTCCACCGTCGGCTGGATCCCCGGCATCGAGCGGCTCGCGAGCGAGGGCCCGCCGATCCGGCTCGCGCTCTCGGTCCACGCCGCCGACGAGGCGCTCAGGTCGGAGCTGATGCCGGTGAACGACCGCTACCCGCTCCCCGACGTGCTCGACGCGTGCCGCGGCTGGGCCGGCGCCCGCCGCCAGCGCGTGTTCGTCGAGTACCTGATGCTCGACGGCGTGAACGACCGCTACGAGCAGGCAGTGGCGCTCGCGGACGCGCTCCAGCCGCGGCCGGCGTTCAAGGTCAACCTGATCCCCTACAACCCGACGGGATCCGAGCTCCGCGGCTCGACGCCGGCGGCCATCGAGGCGTTCAGGTCGGCGCTCGAGGAGCGCGGGGTCCGCACGACGGTCCGGCTCACGCGCGGGCGCGAGATCGACGCAGCCTGCGGGCAGCTCGCGGCGAGGTCGGCGCCCGCCGGCTAGGCGCTCAGCCCACCCCGACGACCGCCAGCTCGCGGCGCCTGGTGCTCCTCTTCTTCTTCTTCGGCTTCTTCTTCTTCGGCCGGGCGACGCGCCGCTGGGCCACGACCTGGCCGGACGCGGCCGTCCCGGTGGCGCTCCGCGCGCCCACCGCGTCGAGCGCGCCGGAGTCGTGGAGCCCGGCCTGGGTCCGGGCGGCGGCGCCCGGGGCGCCGGCCGGCGCGGCCAACGTCGCGGCCGCCGCCGCGAGGACGGCGAGCAGGACGCGGGGGATGCGGGTCATCGAGCTTCGGTCCTTTCGAGAGGTGCACCCCTGACATCGGCACGCGCGCACGGAGCGGGAAGCCGAGTGGACGTTCGGCCGACGGCGCGCCGGTAGAACGTCCGTCGAGCGCCGATCAGGCGGGCGGGCCCGCCCCGAGGCCGTCGGCCGCCCAGGGCAGGGCGGCGGCGGCGCCCAGCATGTCGGTCCCGAGGGTCGGCTCGTCGGGCGTCCGGCTCGGCCGGACCGGCGCGGCCGCCGGCGCGGGCACCGGTATCCGCCCGTCCTCGACCTCGCCGCAGAGCACCTCGACGACGTCGGGGTCGAAGTGCCTGCCGGCGCAGCGCCGCAGCTCGGCCATGGCGTCGACCGGCGGCACCGCGGCCTGGTAGGGCCGATCCGAGGTCATCGCGTGGAAGGCGTCGCAGACGGCGATGATGCGGGACGCGAGCGGGATCTCGTCGCCCGCGAGGCCGTCGGGGTAGCCGCTGCCGTCCCAGTTCTCGTGGCTCGAGCGCACGAGCCGGGCGACCGTCGCCAGCGCCGGCGCGGCGGCCAGGATCCGCTCGCCCACGATCGTGTGCTGGCGGATGAACCGCAGCTCGCCGTCGTCGAGGGGGCCGGGCTTGTTGAGGATCTCGTCGGGGATCGCCATCTTGCCGACGTCGTGGAGTTCCGCGGCCCGCGCCATCTCGTCGAGCTGCTCGGGGGCCAGCCCCAGCTTGCGGCCGAGGACGAGGGTCAGCTCGGAGACCTCGTGGATGTGGTCGTGGAGGTCGGGCTGGCGCTCGTGCAGGACCTGGAGCAGGACGTCGCGGGTCTGCTGCCCGATCGCGGTGCTCCGCCGCGCGCCCTTGTGGCCGTAGAGCCGCTGGTCGGCGATCTGCATCGCGCTGCTCGGGTCCTCGGCCTCGAACGGGAGCATCACGAGCCCGTACGAGGCGGACACCATGAAGCCCTTGCCGTGCTCGGTCAGCGCGGCCATCGCCGCGGCGACGATCGCGTCGGAGCCCACCGCGTCGGTGGCCACCAGGGCGCAGAACTCGTCGCCTCCGAGGCGGTAGGCCCGCCCGTACGGGCGGACGGCGGCCTCCAGGCTGCGGCCGAGCCGCGCGAGGAGCGCGTCGCCCGCCGGGTGCCCGAAGTTGTCGTTGTAGCGCTTGAAGCCGTCGAGGTCGAAGAGCGCGAGGGCGCGCGGCTGCGACCGCTCGAGCCCCTGGAGCTCGGCGTCGAGGTCGAGCATCAGCCGGCGCCGGTTGCCGAGGCCGGTCAGCGCGTCGGTGAGCGCCTCCCTGCGGCTGTTGGCGAGCATCCGCATGTTCTCGCCGAAGGTCATCGCGGTGCGGACGATCACCGCGACCATGCAGACCGTCGCGAGCAGCACGGCCGCGCCGTCGACCGTGGCCCAGTGGTCGTAGACGAGCACGCCCAGCGACGGCAGCGCGAACACGACCGGCAGGACGAGCGCGCGCCAGCCGCCGAGCTCGATCCCCCGGCGGCGCCCGGTCGGCTCCCACGCCGCGTAGCCGACGAGCAGCGTGGCCGCCGGCCAGAGGGCGTCGAGGATCCTGCCCTCGACGTAGGTCCCCTGCGAAGCCTGGTAGGCGTAGATCGAGTCCGCCACGGCCATCGTGGCGAGCCCGAGCCCGATCATGGTCCACGCGCGGCCCGGCCGCCAGGCCGTCAGGGCGAAGACGCCCATCACGAGCGCCAGCATCAGCATGTCGCCGATCGGGTAGGCGAAGTCGGTGGCGACCTGGATCGGGGACGCGACCCCCGCCGCCTGGCTCGCCTCCGACACCGGGTGGAAGACCGCGACCTCGCCGACGGCGGCCACCGCCAGCGCGGCGACGAGCCCGTCGAGCCAGAGGCTCGCCCGCGCCTCGTTCATGCGGTTGCGCATCAGGAGCAGCATCGCGACGTACGTGGCGGGGTAGAACGACAGCCACAGCGCGTCGCTGAGCGACGGGTACGGCGGCTCCTCGAGCTTCGAGAGGTAGAAGGTGTTGTAGATCTCCGCCGCCGACCAGGTGAGGAGCCCGGCGCCGATGACGAGCCACGCCCCGCGGTGCTCGCGGACCCGAGCCGCGCGCACCAGGCACGAGAGCGCGGCCGAGACGACCAGCGCGTTGTAGACGTAGTCGTTGAAGAACGTGGTCGTGCCCTCGCCGCCGACGCCTACACCGACGTGCAGGGCGTAGGCGATGAAGGCGAGCAGCGTGAACAGCTGAGTGACCCTCAGGAACATTCGGGGCTTCTTGTGCGCCGGAGAGGCTTTCATTGCGGTCTGAACCAGGCCTTTGCAAGCCCTATCGGCGGCTTGGGGCCCCATCCTGAGCCCGATCGGTTGCCCCGACCTGGGGGGTGATGCGTCCCCCGATCGGAGCCCCGCCGATCAGGGGGTCTAGATCGGTCCCAGCGCGACGCCCGAGGCCGCCGCCCGCCTGGCGATCTCGGGCAGCGCCTCGACCGTCGGAGCGGCGCTCCGGCGCGTCGCGTAGCGGGCCGAGTCGTGCAGGAGGATCACCATCCCCGGCTCGAGGTCGCGGGCCGCGAGGTCGGCGATCCGGCCGCCCTCGATCTCCTCCCAGTCCATGCCCCAGGCGGACCAGTAGACCGGCGTCAGGCCGAGCGTCCGGCACGCCTCGTAGGAGTGCTCGGAGAAGCGCCCGTACGGCGGCCGGAAGAGCGACGGCCGCTCGCCGACCGCGGCCTCGAAGGCGCCGATCCCGCGGGCGACCTCGTCGCGCGCGGCCGGCGGCGGCAGGAGGTGGTGCTCGGGGTGCGAGTGGCCGTGGAGGGCGAGCCGGTGGCCCCGCGCGCGGGTCTCGCGGGCGATCGACCAGTGGCGCTGGAGCTGCTCGCCGACCAGGAAGAACGTGGCGGTCAGGCCGAGGCGCTCGAGCTCGTCGAGCACGGCGGGCGTTGCGTCCGGGTCGGGCCCGTCGTCGAAGGTGAGGGCGGCGCGGGCGGGCGCGCGGCCGCCGCCCTCGTCCCCGGCCTCCGGGAGGCGCTCGAGGCCGGGCATCGTCCGCCAGCTCGCGAGCGTGGCGAGGTGCTGGGCGAAGCTCGGGACGGCTAGGCCGTCCTCGCGTCGCCGGCCTCGAGGAGCCGCTGGCGCAGCTCGCCCTCCTCCTCGGGCGTCGGGTCGAAGCGCGCCGGGTCCGGCAGCGTGTCGAGCCCGCTCAGCCCGAAGAGGCGCTGGAACAGGTCGGTCGTCCGGTACAGCACCGCGCCGAACGAGGACCGGCCGGCCTCCTCGATCAGGCCGCGCTCGAGCAGCGTGGCGACCGCCGACTCGGACGCGACCCCGCGGATGCGGGCCATCTCCGGCCGCGACACCGGCTGGAGGTAGGCCACGATCGCGAGGCACTCGGCCTGGGCCTGCGTGAGCGGCGGGGTGCGCGGGCGGCTGAACAGGCGCCGCGCGGCGCGCTCCGCCACCGGGTCGGTGGCGAGCGTGAACCCGCCGGACACCTCGCGCAGCACCACCCCGCGCCAGCCCTCGGCGTAGTGCTCTCGGAGCCGGGCGACGGCCTCCACGACCTCGCCCTCCCCCACCTCGGCCGCGTCGGCGAGGTCGGATGCCGCGAGCGGCTCGGGCGAGAGGAACAGGAGGGCCTCGATCACGCGGGCGAGGTCGTTCATCGCCCCAGCACCGTGATCGGCGCGAACGGCTCGGACTGCTCCCAGTCGGCCTCGCCCGCCTTGTACAGCTCGAGCAGCGCGAACAGCGTGACGGCCTGCGTGACGCGGTCGGCCCCGGCCACCGCGTCCTCGAACGGGAACCGCGCCCGCGCGCGCAGCAGCCCGCGCAGGTGGGCCAGCCGCTGCTCGACCGTCACACGCGGCCGCCTCAGGTGGCGCAGGTCGATCGGCGGCGGCATCCGCAGCAGGCCGCCGATCGCCTCGCCGAGCGCGTCGGGCTCGTAGGCCTTCTCGGCCAGGTCGAGCGACACGCGGCGGAGCGCCCGCGGCACCGGCGCCGACCGGTAGCGAAAGCCGGACTCCTCGGCCAGCCGCCCGTGCAGGAACTCGGCGGCGCGGCGGTAGCGGGCGTACTCGACCATCCGCGCGAGCAGCTCCTCGGCCGCCTCCTGCGGCTCCCACTCGAGCCCCTCGTCCTCGTCGCCCGGCAGCATCAGCCGCGACTTCAGCTCGAGCAGGGCGGCGATCAGCACGAGGAACTCGGTGGCCGCCTCGAGGTCCAGCTCGCCGCGGCGCTCGAGGTGCTCCACGTACGCGAGCACGACCTCCGCGAGGTCGACCTCGAGCAGGTCCACCTCCTCGCGCAGCACGAGCGTGAGGAGCAGGTCGAACGGGCCCTGGAAGACCTCGAGGTCGAGGTCGAGCGAGGCGACGGCCATCGGCGGTGAGACTAGTGCCCGGCCCCGACGCCCACGCGCTCGCGGACCTCGGCCATCGTCGCCCGCGCGATCTCGCGCGCGCGGCCGGCGCCGTCGGCGAGCACGGACTCGAGCCGGCCGGGGTCGGCGGCCAGCTCCAGGTAGCGGTCGCGGATCGGCCCGAGCGTCTCGACGACCGCCTCCGCCACCGCGCCCTTGAAGTCGCCGTAGCCGCGCCCCTCGAACTGCCGCTCGACCTCCGCGGGCTCGATCCCGCGCAGCACGGCCATCACCTCGATCAGGTTCGAGATGCCGGCCTTGTCCGGCGCACGGACGACCTCGCTGCCGGAGTCGGTGACCGCGCTCCTCACCTTCTTCGCCATCCGCTCGTCGGAGTCGCGCATGTAGAGCGTCCCCGCCTCGGTCCCGACCGTCGTCGACATCTTCCGCTCGGGGGACTGGAGGTCCATCACCCGGCCGCCCACGTCGGGGATCCGGTGGCGCGGCACGACGAGCGTCTCGCCGAAGCGCTGGTTGAACCGCTCCGCGACGTCGCGCATCAGCTCGATGTGCTGGCGCTGGTCGTCGCCGACCGGCACCTCGTCGGTCTTGTAGAGCAGCACGTCGGCGGCCTGGAGGACGGGGTAGAGGAACAGCCCCGCCGACGCGAGGTCGCGCTGGCTGGCGGACTTCTCCTTGAACTGGGTCATGCGGTTCAGGTCGCCGTGCGCGGTCAGCGTGGCGATCGTCCAGCACAGCTCGGTGTGCTCGGGGACGTCGCTCTGGCGGAACAGGATGCAGCGGCCGCCCTCGGGGTCGAGCCCCGCCGCGATCAGCACCGCGGCGGTGTCGAGCACGTTCGCGCGCAGCTCGGCCGGGTCGTACGGGACCGTCATCGCGTGGAGGTCGACGATGCAGTAGATGGCGGGGTCGCCGTACTCCTGCCCCGCCACGTACTGGCGGATCGCGCCGACCCAGTTGCCGAGGTGCTTCTGCCCCGTCGGCTGGATGCCGCTGAAGATGCGCATGCGCTGGGCGCTCAGCCGGCGGCGGGCTGGCGGACGACCGGGCGCTTCGCCGCCGCGACCTCGTCGAGGCGGCGCACCGGCGTCGTGTAGGGGGCGTTCCGGGCGATCTCGGGGTCGTCCTTCGCCTCCTCGAGGACCTCGCGGACGATCGCGGCGAATCGGTCGAGCGTCTCCTTCGTCTCGGTCTCGGTCGGCTCGATCATCAGGGCCTCGTCGACCAGCAGCGGGAAGTAGACCGTGGGCGGGTGGACGCGGTGGTCGAGGAGCCGCTTGGCGATGTCCGAGGTGGCGATGCCCAGGTCGCGCTTGGCGGGGCGGCCGGAGAGGACGAACTCGTGCATGCAGGTGCGGTCGAAGGCGATCGGCAGGTGCTCGCCGATGCCGGGCTCGGCCAGCAGGGCGCGGAGGTAGTTGGCGTTGAGGACGGCGGTCTCGGACACGTCGCGCAGGCCGTCCCCGCCGACCGAGCGGATGTAGGCGTACGAGCGGACGAACACGCCGAAGTTGCCCTGGAAGCCGCGCAGGCGGCCGATCGACCGCGGCGCGTCGTGCTCGAGGTCGTAGTGGGGCTCGGAGCCGTTGTCGCCCTTGCGCCGGACGACCCGCGGGACCGGCAGGAACGGCTCGATCCGGTCGCCCACCGCGATCGGGCCGGCGCCCGGCCCGCCGCCGCCGTGCGGCTGGGTGAACGACTTGTGCAGGTTGAAGTGCACGATGTCGAAGCCCATGTCGCCGGGCCG
The DNA here is from genome assembly GCA_036389295.1 of Thermoleophilaceae bacterium. Lineage (GTDB taxonomy): Bacteria > Actinomycetota > Thermoleophilia > Solirubrobacterales > Thermoleophilaceae > AC-37. The sequence goes on along the minus strand of DASVQB010000028.1, from coordinate 2,850 downwards.
CGAGATGCCCATGACCGCGTTCAGGTTCGCGCCGTCGTAGTAGAGGGTCGCCCCGGCCCCGTGCACGATCGTCGCGATCTCCTCGATGTTCCGGTCGAACAGCCCGAGCGTGTTCGGGTTCGTGAGCATCAGGCAGGCGACCTCGTCCGTGGCCTTCGCGCGCAGGTCGTCCAGGTCCACGCCGCCGTCGGGCGCGGTCTCGACCTTCACCACCTCGTAGCCGGCCATCGTGACCGTCGCGGGGTTGGTGCCGTGGGCGGTGTCCGGCGTGAGGACCTTGGTGCGCTCCTCGCCGCGGTCCTCGTGGTAGGCGCGGGTGAGGAGCAGGCCGGCCAGCTCGCCGTGCGAGCCGGCGCTCGGCTGGAGCGAGACGTGCGGCAGGCCGGCGATCTCCGCCAGCGAGCGCTCCAGCAGCCACATCAGCTCGAGGGCGCCCTGCGCGTACTCGGGGTCCTGGGCGGGGTGGAGCCGGGCGTGGCCGGGCAGGGCGGCCACCCGCTCGTTCACCTTCGGGTTGTGCTTCATCGTGCACGAGCCGAGCGGGTAGAAGCCGGTGTCGAGGTCGAAGTTCTTCTTCGAGAGGTTGTTGTAGTGGCGGACGATCTCGGGCTCGGAGACCTCCGGCAGCTCGGGCGGGCGGCGGCGGATCGCCGCGGCCGGGAGCAGCTCCTCGACCGGGGTCTCGGGCACGTCGGTCGCCGGCGGCGCGAAGGCGCGGCGGCCCTCGCGGGTGCGCTCGAAGATCGTGACGGCGTCGGGCTCGGCCGGCCTCACGCGGCGTGGACCTCCTGCCCGTCCGCGCGGCGCGCGGAGCGCATGCGGGCGGGGGCCGGCTCGCCCCGGAGGGCCTCCGCCAGCCGGTCGACCTGCTCGCGGGTGCGGCGCTCGGTGATCGCGACCAGGAGGCCGTCCCCGTACTCGGGGTAGTCGCGGGCGAGGGGGTAGCCGGGGTTGATGCCGGCGGCGCGGGCGCGCCTCGTCGCGGTGTCGAGGTCCGGCACGCGGACCGCGAACTCGCGGACGACGGGGCCCGGGTTGAGCGGCTCGAGGCCGAGCGTCTCGCGCGCGTAGTGGGTGCGGCGGAGCATCAGCTCGCCGAGCTCGACGATCCCGCGGCGGCCGAGCCACGCCAGGTAGACCATGCCGGCCAGCGCGTTGAGCGCCTGCGCGGTGCAGATGTTGTGGGTCGCCTTCTCGCGGCGGATGTGCTGCTCGCGGGTCTGCAGCGTGAGCACGAAGCCGCGCCGGCCGTCGACGTCGGTCGTCTCGCCGGCGATCCGGCCCGGCATGCGGCGCAGGTGCTCCTGCTGGGCCGCGAAGAAGCCGAAGCTCGGGCCGCCGAAGTCGAGCCGGTTGCCGAGCGGCTGGCCCTCCCCGACCGCGATGTCGACGCCGAGCTCACCGGGCGTCCGCAGGATGCCGAGCGCGATCGCGTCGCACTGGACGACCACCAGCGCGCCGGACGCCCGGGCGGCCGCCACGAGCGGCTCGAGCTCCTCGACGGCGCCGAGGAAGTTGGGGTACTGCAGGAAGACCGCCGAGACGTCGTCGGACAGCGCGGCGCCGAACGCGTCGGCGTCGGTGACGCCGTCGCGGAGCGGGACCTCGTCGATCGCCGTGCCCCAGCCGGCGCTGGTCGTCGCGAGCGCCTCGCGCGAGTGCGGATGCAGCCCGCGGGAGACGACGAAGCGCCCGCGCCGGTTCTGCTGGTACGCGAGCCAGCCCGCGGACGCGACGGCCGACGGGGCCTCGTAGAGCGTGGCGTTCGACACCGGCAGCCCGGTCAGCTCCGAGATCGCCGTCTGGTACTCGAACATCACCTGCAGTGTGCCTTGCGACACCTCGGGCTGGTACGGCGTGTACGGGGTCAGGACCTCCGAGCGCGACAGGATCGAGTCGATCAGCGCGGGCACGTAGTGGTCGTACATCCCGGCCCCGAGGAACGAGATCTCGTCCTCGGCGGAGACGTTCTGCGCCGCCAAGTCGCGCAGCCGCGCGTACACCTCCTGCTCGGGCTTGCCGGGCGGCAGGTCGAGCGGCCGGCCCAGCCGCACTCCCTCGGGCACGTCGGCGAACAGCTCGTCGATCGACTCGGCGCCGATCGCCGCCAGCATCGCGCTGCGGTCGCCGTCCGTGGCTGAGGTGTAGCGGCTCAGGTCAGTGACTCCTGATAGGCGTCGGCATCCATCAGGCTGTCCACCTCGGACGGGTCGGAGAGGCGCACCCGGACCATCCAGCCGCCATCGTAGGGGTCGTCGTTGATCGCCTCCGGCCCGCTGGTCAGCGCCTCGTTGACCTCGACGATCTCGCCGGACAGCGGCGCGATCACGTCCGAGACCGCCTTGACGGACTCGACCTCGGCGTACGGGTCGCCCTTGCGGACGGTCTTGCCGACCTCGGGCGGGTCGAAGAAGACGACCTCCCCGAGCTGGTCCTGCGCGTACCAGGTGATGCCGAGGGTAGCGACGTCGCCGTCGATCCTGGCCCAGTCGTGCTCGGGGTGGTACTTGAGGTCGGACGGATAGCTCGCCTCGGCCACGGCTCAGGTCTCCTTGCTGTAGAGGGGTCGCTTCCGCACCTCGGCGGCGCGCGACTTGCCGCGCACGTCGATCTCTATCGGCGTCCCCGGCTCGGCGCGCGCGACACGCTGCGGATCGAGGCCTGCTTCCACCTGTACGGCAACGACCTGACCGAGGACCGCAACCCGATCGAGGCGGGCCTCGGCTGGTGCTGCAAGCTCGACACCGGATTCGTCGGGGCGGACGCGCTCCGCGGGCTCGGAGAGCCGGCCGAGAAGCTGGTCCCGTTCGCGTTCACGGGGCCGGGCGTGCCGCGGCCCGGCAACCCGGT
>DASVQB010000027.1:0-5422 GCA_036389295.1 Thermoleophilaceae bacterium | reverse complement strand
CATGGCTAGGCCGCCCCCTCCGCGTGCGGGATGGCGCGGGCGGTGGCGGGCGGCCTCACTCGCCCACCCTCCTCAGCGGGGTGCGCTCGGCCGGCGGCGCGAGCAGCATCTCCTTCGTGTAGATCTGGTCGTCGCGGTTGTACTCGGAGAGCTCGTAGTCGTTCCCGAGCGTGATCGCGTCGAACGGGCACGCGATCTCGCAGTAGCCGCAGAAGATGCAGCGCGTCATGTTGATCTCGTAGACCGTGGCGTAGCGCTCGCCCGCCGAGACCTGGTGGTCCGGCGTGTTCTCCGCCGCCACGACCCGGATGCACTCGGCCGGGCAGGCCGCCGCGCACAGCGAGCAGCCGACGCACTTCTCGAGCCCCGAGTCCTCGAACCGGTGGAGACGGTGGCGGCCGCGGAAGCGCGGGTAGACCGGGGTCTTCTCCTCGGGGTACTCCATCGTCACCGGCCCCTCGATCAGCCGCCCCATCGTCGTCTTGAGGCCGCGCAGCGTCTCGCCGAACGCGCGGTACGCGCCGCCGAGCCCGCCCGGCTCGGGACCGCGCTGGACCTCGATCACGTCCTCGCCGGGGACCCAGGGGGTCATGCCGCCGGCCCCCCGGCGCTCACGCCGCCACCACGATCGCCGTCACCAGCGCGTTCAGCGTCGCCAGCGGGAGCAGCACCTTCCAGCCGAACGCCATCAGCTGGTCGTAGCGGAGCCGCGGCAGCGTCGCCCGGATCCAGATGAAGATCCAGACGAACAGGAGCATCTTCAGGATCACCCACAGCGGGTCGATGACCGGCGGGCCGGGGCCGTGCCAGCCGCCGAGGAACATCGCGGTGGCGATGCCGGAGATCGCGACCACGTTGATGTACTCGGCCATGAAGAACGACCCGAACCGCATCCCGCCGAACTCCGTGTTGTAGCCGGCCACGATCTCGGCGTCGGCCTCGGGCAGGTCGAACGGCGGCCGGTTGGTCTCGGCGAAGCCGGCCACCATGAAGATGCAGAAGCCGACGAACTGCGGCACGACGTACCAGATCGAGTCCTGGGCCTCGACGATCTCGGTCAGCGACAGCGACCCGGCCGTCATCACGACGCCGATCAGCGCGAGCGCGAGCGACACCTCGTACGAGATCAGCTGCGCCGCCGAGCGCATCGCGCCGAGGAACGAGTACTTGGAGCCGGACGCCCAGCCGCCGAGCATCAGCCCGTAGAAGGCGAGCGCGCCGAACGCGAACGCCCACAGGATCCCGATCGAGACGTCGATGCCGTAGAGGCCGTAGTCGGCGCCGAACAGGCCGTCCCGGCGGGTGTCGCCGAACGGGATGATCGCCAGCGTCACGACCGCCGTGAAGATCGAGATCGCGGGCGCGAGGGCCATCATCCACGGCACGGCGGTCTTCGGCGTGAACTGCTCTTTCGAGAGGAGCTTGAGCACGTCGGCCAGCGGCTGGAGCAGGCCGTACGGGCCGACCCGGTTCGGCCCCAGGCGGGCCTGGAAGCGGCCGAGCGCCTTGCGCTCGAGCAGCAGGATCATCGGCACCACGGCGAGCACGAAGCCGAAGATCACGAGCGCCTTGACGATCTGGACGGCGGTCGACTCGGCGAAGCCGACCTCGGCGAGGGGGAGGGTCACGGGCTCGCCTCCCCGGCGGCCGGCGCGGCCGCGCGCGCCGGCCTCACCTCGACCGTCCGCGGCTGCCCGTTCACGAGCGCGGTCGCGTTGTCCTCGGCGGTCCCCTCGATCAGGTAGACGCTGCCGCGCGGCATCGCCGAGCGCAGCGCCGCCACCGCCCGCACGCTGGTGCCGTTCACGGCCACCTCCACCGCGTCGCCCGGCCGGACCCCGAGCCGCCCGGCGTCCTCGGCCGACAGCTCGGCGCGCTGGCGCGGCGCGAGGAAGCGCAGCGCCGCCGCGTGGTCGGTCTCCGGGCTCGCCCACAGCGCGGGCGCGGTGCCCAGCCGCATCCCCTCGGCGAGGTCCGGCGGCGTCTCCAGGTCGATCTCCGGCAGCGGCGTCTGCGGCAGCTGGCCGGCCGAGTCGCGGTCCTGCCAGCGCACGCCGCGCCCGCCGATCTCGTCGAGCGTCAGCCCGCGGTAGAACGGCACGGTGTCGGTCATCAGCCGCGTGAGGTGGACCGGCGCGAGCCGGAACGGCGCGCGCGAGAGCTCGGACACGAGGTCGAGCAGCACGTCGGTCCCGGCGCGCACGCCGTCCGGGCGGCCGATCGCCTGGCGCAGGCGCTGGAGGCGGCCGTCCGGGTGCGTGACCGTCCCCTCCTTCTCGGCGTAGGCCTCGGCGGGGAGCACCACGTCGGCGAAGCGGGAGACCGTCTCGTCCTCGAAGCCGGCGAACGCGAGCACGAAGCCGGCCGCGCCGAGGCCGCGCTCCCAGGCGGCGCGGTCGGGGTGCGTGCGGAGCGGGTCGGCTCCGAGCAGGATCAGCGCGCTCAGGTCCTCGCCGAGCGCGCCCGCGACGCCGGCGGCGTCGAGCCCGGCCGGGTCGGCGTCCACGAGCCCGGCCCGCAGGTTCGGCAGGCAGCCGACCTCGCGCAGGCCGCGGCCGTTCGCGCCCGCCGGGACCTCGATCAGGCCGGCGCCCTCGGCGTTGCCCATCTCGAGCGACCGCGTCAGCGCGAGCAGCGCGGCGAGCGCCTGCCGCCCGCGCGCCCCGCGCGAGAGCCGCTCGCCCCAGAGGGCGACGACAGGGCCGCTCCCCCGCAGCGTCTCGGCCGCGCGCGCGACCGCGTCCGGCGAGGCGCCGGCGCGCCGCGCGCGGTCGTCGACGTCGCCGCCCGAGGCCGCGGCCGCCAGCGCGCCGAGCAGCGCCTCCTCGGCGCCGGGCGCGTACCGCAGCGAGATCGCCGCGCTCGGGTCGAGCGAGCTGGGCCGGCCCGTCGCCACCACGAGCGGCACCTCGCGCCGCCGGGCCGCCTTGCGCACGCGCAGGTCGAGGATCGGCGCCTCCTCCACCAGCTCGGTGCCGAGCACGAGGATCGCGCCCGCGTAGTCGAGGTCGGAGACTGCCGCGCTGAGGTCGGGCCGCGCGAGCGACCGCGCCTGCTCACCGTCGAGCACGCCGCCGAGCCGGGAGTCCACGTGCGGCGAGCCGAGCACCTCCCGCATGAGGAACTGGAGCAGCAGGCCCTCCTCGTTCGTGGCCTCGCCGCCCGCGAGCGCGGCGGTGCGCGCGCCGGCGCGGTCGAGCGCCTTGACGGCCTCCGCCATCGCCCGCTCCCACGAGACGGGCCGCAGGCCGCCGCCCTCGCGCACCATCGGCTCCACGATCCGGTCGGGCGAGTGGAACGCCTGAAACCCGAACCGGCCCTTGTCGCACAGCCAGCCGTCGTCCACCTCGACGTTGTCGCGCGGCGTGACCCGCAGGACCCGCCGGTCGTCGCGGATCGTGAGCTGAACGTTGCACTGGCTCGGGCACATCGTGCAGACCGTCCCCGCGTCCTCGACGTCCCATGGCCGCGCCCGGAAGCGGTAGCTGGTGGCGGTCAGCGCGCCGACCGGGCAGAGGTCGGTGATGTTGCCGCTGAACGGGCCGACGTACGGGTGCCCGTCGTGCGTGCCCACGTAGGTGTGGTCGCCGCGCTCGAGGAACACGAGCTGGTAGTCCTCGGCGACCTCCTGGGAGAAGCGGACGCAGCGGTAGCAGAGGATGCAGCGCTCGCGGTCGATCGCCACGAGCGGCGAGAGCTCGATCGGCTTCTTGAAGTGGCGCTTCGGCTCGATGAAGCGCGAGCGGCCCGCGCCCCACCCGTACGAGATGTCCTGGAGCGGGCACTCGCCGCCCTTGTCGCAGACGGGGCAGTCGAGCGGGTGGTTCACGAGCAGGAACTCGACCACCGCGTTCTGGGCCTGCTTCACGCGCTCGGAGGTCGTGACGACCACCATCCCGTCCTTCACGGGCGTCGAGCAGGCGGTCTGGAGCTTCGGCATGCCCTCGATCTCGACGAGGCACATGCGGCAGGCGCCGACCGGCGCGCCGAGCTTCGGCTCGTAGCAGAAGTAGGGGATCTCTACGTCGCCGTACTTCGCGGCGTCGACGAGCATCGAGCCCTCCGGCGCGGTCACCTCGCGGCCGTCGATCTCGAACGTGACGTACTTCGGCGTGGGGCGCGGCACTAGGTCGGCACCACCCTCAGCGGGTCCTTGCCGTTCGTCAGGTCGATCGGCGTCGGGCCGGAGTTCGGGTCCGACGCCAGCGCGGCCGGATCGAGGTCGCCCAGCTCGACCGCGTTGCGCCGGCGCGCGGCCTCCATGTGCGCCTCGAACTCGGGCCGGAACTTCTCGATCATCGAGCCGATCGGCATCGCCATCGAGTCGCCCAGCACGCAGAGGCAGTTGCCGAGGATGTTCGTCTGCACCTGGGACATCACCTCGATGTCCATCGGTGTCGCCTCGCCGCGGTCGATCCGCTCGAGCATCTTCTCGGTCCAGTTCGTGCCCTCGCGGCACGGCGTGCACTTGCCGCACGACTCGTGGCGGTAGAAGCGCGCGACCGACAGCGCCACGTCGACGATCGGAACGGAGTCGTCGATCACGATGATCGCGCCGGAGCCGAGCATCGAGCCGGCGTTGGCCATCGCCTCGAAGTCGTAGGGCAGGTCGAGATGCTCCTCGAGCAGGACCGGCGCCGACGAGCCGCCCGGGAACCAGCACTTGATCTTGCGGCCCTGCGGCGGACCGCCGGCGAGGCCGTAGACGATGTCGCGCGCGGGCATGCCGAGCTCGATCTCGTAGTTGCCGGGCCGCCGGACGTTTCCGGACACCGAGACGACCTTCGTCCCGGTCGACTTCTCGGTGCCGACCTCCTTGAACCAGCGCGCGCCGCGCCAGATCACGTCGGGCACGTTCATCAGCGTCTCGACGTTGTTGATCAGCGTCGGACCCTGGTAGAGGCCCTGGTTCGCCGGGAACGGCGGCTTCAGGCGCGGGTTGCCGCGCTTGCCCTCGAGCGAGTCGAGCAGCGCGGTCTCCTCGCCGCAGATGTACGCGCCGGCGCCGCGGTGGACCACCAACGACAGGTCGAATCCCGAGTCCAGGATGTTGTCGCCGAGGTAGCCCTTCGCGTACGTCTCCTCGACCGCGGCGTCGAGGATGTCGGCCTGAAGGGCGTACTCGCCGCGGATGTAGATGAACGCCTTGTTCGCGCCCGCGGCCTTCGCGCCGATGATGGTCCCCTCGATCAGCCGGTGCGGGTTGCGCTGCATCAGCAGACGGTCCTTGAAGGTGCCGGGCTCGGACTCGTCCGCGTTGCAGCAGAGGTACTTGTCCATCCCGCCCTTGGGGATGAAGCTGGCCTTCTTGCCCATTGCGAAGCCGGCGCCGCCGCGGCCGCGGAGCCCCGACTCCTCGAGCTGGCTCAGCACCTCCTCGGGCGCCATCTCGGTCAGCGCCTTGCGCATCGCCCGGTAGCCG
>DASVQB010000026.1:0-32703 GCA_036389295.1 Thermoleophilaceae bacterium | reverse complement strand
GGATCGCCTTCGAGACCGCCTCGATGGCGGGCTGCTGACCGATCACGCGCTTGTGGAGCTCGTCCTCCATGCGCATCAGCTTCTGCGTCTCGGCCTCGGTGAGCTTGAAGACCGGGATCCCCGTCCACATCGAGACGATGTCCGCGATCTCCTCCTCGCCGATCGACGGGCGCTCGCCCGACTCGCCGGCGCGCCACTGCTCCTCGAGCTGGCGCTTCTTGTTCGTGAGCTGGCGCTCCTGGTCGCGGAGGTTCGCGGCCTTCTCGAACTCCTGCGCCTCGATCGCCGCCTCCTTCTCGCGGCGCGTGCGCTCGATGTCGTCCTCGAGGTCGCGGTAGACCGGCGGGGCGGTCATCGACTTGATGCGCATCCGCGAAGCGGCCTCGTCGATCAGGTCGATCGCCTTGTCCGGCAGGAAGCGGTCGGAGATGTAGCGGTCGGCCAGCTCGGCGGCCGCGTGCAGCGCCTCGTCGGAGATGTCGACGCGGTGGTGCTGCTCGTAGCGCTCGCGCAGGCCCTTGAGGATCTGCTCGGTCTCCTCGATCGACGGCTGGTCGACGCGGATCTGCTGGAAGCGGCGCTCGAGCGCCGAGTCGCGCTCGAGGTACTTGCGGTACTCGTCGAGCGTGGTGGCGCCGATCGTCTGCAGCTCGCCGCGCGCGAGTGCCGGCTTGAGGATGCTGGCGGCGTCGATCGCGCCCTCCGCGGCGCCCGCCCCGACGAGGTTGTGCAGCTCGTCGATGAACAGGATGATGTCGCCGCGCTGGGTGATCTCCTTCATCACCTTCTTGAGGCGCTCCTCGAACTCGCCGCGGTACTTCGAGCCGGCGACCAGCGCCGCCAGGTCGAGCGTGTAGATCTGCTTGTTCTTCAGCAGCTCGGGGACGTCGCCGTGCGTGATCCGCTGGGCGAGGCCCTCGACCACGGCGGTCTTGCCCACGCCCGGCTCGCCGATCAGGACCGGGTTGTTCTTGGTCCGGCGCGAGAGGATCTGCATGATCCGCTCGATCTCGGTCTCGCGGCCCACGACCGGGTCGAGCTTCGACTCCGCGGCCAGCCGCGTGAGGTTGCGGCCGAACTGGTCGAGCAGCTTCGACGACTTCTTGCCCTCGCCCTGGGCGCCGGTGCCGGCGCCCTGCTGGCGGCGGCCGCCGGGGCCGGACAGCATGCGGATGACCTCGTTGCGGATCTTCTCGGAGTCGGCGTCGAAGTCGAGCAGGATGCGCGCGGCGACCCCCTCGTTCTCGCGCACGAGGCCGAGCAGGATGTGCTCGGTGCCGATGTAGTTGTGGCCGAGCGAGAGCGCCTCGCGCAGCGCGAGCTCGAGCACCTTCTTCGCGCGAGGGGTGAACGGGATCTGCCCGGAGGTGACCTCCTCGCCGCTGCCGACGATCCGGACGACCTGCGCGCGCACGCGCTCCACCGTGATGTCGAGCGACTCGAGCACGCGCGCGGCGAGCCCCTCCTCCTCGCGGAGGAGGCCGAGCAGGATGTGCTCGGTGCCGATGTAGTTGTGCTTGAGGATCCGGGCCTCCTCTTGTGCGAGGACGACCACCTGGCGGGCCCGTTCGGTGAAGCGCTCGAACATCGTGCGGTCCTAACTCTCTCGGGTGCTCCCGGGGGAGGGGAACCCGGGAACTCCGATCCCTAATCGGCACCTTCGCCGCCAGTGACGAGATCCCTGGCCTCCCGGCCCTTCGGAGAGGCTGAGTCTAGCAATGGCCTCCCCCCGGATTCCCACCCTCAAACCACCCTTAATGCGGGGTTCGCACTCGTCCCGGCCAGCCCTCCCGGGGGGCGAACTTCCGCCGCTTTCCCACTTAGCCCTCGGTATGCGAGGGAAAAGCAGCAAAGCGAATCGGGAGATCGCTCGGATCGCCAGCGCGCAGCACGGCGTGGCGACGCGGAGGCAGCTGCTCGCGGCCGGCGTCACGACCGTCCCCCGCACGCTCGTGGACCTCGCAGCCTCGCTCTCCGAGGACGACCTGGCCCGCGCCTCAGCGAGCTCGAGCGCGCGTTCCTGCGGCTGCTTCGGGATGCCGGCCTGCCGGCGCCCCGCACGAACCGAGCCGTGGACCGGACGCGGGTCGACTGCCGCTGGCCCGGCCGCCGGCTGACCGTCGAGCTCGACAGCTACCGCTTCCACGACACGCGCCGCGCCTGGGAGGCGGACCGCCGGCGGGACCGCGAGGCTCGCGCCCGCGGCGCGAGCTCCACAGGTTCACCTGGAGGGAGGTGACCGAGGAGCCGGACTACGTGGCGGCCGAGCTGCGCGGGCTCCTCGCCTAGGTCCGCATCGCGGGGAACAGCACGACCTCGCGGATCGAGGCGCGGTCGGCGAGCAGCATCACCAGCCGGTCGATCCCCATCCCGACCCCGCTCGTGGGCGGCATCCCGTGCTCCAGGGCGCGCAGGAAGTCCTCGTCGAACGGCTGCGTCTCGTCGTCGCCCTCCGCCATCTGGCGCTGCTGGGCCTCGAAGCGCTCGCGCTGGTCGTCGGGGTCGTTCAGCTCGGTGAACGCGTTGGCGATCTCGATCCCGCCGGCGAAGCACTCCCAGCGCTCGACGAGGCCGGGCTCCGACCGGTGGCGCTTCGCGAACGGCGACAGCTCGACCGGGTAGTCCATGACGAACGTGGGCTCGGTCAGGGTCGGCTCCACGTGCTTGGAGAGCAGGTCGTCCACGAGTTGCGGCCAGACCTCGCCGGGGTCGAGCTCGATCCCGCCGTCGCTCGCGGCGGCGAGAAGGGCGGCCCGCGGATCGTCGGCGTCGCGGGTGGCGAGCACGTCCACGCCCGTCCGCTCGCGGATCGCGTCCTGGAGCGTCACGCGCCGCCACGGCGCCGACCAGTCCACGCTCCCGCCGGACCCGACCTGCCTCACCGTCTCCGTCACGAGCTCCTCCAGCCGCCGTGCCCCGGTCTCGTAGTCGCCGTACGCCTCGTACCACTCGAGCATCGTGAACTCGGGGTTGTGCTTGTGCGAGATCCCCTCGTTGCGGAAGTCCTTGCCGAGCTCGTACACGCGCTCGAGCCCGCCGACGATCAGCCGCTTGAGGTACAGCTCGGTCGCGATCCGCAGGTAGAGGTCGCGGTCCAGCGCGTTGTGGTGGGTGACGAACGGGCGGGCGAGCGCGCCGCCGTATAGCGGCTGGAGGACCGGCGTCTCGACCTCCAGGAAGCCGAGCCCGTCGAGGTGGCGGCGGATCGCGGCGACGACCCGCGAGCGCAGGATGAACAACTCGCGCGCCTCCTCGTTCGCGATCAGGTCGAGCTCGCGCCGGCGGTAGCGGGTCTCGACGTCCTCGAGCCCGTGGAACTTCTCGGGCGGCGCCCGGAGCGACTTGGCGAGCAGCGTCCACGAGTCGACCCGCAGCGACAGCTCGCCGCGCCGCGTCGCGAACGCGGTGCCGTCGACGCCGATCAGGTCGCCGAGGTCGAGCGACGTCAGGAGCTCGAACGGCTCGTCGCCCAGGACGTCCGCCCTCGCGTGGAGCTGGAGGGCGCCCGTGCGGTCCCGCAGGTCGAGGAAGGCCGCCTTCCCGTGCCCGCGGCGCGCGGCGAGCCGGCCGGCCACGCGGTGGACCGACTCGGTCTCCTCCCCCGGAGCCAACCCGCCGTGCGCCTCCTTCACGGAGGCGACCGGCGCCACGCCGGGATAGACATGTGGAAACGGCTCGACCCCGGCGGCGCGCAGCCGCTCGAGCTTCGCGCGCCGGTCGTCGGTCACGACCCGGGGCTCACCGCTCGATCTTCGTGATCTTCAGCTTGCGCGCGGGCCCGCGCGGGACCGGCACGGACACGACGTCGCCGCGCTTCTTGCCGAGCAGCCCCTTGCCGACCGGCGACTGGTTCGAGAGCTTGTTCTCGGCCGGGTTCGCCTCGGCCGACCCGACGATCCGGTACTTGACCGACTTGTCGGTCTTCTGGTCCTTCACGTGGACGGTCGAGCCCACCGACACGACGTCGGTCGAGACGGCCTTCTCGTCGAGCACGGACGCCGAGCGGAGCTTGTCCTCGAGCTCCATGATCTGGCGCTCGAGCATCGCCTGCTCGTTCTTCGCGTCGTCGTACTCCGAGTTCTCCGAGATGTCGCCGAACTCGCGCGCCTCCTTGATGCGCTGGGCGACCTCGCGGCGGCGCTCGGTGGACAGGTACTCGATCTTCGCCTTGAGATCGTCCAGTCCCTGCTTGGTGAGGATCTCTTCCCGGGCCATCTCGAACTACCTCCGGTGCGTCGTGCGACGCGGTCTGGCTTTGCGGGAGCGAGCCCTTCTCCCTCCCACGAGGGCGCGAGAGCATAGCAACGGCCCCGGCGCGCTCGAGAGGGGTTTCTCGGCCGCCGCTCAGGCCGCTGCAGCCGCGCCGTCCCCCGTGGACAGACGGTCGAGGAAGGCGCGGGCGTCCGCGGTCGTCGGCGCCGTGACGAGCGGCTCCGCCGCGCGCCTGCGGAGCCCGAGCGTGGCCGCGTACCAGGGGTAGAACTTGCGCAGGTAGCGGCCCGCGCGGTCCACGCCCAGGTGCTCCTCCGCGCGGTCGATCACCCAGCGCAGCTCGGCGACCACCTCCGCGCGGGTCGGATCGCCGTCGCGCAGGCCGAGCAGGCGCTCGAACCGCCACGGGTTGCCGAGCGAGCCGCGGGCGAGCATGACCGCCTCGGCGCCGGTCCGCTCGAACGCCGCCAGCGCGCGCTCGTCCGAGCTGAGGCCGCCGGAGACGATGACCGGCGCGTCCAGGCGCTCGACCAGCTCGGCCGCGAGGGCGTAGTCGGGGTCGCCGGAGTGCTGCTGGGAGGCGTGCCGCGGGTGGAACGAGATCGCCGCGACTCCCGCCTCGTCGACCAGCCGCCGCGCCAGCTCGAAGCCGCTGCGCTCCCCCGGCCGCTGGCCGGAGCGGAGCTTCACCGTGACCGGCAGGCCGCTCCCCCCGGCCGCCGCGCGCGCGAGCGCCACCGCCCGGTCCGGCTCGGCGAGCAGCGACGCGCCCGCCCCGGTCTTGCACACCTTCCGCACCGGGCAGCCCATGTTCAGGTCGATCACGTCCGCGCCGTGCTCCGCGGCGACCGCGGCCGCCTCGCGCATCACGTCCGGGTCGTGGCCGAAGAGCTGGATCGGCACCGGGTGCTCGTCCGGGTGGATCCGGAGGAACTCGCGCAGGGTGCGCCGGTCGCCGTACTTGAGGCCGAAGCTCGACACCATCTCCGAGAACGCCAGGCCGGCCCCGTGGCGCCTTGCCTGGAGGCGCACGAACCAGTTGCCGATGCCGGCGAGCGGGGCGAGGACCACGCGGTTGGGTATCCGGTGCCCGCCCAACGTCCAGGGCTCGTTCAGCGAGCGCACGGATCCGAGGTTAGCCGCCGGCGCCCGGCGTCAGGCCTCCGCGCCGTCCTCGACCGCCTCCAGGATCGACCTGCTGAGCGGGACGCGGTCGAGGAACGTGCGGCGAGCGTCGGCGTCCGGCAGCGACTGGGCCTTGTCGCCCAGCACCCCGCACGCCGCCTCGAGCATCCGCCCGTAGGTCTCCGCGTCGCCGGCCTCGCGCGCGCACAGTGCGTGCTCGAACAGGACCTCCTCCGCCCGGACGGCGGGCATGCGTCCGCCGGCGGCTTCGAGGAGGCGGCAGGCCGTCGAGCTCTCCTCCAGCGCCGCGTCAGGATCGCCCCGCCGCCGCAGCAGCCGCGCGAGCAGCGTCCGGGCGGTCACCTGGCCGCGCGCGAAGGCGGACCGCTCGCTGTCCGCGATCGACGCGGTGAGGTGCTCGCGCGCGGCTTCCACGTCGGCCGCGGCGGCGTCGCCCGACATCAGCGCCTCCGCCAGGACGTTGCGGACGAGCGGGAGCACGTTCGCGAACCGCGACTGCCGGGTCTCGCTCCACGCCCGCTCGACCGCCGACCGCGCCTCGTCCGGACGCTCCCACTCGAGCATCAGCTTGATCCGGAGCGAGCGGACGTAGCCGGCGTGCCCGTGGCCGGGCAGCTCCTCCACGATCGCGAGCGACTCAGCCAGCGTCTCCTCCGCGGCCTCGAAGCTGCCCGTGGCGGTCCGGAGCTGGGCGAGGAAGCCGAGGTTGATCGGCAGGTCGTCCCGCACGCCCAGACCGCGGAGCGAGTCCGTCGCCCGCACGAGCAGGTCCTCCGCCGGCCCGAAGCGCCCGGCGTCGAACTCGCCGACGCCCTCGTAGCCGTGGAGCAGGGCGAGCTGGCGGGCGGCGGCCCTCTCCTCGCGGCGGGTCCGCGGCTCGATCGCCCCGCCCTCGGCCAGCCGCCGCGCGGCGCGGAGCGTCTCCAGCCCCTCGTCCAGGCTCTGGCTGGCGAGGTGGTGCCCGAGGGCGCTCATCACCATGAGCCGCGCGATCGGGTCCTCCCCGCGCTCGGCGTGGACGAGCGCGTCGCGCAGCGCCGCGATGCAGTTGGGGAGCCGCTCGCGCTGGAGGGCCACCTTCGCGCGCGAGTACTCGAGCCGCGCCAGCGTCGCGTGGTCGCCGGCCTCCCGCGCGGCCGCGGCCCCCTCGTCCACGAGCGCCTCGACCTCGTCGTCTCCCTCCTGCTCGTCGTCGCCCCGCCAGCGCAGCTCGGACGCCGCGAGCACGCCGGCGGCGAGCATCGCCAGGGTGCGCCGCTCCTCGGGGCCGGGCCCCTCCACCGAGCGCGCGATCGTGAGCCCGCGGCCGCCGATCCGCACCGCCTGCTCGAACGCGCCCTGCGCGAACGCCGCGTCGGTCGCGTCGAGGTAGCCGCGCGCCGCCGCGGCGCCGTCGCCTCCGAGCTCGTGGTGGCGGGCGAGCTCGAGGATGACCTGGCTGGAGGGGTCCGGGTGCGAGTCGAGCAGCGGCTCCATCGCCGCGGCGACCCGCCCGTGGCGCATCAGCCGCTGGCGCGGCGTGAGCTTGGAGTAGAAGGCGCGCTGGAGCAGCATGTGCTCGAACTCGTACACGTCCGAGGTCCGCTGCACCCAGGCGTCGCCGGCGACGGCGCGGATCAGCCGGTGGCGCTCGGCCAGCTCGCGCAGCCTCCCGAGCACCTCCTCCTCCCCGACGCCCGCCGCCTCGGCGACGACCAGCGACCAGAACCGGCGCCCCTGCACGGCGGCGATCTCCAGCAGGCGCCGCTCCTCGTCCTCGAGCCGCGTGACGCGCGACTCGAGCAGGCTGCTCACGCGCTCGTCGCGCGTCAGGTCGTCCGGGAGGGCCTCGTCCGCCAGCGGGCCGGTGACCGACCAGCCGTCCGGCCCGCGCTCGAGCGAGCCGTCCAGCGTCCAGCCGTCGCCGGAGCGCGTCACGACGCCCGCCTCCTCGAGCAGCGACACGTACTGCGTCGCGAACAGCGGGTGCCCCTCGCTCACCTCGTGGAGCCACTCGCCGAGCAGCGGGTGCGGGAGCGAGCCGAAGCGGCGCACCAGGTAGAGCTCGACGTCGGCGACCGACAGGCCGCCCAGCTCGATCCTCGTCGCGCGCTCGGCGACGAGCGCGCTCCGCAGCACGGCCGCGAGCGGGTTCCCGTCCGCGAGCTCCGCCGGGCGGTACGTGACCGTCACCAGCACGCGGCTCGCCGGCAGCCGCTCGGCGAGCCGCAGCAGCAGCTCCGCCGACACCGGGTCGATCCAGTGCGCGTCCTCGACCACGACCGAGAGGGGCGCCTCGCGCCGGCCGATCTCGAGCAGGGCCTCCGCGAGCTGCTCGGCGAGCAGCGGGGCGGTGGCGCCGTGGGAGTCGTCCGACAGCGAGAAGGCCGACGTCGCGCCGATGGCCGCCCTCGCTCCGAGCGCGAGCCCCGCGCCGAGGCCGGGCACGAGCTGGAGCAGGTCCGGCCCGACCTCCTTGAGCACGCCCAGCACCGCCTTCCCCCAGTGCCTCTCGTCGTCGCCCGCCGAGAGGTCGAGCAGCGCCTCGCGGAACGGCTGGAGCACGTCGTGCGGGCCGGTCATCTCGTAGCTCGAGCCGGTCGCGAAGCGGGCCTCGGACAGCTCGGGGTCCTCCCGCGCCCGCCCCGCCGTCCGCCTGAGGAGGACGCTCTTGCCGACGCCCGGCTGCCCGGCGACGAAGACGAGCGAGCCGCTGCCCCCGACCGCGGAGCGGAGCGCCGACTCCAGCCGCGCCAGCTCGTCGGCGCGGCCGACGAACCGCGCGTCTACCCCCGGTTCCGCTCCCATACGAGCCGCAGCCCGGTCAGCGTCAGGAGGTCGTCCACCTCGTCGATCTCCTCGCAGAACGGCACGATCGCGTGCGCGAGCCCGCCGGTGGCGATCGCCGTCGCGTCGTCGCCGAGCTCCTCCCGCATGCGGCCGATGATGCCGTCGACCGAGCCCGCGAACCCGTAGACCACGCCCGAGCGGACCGCGGCGATCGTGTTGCGGCCGATCGCGTTGTCGGGGTGGCTCAGCTCGACCTTTGGCAGCTTGGCGGTGCGCTGGTGCAGCGCCTCGAGCGAGATGTCGACCCCCGGCACGAAGGCGCCGCCGAGGTACTCGCCGGCGGCCGAGACCGCGTCGAAGTTGATCGTCGTGCCGAAGTCGGCGACCACGCACGCGCCGCCGCACTTGTCGTACGCGGCCACGGCGTTGACGAGCCGGTCCGTGCCCAGCTCGTGCGGGTTCTCGATCCTGATCGCCATGCCGGTCTTCAGCCCGGGCCCGACCACGGTGAGCGACCCGCCCAGGTAGCGCTCGGACAGCTGCTCGTACTCGGGGGTGAGCTGGGGGACGACCGACGAGAGGATCGCGGCGTCCACGTCGCGCAGCCGCAGCTCGCGCAGGTCGAGCAGGTCGACCAGCAGCGTGGCGAGCTCGTCCGCCGTCGTCTCGCGGACGGTGGCGAGCCGCCAGTGCTCCATCAGCTCCTCGCCGCGGAACATCCCGATGTGGGTCTGCGTGTTGCCGAGGTCGATCGCGAGCAGCACGCGCGGATTATCCCGCGAGCGAGCCGACCGCCTCGACGCGCTGGTCCGAGACGGCCCCGAGCGCGTCCGCGACGCGCCTGCCGCCGGGCAGCTCGAGGTCCGGGTCGAGCTCGACCAGCGGCTCGACGACGAACCGCCGCGCGAGCACGTCCGGGTGCGGGATCGTCAGCCGCTCCGACTCGTGGACGAGGTCCCCGAGCACCAGCACGTCCACGTCGATCGGCCGCGGGCCGTGCCGCGGCCCGGCGACCATCCGGCCCAGCTCGCGCTCCACGACCTTGCACGCGTCGAGCAGCTCCTCCGGCCCGAGCTCGGTCTCGACCTCCACGCACGCGTTGAGGAAGTCGGGCTGGTCGAGCATCTCGCCCTGCGGCTCGGTCTCGTACACGGACGAGGCCCGGGTCACCCGGACGCCGTGGTCGGCCAGGAGGTGGCAGGCGCGCCGGAGGGCCCGGAGCCGGTCGCCGACGTTCGAGCCGAGGCCGAGGTAGCCGACTACGACCCGGCCTCCCGCCACACCTCGACGGAGACCTCCTCGACCGGCAGCGGGATGGGCGGCTCGGGCTTCGCGGCGCGGACGGTCACCGACGCCGCGTCGTAGCGCTCGATCATCCGGTCCGCCACGGCGGCGCAGAGCCGCTCGAGCGTCCTGTAGGAGCGCTCCTGCGCGGCGAGCGCGACCTGCTGGCACACGTCCGCGAAGTCGACCGTGTCCTCCACCCGGTCCGTGACCGTCGCGTCGCAGTCCGGGACCTCGAACGACAGGTCGAAGAGGATCCGCTGGCCGACCTCGCGCTCGGCCTCGTAGAGCCCGTGGTGCGTGTAGAGCGAGAGGCCGGTGATCTCGACCTTGACCGGGGCCTCGCCGCCGCCCTCGTCGCGGTCCTCGCCGGCCTCTATGCGGTCGGGGGCGTCCACGCGCCGGTGACCGTAGCAGCGGCCGTGCGCAGGGCATCGACCGCCGCCGCCACGTCGTGGACGCGGAAGACGCTCGCCCCGCGCTCGTACGCGATCACGCTGGTGGCGACCGTCGCCGCCACCCGCTCGCGCTCGGACCGCCCGGTGATGCGGCCCAGGAAGCTCTTGCGCGAGGTCCCGATCACCACCGGCCGCCCGATCGCGGCGATCTCGTCGAGGCGGCGGAGCAGCTCGAGGTTGTGGTCGACGGTCTTGCCGAAGCCGATCCCGGGGTCGAGCCAGACGCGCTCCTCGGGCACGCCCTCGCCGACCGCGAACGCGAGCCGCTCCTCGAGGAACGCCCTCACCTCGCCGACCACGTCGCCGTAGCGGGGGTCGTCCTGCATCGTCCGCGGGTCGCCGCGCATGTGCATGAGGCAGCACGCCGCGCCGGCGCTCGCGACCAGGCCGGCCATGTCCGGCGACGCGCGGAACGCCGTCACGTCGTTCACGATCCGCGCCCCCGCCTGGAGCGCGGCCTCGGCGACCGCCGTCTTGGCGGTGTCGATCGACACCCGCGGGCCCCCCTGCGCGGCGATCCGCTCGACCACGGGCACGACCCGCTCGAGCTCGACCTCCGCGGGCACCGGGTCGGCCCCCGGTCGGGTGGACTCGCCCCCCACGTCGACGATCCCCGCGCCCTCGGCGGCGAGCCGCTCGGCGTGCGCCACGGCGGCGTCGGCGTGCAGGAACTCGCCCCCGTCGGAGAACGAGTCGGGCGTGACGTTCACCACGCCCATGACGACGGGGGCGGGCCGCGTCAGCTGGGCTCGTGCCCGCGCATCTCGGCGGTGCCGCCGGCGAGGCCCGGGCGCGGCAGCGGCCGCGGCGCCGGGTCGGGCCTGCGGTGCGGCGTCTCGGGCGCCGGCGCCGGCTGCGGCACGACGGGCTCGTCCGGGCCGAAGACCTCCTCCTCGGACCTCCCGTCGAGAAGCTGGATGAACTCCTCGCGCTCGATCGTCTCGCGCCGCAGGAGCACGTCGGAGGTGTGGTCGAGCTCCTTGCGGTGCTGCTCGAGGATGTCGCGCGCCAGCTGGTGCGCCTCCTCGACGATCCGCCGGATCTCGGAGTCGATCTCGCGCGCCACGTCGTCCGAGTAGTCGGGCTCGGAGCTGAACTCGCGGCCGAGGAACGGCTGACCGTGGTCGTGCCCGAACACGCGCGGGCCGAGCTTCTCGGACATCCCGAACCGCATGACCATCTGCTTCGCGGTCTGGGTGACCTTCTCGAGGTCGTTCGACGCGCCGGTGGTGACCTCGCCGAACACGATCTCCTCCGCCGCGCGGCCGCCGAGCGTCATCGCCATCGTGTCCGACAGCTCCGCGCGCGTGGTGAGGAACTTGTCCTCGGTCGGCAGCGAGATCGTGTAGCCGAGCGCCTGCCCGCGCGAGATGACCGAGATCTTGTGGACCGGGTCCGTGTGCTCGAGGTAGTGGGCGACGATCGCGTGGCCCATCTCGTGGAACGCGGTGACCTTGCGCTCCTTCTCGCTCATCACGCGGGTCTTCTTCTCCGGCCCCGCGATCACGCGCATGATCCCCTCCTCGAGGTGCGTGTGGTCGATCTCCCGCTTGCCCTGGCGGGCCGCGAGCAGGGCGGCCTCGTTGACCAGGTTGGAGAGGTCGGCGCCGGTGAAGCCCGGGGTCTGGGCGGCCAGGTTGTCGAGGTCGATGGCGCGCGCGAGCGGCTTGCCGCGCGTGTGGACCTCGAGGATCCGCGCGCGGCCCTTGCGGTCGGGCCGGTCGACGACGATCTGGCGGTCGAAGCGGCCGGGGCGCAGCAGCGCGGGGTCGAGGATGTCCGGCCGGTTGGTGGCCGCGATGAGGATGATGTTGTCCTTCATCTCGAAGCCGTCCATCTCGACGAGCAGCTGGTTCAGCGTCTGCTCGCGCTCGTCGTGGCCGCCTCCGAGGCCGGCGCCGCGGTGGCGGCCGACGGCGTCGATCTCGTCCATGAAGATGATGCACGGGGAGTTCTGCTTGGCCTGCTCGAACAGGTCGCGCACGCGCGAGGCGCCGACGCCGACGAACATCTCCACGAAGTCCGAGCCGGAGATCGAGAAGAACGGGACGCCGGCCTCACCCGCGACCGCGCGGGCGAGCAGCGTCTTGCCGGTGCCCGGGGGGCCGTAGAGGAGGACGCCCTTCGGGATGCGGGCGCCGAGCGCCTGGAACTTCTTGGGGTTCTCCAGGAACTCCTTGATCTCGTGGAGCTCCTCGACGGCCTCGTCCACGCCCGCCACGTCGCGGAACGTGATCTTCGGCGAGTCGACCGACATGCGCTTGGCGCGGGACTTGCCGAAGCTCATGACCTTCGAGCCCCCGCCCTGCATCTGGTTGATGATGAACAGCCAGAACACGAGGAAGATCACGAACGGCAGGACGTACGTCAGCACCGAGAGCCAGCCGCCGCCCCCCTTGCCCTTCACGTCCACCGCGACGCGGTGGGCGAGCAGCGTGTTGACCAGGCTCTGCTCGGTGTTGTCCGGGTAGGCGGTCGTGTACTTGCGCTGCTTGCCCTCGGCGATCGAGGTGAAGTCGATCGTGTTGTCCTTCGTGTTCAGGGTCGCCGACTTGACCTTGCCGGTGTTCACCTGCTGGACGAACTGGCCGTAGTTCGGCGCCTTCTTGGGCTCGCCCGGGCTGATCAGCTTTTGCGCGAAGAACGCGAGGACGACCACGATCAGGATCGGGAAGGCGGCGCTCTTGAAGAATCGGCTCAACCGGGCTCTATTCCATTCGCGGGGCGTCGCACCTGTCGGGCGTAACGACGGAGCGTAGCAGGGGTACTTCTCCGTTTTGCCCGCGTTTCGGTCGTTCGTCCAGGCGGCCTGAACGGATCGATCGGGCCGGCCGAGGCCGGTCGAGGCGGGTCAGCCGGGCGGCCGGAGCGGATCGGCCAGGACCGCCACGAAGGGCAGGTTGCGGTACCGCTCCGCGTGGTCCAGGCCGTACCCGATCGCGAACCGGTTGGGGATCTCGAACCCCACGTAGCGGATCGGCAGGTCCACCTTCCGGCGCTCGGGCTTCGTGAGCAGCGCGCAGACCTCGAGCGAGGCGGGCTCGCGCGCCCGCATGGTCCGGAGCAGGTAGGACAGCGTCAGCCCGGAGTCGACGATGTCCTCCACGATCAGCACCTCGCGGCCCTCGATCGAGGCGTCCAGGTCCTTGAGGATCCGGACGACGCCCGACGAGTCGGTGGACGACCCGTACGAGGCGACCGCCATGAAGTCGACCGCGCACGGCACCGTGATGTGGCGCATCAGGTCCGAGAGGAAGAAGACGGCGCCCTTGAGGACGCCGACCAGGAGGAGGTCGCGCCCGGCGTAGTCCTCGGAGATCGAGCGGCCGAGGTCGCGGACCCGGGCCGCCAGCTCGTCCTCGGGGACGAGGACCTCCCCGATGGCGGGGTCGACCGGGGGCGCGGCCAGTGGCTGCTCCACGCGTCGAGTCTACGGCGAGCGGCGGGCCGAGAGGCCGACGGCCCCGCCGCTCGCGTCCGGACCGGCGCGGAACCGCTCGTCCACCGCCAGGCCGGCCACCCAGGCGATCTCGCCGCCGGCCTCGACGATCGGCACCCTCGCCCGCTCCGCCCGCGGGACCTTCCGGTCCGTGAACAGGTCCTGGAGCGTCTTCGTGCCGCCGAGGCCGGCCGGCCGCATGCGGTCGCCGGCGCGCCAGGCCCGGACCGTCAGCGGGCCGCCGAGCGCGGAGCGGTCGAGCAGGGCCTCGCCCGGCTCGGCCCCCGCGCCGCCGTCCACGAGCCGAGCGGCCACCCGCCAGCCGCCGAACGCCGCCTCCCCCGGGACCGGCAGCGCGACCGGCTCCGGCGGCCCCGGGTCGGGCTCGGCGGCGAACCGCAGCGACCCGTACTCGCTCACCGCGCGCACGCCGCCGGGCAGCTCGACGGTGGCGGTGCCGTCGAGCGGCAGCGCGAGGATCCGGTCGGCGTCGCGGCGGGACACGGGGACCGCGGCCGGCGGCGCGTCCGCGCCGGACGCCGCGGCGCGGGCGGCGCCCGCCGCCGCCTCGGCGGCGCGCCGGAGCGCGAGCCGCCCGAGCGCCGCCGGCAGCGCCCGGAGCGCCTCCAGCGGCAGCGGGCCCTCGGCCGGTCGGTCGAGCGCCCCGTCGAGCGCCCGGTCGAGCACCTCGGCCTCGTCGCGGAGCGTCAGGGCGGTCTCGGCGATCGTCCGCTCGGCCGCCGGGCTCAGCTCGCGCAGGGCGGGCAGCACCTCGTGCCTCACGCGCGCGCGCGCGAAACGAACGTCCTCGTTCGCCGGGTCGTCGCGCCACTCGAGGCCGCGCGCGCGGCAGTACGCGCGGGTCTCGTCGCGGGTCGCGCCGAGGAGGGGGCGGACGAGCCGGCCGCGGCGGGCCGGCATGCCGAGCAGCGCCCGCCGGCCGGGCGAGGTCGCGAGCCGGTAGAGCACGGTCTCGGCCTGGTCGGAGGCGGTGTGGGCCGTCGCGTAGTCGCCGTCCGCGCGGCGCTCGGCGAGCGCGTAGCGGGCCTCGCGCGCCTCGGCCTGGACGTTGCCCGGCCCGTGCGCGGCGGCGATCTCGACCCGCTCCACCTCGAGCGGCACGCCGAGCCGCCCGCACAGCCGCCGGCACAGCTCCGCGTCCTCGCCGCTGTCCGGCCGCAGGCCGTGGTCGACGTGCAGCGCCGACGCGTCGGCGCCGAGCCGGACGGCCACGTCCAGCAGGCAGGTCGAGTCGGCGCCGCCCGAGACGAGGACGAGCAGCGGCTCGCCGGCGCGGACCAGGCCGCCCTCGCGGGCGACGGCGAGCGGCCGGTCCGCGGGGCCGGCCCCGCCCGGCGCGTCGGCCGCGCGGCCCCGCCCGCCCGGCGCCCCTACTCCCTCGCGATCGCCCGGCACAGGCCGCGCGGCTCCTCGAACCCCTTGAGCTTCACCTGGCCGATGTCCTCGAACCTCAGGTGCTCGCTCCTCCCGATCGCCCTCATCACCGAGTCGCTCACCACCACCTCGCCGCCGCGCGCCCGCGCCACCACGCGCGCGGCGAGGTTCACGTCGCGCCCGAAGTAGTCGCCGTCGCGGTACAGCGCGACGCCGTCGTGGACCCCGATCCGCGGCGTCGGCCGCTCGACCCAGAGCCGCTGGAACCCGACCGCCCAGTCGGTCAGGGCCGCCACGTCCTGGCCCACGACCATCACCTCGTCGCCGATCGTCTTGATCACGAGCGCGTCCTCGGGCAGCGTCTCGGTCACGGCGTCGATGAACGACTCGACCACGTCGAGCGCCTCCTCCTCCCCCGCCTCCTCGGTGAAGCGCGTGTAGCCGGCGAGGTCCGCGAACGCGATCGCGACGTGCACGCGCCCGAGGTCCACCGACTCGTCGAGCTCGACCTCCATGTGGCCCACCACGTCGCGCTCCACGAACTCGCGCAGGAAGCGCTGGTGGAGGTAGTCCATCAGCGGGGACGCCAGCGGCAGCAGGTCGCCCGCCAGCCCCTCCATCTCCTCCGCCATCTGAAGGCCCGGGATGCCCTGCCGCATCAGCGGCTCGTGGACGTAGATGTGGAACAGGCGCGTCTCGGCGTCGGAGATCCGCGCGAGCGCCTGGCCGTACACGCGTAGGAGCTGGAGGAACGCGACCAGCGGGAAGCCGGCGTGCAGGACCGAGGCGACGTAGCGGAGCGCCTGGAGGTCCTCCGGCCCCACCGCCTCGGGCCGCCGCGGCGCGAAGCCGAGCGTGGACCAGATCCGCTCGACGAGCGCCGGCTCGAGCCCGACCTCGTCGGCGGCCTCCTCGAACGGGATCTCGCGGACGCCGTCCGGCGAGAACAGCTCCTCCACGAACCCGTACGCGAGCCGGCCCTCCGCCCCCGCCCGCCGGACGTCCTCGAGGCTGTGGCCGCGCTCGCGGAGCCGCGCGACGATCCGCGCGTGGGCCGCGGCGGCCGGGGTCCAGCGCGCCTCGTCGCCCGAGTGCTCGGGGATGACCCCGGTGCGGGCCCAGCGCCTGAGCGTGGCGGGCGAGACGCCGGCCACGTCCGCGGCCTCCCTCAGGCTGAGCAGGCCGTCGTCGCTCACGCCGACCACGCTACCGCCCTGCCGCCATCGGGATAGACTCGCGGCCCCGCGTGGACTACTTCGTCACAGGAGCGACGGGCTTCATCGGGCGGCACCTCGTCGAGCTCCTCCTACGCCGGGAGGGGACGGTCCACGCCCTCGTGCGCGAGGGCTCCCGCGGCCGGCTCGACGAGCTGGGCGAGCGGCTCGACGCCGGCGACCGCCTCGTGCCCGTAGTCGGCGACCTGTCGAAGGAGCGGCTCGGGGTCGACGGCTTCGACGCGCGGATCGACCACTTCTTCCACCTCGCCGCCATCTACGACATCGAGGCCGACGACGAGAGCATGCACCGCGCGAACGTCGAGGGCACGCGCCACGTCGTCGAGCTGGCCAACTCGATCGAGGTCGGGCGCTTCCACCACGTCAGCTCGATCGCGGTGGCGGGCCGCTACCAGGGCCTGTTCCGCGAGGACATGTTCGACGAGGGGCAGAAGCTGCCGCACGCCTACCACCGGACGAAGTTCGAGTCCGAGCGGGTCGTCCGCGACGAGGCGCGCGCGCCGGTGCGGGTCTACCGGCCGGGGATCGTGGTCGGCCACTCCGTCACCGGCGAGATGGACAAGGTCGACGGGCCCTACTACTTCTTCAAGCTGATCCAGCGCATGCGCCACGCGCTGCCCGAGTGGTTCCCGATGGTCGGGCCGGAGGGCAAGGCGGCGAACCTCGTGCCGGTCGACTTCGTCGCGCGCGCGATGGACCACATCGCCCACATGGACGACGGCGACCTCGCGGGCGACACGTTCCACCTGGTGGACCCGGACCCGATCACGGTCGGCCAGGCGCTGAACGAGTTCGCGGCGGCCGCGCACGCGCCGCGGTTCTCGATGCGCGTGGACGCGAACCTCACGAACGTGATCCCGAAGCCGGTGGCGGCGGGGATCAACGCGCTGCCGACGGTCAAGCGGATCCGCAACACGGTCCTGCGCGACCTGCACATCCCGCCGGCCGCGCTCGAGAACCGCGACTTCGACGCCGACTTCGACGCCCGCGACGCCCAGCGCGCGCTGCGCGGCACCGGCATCGCCGTCCCGCCGCTGTCGTCGTACGCGTCGCGGCTCTGGGACTACTGGGAGCGCAACCTCGACCCGGACCTGTTCCGCGAGCGCAGCCTCACCAAGTCGATCGACGGGAAGGTGATCCTCGTCACCGGGGCGTCGAGCGGGATCGGCCGCGAGCTGGCGATGAAGCTCGGCGAGGCGGGCGGCGAGGTGATCCTCGTCTCGCGCACGCGCGAGAAGCTCGAGGAGGTCGCCGACGCGATGGAGAAGGCCGGCGGCAAGCCGCACGTCCACCCGGCCGACCTGTCCGACGTCGACGACATCGAGCGGCTCGCCAACGAGGTGATCGAGGAGTACGGCGGCGTCGACATCCTGGTGAACAACGCCGGCCGCTCGATCCGCCGCTCGGTCAAGGCGTCGTACGACCGGTTCCACGACTACGAGCGGACGATGCAGCTCAACTACTTCGGCGCGCTGCGGCTGATCCTGTCGTTCATGCCGAGGATGCGCGAGCGGCGGTCCGGCCACATCATCAACATCTCGAGCATCGGGGTCCAGACCAACACGCCGCGGTTCTCCGCGTACGTCGCCTCGAAGGCGGCGCTCGACGCGTTCTCGCGCTGCGTCGCGCCCGAGGTGATCGGCGACGGGGTGCACATCACCACGATCTACATGCCGCTCGTGAGGACCCCGATGATCGCGCCGACCAACATCTACGACGCCTTCCCGACGCTCACGCCGGAGGAGGCGGGGCAGATGATCGTCGACGCGATCATCGACAAGCCGAAGCGGCTGGCCACCCGGCTCGGCACCTTCGGCCAGGTGCTGTACGCCGTGTCGCCGAAGGTCGTGGACCAGGTCATGAACACCGCCTACAACCTGTTCCCGGACTCGAAGGCGGCGAAGGGCGAGAAGAAGCCGAGCGCGGACGCGGCCGGCGCAGGCGACGGAGCGAAGGATCGCGAGCAGGAGGAGATGTCGACGGAGGCCATCGCGATGGCCTACCTGATGCGGGGCGTTCACTTCTAAGCCCTTGCGAGTCGACATCACCGACCCCAAGCTGGTCAAGGCATACGCCCACCCGATCCGGCTGCGCATCCTCGGCCTGCTCGACAACCGGGTTGCGAGCCCGAGCGAGATCGCGGCCGAGATCGGCGTCCCGCTGCCCAACACCGCCTACCACGTGCGGCAGCTCGCCAACCTCGGGCTCGTCGAGCTCGTCAGCCGGAAGGTGAAGGGCGGCGCGATCGAGCACCACTACACGACGAAGGCGCGCCCGACGGTGCCCGACGAGGCGTGGGACGAGCTGCCCGAGGTGGTGCGGCGCGGCTACGCGGGCGAGACGCTGCGGCAGGCCGTCGCCCAGATGACGGCGGCCGCCGAGCGCGACGGGTTCGCGGGCGGCGACGCGCACTTAAGCCGGACCCCCGCGCGCCTCGACCGGCGCGGCCGCGCGGCGGTGCTGCGCGAGCTGCGGAAGGCGCACGAGCGGATCGAGCGGATCGTCGAGGAGAGCGAGGCGCGGATCGCCGCGGCGGGGTCGGACGGCGGCGAGCCGCCCGCGTTCGTGGACGCGGCCGTGGTCCTCGCGTTCTTCGAGACCGGCTCCGGCGGCGGGCCGGGGCCCGGCGGCGGCCCGGGCGCGGGCCCGGACGGGAAGCCGAAGCGCGCTACTCGACGAGGTGCGGGTACTCGCTCTCGAGCAGCTCGCGGTAGTGCGCGTAGACGGGCTTCGTGATCGGGATCAGCGCGAGCGCCTTCTTCACGTTCCCCGAGGTCTTGATCCGGCGCCGGGCGATCGCCATCGCCACGTTCTCCTTGCCCTGGAAGTAGCGGTTCGCGACGTCGGAGTCCATGGTCATCTTGACCTCGGGCTCCCAGGCCACGTCGTCGGTCCACTCCCAGGTGAGGTTCCCGCCGTCGCCGCCGTCGCTCGCCGTGACGTTCACGACCAGGTCGAGGTCCGGGAACTCGAACCGCTGCGGCGTCTCCGCCTCCCGCAGCCTCGGGCCCATCTCCGGGTCGGTGCTCATCATCCCGAACACCTTGTCCATCACCTCACGGCACTCCTTGGCGGACCGGAAGGGCACGGAGGGAACCCTAGACGAACGGGCGCCCGCGCTTGACCAGGTTCTCGTAGACCCGCTCCTGGATCGTCTCCCGCACGCGCTCGGTCAGCTCGAGGACGAAGCCGCGGTCGACCGCGGCGTCCGGTCCGTGCTCCGAGAGGTCGATCGGGTCGCAGAACTCGATCCTCCAGCGCGACGGCAGCGGGACGGCGCCCAGCGGGCCGAGCAGCGGGAAGGTCGGCGTGATCGGGAAGAACGGCGTGCCCGCCGCGCGGGCGAGCAGCGGGGCCTCCGCGAGCTTCGGGTGGATCTCCTCGCTGCCGACCACGGCGACCGGCACGATCGGGGCGCCCGTGCGGAGCGCTATCTCGGCGAACCCGCCGCGACCGAACCGCTGGAGCCGGTAGCGGTCGCGGTACGCCTTCTGCGTGCCGCGCGTCCCCTCCGGGAAGACCGCGACGAGCTCCTCCTGCTCGAGCAGGCGGATCGCGTTGTAGGGCGAGGCGGCGACCCCGCCGAGCTTGCGGATCGCCACCGACAGGTACGGGACGTCGAACGCCCAGTCGAGCACGAGGAAGCGGGGGTGGCGCGGCAGCGGGTGCTCGCGCCGGATCGCGACCGCCATCATCGCCGCGTCCCACGGGAGGATCCCCGCGTGGTTGGCCACGAGCATCGCCCGGCCGTGGCTCGGGATGCGCGCGACGCCCTCGACCTCGACGCGCCACCAGCGGTCGTAGAGCAGCTCGAGCGCCGGGAGCGCCGCCTCGGCGAACTCCTCGTCGAAGCCCCACTCGTCCTCCTCGTAGCGACCGCCGCGGCGGCGCATCGCCGCGTCGAGCCGCTCGCGGGCCTCGCGCGGAAGTCCGAGCGCGGCGTCGGCGAGCGCCGCCGCGGGCGCGCTGCCGCCGTCGAGGCCGGCTCGGACGGCGCGCAGGAAGGCGAGCGCGGGGCCGAGGGGCTGGTCCGTCACGCGGCGACCGCCTCGCGCGCGCCCGGCGCGCGGGTCACACCACCACCGCCTCGCGGACGGCTTCCTCGCGGTCGGGCTCGCTCCGCGCGGCGGCGTAGTCCTCGACGGCCGACGCCGTCGTGTGGCGCGGGGTGAACCCGACCTCCTGCTCGAGCCGCCGCGTGTCGACCCCTCGGCCGTAGCGGAGCAGCCGCCGGAAGTCCGGCGAGAAGTCGAGGAGGCCGAGGCGCCGGCCCGCCCGGGTCGCGGTCCCGAACAGCGACGAGGGGATCGGCAGCGTGGGCCGGCCGGCGAGCCGGATCGCGCGCGTCAGCCCGATCGTGCCGCGGGCGGCGACGTTCACGGCGCCCCGGACCGGCCGCCAGACGGCCGCGACCAGGGCATCGAGCGCGTCGCGCTCGTGGACGAGCTGGAGGCGGGGGTCGAAGCCGAGGTAGGTCGGCACGACCGGCAGCGCGAGGTAGCGCGTGATCTGGGTGCCGACGGTCGGGCCGATCGACGGCTGGTAGCGGAGCATCGTGCAGACCACCTCGGAGTGGCGGCGGCGGAAGGTCTCGAACAGGTTCTCGATCTCGGCCACGTCGCGCTGGAACCGCGTGCGCAGCGGGTAGAGGCGCGACATCTCCTCGGTGAAGAACTGCGGCGCGGCGGGCTCGGCGCCGTAGATGCCGGCCGACCCGCGGACGACGATCGCCGTCAGCGTCTCCACCCGCTCGCAGGCGGCGAGCAGCTGGAGCGACCCGATGACGTTCACGTCGTGGGCGGCGCGCGCCGACATGCCGGGTCCGGGCCGGCGAACGATCTGGTTGTGGACGATCGTGTCCACGCGCGTGGGCGGGATCAGCCGGCCGATGTCGGGGTCGCGGATGTCCGCCTCGATCAGCTCGGTGCTCTCGCGCAGACCGGGCGGGCGGCGGGTGTCGAGGCCGGCGACGTACTCGACCCGCGGGTCGGCCTCGAGCTGCCGCGCGAGCTCCGTGCCGAGGTAGCTCGCGATCCCCGTGATCAGGACCCGGCGGCCGGCCATCAGGGGCGCCCCACGGTCAGGACGACGAGCGCGGCTTGCCGGAGCGGGCGCCGCGGGCGGAGCCGCCGCCTCGCGCGGAGCCGCCGCCGCGCGCGGAGCCGGAGCCTCCGCCGCGCGCGGAGGACCCGCCGCCGCGGGGCTTCGCGGCCTTCCGACCCCCCGCCAGGCTCTCCTCGATCGCGTCGAGCCGGCGGCCGATCGCGCGCAGCTCGCGCCTGACCTCGCGGACGTCCTCCGAGGTCGCGGGGCGGCCGACCTCGATCGCCTCGCGGACCCGCTCCCGCACCGCCCCCGCGCCCGCCTCGGCGCCGCGGACCAGCTCGTCGAGGGCGTCCTGCGCCCGCCCGCGCGTGTCCTGCGCGGACTCCCGGGTCGCCTGGACCGTCCGCTCGACCGCCTCGCGGACGGCCTCGGGCAGCGCCTGGCCGGGTGCCTTCCTGGTCGCCATCGTCGACCGTCCAGTCTCCCATATCGTCACGCGCCCCATGGAGCGAGCGGCGCCGCCCGAGACGATCCACCTGAGCCCGGCCGTCGAGCTGGCCGAGCGCGTCCTGCTCCCCGGCGACCCGCACCGCGCCCTGGCGATGGCGCAGGCGACGCTCGAGTCGCCGCGGATGTTCAACGCCCGCCGCGGGCTGTGGGGGTACACGGGGGCCGCGCCGGACGGCGGCCCCGTCACCGTCCAGGCGACCGGCATGGGCGGCCCGAGCGCCGCGATCGTGGTCGAGGAGCTGATCGGCCTCGGCGCGCGCACGCTGGTCCGGACCGGCACCTGCGGCGCGCTGGTCGAGGGGCTCGGGCTCGGCGACCTCGTGGTCGCCTCCGCCGCCATCGCCGGCGACGGGGCCAGCCGCGCCCTCGGCGCCGGCGAGCGCGCCGAGGCCGACCCGGCTCTCACCGAGGCGCTCGCCGCGGCCGCGGGCGTCGAGCCGGCGCTCGTCGCCTCGACCGACCTCTTCCACGACCCGCGACCCGACCTGCCGGACCGATGGCGGGACGCCGGCGCGGTCGCGGTCGAGATGGAGGCCGCGGCGGTCCTGACGGTCGCGGCACGGCACGGCGTCCGGGCGGGCTGCGTGCTGCTGGTGACCGACCGGCTCGCCGGCGGGCGAGAGCGGATGGATCACGAGGAGATCGAGGCCCGGGCGACCCGTCTCGGCGAGGTCGCCCTCGAGGCGCTCGCGGACCGGAGGCGCTGAGGGACCGCGCCCCGGCGGCGCGCGCTCGGCTCCACTGTGACGCATTCGTTCCGCATAGCGGAACAAATGCGTCCCGGCGCGCTCGCCGGGGCGCGGGTCAGGCGTCGGTGACGGTCAGGCGCTCCTGCGCCCGCGGGGGCGGCTCGGCGCCGGGCGCGACCGCCGCGCGGAGCGCGGCGAGGTCGCGGGCGATCTCGTCGAGGCGGGCGGTCAGGTGGTCGCCGGGCGCGCCGTCGCCGTCGCCCGTGCCGAGCCTGCCGTCCAGGGCGTTGACCGCCGACTCGATCCGCTCGAGGCGGGCGTCGAGCCGGTCGACGCCGTCCTCGACGCCCTCGAGCCGCTGGGAGACCGAGCGCAGGCGGCGGGTCAGCCGCTCGACGTCCGCGGCCGACGGGATGCCCATCGCGCCCATCGCGGCCTCCTGGGCCTGGACCGCCTTCTCGCGCGCCTCGAAGGCGCGGCTCAGGGCGGCGGTGACGACCGGGTTGCCGGCCAGCTCCTCGGCGATCTTCCCGAGCGCCTCCTCGCCCTGGCGGGCGATCCGGTCGCGGATGCCCTGGGCGCCGGGGTCGTCGTGCAAGTCGTCGGTCATCGGGCGGGCAGCGTATCGGAACGCCGCGCGAGGCGGTCTGGGGCTGGAGCGAGGCGGTCCCGGCGGTGGAGCGAGCACCCGGGTCCCACCCATATCTCATCCTCAAGTCGAGGGTTAGACTGTCCGAATCCCGCTGACGCGGGAGCGCCGCGCCGCGTCGTTACGGTCGTGAAGCGCCGAATCGCGCCTAGATTCCGCCCCATCGGGGTAGAACCGCGGCATCCGAAGATGCGCCCGGGGGGAGCGGCGCGAGCGGGGGCGAAGGGATCGGTCGCGCCCGCCGCAGCACAGGACTCGCGAGCGTGTTCTCTGGGGGGGAGAGATGGCTGCGGCGACGGTTCCCACTTGCGGGCGAAAAAGGCACCAGATAGCGTGCATCCTGCCGCTGGAGGTTCTGATAGCTTCCCGCGGCACCGGGGCAGGGTTTGCGACCCCCGTCCCTGGGGCCCGCTTCGGGAGGAGCTTTTTGGAGGAGAGAGGCACCCACGCATGAGAAGGAGGCTCCTCTTCGGGGTCCTGGCGGCCGCGCTTCTCGGTGGGATCCTCGCCGTGTTCAGCATGTCGGCGTCCGCGCAGCTGCGGACGTTCCTCGTCAAGCTGCCGACCGGCGACGTCATCCGCGTGACGGTCGACGCACCTCCGTGCGTGCCCCTCGACCAGGTGCCCGGCCTGCCCGGCACGCCGATCCAGGAGCTGACCGACCCGGGCTGCGGCGGCGGTGGCGGCGGCGACCAGGGCGGCGGCACGGACCAGGGCGGCCACGACCAGGGCGGCCAGGGCGGCGGCGACCGCGGTGCCCCGCGCGACAGCGGCGGGTCGGACCGCGGCTCGGACCGGCCGAGCGGCTCGCGCGGCTCGAGGCAGCACTCGGACCGCGGCCGGAAGCACCCGTCGGACAGCAGTCAGCCTCGATCTCAGGCTGAGGCTCGGCGCGAGGCCGCGCGGGAGAGGCGCGCCAGGGAGCGCAAGGCCCACCGCACGAAGCTCCGCAACCAGGACGGCTCGCCCACGCGCACGAACCCGACCTTCTTCGACGCGCTGCCCTCCCCCACGCCCGGCACCGCCATCCCGAACTTCGTCATCAGGAAGTTCCAGGTCCCGATCTTCCTGCTCCCGATCTACCAGGCCGCCGGCATCCAGTACGGCATCCGCTGGGAGATCCTCGCCGCGATCAACGAGATCGAGACCGACTACGGCCGCAACCTCAACGTCTCCACGGCCGGCGCGGTCGGCTGGATGCAGTTCCTGCCCTCGACGTGGCGGATGTACGGGGTGGACGCCAACGACGACGGCAAGCGCGACCCCTACAACCCGGTCGACGCGATCTTCGCCGCCGGCCGCTACCTGAAGGCCGCCGGAGCCGAGAAGGACCTCCGCCGCGCGATCTTCGCCTACAACCACGCCGACTGGTACGTCGACTCCGTGATGCTCCGCGCGAAGCTGATCGCCGGCGTCCCGGGCGACCTGGTCGGCTCGCTCACCGGCCTGACGCAGGGCCGCTTCCCGGTCGCCGACCGCGCCCGCTACGCGGACGACGTGCTGGAGCGCGAGCTCAAGCGGCGCGTCAAGCGCGGCGAGAACGCGGCCGCGGTGCTCGAGGACTCGGACCGCCGCTCGATCGACATCTTCTCCCGCAACGGCGCGCCGGTCGTCGCCGTGAACGACGGCATCATCAAGAAGGTCGGGAGCTCCGAGCGCCTCGGCCGCTACATCGTCCTCCAGGACGTCTACGGGAACCGCTACACCTACAGCGGCCTCGGCTCGGTCTCGCGCCTCTACCCGGTGCCGAAGGTCGACCTCGACGTCGACGAGAAGTCGGCCAAGGCGATCGCCGCCAACAGCGGCGACCCGCGCCCGGCCAGCCCCGCCTCCGCCGGACGCCAGCTCGCCGAGGACGAGTCGGCCGCCGACTCGGCCGGCAAGCGCGTCCGCGCCGCCGCGACCGCGGCGCACCAGCCGCAGGTCGTCTACAAGCAGCGGATCTTCGCCCACCCCTATCGCACGCACGCGAAGGACAACGGCGGCCTCGAGCAGGTCTTCAACCGGGCGACCACGCAGAAGGGCTACACGACCTACCGCGGCCTGTTCGCCAACGTCTACGGGCTCAGCGCCAAGAACGCCGTCCTGCGGCCGCTCGAGAAGGGCTCGCGGGTCGTGGCCGGCACGCTGCTCGGCAACGTCGGCCGGCCCGACGACCAGAAGGGCCCGCACGTCACCTTCTCGATCCGGCCCGCCGGCCGCGGCGCCCCGACGATCGACCCGAAGCCGATCCTCGACGGCTGGAAGCTGCTCGAGTCGACCGCGATCTACCGCGCGAACGGCAAGAACGCCCTCTACTCCACGAGCGACGCCTTCTCGATCGGCCAGATCCTCCTCCTGCCGAAGCCGCTGCTCCAGAAGCGCGTCCTCTCGGACGAGCGGATCGACGTCTACCCCGCCGGCCGCGCCGACATCCGCACCGGCCAGATCGACCGCCGCGTGCTGGCCACGCTCGAGTTCCTCGCAGAGTCGGGCCTGCGGCCCACGGTCACCTCGCTGAAGACCGGCCACGGCCAGTTCACGACCTCCGGCAACGTGTCCGAGCACTGGTCCGGCAACGCGGTCGACATCGCGCAGGTCAACGGCATCCCGATCATCGGGCACCAGGACCGCGGCGGGATCACCGAGCAGGCCGTCAAGCGGCTGATGCTCCTCCAGGGCACCATGCGCCCGCACCAGGTCATCTCGCTGCTCGACTTCGGCGCGAACACGCTGTCGATGGCCGACCACAACGACCACATCCACGTCGGCTTCCAGCCGCTGTTCGGCGAGAACAAGAAGCTCGGCCGCCAGGCGCTCGCGGTGCTCAAGCCCGGCCAGTGGAACGACCTGATCGACCGGCTCCGCAAGCTCGAGAACCCGATCGTGCGCACGACCCCCTCGAAGTTCGCGCTCCCGGCGAAGAAGAAGAGCCGGTCGAGCACGGCGCACCGCGGCGAGTAGCGGCCCGCGGGTGACGGGCGCCGGCCCCGGCGCGCGGTTCGGCTTCGTCCAGTTCGAGTTCGCGTTCCCGCTCGGCCCCGCGGACGGGCGCTACATGGTCCGCGACGCCCCCGGCGCCGACCCCGAGCGGATCGTCGTGCTGCGCACCGGCGGGGCGAGGCCGCGCCCGCTGCTCGGCGGCCGCCGGCCGCGGCGCCTCGAGCCCTCCGAAGAGCCGGAGCCGGTCCCCGTCGTGACCGCGACGATCGTCCGCCCGGCGCCGTTCGACTCGGCCGGCGAGGCCGACGCCTGGCTCGACGGCCTGCGCGGCGACCGCGACGCCCTGGAGGCGGCCGCCGAGGCCGCCGCGTCCGAGCTGAACGCCGTGCTCCGCGCCCACCGCGCCGCGGCCGCCGACCCCTACGCGCGCGACGTCGCGCCGGCCGGGGCCAACGCGGTGCGGGCCGGCTACGGCAGCGGGCAGCAGGTGGCGGAGGGCCGCTTCGCCGCGGCGATCGACGTGCCGCCCCCGGGGCGGCGGTCGGCGTCCCGGCGGCGGGCGGAGGCCCTGGCGCCGCACGAGCGCCTGGCGTCGATCCTCAGCGGCCACGAGGACGTGCTCGCCTGCGAGGAGCTCGTCCTGCGGGCGCGCGCCGACCTCGCCGCCGGCCGGCCCCGCGAGGCGGCGCTCCAGGCCCGCGTGGCGCTCGAGGCGCTGCTGGCGGAGCTCCGCGCGAACAGCACCGGCCTCGACGGGCTCGAGGCCGACCGCGAGCCCGTCGGCCGCGCCGCGAACGCGGCGATAGCCGGCGACCCCGGCGAGGAGCTGAACGAGGCCGTCGTTGGCGCCGTGGCCCGCATGGAGCACGCGCTGCGGCGCCGGCGCCACCCCGCCTGAGGGCGGCGCGACCGCCCGGCACGGCCCCCGCCGCGTCCGCGTTCACAGCTCGGTAGCGCGATCTTCACCGCGCGTTTACCCCCGGCCGTCATCGTGCCGTCAACGTTCCCCACGACACGACCGAACCGACACGACCGAGTGTCGAACCCCCGCAGGCGAATCTTGGACACCTGGCCATAGGCCAAGCCGGGAAGGAAGGCGAAGATGGACCCCATGAACGCATCCCCGGTCACACCGATGAGCGACCGGCGCCGCCGAATGGCTCGCGCCGTGGCGGCCCGGCGCCGCCTCGACCGCGCCCCCTTCCCGGCGGGTCGCCCGCAGCGGAGCGGGCGGACGGGCGGCCGCGCCTGGCTGAACGGCACTGAGCTCGGCGGGACCGACCCCCGGCACGCCACGCTCGCGCTGTCGTACGACTGAGTCCCTCCCATCCCTCGTACGGCGCCAGCCGGACAGCCGGGCGCGGCGGCCCGCCCGCCCCGCGGGCGGCCGCTTAGATGGCGGCCAGGACCGCGCCCAGCTCGGCGACCACGTCGCCGCCGAGCTTGACCTCGGCGTCGCGGTCATAGGGCGTCGGCCCCTGGGTGACGATCGCGACCCGCCCGCCGGCGTCCAGCGTCACGCCCGGCAGCGACGCGACCGGGAACACCTCGAGCGACGACCCCACGCACAGCATCAGGTCGGCCTCCTCGGCCAGCGACTGGGCCTCCGCCATCGCGGCGACCGGCAGGAGCTCGCCGAACAGCACGACGTCGGGCTTGAGCGGCTGGACGCAGCTGCCGCACTCCGGCGCGCCCGGCGCCGCCCCGAGCATCTCGACCACGCGCTCCAGCGGCACGTGGCCGCCGCACTCGGGGCAGACGCAGCGGTCGATCGAGCCGTGCACCTCGATCACCCGCTCGCTGCCGGCCCGGCGGTGGAGGCGGTCGATGTTCTGGGTGATCACGCCGCGGACGAAGCCGCGCCGCTCGAGCTCCGCGATCGCCTCGTGCGCGGGGTTCGGCCGCTTGTCGACCAGGCTGGCGAACCGCTGCGAGTAGAACGACCAGAACCGGTCCGGGTCGCGCCTGAAGGCGTCGATGTGCGCGACCTCCATCGGGTTCACGTTCTCCCACAGGCCGGTGCCCGGCGTGCGGAAGTCGGGGATCCCGGACGGCACCGAGACCCCCGCCCCGGTCAGGACGACGGCCCGCCTCGACTCGCGCAGCAGCGCGGCCAGCCGGACGGCGGCCGCGGACGGGGCCTCGACGCTCACTTCCCCTTGAAGCGGGGCTGGCGCTTGCCGAGGAACGCGGAGATGCCCTCCTTCGCGTCCTCCGACGTGAACGCCTTCTCGAACCCGCGCGCCTCGGTCTCGAGCCCCTCGCCGAGCTCGCCCATCGCCGAGACCGACTTGATCTGCTCGACGGCGATCGGCGCCTGCTGGCTCAGCTTGCGGGCCCAGGACAGCGCCGTGTCGAACAGCTCGTGGTCCGGCACGACCTGGTTCACGAGCCCGAGCCGCAGCGCCTCGTAGGAGCCGATCGGGTCGCCGGTCAGGTTCATCTCGAGCGCCTTGCCCTCGCCCACCAGCCGCGGAAGCCGCTGGGTGCCGCCGAACCCGGGGATGATCCCGAGGTTGATCTCGGGCTGCCCGAACGTGGCCGACTCGGCCGCGATCCGGAAGTCGCACGCCATCGACAGCTCGCAGCCGCCGCCGAACGCGAGCGAGTTGACCGAGGCGATCGTGGCCGTCGAGGACTTCTCCATCGACGTCATCAGCCCGTGGCCGGACTCGATCAGGCTCGCGCCCTCCGCGTCCGGCTTCATCTTCGTGAACTCCTTGATGTCCGCCCCGGCCGAGAACGTGAACGGGTTGGACGAGGCGATCACGACCGCGCGCGCCTTGCCGTCGAGCTCCTCCCACAGCGAGGCGAGCTCGCGGATCACCTGCGGGGACAGCGGGTTGGCCGGCGGCCGGTGGAGCCACACGATCGTGACGTCGCCGCGGGTCTCGCGGACGATCGTCTCGTAGCGCGAGTCCTCGTCCGGCTGCGGGTACGGGAAGAACCCCTGGCCGGTCTTCTGCCCGAGCCGGCCCTGGTTCACGAGCCGGCGGAGGATCAGCGGCGGCTCGAACGAGTCGCCCCACTCGGACTGCGCGCGCTCGAGCGCCTCGAGGACCTCGTCGAGCCCCTGCGCGTCGGCGCGGGCGAACGGCCCGGGCATGATCCCCGCCCCGGCCATCATGCCGATGTCGATGTCCTTGATGCCGGCCACGCCCTCCTCGAGGACGAGGCACGCCTCGACGAGCGCCTTGAGGCCGAAGCGCTCGACCAGCGTCCCGGTTGCCTGCGACTCGGTGCTAGCCGTGCTCATAGAACCCCTTCCCGGTCTTCTGGCCCAGGTTGCCCGCCTCGACCAGCTCCTTCATGGCGGGCGACACGTAGAAGCGGTCGCCGAAGCTCTCGTGCAGGTGCTCGGCCACGTGCAGGACCGTGTCGAGGCCCAGCAGGTCGGCGAGGAAGAACGGCCCCATCGGCGCCGCCTTCGCGTCGGTGACGACCTTGTCGACCTCCTTGACGTCGATCTCCTCCTCGTCCCGCACCCGCCAGATCTCGGACACGGCGGAGTTGAGGATGCGGTTGACGACGAATCCCGGCGCCTCGTGGCAGCGGACCGGCTGCTTGCGGATCTGCTGGGCGAAGTTGGCTGTCGCCTGCATGGTCTCCTCGGAGGTCTCCTCGCCCTCGATGATCTCGATCAGCCGCATGACCGAGGCGGGGTAGAAGAAGTGGAAGCCGACCACCTGGTCCGGCCGGCTCGTGGCCTCGCCCATCTCGGTGATCGACAGCGCCGAGGTGTTCGAGGAGAGGATCGCGTGGCCAGGGGTTACCTCGTCGAGCTCGCCGAAGACCTGCTGCTTGATCTGCATCCGCTCCGGCACCGCCTCGACCACGAAGTCGACGTCGCCGAACCCGTCGTACTCGACGGTGCCGGCGATCCGGCCGACGATCTCCTCGAGCTGGGAGTCGGCCTGCTCCTGGGTGATCTTCTCCTTCTTGACCAGGCCGCCGAGCTGGCCCTGCGTGACCTCGCGGGCCTTCTCGAGGCCCTGGTCCACGAGCTCCTGCTTGACGTCCTTGAGCACCACGGGCAGGCCGGCGGACGCGATGACCTGCGCGATCTCGCCTCCCATGGTGCCGGCGCCCACGACGGCGGCTTTGAATACGTACATGCGGTTTCGGTCCCTCCTGTTGGCGGCCCGGGAAGGCTACAAGGCCGCCTCCTCGGCGGCCTCCGTCGCGAAGCGTCGCAGCGTGCGCGACAGCGAGTCCCGGATCGCGCGGCGGATGAAGAGGGCGTCGGTGACGCCGGCGAGCAGCCCGCCCTGGACGAGCGCGTACTCGAGCTCGATGTGCACGACCGTCCCCTGGAGCTCGTGCGGCTCGAACGCGACTCGCTGCGACCCGGTCAGCCGCTCCTCGAAGACCTCGGTGACGAGCAGGCGCCCCGGCTCGCAGGCGGTCACCCGCTCGGTCACCCGGCCGCGCCCGTCCGGGGTCGACTGCCAGACCAGCTTGGCGCCCTCCTCCGGCCACGAGTCGTCGAGCCGCTCGGGCCGGGCGAAGCCGTCCACGAACGTGGGCCAGCGCCGCACGTCGGCCCACAGGCCGAAGGCGCGCTCGGGGTCGAGCTCGACGGTGGCGCGGTCTCCCGCGACGCCCATCAGCCGTACACCTCGCGGACGATCTCGTCGATCGAGCGGGCGATCGAGTCGAGGAACGGGCGGACCTCCTTCACGAGCCGGCGGTGCTCGCGCCGGCCCTCGGCCGTGAGCGAGTAGTAGCGCCGGCTGCGCCGCTCCGGGTGCTCCCAGCGGCCCTCGATCAGCCCCCTCGCCTCGAGCTGGCGCAGCAGCGGGTACATCGTGTTCGGGTTCACGTTCAGGACGCCCTCGGTCACCCCGGCGATCCGCTCCATCAGCGCGTTCCCGTACGACGGCCCCTCGCTGATGAAGTGGAGCACGAGCATCGGGAGGATGTCGCGCTTGCGGAGCTCGCCGGTGAACGGGTCGCGGTCGCCGGGCGTCCGGGCCGGGCGCCTCGCGGCCGGCTCCAGCGTGCGGGCCGCCTCGCGGACGTCGGCGATCCGCTCCGTGGTCCGCTTGACGGCGTCGCGCGTGGCCTCCTGCCGGCCGCGGCCGCCCGCCTGCGTGCCGCGGCCCCCCGCCTCCTGCCGGCCCCGGCCCTGGGAGCGGGACTTGCGCGGCGCCGGCATGACCGCCATCCTGACACGATGGCGCTCCTGCCGGAGGGGTTCCGCGCCGGCCACTGGACCGACGCGGCCGGCGCCACGGGCTGCACCGCGATCCTGGCGCCCGACGGGACCGTTGCGGCGGGCGAGGTGCGCGGCGGCGGGCCCGGCACGCGGGAGAGCGACCTGCTCGCTCCGTCCTCGAACGCGCCCGGCGTCCAGGCGGTCGTGTTCGCCGGCGGCAGCGCGTACGGCCTCGCCGCCGCCGACGGCGCCGTCCGCTGGCTCGAGGAGCGCGGGGCCGGCTACCCCACGCCGGCGGGGCTCGTCCCGCTCGTCGCCGGGGCGATCGTCTACGACCTGATGGTCGGCGACGCGGCCGCCCGGCCGGGGCCGGACGCCGGCCACGCCGCGTGCGAGGCCGCGACGACCGACCCCGAGCGCGGCAGCGTCGGCGCGGGGGCGGGCGCCAGCGTCGGCAAGCTGCTCGGCGCCGACGGCTGGACCAAGGGCGGCGTCGGCCTGGCCGCCGACTCGGTGGGCGGCGCGCGGGTCGCGGCCCTGGCCGTCGCGAACCCGGTCGGCGAGGTCGTGGCCGAGGACGGCTCGGTCCTCGCCGGGGCGTGGCGTGACGGCGGCTGGGTGCGCTCGGTCGACCTGCTCAAGGAGGGCGTCGTCCCGCCCGCGACCCCGCGCGAGTCGACGACGCTCGTCTGCCTGATGACCGACGCCCGGCTCACGAAGACCCAGGCCTGGCTCACCGCCCGCGCGGCGAGCGCGGGCGTCGGCCGCGCCGTCCAGCCGAGCGCCACCGCCTGGGACGGCGACGTCGTCTACTGCCTGGCGTCGGGCGCCGCCGAGGCCGAGCCGTTCGGCGTCTCGGCCCTGGCGGCGGACGTCACCGCGGCGGCGATCCGGGACGCCGTGCGCAGTGCGCAGGGCGTCCCGGGCTGCCCGTCCGCGGCGGAGCGGGCCGGCTAGGAGGCGACGACCGCCGCCTCGGGCTGCCGCTCGTCCTCGATCCGGCGCGGCAGCAGCACCTCGCGGGCGATGACCAGCCGCTGGATCTGCGACGTGCCCTCGTAGAGCTGCATGATCTTCGCGTCTCGCATCAGCTTCTCGACGGGGTACTCCTTGATGAAGCCATAGCCGCCGTAGACCTGCACGGCGTCGACGGTGATCTCCATGGCGGAGTCGGCGGCGAAGCGCTTGGCATGGGACGAGGCGAGCGTGTTGCGCTGGCCCTGGTCGAGCAGGATGCCCGACTTCCAGACGAGCAGGCGCGCCGCGTGGACCTTCGTGCCCATGTCGGCGAGCATGAACTGGATGCCCTGGTGCATCGCGATCGGCACGCCGAACTGGACGCGCTCCTTGGAGTACGTCGTCGCGAACTCGAACGCCGCGCGCGCGATGCCGGTCGCCATCGCTGCGACGCCCGGGCGCGTGCGGTCGAGGACCATCATCGCGAGCTTGAAGCCCTTGTTCTCCTCGCCGAGCAGGTAACGCGCGTCGACCTCGGTCTCGTTGAACGTGATGGTCGCGGTGTTCGACGCCCGCTGGCCCATCTTGTCCTCCTCTTGTCCACGATGACCGTGTCGTCCTTGCGGACGAGGAAGGCGGAGATGCCGCGGTGGCCGGCCTCCGGGTCGGTCTTGGCGTAGACGACGAAGAAGTCGGCATAGCCGCCGTTCGTGATGAAGCACTTCGAGCCGTTGAGCACGTACTTGTCGCCCTTGCGGACCGCGCGCGTGCGCATGCCCGAGACGTCGGAGCCGGCGTCGGGCTCGGTGAGGCAGAACGAGGCGAGCTTCGGCT
>DASVQB010000025.1:0-57815 GCA_036389295.1 Thermoleophilaceae bacterium | reverse complement strand
CGGTGTCGCCCAGCGGCGAGCTGACCGAGTCGTTCAACACGATCCGGCTGGACGACCTGGTCCCCGAGGAGCTCGAGAACGACGGCCGCGCGGCCGGCTACCGGGTGCGCCCGCGCCGGCAGGTGCCCGCGACCGGCGACTACGTGGGCTCGACCGTCGTGATGCTGGAGGCGCCGTGACCACGCTGCGGGTGCTGTCGCTCTACCCCGAGCTGATGAACATCTACGCCGACCGCGGCAACATCGCGGTCCTGCGGGCCCGCTGCGAGTGGCGCGGGATCGGCTTCGAGCACGCCGGCTCGAGCCTCGGCGCCGGCCTCGACCCCGACGCCCACCACCTCCTCTACATGGGCGGCGGCCAGGACCGCGACCAGGCGCTGGTGGCGCGCGACATGTTCGAGACGAAGCGCGACGCCCTGCACGCCGCCGCCGCCCGCGGCGCAGTCGTGCTGGCCGTCTGCGGCGGCTACCAGCTGCTCGGCTCGAGCTACCAGACGGGCGACGAGGAGCTGCCCGGGGTCGGCCTGGTCGACCTGCGGACCGTCCGCGAGCCCGGTCCCCGCCTGATCGGCAACTGCGCGATCGAGGTCGACCTCGGGACCGGCCCCCGCGTGGTGGCCGGCTTCGAGAACCACGGCGGCCGGACGTACCTGGGCGAGGGCGAGGAGCCCCTCGGCCGCGTCCTGAAGGGCTTCGGGAACAACGGCCGCGACGGCCGCGAGGGCGTCCACCGGGGCAACGTCGTCGGCACCTACCTGCACGGCCCCCTGCTGCCGAAGAACGTCTGGCTCGCCGACCGCCTGATCGAGCTGGCCCTGGGAATCGAGCTCCAGCCGCTCGACGACGCCATGGAGGACGCGGCGCACCTGAGCGCCCGCCGCGCGGCGGGGCTGTAGCTCAGGCTATCCAAGCCCCAGGTCATCAGCCACCCAGCCGTTGATCGCCTGCCCGACGGCTTCCTGATCGTCGAAATCCAGCTCCTTGTAGATCTGCGCAACAAAGTCGGTTGGCGGCTTCGGTGCGTCTCGGTCCTTGAGCAGGCAACAACGTCGACCAGTGGCAAGCATCGCGCCTACCTCGATCAACACGTTGTCGTTGAGTTGCGGCATCGAGTCAGCGCGCGACTGCCGGGCCTCTAGCAACGCGACGCCGTACTTGGATCCCCAGATGTGCGCAGCGACATTCCCAAAGAGCTCGTCGTCTGCGCTCCGGTCCGAGGCGAGGTGCATCGTCAGACCTCGATCCTTCAAGACGCGTCCGACCGTGTCGATCGTCTGCCCGACAGGATCAGCGGCGTCGCCGGCCTCCTTGGGAAATCGCGTCATGCAGAAGACGTTTCGTTTAAACGAGGATGACGCGATGATGCGCCGCACGGCCGGTAAGAACCGGACCGGTGCCAATTCGGGAGGAATGAGCGCATGCTCCGCTCCGGCCAAGTTGGCCGTGCCCTCCGACGCGATCTCGGCCGCGACTGCATGCGCGTCGACTTCGCCGACGATCGACAGCGCTTCGGTTTCGCCGAGGGGGGTCAACGACCAAGAACCGCCCGAACGGCGCAGAACCAGTTCGTCCGTCTGAAGCCGGGCGAGTTCCTGACTGATGTTGCCGGGACGCGGCACGCGAAGGTGGTCGAACATCTCCGCGACATCGCCGGGGCTGAAGCGATGATCGCCAGCGCGCACTCCCACGAGCTGGCCCACGGCGAGTACGCGATCACGCCGACGTGGAAGCTGCTGGACGACTAGGCCAAACCCAACGGGCATCAGCTGAGCGATTCGGCCATGCGCTCGACCAGCCGCCCCGCCTCTTCGAATCCCGCGGCGTTCATCCTGATCTCCTTCGTTCTGCCGCGACCTCGGACTCGGATCCCGCGCCCGTTCAAACGATCGAGGACCGTGGCGAAATTGCGGTCTAGGACGCCGCGGTCCTCACACACCCGCCGCACGGTTTCGGCTTCGGTCCATTCGTCCAGCTGGAGGGCTTGGCGAGCGGCGACGACCAGTAGGGTGACGGCCGCCATGGCGGCACGCTTGCTGTCGGGCAGTGCTCGAGTGGGGAGCATCAGACCTACGTTGTCGTCGGAGATGTCGTAGATGAGGTCGAGCTTCCAGTCCTCGACCCCACCGAGAGCCTCACCGAGGCCGCGACCCGAGCGAGGCGTTGAAGAAGTCTCGTCGGTGGCCGCGCCTGAGGTGGGGTGCGCGGACTCCGGTGGCAGTACGGATTGATAAGCGAGTACGAAGGCCGCTGGACGTAGGTCTTGAGGCAGTTCTGCCTGATCGACGACGGCTGCGGCGGTCCGAAGGCGGTCGACGAGGGGCTCTTCGCTCATACGCGCAGTTCGGTGTCGTCGTTGAACAGCTCGACGAGCAGGGCGCGGGCACGCTCGATGCCGGGCTGAGTGGCTCGATAGACGTACGACCCGCGCTTGCCCCGTCGGGTGACGAGATCGCCTCGCGATGCCACGTTGTGGGGCAGATTCTGATCCGCGCACGCGTACTCGTGGCAGGCCGCGTTGATGCGGTGTGCAGAGACCTCGTCGAGGCCGAAGGCGACCCGATCCAGTGCAAGCTTCAGCAGCGTTATCAATCGCTGCCGATCTGCCTTCGCTCGCGGAAGTCGCGCCGTCGGGAGTCGAAGCAGCACGTCGCTCTCGGTGAACTCGACCACGTCCTTCACCCTGCCGTCTTCGACCTCCAACCAACCGGCGATTCTTCCAGCCGGATCGGTAGGAGCTTCATCCCGGACACCCCCGCCTGGATCGGGTTCCTGGTGAGGCGCGTCGGGTTCGAGGAGGTATGAGAGAGCCACGGCCCCACCGGCACTGTCGGGATCGACGTCGACTCGGCGAATGAACTCGACCGCGTTCCGTAGGACATCCTCTCGCTTACCCACGTCGTGCCTCCGCAAGCGCGGCCATCGCTCGACGAGCCGAATGCATCGGAAGCGAGTACCTGCCTGCGTCCTTGCTGACGCGATGCGCCTTGTGAAGGGCCGAGAGCTTCGGCCGAACCG
Organism: Thermoleophilaceae bacterium; assembly: GCA_036389295.1. Lineage (GTDB taxonomy): Bacteria > Actinomycetota > Thermoleophilia > Solirubrobacterales > Thermoleophilaceae > AC-37. Next base: position 54,801 of record DASVQB010000025.1, on the reverse strand, counting down.
TCCCCTCGGGCATCCCCGAGATCTCGACGAGCTCCGCTGGTGTCACGTCGTTCGTGGCACGCACACCGAGCATCTTCAGCGCCTGTAGCGCGACGAGTACGCAGAGGACCCGAAGTTCCGTCGGGAGGGCGTCGAAACCAGGCTCGAGCAGCAGACCTCCGTCTCGCGTGAGTCGCACATACGGCTCGAGCGCGGGTGCGATCTCGTCTCGCGCGAACTCCGTCTCGTCGACAAGAAGCGTTGTAAGCGCATCACTCATCGAGGCATAGAATAGCACAGCGTGGCGCCCCGCAGTGAGCAGCAACACGCGTGGTCATCCCGGAGATCTCCCGCAGAAATCACGCTCATCTCTCGCTGACTCACATGCGAGCCTCGCTGTATCTGAAGGAGGTTTCAGGGCCTTTGTTTTCATCGTGGTCTCCCCGGGGCCCGCGAGTCCGCCATCCTGGCCTAACTAGCAGGCTAGACAGCCTATTCGTCGGTTGAACCAGAAGATAAGACGGGCGAGGCCTTTAATTAGCATCAGGCTTCTAGATTCAGCGAGGAGTGCGAACGGAGTAGCTATGAGTCAACGCACTTCTCAAAGGGGATTACGGCACATCGGTGAGGTGCTCATGAAGCCAACTGCTCAAATGCGATCGGCGTTCGCTAAGCGCCTGGGGCCCGACCGGCTCCACCTGCGCCGTGCCCGGACGGGCGCGGTACGCGAATTCCCTGCTAATGGCCACGACGGGGCCGACTTCGGTCATCGCGCTTCTGGAGGCAACCCTGCGCTGATCGGCTGCACACGAGGGGCGAGACCTCCGAAACGACGTCGCTTGGCAAGCAAATGGCGCCATTCCGCGCGAAGTTTGCTGACGGGGCCGGACTGAACGCTAAGCGCCTGGGGCCCGACCGGCTCCACCTGCGCCGTGCCCGGACGGGCGCGGTACGCGACTTGAGTGGCTCAGCGCCCGGTGGATCCGAAGCCGCCGGAGCCGCGGGCGGTGTCGTCCAGCGCGTCGACCTCCTCCAGCGCCGCCGGCTCCAGGCGGACCAGCACGAGCTGCGCGATCCGGTCGCCCACGGCCACCTCGAAGGGCTCGGAGCGGTCGGTGTTCAGCACGAGGACGCGGAGCTCTCCGCGGTAGCCGGAGTCGATCAGGCCGGGGGCGTTCACCAGGGTGATGCCGTGGCGGGCGGCGAGGCCGGAGCGCGGCAGGACGAGACCGGCGCAGCCCACCGGGATCGCGACGCCGATCCCCGTCCCGACGCTCGCCCGCTCGCCGGGCTCGAGGCGGGCCGGCTCGGCTGCGAAGAGGTCGTAGCCGGCGTCGCCGGGGTGGGCCTGGGCCGGCGGTCGGGCTGCGTCGCCGAGGCGCTGGAAGCGGAGGGTCACTCGGCGGGGTCGTCGCCGGCGGCGGAGCCGTTCTCCGACCCCGTCCCGTTCACCGCGAAGCGCTCGAACCGGGGCGCCAGGCCGGCCGGCACGCGGGCGCGGACGCGCACCCCCTGCGGGGTGTCCTCGCGCTCCATCTCGCCCGCCGCGTCGTGCAGGGCGGACAGGCTGCCGCCCTCGCGGTAGGGGACGAGCAGGTCCATCGGCCGCAGCGTCGCCAGGAACTTCGCCTCGATCGCGTCCGACAGGGCCTCCAGCCCGTCGCCGGTCGCCGCCGAGAGCTGCACGGCGTCGCGGTGGCGGAACGTGAGCTCGCGGCGGCGCTCGCCGTCCAGCAGGTCGGCCTTGTTCAGCGCCAGCACGCGCGGCCTCTCCCCCGCCCCGATCTCCTCGAGGACGTCGTCGACCGCGGCGATCATCGCGACCAGCTCCTCCTCGGGGGCGGACGCGTCGACCACGTGGACGATCAGGTCGGCGCGCAGCGTCTCCTCCAGGGTCGCCGCGAAGGCGTCCACGAGCTGATGCGGCAGCTTGCGGATGAAGCCGACGGTGTCGGTCAGCAGGTAGGTCCGGCCCGAGATCTCGAACGAGCGGGTCAGCGGGTCGAGCGTGTGGAACAGCCGGTCCTGCACACCGGCCTCGGCGCCCGTCAGCGCGTTCAGCAGCGTCGACTTCCCCGCGTTCGTGTAGCCGGCCAGGGCGACCGTCGGCAGGTGGGCCCGCTCCCGCTCGCGCCGCTGGGTGTCGCGATACGCGCGCGTGCGCTCGAGCCGCCGCCGGAGCGCGGTTATCCGGTCGCGGGCCAGGCGGCGGTCGGTCTCGATCTGGGTCTCGCCCGGGCCGCGGGTCCCGATGCCGCCGTCGATGCGCCCGGCGCCGAGGCGCTCGAGGTGCGTCCACAGCCCGCGCATCCGCGCGAGGTTGTACTCGAGCTGCGCCAGCTCGACCTGGAGCTTGCCCTCGGCCGACACCGCGTGGTCGGCGAAGATGTCGAGGATGATCGCGGTCCGGTCGATGACCGGCACGCCGAGCTCCTCCTCGAGGTTCCGCTCCTGCCGCGGCAGCAGCTCGTCGTCGCAGGCGACCAGGTTCGCGTCCGAGTCGCCGATCGCCCGCTTCAGCTCGGCGAGCTTCCCCTTGCCGAAGTAGCGGTCGGGGTCCGGCCGCTCGCGCCGCTGCACCAGCTCGCCGGAGACCGCCACCCCGGCCGTGCGCAGCAGCTCGCGGAGCTCGGAGAGGTCCGGCTCGTCGGGCGCCACGGCCACGCACAGGGCACGCTGGCGCGCGCGGGGGTTGCGGATCCCCTCGCCGTAGCGGCTCTCCGAGCGGCGTCGTTCGCGGCCTCGGCTCATGTCGATGAGTCTAGGCGCGCCCGTGCCCGCCGCGCGGTGGGCGGGTCTGGCCCGGAGCGCGCTAACTTCCCCGCCCGTGAGGGCCTTCGTCACAGGCGGGACCGGCTTCATCGGCGGACGCCTCGTCCGCAAGCTCCGCGAGCGCGGCGACGAGGTGGTCGCCCTCGTCCGCTCGCCCGACAGGGCCGGCGACCTGGCCCAGCTCGGCTGCGAGCTGGTCGAGGGCGACGTGTCGGACGTCGGCGCGATCCGCCGCGGCGTCGAGGGCTGCGACGCCTGCTTCCACGGCGCCGCGATCTACAAGGTCGGCATCCCGAAGTCCCAGCGCGAGGAGATGTACGAGGCGAACGTCCACGGCACCGAGCGCGTGCTCGACGCCGCCATCCAGTCCGGCGTCCCGCGGATCGTCTACCTCAGCACGGTCAACGTGTTCGGCAACACGCGCGGCGAGGTCATCGACGAGACCTACGTGCGGCCGAAGGACGGCTACCTCTCCTACTACGACCAGACCAAGTACGAGGCCCACCAGGTCGCGGTCGACCGCATCGCCAAGGGCGCGCCGATCGTGATCGTGCAGCCGGGCGGCGTGTACGGGCCGGACGACCACTCCGAGGTCGGCAACATGATCGACCAGTTCCGGTCGGGGAGGCTGCCGCTCGTGCCGTTCCCCGACCTCGGCCTCAACCTGGTCCACGTGGACGACGTGGCCGAGGGGTGCATCCTCGCCCACGACAGGGGCGAGGTCGGGGAGGCCTACGTGCTCGGCGGCGAGATCTCGACGATGCGCGGGCTGCTCGAGAAGGTCGCCCAGATCGACGGGAGGAAGCCGCCGAAGCGGGCGCTGCCGACCGGCCTGCTCAGGATCGTCGCCCCGGCGGGCCCGGTGATCGGAAAGGCGATGGGCTTCCCGCCGAACCTGCGCGAGGTGCTGTCGGCGTCCGAGGACGTGACCTACTGGGCCAGGGACGACAAGGCGCGCGAGCGGCTCGGCTACGCGCCGCGCGACCTCGAGACCGGGCTCAGGCAGACGCTGGCCGCGAGCGGCTAGCCGGCGAGGCTCGACCGCAGCCGCTCGACCGCCTCGGCGAGGCGCTCGTCGGGCACGGTCAGCGAGATCCGGAAGAAGCCCTCGCCGTTCGGCCCGTACGCGCCGCCCGGCGACAGCACGACGCCCGACTCCTCGAGCACCAGCTCGCAGTACGACGCCGAGGTGTGCCCCTCCGGCACCGGCGCCCAGACGTAGATCGTCCCGCGCGGGCGCTCGACGTCGACGCCGATCTCGGCCAGGGCGTCGCAGACGAGGTCGCGCCGGCGCTGGTAGACGGCGCTCATCTCGCGCGGGGTCGCGTCGCCACGGTCGAGCGCCGCCGCCGCCGCGAGCTGGACGGCCTCGAACATCCCCGAGTCGACGTTCGACTTGAGCCGCCAGTAGGACTCGACCGCCTCCGCGTTCCCCACGATCGCGGCCGTCCGCCAGCCGGTCATGTTGTAGCCCTTGGACAGCGAGAAGACCTCCACTCCGACCTCGCGCGCGCCCGGCGTCGCGAGGAAGCTCGGCGCCACGTAGCCGTCGAACGTCGTCTCGGTGTACGAGGCGTCGTGCACGACCAGCACGTCGTGGCGGCGGGCCAGCTCGACCGCCTCCTCGAACACGCCGTCCGGCAGCACGGCCCCGGTCGGGTTGTTCGGGTAGTTCAGGAACATCAGCCGGGCGCGCTCCCAGTCCGCGTCCGGGACCGCCTCGAAGTCGGGGGCGAAGGCGAGGTCGGCACGGAGCGGCAGGAGGGCCGCCTCGGCGCCAGCGAGCAGCGGCCCGCCGGTGTAGACCGGGTAGCCGGGGTCGGACGCGAGCGCGACGTCGCCGGGGTCGAGGAACGCGAGGTTGAGGTTGAACACGCACTCCTTGGCCCCGAGGGCGGGGACGACCTCGGTCGCCGGGTCGAGCTCCACGCCGAACCGCCGCGCGTAGAAGCGGGCGACGGCCTCGCGGAGCTCGGCGCGCCCGCGGTTCGAGGGGTACCGGTGCGTGCCGGGATCGCGGGCCGCCTCGGCCAGGGCGTCCACGACGAGTCCCGGCGTGGGCGTGTCGGGGTCGCCGATCCCGAGGCTGATCACGTCGATCCCCTGCTCCCGCTTCGCCGCGATCTTCCGCTCCAGCTCGGCGAACAGGTACGGCGGGATCCGCTCCAGGCGCTCACTCGGCTTCACGCAGGTCCTCCACGAGCTCGTCGCTCAGCCGGCCCTCGCAGACCGGCACCGCCCACCCGGTGAGCGCCACCCGCAGGTCCTCGCCCACCTCGACCTCCAGCTCGCCGCCGTCGAGGCGCACGGTCACCGGGCTCGGCAGCCCGCCCAGGACCGCCGCGACCGCGGCGCCGCTCGCCCCGGTTCCGGACGACAGCGTCTCCCCCACCCCGCGCTCGAAGATCCGCGCCCGGATCGAGCCGCCGTCCTCGCGGCGCCAGAACGACACGTTGGTCCGGTTCGGGAACAGCTCGCTCGACTCGATCGGCGGCCCCAGCACGGCGAGCTCGAGCCGCTCGAGCCGCTCGTCCACCTCGATCGCGCACTGCGGGTTGCCGATCGACACGTGCTGGAACGGGAGCTCCCAACCGGACGCGGTGACGGTGCCGGTCCCGTCCTCGCCGCCGGACGGGAAGTCGGGCGAGACGAGGGCCGCGCGCCCCATGTCCATCGTGCAGGTGGTGGGGCCGGTGATGCGCGGCCGGACCTCGCCGGCCGCCGTCTGGATCGCGAACTCGTCCTCCTCGGTCCAGCCGCGGCGGCGCAGGTAGAGGACCGCCTCGCGGGCGCCGTTGCCGGACAGCTCGGCCTCCGACCCGTCGGGGTTGAAGATCCGCAGCCGCGCGACGAACCCCTCGGCGTCCGGCTCCGACAGCAGCAGCACGCCGTCGGACCCGACGCCCGTGTGGGGCCGCGAGATCCGCCGCACCCGCTCCGGGGTCAGCTCGAACGGGAGCTCGCGCTCCTCCAGGATCACGTAGTCGTTGCCGAGCGCCTGCCACTTCTCGAACCTCATGGCGGCGGCGACTATACGAGCCGCGCGTCACGGCCGCGGGTCGCGCCACATCGGCCAGACCGACGGCCCCCTCGGCATCCGGACCTCGCCGGTCACGCGGAACCCGTGCCGCGCGTAGAACGGGATGTTCGCCTCGTTCGAGGACTCGAGGTAGGCGGGGACCTCGTCGCGGTCGCAGCCGTCGAGGATCGGCTCGAGCAGCGCCGAGCCGACGCCGGTGCGCTGGAGGCTCCGGTCGACCCCGAGGATCGCCAGGTACCAGTGCGGCGCGGCCGGGTGCTCCGCCTCCACCCGCTCCCAGCCGCGTAGGACGAGGAGCGAGCGCCGGCCGATCAGCGGCACCGCCCGGAGCCCGAAGCGGAGCCCGGTCGCGAACGGCACCCGCCAGCGGTCCGGGAGCGTCCAGATCGCCGCTCCCGCGTGGTCGTCGGTCGTGTAGACCTGCTCCTGGTCGAGCAGCATCCCGACGCGGTGGTGGAAGAACCGCCGGCTGCGGTCGAGCCGGCGGGAGTCGTCGGGGAAGAACCAGGCCTGGACCGGGTCCTCGTAGAAGCCCCGCGCGAGGGCGGCCGCGATGCCGGGGACGTCCGCGGGGCCGGCCCTGCGGACCTTCGGCGCCGGCCGGATCACGGGCCGTCCCCCGCTGACGCGATCTCGCGCGCCACGTCCGCCGGATCGCGGCCGGTCACGTCCACCACCCGCACGCCGGCGAGCTTGCGCATCCAGGTGAGCTGCCGCTTCGCGTAGTTGCGGGTGCGGCGCTTCATCGCCTCGACGTCGCCGGTGAGGAGCTCCTCGAAGCCGAGGGCCTTGCGGGCGGTGCGCGAGGCGCCGGCGGCGTCCGCCCGGCGCGCCTCGTCCGCCCCCCCGGCGGCCACGATCGCGTCGACGCGGCGGTCGATCCGCGCGTACAGCTCCCCGCGGTCCATCGTCAGGCCGAACATGCGGGTGGGTCGGCGGGTCTCGGCCGTCCAGAGCTCGGATCCATCGGCGGGCGGCGGGTCCTCGCCGAGGTCGAGCAGCTCGAGCGAGCGGACGATCCGCGTCCGGTCGGACGGCGCGATCGCCGCCGCCGCGGCGGGGGCGCGCTCGCGCAGCTCGGCGTGGAGCGCCGCCGGGCCGCGATCGGCCACGGCCCGCTCCCAGCGCTCGCGCAGCTCCGCCGGCGGCTGCGGCGCGAGCGACAGCCGGGTCAGCGCCGCCCGCAGGTAGAGGCCGGTGCCGCCGAGCACGATCGGCGTTCGCCCCGCGTCGAGCGCGGCGTCGACCTCGGCGTGCGCCAGCGGCATGAACTCCCCCACGCTGAAGCTCTCCGCCGGGTCGACGAACGACACGAGCCGGTGCTCGAGCCGCTCGCGCTCGGCGGCCGACGCGACTCCGGTGAGCGTCTCCAGCCCCCGGTAGACCTGGAGCGCGTCGGCCGAGACCGCCACCGGGTCCTCGCCGCGCGCGCGGAGCAGGTCCGCCAGCTCGACCGCGACCGCGGTCTTGCCCACGCCCGTCGGGCCGAAGATCGCGACGACGCCCGGCACCGCGACGCCGCCGCTCAGGCCGCCGCGGCGACCCGCTCGCGCCCGGCCAGGGTGGTGCTCGTGGCCGACTCGATCTCGACGTCGACCAGCTCGCCAGGAGCGGCCGAGCCGGTGAAGTTCACGGTCTTGTTGTGGCGCGTCCGGCCGCGGAGGCGGTCCGGGTCGGTTCGCGAGGGGCCCTCCACGAGCACATCCATGGTCCGGCCGACGAACCGCTGCGCACGCTCGGTCGCGCGCCGCTGGACGACCTCGACGAGCCGCTGCATCCGCTCCCGCTTGACCGCGTGCGGGACCTGGTCCGGGTGGTCCGCGGCCGCCGTCCCCCGGCGCGGCGAGAAGACGAACGTGAACGCGCCGTCGTAGCCGACGTCCTCGACCACCTCGAGGGTCTCCTCGAAGTCGGCCTCGGTCTCGCCGGGGAAGCCGACGATCACGTCCGTGGTGAGCGCGCAGTCGGGCACGTGCTCGCGGATCAGCGCGACGCGGTCCATGTAGCGGGCGCGGTCGTAGGTGCGGCGCATCGCCTTGAGGACCCGGCTCGACCCGGACTGGAGCGGCAGGTGGACGTGCTCGCAGAGCGACGGCAGCTCCGCGTGGGCGCGGACAACGTCCTCGCGCATGTCCTTGGGGTGCGGGCTCGTGTAGCGGACCCGCTCGATCCCGTCGACCGCGTCGACCCTCGCGAGCAGCTCCGCGAACGTCGCCTTCGCGCCCTTCGGGAGGTCGCGCCCGTACGAGTTCACGTTCTGGCCGAGGAGGGTGACCTCGCGCACTCCGTCGGCGGCGAGGCGCTCGACCTCCGCGACCAGCTCGGCCGCCGGGCGGCTCACCTCCCGCCCGCGCGTGGAGGGCACGATGCAGTACGCGCACACGCAGTTGCATCCGACCGAGATCTGCACCCAGCCCTGGAACTCGCGCCCGCGCTTGGGCGGCAGGTGGCCGGTGAAGCCCTCGAACTCGAAGTAGCCCTGCGCGGTGAGGCTGTCGCTCGTCAGGAACTCGGCCAGCTTTGGCACCTGGCCGGGGCCGAACGCGACGTCGACGAACGGGAAGCGCTCGAACACCTCGTCCTTCAACGACTGGGCCCAGCAGCCGCCGACGCCGATCACGCGGCTCGGGTCCTCGGACTTCAGCCGCTTGGCCTCGCCGAGGTGGCCGATCAGCCGGTTGTCCGCCGACTCGCGGATCGAGCAGGTGTTGAAGAGGATGAGGTCGGCGGCGTCGCGCTCCCCCACCTCCGCGTAGCCGAGCGACTCGAGCATGCCCTTCATGCGCTCGGAGTCGTGCTCGTTCATCTGGCACCCGAACGTGGTGACGTGGTAGGTCCTGGACGGCTGCGGCACGGGCCTCAGGGTAGACGGATCGAGCCGTCGTCCTCGATCGTCCAGCGCGGGTTGTGGGCGACCTCCCACGGGTGGCCGTCGGGGTCGACGAAGACGCCCGAGTAGCCGCCCCAGAACGTCTCGGCGGCCTCGCGGGGGATCGTCGCGCCGGCGCCGCGCGCCTGCTCCATCGCGGCGTCGACCTCGGCGGGCGAGCGAACGTTGTGGGCGAGCGTCACGCCGCCCCAGCCGCCGCCGTCCTCAACGCCGCTGTCCTCGGCCAGCCTCGCGCGGTCCCACAGCGCCACGATCATGCAGCCGGCCGTGAAGAAGACGACGTCGTCGTCCGGGCCGGCCCGCGTGGTCCAGCCGAGCCCCTCGTAGAAGGCGCGCGCCCGCGCGAGGTCGCGGACGCCGAGGGTGACGAGGCTTAGTCGCTGCTCCACTGCTACTTGGCGAAGTCGGTGGTCCGGGTCTCCCGGATGACGGTGACCTTGATCTGGCCGGCGTACTCGAGCTCGCGCTCGACGTCGCGCGCGATCCGGTGCGAGAGCAGGGCCGCCGCGTCGTCGTCGACCTCCTCGGGCTGGACGATCACGCGAATCTCGCGCCCGGCCTGCATCGCGTAGACCTTGTCGACGCCGGCGTGCCGGGCCGCGATCTCCTCGAGGTCGCGCAGCCGCTTCGTGTAGTGCTCGAGCGACTCGCCGCGGGCGCCGGGGCGGGCGCCGGACAGCGAGTCGACGATCTGGACGATCACCGCCTCGACCGTCCGCAGCTCGACCTCGTTGTGGTGCGCCTCCATCGCGTGGGCGACCGCCTCGGCCTCGCCGTAGCGCCGCGCCAGCTCGCCGCCGACCAGCGCGTGCGGCCCCTCGACCTCGTGGGTCACGGCCTTCCCGACGTCGTGCAGGAGGGCGGCGCGGGCGGCCGTCTTCGCGCTGGCCCCCAGCTCGGCGGCGAGCAGGGCGGCCAGCCGGGCGCACTCGAGCGAGTGCGCGAGCACGTTCTGGCCGTAGCTCGTGCGGTAGTGGAGCCGGCCCAGGAGCTTCGACAGCTCTGGGTGGATCGTGCCGACGTCCGCCTCGAGGACGGTCTGCTCGCCTACCTCGGCGATGCGGTTCTCGATCTCCGACCGGGCCTGGTAGTAGGCCTCCTCGATCCGCGCCGGGTGGATGCGGCCGTCCTGGAGCAGCTTCTCGAGCGTCGCCCGCGCCACCTCGCGGCGGACCCCGTCGAAGCCGGAGAGGACCACCGCGCCGGGGGTGTCGTCGATGATGAAGTCGATGCCGGTGAGCATCTCGAGGGCCCGGATGTTGCGTCCCTCGCGGCCGATGATGCGGCCCTTCAGGTCGTCGGAGTCGAGGTGGACGACCGAGACCGTCGTCTCGGCGGCGTGCCCGCCGGCGACCCGCTGCATGACCGTCGAGAGGATGCTGCGCGCGCGGCGCTCGGCCTCGCGGCGGGCCTCCTCCTCGATCTGGCGCACGAGCCGCGCGCTGTCGTGGCGGAGCTCCTCCTCGATCTCGCGCAGCAGGACCTGGCGGGCCTGCGACGCGCTCAGCCCGGCGATGCGCTCGAGCTCGCGGATCTGGTGCTGCTTCGAGGCCTTGAGCTTGTCCGCCTCGCGATCGAGGTTGCGGGCGCGGTCGTCGAGCGAGCGCTCGCGACGCTCGATCTCGGCTAGGCGGACGTCGACCGACTGCTCCTTGCGGATCGTCCGCTCCTCGATGCGGGCGAGCTCGGCGCGCCGCTCGCGCAGCTCGACCTCGGCGTCGTCGCCGCGGAGGGGGGCGCGGGCGGTGGCCGTGCCGCCGGCGGGGCCTCCGGCTGCGATGCGCGTGCCGTCGCCGGCGCCTCCGTCGCCGTCGCCGCTCGCGTGGCCGCCGGCTGTGCTGCTCGCGGCTCCGCCGGCTCCGCTGCCCGCGAGGCCGCCGGCTCCGCTGCCCGCGAGGCCGCCGGCTCCGTCGCCGCCCGGGTCGCTCGCCGCGCCGTCGCCGTCGCCCGCCGAGGGCGCATCGAGGTCGGTCGCGCCGCCGATCGCGTCCAGACTCGCGGGGTCGCCGCGGCGCGTGCGGCCGGCGGTCGCGTGCTCCGCCGGCGCCGCTGCCGCCTGCGACACCTCGGGCGCGTGGGCCCGGCCGTGCCCGGCCGCCGCCATGGTCCGGGGCCGCAGCAGGAGCACGACGGTCGCGGACACCACCGCCGCCACCACTGCCCCGAGCACGATCTCCATCTCTCCGCTCTCCCACTCCGGCGCACGCCGGCGATCGGGTCGCCATCGAGCGGCGAGGCTCGGCTGCCGCAAGACCCAGTCCTGCCCTGCTGGCTATCGACGCCCGGCGGGCATCCGCCCGCCCGGCCCGCCTCGGGTCTCCTACGGTCGGCCCGTCAGCCCTCCTTTGCGGGCGCTCCGCGCGGTGCTGTCGACGAGAAGTCTCAAAAAGCCGTGATTTGCTGGTCTTTCGTCTCACGGCGGCCGATCCGGCCGCTGGCCATGAAAGGTACCGCCGCACCGGCGCCCGCGCAACCGCGAGCCGGCCGGCGACCGGCGGCTTGCAGGTGCGGCCACGACCTGCCGCGAGCGGCTGGCCGTCCGGGCCGGCTATACCGCCGCCCGCGGCCGGCCGTCCGGGCCGGCTACGCCGCGCGCTCGATCGGCTGTGCGGAATCCGCCGGCTCCGCCGGCGACGACCCCGCCTCGGGCGCGGAGCCGTTCGACTCGGCGTCCGGGACCGGCACGGGCGCCCTCGCCGTCGCGGCGTGGGCCGGCGTGAAGCCCAGCGTGGCGTAGATCTTCTGCTCGATCTCCTTCGCCACGGCGGGGTTCTCGCGCAGGTAGGCCTTGGCGTTGCTGCGGCCCTGGCCGATGCGCTCCTCCCCGTACGAGAAGAACGAGCCGGACTTCTGGACCAGGTTGTGCTCGAGGCCGAGGTCGAGGATGCAGCCCTCGGACGAGATCCCCTTGCCGTACTCGATGTCGAACTCGGCCTGGCGGAACGGCGCCGCGACCTTGTTCTTGACCACCTTCACCCGGACGCGGTTGCCGACCGCCTCGGTGCCGTCCTTGAGCGTCTCGATCCGGCGGATGTCGAGCCGCTGCGACGAGTAGAACTTGAGCGCGCGGCCGCCCGGCTGGGTCTCGGGCGAGCCGAACATCACGCCGACCTTCTCGCGGATCTGGTTGGTGAACACGCACAGCGTGTTCGCGCGGTTCAGGTTGCCGGCCAGCTTGCGCATCGCCTGGCTCATCATCCGGGCCTGGAGGCCGACGGTCTGGTCGCCCATCGCGCCCTCCAGCTCGGCCTTCGGGGTGAGGGCCGCCACCGAGTCGATGGCCACGACGTCGATCGCGCCGGAGCGGATCAGGAGGTCGGCGATCTCGAGGGCCTGCTCGCCGTGGTCGGGCTGCGAGACGAGCAGCTCGTCGACGTCGACCCCGATGCGCTTGGCGTAGGCGGGGTCCATGGCGTGCTCGGCGTCGATGAACGCGCAGATGCCGCCGCTCTTCTGCGCCTCGGAGAGCAGGTGGTAGAGCAGCGTGGTCTTGCCCGAGGACTCGGGGCCGAAGATCTCGACTATGCGGCCGCGGGGCATCCCGCCCACGCCGAGCGCGAGGTCGAGCGACAGCGCGCCCGTGGGTATGGCCGACACGCGGACGGCCGCCGCCTCGTCGCCCATCCGCATGATCGATCCCTTGCCGAACGTGCGCTCGATCTGGGTGAGGGCGCCGGTCAGCGCGGCGTCGCGGGCCTTGGCGGCCTTCTCCTGTTCCTTGTCCATTCCGATGGCTCCTCTGCTTCTGAGTCGATAGAAGCTAAAGGCCGGGTCGGACGTTCCTCGCCCCCCGGAGCCCCATGTGGCGCCTCCGCGCTCGGCCGCCCGTATCCTGCTGCGCGACTGGCATCCGACGCGGGGGGCAGACGAGATGCAGGTGCGGGGGAACATCCGCGGACGCGGCGCGGCGATCGCTTGTCTCGCGGTCGTCCTGGCGGCGCCGCAGGCGGCGTCGGCGTCGAGGGCCGCGCTCACCTACGAGGGCCCGGGCTACGGCTACGAGTTCTACTACGAGGGGTCGCCCGGCGAGTCGAACGTCGTGACCCACAGGGCGTTCGGCGGCTCGCCCGGCGAAGCCGACGCCATCACGGTCACCGACACGGGGGCCACCATCGAGTACGACCCGGTCGCGTGCACCGCGAACGGACCGCACGAGGTGACGTGCGCGTCCTTCAACCCGGCCTCGCAGGGCCTCGACTTCGCCAACCGGGCGGCCGCGTGCGCGGCCAGCCAGGTCTCGCAGCCGGGGGCGAGCTGCATCCCCGACCTCGACGACGAGGGGTTCCAGAGGGCCCGGTTCATGCTCGGCGACGGCGATAACCGCTACGAGAGCAGCGCCGGCACGGTCCCGATCGGCGTCACGGTGATCGGCGCGGACGGCGACAACGCGTTCTCGGTCCGCGGCGAGCTGTGGACGAGCCTGGGGACCGGCGACGGCGACGACGACCTTCGGGTCGGGCCGCTGGCGGGCTTGCTGCCGGGCACGGCCTGGGGCTCGGTGGAGGCCGGCGGCGGCGCCGACCGGATCGACGTCCGGAACGGCCAGGCGGGCGACAGGGTGCGGTGCGGCGACGGTCCGGACCCGGCGCCGAAGATCGACTCCGGGGACCAGCTCCAGCCCGAGCACGGCTGCGAGCGCGTGCCGCCCGGCGCGATCCTCGTCCCGTAGGCCGGGGGCGGTCCGAGCCGGCGAGCGGCGCGCGCGCCCGCGCGCGCCGATTCGTCAGGCTTGCGTGCGGTGAGGACCGCCTCCAGGACAGGACCGCCGGCGGCGGGCGTCGCGCAGCGCGCCGCGGCCGCGGCGGCGCTGGCCGGGCTGGCCGCCGCCTCGCTCCTGGTCGTCGCCGGCGCGCAGGGCGGGCTGGACGTCCTCGTCCCGGCCGCGAAGGTCCGCTACCCCGGCTGGCTCCACGGGCCGCTCGGCTGGCTCGAGCTCGACCTCGCGCCGTCCGGCCTCGCGGCCCTCGTGCTGGCGATGTGCGCCTGCTACCTCGGCGTCCTGGCGCTGGCCGACGCCGTGGCGCGCCGCACGGCCGTGGCGGCGATCGTCGCGCTGCACCTCGCGTTCGCGCTGGCCCCGCCGCTCCTGTCGAGCGACGTGCTCGGCTACGTCGACCTCGGCCGGCTCGGCGCCCTGCACGGGATCGACCCGTACTCGGAGGAGTCGACGCCCACGCCGGCCGACGAGGTGCGCGACTACCGCCGCTGGGGCAGCGACCTCCCCTCCCCCTACGGGCCGCTGTTCACGGCGTCCCTCTACCCGCTCGCGCCGCTCGGGGTCGCCGGCGCCCTCTGGGCGCTCAAGGCGATCCTCGCGGCCGCCAGCCTCCTCACGGTGGGTCTCGTCTGGCGCTGCGCGGAGCGGCTCGGCCGCGACCCCGCCCGGGCGGCGATGTTCGTCGGGCTGAACCCGGTGCTGCTCGTGTGGGGCGTCGGCGGCGCCCACAACGACTTCCTGCTCACGCTCGCGCTGTGCGGCGGCATCCTGCTCGCGCTGTCGGGCCGCGAGCGGCGCGCGGGCGCCGCGCTGACCGCGGCGGCGGCGGTGAAGGCGTCCGCGGCGCTCCCCCTGGCGTTCATGCTGGCCGGGTCGGGCCGGTCGGCGGCGGCCGCGGGGCATGCGGACCGGCCGGCGGCGGCGCGGCGCGGGCTCGCCGGCCGCGCGCCTCGCCGCGAGGTCCTCGCCGGCGTCGCCGCGGCGGTCGCCGCGGTCGCGGTGCTCACGGCGGCCATGTTCGGCACGGACGCGGCCCGGATCGTCACGGCGATCCGCGACCAGCAGGACACCGTCGCCCTCTACTCGTTCCCGAACAGGGCCGGCGAGTGGCTCGGCTACGGCGGCCTGACGGACGGGATGCGAGCCGTCGCGGCCGCGCTGCTCGCGGGGTCCGTCGGTTGGCTCCTGTGGCGGACCTGGCGCGGGGCCGACTGGGTCGCCGCCGCCGGTTGGGCCACGTTCGCCCTGCTCGTCACGAGCGCCTGGCTCCTCCCCTGGTACCTCGTGTGGCTGCTGCCGCTCGCGGCGCTGGCCGACGACAGCCGCCTGCGGGCCGCCGCGCTGGCCGCCGGCGGGTTCGTCGTCTACACCCGCGTGGACCTGTGGCTGACGCTGCCGAGCTAGCCGCCGCGGCGGAGCGGCTCCTCGACCGTGTCGATCACGTCCTCGACGCGCGCCAGCTCCAGCACGCGGTCGATCGGGCCGTCGGCCTTGAGCAGCACCAGCCGGCGCCCGACCTCCCGAGCGCGGCGGTTGGCGGCGAACAGGCGGCCGAGGCCCGAGGAGTCCATGAACGTGAGCCCGCGGATGTCGATCTCGATCAGCTCGGGGCCCTGCTGCTCGACGGCGACGATCGCCCTCGAGAACAGCGGGGTGGTGGCGAGGTCGAGCTCGCCGGCGAGCACGATGCGTGTGCGCTCGCCGTGCGCGGACACGGCGATGCCGAGCCGCGGCTGCTGCTCGTCGACCGACGATTCGCGGCGCGCCTTGCGGCGCAGGCCGAACCTGCGAGTCCTCATGAAGCTCCCCCTTCTGGGGCCAGTGGGGTTGCAGCGACGACTCTACCCGGGCAGCCGGTCGGCGTCCATTCGAACCGACGGATGTCGGGTCGGCGCGGTCAGCGGTCGCCGGGCGAGGGGGCCAGCGCGCGCCGCGCCAGCGGCACGTAGAGCGCTCCCTGGGGCCGGAGGATCGACCGGTACAGCGTGACCCGGCCGGCGTGGAGCGGGCCCGGGGGCGGCGCGAGCTCGAGCGGCTCCGCGCGGGCGCCCCGCTTCACGCGCGCGATCGTGACGTGCGGCCACCAGTCGCGGCGCTCCGGCACGTGCAGGCGGCGCTCGGCAAGCGCGCGCTCGACGGCGGACTGGACCGCCCCCGCCGCGCCGCCGCGGTCCTCCAGGTCGAGCGCGAACAGGCGCGGAGCGCGGCGCGGGACCGGCGCGATCCCGACCGGGTCGAGCGCGGCGGGCACGGCGCCCGCCAGCGCGCCGAAGGCGGCCTCCTCGATCGCCGGCACCTCCTTCTCCGGGCGGTAGCCGAGGAACGCGAGCGTCAGGTGGAGCGACTCGCGCGCCACCGGCCGCAGGTCCGACCGGCCGGCGATCGCCCGGTCGCGCCACTCGGCGAGCGCCGCCTGGTCGGCGGGGTCCGGGTCGAGGGCGACGAAGAGCCGAGCGCGCGGCGAGCCGGGCCCGCCCGGCCCGCTAGAACGGGAGCTCCTCGCCACGCAGGAGCCGCCGCAGCAGGTGCATGCCGACCGTCGTGGAGCGGTCGCGGACCTCGGCCCGGTCGCCCGGCAGCCGCACGTCGCGCGCGAGCGTGGCGCCGTCGGACCGCTTTGCCGACCAGCACACGTAGCCGACCGGCTTCGCCTCGGTCCCGCCGCCGGGCCCGGCGACGCCGGTGATGGCGATCGCGGTGTCCGCCCCGAACCGCTCGAGCGCGCCGTCGGCCATCGCGTCGGCGACCTTTGGCGAGACCGCCCCGTGGCGCTCGATCAGCGCCGGCTCGACGCCGAGCAGCTCCGCCTTCGCCTCGTTCGAGTACGCGACGACCCCGCCGCCGACGTACGCCGACGACCCCGGCCGCTCGGTCAGCCGCGCCGCCATCAGGCCGCCGCTGCACGACTCCGCCACCCCGATCCGGCGCCCGGCCAGGAGCCCCGCCACCTGGTCGTCGACGCTCGACCCGTCGGTGGAGAACAGCGTGTGCGCGTGGCGCTCGGCGATGAGGCCGGCGAGCGCGGCGTAGGCCTCCCGCGCCGGCGGCTCGTGCCGCACGACCACCTCGACCTCGGCGCGCCGCAGGCAGGTCGTGATCTCGAGCAGGCCGAAGCCCTCGATCGAGCCCTCGGCCGCGCGCAGCGTCTCCGCGATCTCGGACTCCGGGATCCCGAACAGGCGCAGCATGTGCTGGTCGTACTCGGTCCGCCCGCCGACGGCCGCCCGCAGCTCCTCGGTCTCGACGGCCGCCTCCCACATCTCGTGCAGCTCGCGCGGCGGGCCGGGGAGCACGACCACGGTCGGGCCCTCCCCGCTCGCCGGGGGCACGATCGAGCCGGGCGCCGTGCCGACCGGCGAGAGCACCGTGGCGCCGCGAGGCACGAACGCCTGCTTGCGGTTGGCGGCGCGGATCGCGTCCATGTCGAGGTTCCGGAACCGCTTCATGAGCGGCTTCAGGATCTCGGCGATCCGCTCCTCCAGGGCGTCGTCCAGCTCGAGCGGCCGCCCCTGGAAGTCGGCCACGACCTCCATCGTCAGGTCGTCCGCCGTCGGGCCGAGGCCGCCGCTCGTCACGACCAGGTCGACCCCCTGCGCGGCCATGAACTCGAGCTGCGCGCGCATGTCCTCGGGGCGGTCGCCGCAGATCGTCACGTGCGCGAGGTCGACGCCGATGTCCCGCAGCCGGTCGGCGAGCCACGGTCCGTTGCGGTCCCGGACCCGCCCGGTCAGGACCTCGGTCCCGGTGACCACGATGCCCGCGCGGGCGCTCACGCGCAGGGCCTCCGGCCGAGCGGCAGCGGCTTCGCGCCGCTGCGGGAGAACGAGAAGCCCGCGCCGCCCGGCCCCTCCTCGAGCGGCACCCGCCGGCCGTTCAGCGTGAGGCGCGCCGAGGTACGGCCGAGGTTGATCCGCAGCCGCCGGCCGCGGAACGTCCGGGCGGTCGAGATCGTGCCCTCGAAGACCCGCTTCCCGCGGCCGTCGTCGAGGCAGACGTAGGTGGCCTCGGCGGGCACGACCCGCACCCGCAGGGTCCGGGGCGCGGCCCGGCGGCGCTCGCGGCGCTCCCTCGAGCGCTCGGTGGTCGTGGTCTGCGGCGGGCTCGCCTCGTCGTCGCCCGGCTCGTCGCCGCCGGTCAGGCCGATCACGGCGAGCACGACCAGCAGCAGGAAGACCGCCAGCGCGACGGCCGTGCCGGGGCCGATCGGCGGCCCGGCGGCCCGGCGCCGGTCCCGCCCGCGCGCCGCCCGCGCGGCGAACGCCGGCAGCTCGCCCTCGCCGCGCGGCTCGTACTGGGCGCGGTACTCCTCGACCAGGAGCTGGGCGTCGAGGCCGAGGTGCTCCGCGTAGGTGCGCAGGAAGGTCTTGACGAGCGTCGGGTCGGGCAGCATCCCGAACTCCTCGTTCTCGAGCGCGCGCAGGTACTTGGCGCGGATCTTCGTGGCGACCTCGACGTCGACCACGTCGAGGTCGCGCCTCATGCGAGCCTCGCGGAGCCTGTCGCCGATCGTCACGACGCGTATTCAACCGGACCCGGGGACCGGCCCAGCGGCGGTGGGAGCTCGCTTGCGGGGGCGGCGCTAGGCCGGGTCGCCCGCGACGGCGCCGACGGGCTCGTCGAGGGCAGCCAGCACCCGCGGCAGGTCGGCCTCGGAGATCAGCACCTGACGGGCCTTGGAGCCCTCGTAGCCGGAGATCACGCCGCGCCGCTCCATCATGTCGATCAGCCGCCCGGCGCGGGTGTAGCCCACCCGCAGCCGGCGCTGGAGCATCGACGTCGAGGCCGACCCGAGCTGGACGACCGTCGCGATCGCCTCCGGCAGCAGGTCGTCCTGGTCGGGGTGGAAGTCGCCGGCCTGCTCGTCCTCGGCCGGCTCGACGGCCTCGAGCAGCTCCTCGTGCATCTCGGGCTCGCCCTGACGGCGCCAGTGCTCGGTGATCCGCTCGATCTCGGGCTCGCCGATGAACGCGCCCTGGATCCGCGCCGCGCGCGACTCCGAGGCCGGCCGGAACAGCATGTCGCCCTGTCCGAGGAGCGACTCGGCGCCGTTCTGGTCGAGGATCACGCGGGAGTCGGTCTGGGAGGCGACGGCGAACGCGATCCGCGCCGGCACGTTGGCCTTGATCATGCCCGTGATGACGTCGGCGCTCGGGCGCTGGGTCGCGAGCAGCAGGTGGATGCCGACCGCGCGGGACTTCTGGGCGAGCCGGATCACGGCGTCCTCGACCTCGCCCGGCGCGATCATCATCAGGTCGGCCAGCTCGTCGATCACGCACAGAACGTACGGCAGCGGCCGCTCGCCCTCGCGCTCCCGCAGCCGGTTCAGCTCGACCAGGTTCCGCGCGCGCGCCCGGCTCATCACCGCGTAGCGCTGCTCCATCTCCTTGATCAGGTTGGCGAGCACGTTGGCGGCCAGCCGCGGGCTGGTGACCACCGGCGTCAGCAGGTGCGGGATGTGCTCGTAGTGGTTGAGCTCGACCTGCTTGGGGTCGACGAGCACCAGCCGCACGTCGTTCGGCGTGGCGCGCAGGAGGATCGAGGAGAGCATCGCGTTGATGCAGCCGGACTTGCCCGAGCCGGTCGTGCCGGCCACGAGGACGTGCGGCTGCTTGGCGAGGTCGGTGCCGATCGCCTTGCCCGCGATGTCCTTCCCGAGCCAGACCGTGAGCGGCGACCAGCCGGCCGGCGCGTCCTGGAGGACGTCGCCCAGGTGGACGAGCTTGCGGTCCTCGTTGGGGACCTCCACGCCCACGGCCTGCTTGCCGGGGATCGGGGCGAGTATGCGGATCTCGGTGGCGGCGAGCGCGTACGCGAGGTCGTCCTTCAGCTGCGCGACCTTGGACATCTTCACGCCGGGCTGGAGCCGCAGCTCGTAGCGGGTGACGTGCGGGCCCGCGACCGAGCCGACCACCCGCGCCTCGATCCCGAAGTGCCCGAGCGTCTCCACCAGCTCGCCGGCGATCCGCTCCTGGGCGACGGAGTCGACCTTGGTCCCGCCCTTCGAGCGCTCCAGGAGGCCCGGCCTCGGCAGGACGTAGTCGAGGTCGTCCGCCTCGGTGACGGCCGAGCGGCGGTTGCCCTGGGGGGTGAGCTCCTCGCCCGCGTCCTCCGGGTCGCCCGCGGCGACCGCGGCCGGGTCGGGCCGGGCGGCCCGCGGCGGGGCGTGCTCGTCCGCCGCCGGCTCCGGCGGGGCCTCCGGGGCGGCCGCCTCGTCCTCGTCGGCGGGGTCGAGCGCCGGCGCCTCCACGTGCGTGGCTCGGACCACGGGCTCGCCGCGCGGCTCCGGCGGGGAGGCCCGCGGGGGGCGGTCGGGCTCGGGCTCGCGGGCCGCCGGCGCGCCGGCGTCGCGCTGGCGCCGCGTGACCACGGCCGCGAACTCGCCGGTCGAGCGGCGGACGCGCTGGCTGGTCTGCACGAGGCCCGCCCCGGTCCCGCGGATCAGGCCGGCGATCGACGCGCCGGTCAGGAGGAGCACGCCCGCGAGCAGCAGGAACAGGAACGCGATGTACGCGCCGACGTCCTGGAACAGCGTCCCGATCACCCAGTAGGCGGCCTCGCCGACCACGCCGCCGTGGTCCTCCACGAACGACGGCTGCATCCAGCCGTCGCGCGCCGGGTCGTCCGGCCCGAGGCCGAACAGCCCGCCCGCGAACCCGAGCATCAGCGCGCCGAGCAGGAGCGCCCCGCCGGTGCGGAACGGGGTGAGCGAGGGGAGCATCGGCTTCAGGACCAGCACGGTCCCGGTCGCGAACAGGACGACCGGCACGAGGTAGCCGACCGCGCCGAACAGGAAGACGAGCGCGTCGGCGAGCGCGCCGCCGACCTTCCCGCCCTCCCAGCCGAGGTAGAAGACGAACGCGAAGAACGAGCCCAGCCCCACAAGGCCGAGGCCGATGACGTCGAAGTGGCGCTGCTCGAGCTCGGGGAGCTCGGGCAGGCTGGGCAGGCGGAGCGAGGGCCGCCCGCGCGCCGGGCGCCCGCGACCGCGCTTCTTGGTCGTGCGGCGGCGTGCCATGTCGCGCGTGGAACTTCGACGGCACCGGCGCCGGACCTCCCGCGCCCGCGGTCCCTAAGGAGTCACTAAAAGTTCGCCGCCGGAGCGCCGCGCGGGCCTAACATCGTTTCCGTGAGCACTAGGCCGCGGGTGTTGGTCGTCGAGGACGACGGCGACATCGCCGACGCGCTGCGCCGCTCGCTGCGGCTCGAGGGCTATGACGTGCGGGTGTCCGGCGACGGCGGCGGCGCGCTCCACGAGGCCGCGCTGTTCGAGCCCGACGCCGTGGTGCTCGACCTCGGCCTGCCCGGCATCGACGGCGTCGAGGTCTGCCGCCGGCTGCGCCACGACGGCGACGTGCCGATCCTGATCCTCACCGCCCGGGACGGCCTCGAGGCGCGCGTCGAGGGCCTCGACTCGGGCGCCGACGACTACCTCGTCAAGCCGTTCGAGCGCCAGGAGCTGCTCGCGCGGCTGCGCGCGCTGCTGCGCCGCCGGCCGCCGCGCGGCAGCGCGTTCCTCACGGTCGGCGACCTGCGGCTCAACCCCGACACCCGCGAGGTCTCCCGCGGCGAGCGCCCGCTCGAGCTGACCGGCCGCGAGTTCGAGCTGCTCGAGTACCTGATGCGCAACGAGCGCCTGGTCGTCTCGCGCGACGCCCTGCTCGAGGAGGTCTGGGGCTACGCCCCGTTCTCTGAGACCAACACCGTGGACGTGTTCATGTCGAACCTGCGGCGCAAGCTCGAGGCCGGCGGCGAGCCGCGGCTCGTCCACACCGTGCGGGGCGCCGGCTACGTCCTGCGGGCGGCATGAGCCGGCTCAGGCGACTGCCGATCCGCTTCCGCCTGGCGGTCATCTCGGCCGGGCTCACGTTCGTCATCCTGCTGCTGTTCGCGCTCGTGGTCGGGAAGTTCGCCGGCGACCAGGTGCGCGACTCGTTCGACGACGACCTGAGCCGCACCGCGGCCGACCTCCAGGAGCGCCTGCCGGTGGTCCGGTCCGGGCGCGACGAGACGCCCTTGTTCGGGACGTCGGCCCCGTCCGTGTACATCCCGCCGGGCGACGCCGTGATCGAGGCGGCGTCGTCGGGCGACGCCGTGGTGCGGATCGTCTCCGTGGACGGCACCGTGAGGGCCAAGAACCGCTCGGCCGCCGAGCTCGGGCCGCCGCTCCCCGGGGCGCACGACCGCGGCCGCTACCGGGTCATCGCCCGGCCGCTCAAGGAGGCGAGCGGCCGTACGGTCGCCTACATCCAGTACGCCAAGCCGCGCTCGTCGGTGCGGCACGCCGTCGCCCGCATCCGCCTGTTCCTCGGACTCGGCGTGATCGGCGGGGCCGCGCTGGCGTTCCTCGCCGGGCTCGCGCTCGCCCGCCGCGCGATGGGCCCGATCGCGGCGCTCACGCGGGCGGCGCGCCAGATCGAGCACACCCGCAACCCGGCCGTCGAGCTGCCGAAGCCCGAGGCCGAGGACGAGGTGACGGACCTCGCGCGCACGCTCGAGGACATGCTCCGCGCGCTCGACGCCGCGCGCAGCGAGACCGAGACGGCCCTCGCCCGCCAGCGGGAGTTCGTGGCCGACGCGTCGCACGAGCTCCGCACGCCGCTCACCAGCATCCTCGCCAACCTCGAGCTGCTGGAGGCCGGCCTCCGCGACGAGGACGCCGAGACCGCCGGCGCCGCCCTGCGCTCGACGCGCCGGATGCGCCGGCTGGTGGCCGACCTGCTCCTGCTGGCCCGGGCGGACGCCGGCCGCGAGGGGCTGCGCGAGCCGGTCGACCTGGCCGCGACCGTCCGCGAGGCGGCCGCCGAGGCCGCGCCGGTGGGCGCCGACCACGCGCTCGCGCTCGCCGTCCCCGACCGCGGCCCGTTCGTGGACGGGGTGCGCGACGACCTGCTCCGCCTGACCCTCAACCTCGTCGAGAACGCCCTCGTCCACACCCCGCCCGGCAGCGAGGTGCGGGTGGCGCTGCGGCCCGAGGGCGCGTACGCCGTGCTGGAGGTGGCCGACGACGGGCCGGGCGTCCCACCCGACGTCCGGGCGCGCATCTTCGACCGCTTCGTCCGCGCCGGGGGCGAGGCCGGCGGCGGCACCGGGCTCGGGCTCGCCATCGTGCGCGCCGTCGCCGCGCGGCACGGCGGCTCGGTCGAGGTCGCGGACGGCCCGGCCGGCGGCGCCGTCTTCACCGTGCGGCTCCCCGTCTGGCCGGTCGCGCGGGCCGCGGCCGGGCACTCGCCGCCGCGGGCGGGCGACCGGGTCGTCTAGACCTCGACGACCACCGGCAGCACCATCGGCCGGCGCTTGAGCCGCTCGTAGACGAAGCGGGCCACGTCGTCGTGGAGGTGGTCCTGGAGCAGCGAGATCTCGCGTACCTCCTCGTCGGCGGAGCGCGCCAGCGAGTCCTCGACCGCGCCGCGCAGCTCGCCGAGCAGGTCGTCGTCGGCCCCGTCGAGGAACGGGACGCCGCGGAAGATCAGCTCCGGCGGGGCCACCGACTGGCCGTCCTGCTCGGAGATCGTCGCCACGACGATGAAGATGCCGTCGGCCGAGAGCATCCGGCGGTCGCGGAGCGCGATGTCCTCGACGTCGCCCACGTCGACCCCGTCCACGAAGATCATCCCGGCCTGGTGGCGCTCCCCGAGCCGCGCCCCGCGCGAGTCGATCTCGAGCGGCAGCCCGTTCGCCGCCAGGAACGAGTGGTCGGCCGGTACCCCGACCGACTCCGCCAGCTCGCCGTGCAGCCGCATCCGGCGGTAGTCGCCGTGCATCGGCATCACGTAGCGCGGCGAGGTCAGGTTGACCATGAGCTTCAGCTCCTCGGCGAAGCCGTGGCCGGACGCGTGGATCGGGGCGTCGCGGGCCGTGACCACGTCGGCGCCGAGCTGGTAGATCCGGTTGATCGTCTCGTTCACCGCGCGCTCGTTGCCGGGGATCGGCGTGGCGGAGAACATGACGGTGTCGCCCTCGTGGAGCTCGACGTGCGGGTGGTCGCCGTGGGCCATCCGGCGAAGCGCCGACAGCGGCTCGCCCTGGCTGCCGGTGGAGATCACGACGAGCTTGTCGTCGGCGAAGTCCTCGATCTCGCGAACGCCGACGAGCATCCCGTCCGGGATGTGGATGTGGCCCAGGCCGCGGCCGATGTTCACGTTCTTGCGCATCGAGCGGCCGACCAGCGCGACCTTGCGGCTGACCGCCGCCGCGGCGTCCACGACCTGCTGCACGCGGTGGACGTTCGACGCGAAGCAGGTCAGCACGATGCGGCCGCGGGCGCGGGCGAAGGCCTCCTTCAGGTGCGGGCCGACGCTCGCCTCCGACGGCGCGATGCCGGCGCGGTCCACGTTCGTCGAGTCGCCGCAGAGGAGCAGCAGGCCCTGGCGGCCGAGCTCGGCCAGGCGCGCCATGTCGGCCGGCTGGCCGTCGACCGGGGTCTGGTCGAACTTGTAGTCGCCGGTTATCAGGACGGTCCCGAGCGGGCAGGTCAGCGCCACGGCGCGCGAGTCCGGGATCGAGTGCGACAGCCTGATCGTCTCGACGGTGAACGGGCCGGCGTCGAACGGCTCGCCCGGCGCGACGTCCTCGAGCACGGCCGCGTCCGCCAGCCGGTGCTCGTCGAGCTTCGACCGGACGAGGCCGATCGTCAGCGGGCCGCCGTAGACGGGCGGCATGCGCCTGTCGCCGATCTCGCGGAGCAGGTAGGGCAGCGCGCCGACGTGGTCCTCGTGCCCGTGGGTCAGCACGATCGCCTCGATGTCCTCCGCGCGCTCGCGCAGGTAGGCGAAGTCGGGCAGCACGAGGTCGATGCCGAGCTGGTCCGGCGTCGGGAACATCAGGCCGGTGTCCACGACCACGATCCGGCCGTCGTGCTCGACGACCGTCATGTTCTTGCCGATCTCCCCGAGGCCGCCGAGGGGAAGGATGCGGAGGGTGCCCCTCACGGCCGCCCTGCCCTCCCGGGGCGGAGCGCGCCGCTCAAACCGCGCTCAGGAGGCCGTGCCGCTCGAGCATCGACCGGATCTCGGCCTGCTCCTCCTCCGACGCCTCGACCATCGGCAGCCGGAGCCCGCCCACGGCGTGGCCCGCCATGCTCAGCGCCGCCTTGATCGGGATCGGGTTGCTCGCGACGGCTAGCGCCGCGAACGCGTCCACGAGCGACTCGTGGATCTCGGCCCTGCTCTCCGGCTCGTCCACCATCCGCCGCATCTCGCTCCCGAACAGGTGCGAGGCGACGAGGATGCCGCCGGTCCCGCCGGCGTCGAGCGTCCGGGCGAAGACGTCGTCGTTCCCCGCCAGCAGGTCCATCCCGTCGATCGGTGCGATCGCGTCGTCGTTGGCCTGCTTGACGGCCTGCACGTTCTCGATCCGCTGGGCCAGCTCGCGGAGCAGGTCGTTCGGGATGTCGACCACGCAGCGCGAGGGGATGTTGTAGACGATCACGGGCCGGTCGGTGGCGGCGGCGACGGCCTCGAAGTGAGCCACGATCCCGCGCCTGTTCGGCTTGTTGTAGTACGGGGTGACGACCAGCATCGCGTCGACGCCCACGCGGGTGGCCGCCTCGGTCAGGTGGGCGGTGTGGGCCGTGTCGTTCGAGCCGGTCCCGGCCACGACGAGCGCGTCGCCGCACTCCGCCACGGCCAGCTCCCAGAGCCCGACCTTCTCGTCGTCGGTGAGCGTGGGGCCCTCGCCCGTCGTGCCCGCCAGGACGATGCCGTCGGACCCGTTCTCGAGCAGGTGGTGCATGAGGGCGACCGCCGCGTCCTCGTCGACCCGCCCGTCCGCGTCGAACGGCGTGACCATCGCCGTGAGGACTCCTCCGATGGGCATGACCCGAGATTATCGCGGCGGCCGGGCGGGTAACCGATCGGGGGGTGGCGCCTTGGCGGGGCACGCGCCCCGTCATACAATTCCGCCCGCAAATGGCGACGACGGAACGCGACTACAGCCACCGCACCACGGTGCAGAAGCTCGGCGTCCGGTCACGGGACCGGGTCGAGATCGTGGGCGACGTCGGGACCGGCCTGCGGCGCGACGTCAAGGCGGTCACCGGCCGCGGCCTGGTCCGCTCCGGCGACCTCGACGGCGCGATCCTGCTGGTCGAGTCGCTCGAGGAGGCCGAGGCGGTGCTCGACGGCTACCGACCCCGCCTGCGCGACGACGGCTACCTCTGGCTGATCACGTGGAAGCGCGGCCACGAGGGCTACGTGAACCAGATGCACCTCGTCCCCGCCGCCAAGCGCCGCGGGCTGATCGACAACAAGACCTGCTCGGTGGACGACCAGCGCTCGGGCATCCGGTTCGTGGTGCCGCGCGCGCTCCGGCGCTCGAGCGTCGAGAGCGAGGAGAAGGCCGCCTAGAGGGGCCGTCCGCGCCCGCCGAGGGCGCGGAGTGACCGATGTCGCAGTCCGCCGTGCGCCGCGGGCGTACGGTCGAGCCATGCTGGCGCGGCTCGAAGACGGCACCCGGGTGGCGATCCGGCCGATCCGCCCCTCGGACAAGCTGGGCCTCGTGGCCAGCCGCGAGCTGTTCTCGGACGAGACGATGCGCCGCCGCTTCCTCTCCCCCAAGCCGATGCTCTCCCGCGCCGAGCTGCGATATTTGACGGAGGTCGACGGCGACTCGCACTACGCGCTCGTCGCGGCCCCGCTGGACCGGCTCGACCTGATCGTGGCGGCCGCGCGGTTCGTGCGGCTGCCGGAGGACCCCTCGACGGCCGAGGCAGCGATCGTCGTCGCCGACTCCTACCAGCGCGCCGGCCTCGGTCGGCGGCTCGCGCTGATGCTCGCCGACGCCGCCCGCGAGCGCGGCGTGCGGCGCTTCACCGCGACGATGCTCTCCGACAACCCCGCCGCGCTGCGGCTGATGCAGACGCTCTCGCGGCGGCTCGAGTACGGCCCCCACGACCACGGGACGCGCGCGGTCGTGAGCGAGCTGGCGGCCTAGAGCAGGTTCTCGAGCCCGACCGTCGGCGAGCGCTCGAGCGTCGCCACCCGCCGGACCGCCAGCAGCACGCCCGGCATGAACGACTCGCGCGCGATCGAGTCGTGCCGGATCGTGAGCGTCTGGCCGACGCCGCCGAACACGACCTCCTGGTGGGCCACGAGGCCCGGCAGCCTCACCGAGTGGATCGGCTCGTGGACGTTGCCGCCGGCGTCGCGGATCAGCTCGGCCGTCCGGGCGGCGGTGCCCGACGGGGCGTCGAGCTTGCGGTCGTGGTGCAGCTCGACGATCTCGCACTCGGGCATGTGCCGCGCGGCCAGCTTGGCCGCCTCCATCATCAGGACCGCGCCGATCGCGAAGTTCGGGGCCGCGAACAGGTTCGCGGTGCCGACGCCCTCGAGCTGCGAGAAGTCCGCGCCGGTCGTGCCCATGACGCAGTGAACCCCGGCCTCGAGGCACGTCCGGGCGTTGCCCAGGCAGACGTCCGGCGTCGTGAAGTCGACGACCACGTCGGCGTCGCCGAGCACGTCCTGGAGCGCGGTGTCGAGCTGGGGGTCGGCCCGGCCGACGAGCGCCATGTCGTCGGCGCCCTCGACGGCGTGGCAGACGGTCTCACCCATCCGCCCGGCCGCGCCGGAGACCGCGACGTTGATCACGCCGCCGCCAGCGCCGGGTTGACGGGCTCGAGGGCGCCGCGGAAGGCGTCCTCGTCCTCGCCGACGCACGCCGCCGACAGCCGGTCCGGCGCGAACAGCTCGTCGGCCAGGGCGGTCACGTCCTCGAGCGACACGGCGTCGATCGCCGCGATCATCTCGTCGAGCGAGAGCAGCGGCACGTCCATCAGGATCGACCCGCCGAGGCGGTTCATCCTGGTCAGCGTCGACTCGAACGACAGCACGAGCCGGCCCTTCACGTTCTCCTTCGCGCGCTCGAGCTCGTCCTCGGCCACCGGCTCGGTCTCGATCCGACGCAGCTCGGTCCCGATCACGTCCATCGCCTCGCCGAGGTTGTCCGGCCGCGTGCCCACGTAGACGCCGACCTGCCCCGAGTCCGCGTAGTGGCTCGCGTACGAGTAGACGGCGTAGGCCAGGCCGCGCTTCTCGCGGACCTCCTGGAACAGCCGCGACGAGGACGAGCCGCCGAGCAGGGTGTCCAGCACCCGCAGGGCGAACCGCCGGTCGTCGCCGCGCGGGATCCCGGGCGCGCCGAGGCAGACGTGGTACTGCTCGGTCTGCTTGCGGCGGAAGGCGGCGCGGGGCTCGACCTCCGCCGGGGCGGGCGCCGCTCCGTCGGGGGCGCCCGCTCGCGCGGCGTGGAGGCCGGACGCCAGCTCGACCAGCCGGTCGTGCTCCACGCTCCCGGCCGCCGCGATCACCAGGTTCGGGCCGACGTACTGGCTGTCGTGGTAGGCCGCGATCCGGGGCACCGGCACGCTCGAGATCACCTCGGCGGTGCCGATGATCGGGCGGCCGAGCGGGTGCTCGCCGAAGATCGCCTGGGCGAGCACGTCGTGAACCTTGTCGGACGGCTCGTCCTCGTACATGGCGATCTCCTCGATCACCACCTGGCGCTCGGAGTCGACGTCCGGGTAGGCCGGCCGCAGGACCATGTCCGACAGGACGTCGAACGCGCGGTCGAGGTGGCGGTCGAGGAACCGGGAGTAGACCGACGTCGTCTCCTTCCCGGTCCCCGCGTTCGCCTCCGCGCCCATGCCGTCGAAGATCTGGTCGATCTCGACGGAGCTGAACCGGTCCGTCCCCTTGAACAGCAGGTGCTCGAGGAAGTGCGAGATCCCGCCGAGCTCGGACGTCTCGTTGCGCGAGCCGGTCCCGATCCACAGCCCGAGCGCCACCGACCGGACGGCCGGCATCGCCTCGGTCACGACCCGGATGCCTGAGTCGAGCTCCGTCAGCCGGTGTCCGTCGTCGGCGCTCAGCGTCAGCGTCGGTCGCGAGCGTGGTCCGAGCGCGGCCGGTCGCCGCCGCGGCCGCCGCGGTCTCCCCCGCGCCCGCCGCCGTCCCGGCCGTCCCGGCCGTCCCGGCCCCCACGCCCGCCGCGACCGCCTCGGTCGCCGCGCCCGCCGCGGTCCCCGCCGCGCCCGCCGCCTCCGCGGCCGCCGGCGTCGCCGGTCCCGACCGCCGCGAGCTCCTCGGCCGACTTGCCCTCGATCTCGGGGTCGTCGGCCAGCCGCAGCCCGATGCGCCCGCGCTCGCGGTCGACCTCGACCACGCGCACGTTCACCTCGTCGCCGCGGTCGAGCACGTCCTCGACGGACTCGACCCGCTCGCCGGGCGAGATGTTCGAGATGTGCAGCAGGCCGTCGGTGCCCTTCGACAGCTCGACGAACGCGCCGAACGTGGTGGTCTTGACCACCTTGCCGGTGTACTCGTCGCCGACCTCGACCTCCTTGGTCATCTGCCGGATGCGGTCGATCAGGGCGTCGCCCTGCTCGCCGCTCGCGGCGTAGACGAGGACGGTGCCGTCGTCCTGCATGTCGATCTGGGCCTCGAACTCCTCGGACAGCGCGCGGATCGTCTCGCCGCCCTTGCCGATGATCATCCCGATCTTCTCGGTGTCGATCTGGATCGAGGTGATCCGCGGAGCGTGGGGCGAGAGCTCGACGCTCGGCTCGGAGATGACCTCGCTCATCTTGCCGAGGATGTGCGTGCGGCCCGCCTTGGCCTGCTCCAGGGCGTCGCGCAGGATCTCGAACGTGACGCCCGTGATCTTGATGTCCATCTGGAGGGCGGTGATCCCCTTCTCGGTGCCCGCGACCTTGAAGTCCATGTCGCCGAGGTGGTCCTCGACGCCCGCGATGTCGGAGAGCACGACGTAGTCGTCGCCCTCCTTGATCAGGCCCATCGCGATGCCGGCCACCGCGCGCGGGATCGGCACGCCGGCCTGCATCAGCGAGAGGCTCGAGCCGCACACCGACGCCATCGAGGACGAGCCGTTCGACTCGAGGATGTCGGACACGACGCGGATCGTGTACGGGAACTCCTCCACGTCGGGCACCAGCGGGACGAGCGCCCGCTCCGCGAGCGCGCCGTGGCCGATGTCGCGGCGCTTCGGCCCGCGCATGAAGCCGGCCTCGCCCACCGAGAACGGCGGGAAGTTGTAGTGGTGGAAGTAGCGCTTGGCCGTCTCGAGGCCGAGCGTGTCGAGGCGCATCTCCTCGCGCGTCGTGCCGAGGGCGACGACGCTGAACGCCTGCGTCTGGCCGCGCGTGAACAGCGCCGAGCCATGGGCTCGCGGCGACACGCCCACCTCGATCGAGATGTCGCGGATCTCGTCGGCGGCGCGGCCGTCGGGGCGCTTCTTGTCGACCGCGATCCGCTTGCGGATCACGTCCTTCTCGAGCTTGTCGAACGCGAGCTGCGCGGCCGCGCGGCGGGTCGAGTGGTCCTCGGACTCGGGGTCGCCCGCGAACGCCTCGAGGACGTCGGCCTCGACGGCCTTGGTCGCGTCCTGGCGCTCGAGCTTGTCGACCACCTGGGTCGCCTCGTCGAGGGCGGCGCCGAAGCGCTCGCGGATCTGGCCGAGCAGCTCCTCGTCGACCTTCGGGACCTCGATCTCGGCCTTCTCCTTGCCGGCCTTCTCCTGGAGCTCGCGCTGTGCCGCGCAGAGCTTCTTGATCTCGCCGTGCGCGATGTCGAGGGCGTCGAGGATGACGGCCTCGGAGACCTCCTTGGCGCCGGCCTCGACCATGAGGATGGCCTCCTCGGTGCCGGCGACGACGAGGTCGAGCGGCGTGTCGGCCAGCCACTCCTCCTCCGGGTTGACGACGAACCCGCCCTCCTCGTCCTGGCCGATGCGAACGGAGCCGACCGGCATCGGGAACGGGACGTCCGAGACCATCAGCGCGGCGCTGGCGCCGTTCATCGCGAGGATGTCGTAGGGGTTCACGTGGTCGACCGACAGCGGGATCGCCACGATCTGCGTCTCGCGCCTCCAGCCCTTGGGGAAGAGCGGGCGGATCGGGCGGTCGATCATGCGCGCGGTGAGCGTGCCCTTCTCGCCGGCGCGACCCTCGCGCCGGAAGAAGCTGCCGGGGATCTTGCCCGCGGCGTACATGCGCTCCTCGACGTCGACGGTAAGCGGCAGGAAGTCGACGTCGCGCTGGTTCCCTGCGGTGGCGGTGGCGAGCACCATGGTGTCGCCGGCCTGGACCACGACGGAGCCGCTCGCCTGCTTGGCGAGCTTGCCCGTCTCGAACGAGATCTCGGTTCCGCCGATCTCGACGGAGACCCGTGTCACGTCCTGATTCATGAGGATTCCTCTCTCGCCGCCTCCGGTTGGCGGCACGTTGCTTCTCTTTCGCTTCGGGATGAAGTGCGGGCAAGGCTAGCAGCGCTCCCGCCGCCCAGGACCCTCGGGGGCGAACCTCCCACGGTTGAAGACTTAGGGAGTCCATGGACTCCTCAGATCTGCAACCGTCGAGCGGCGAGGCCTGGCGACTCGCGGCCTCACAGCACGGTCTGGTCGCCCGCCGCCAGCTGATCGAGCTGGGGTTCCACCCCAAGGCGATCGCGCATCGCGTGGCGAGGGGACGACTGCACCGAGTGCGCCGCGGGGTCTACTCGGTGGGGCCGCCGCGCGGGACGCGCCACGAGGGCTGGATGGCCGCGGTCCTGGCCTGCGGTGCCGGGGCCGTCCTGAGCCACCTCAGCGCCGCGGCGCTGAGGGGAGTCCGGAGGTCGAGCGGGGGGCCGATAGAGGTGTCGGTGCGCCCGCGGACCGGCCCGCGGCCGCAGGGGGTGGCGGTGCACCGGCGGCGGCTGCGGGAGCCGGACGTGACGGTGCACCGGGGCGTCCCGGTCACGACCCTCGTCCGCACGCTGATGGACCTCTCCCCGCGGCTCCGGCCCACCGACGTGGAGGGTGCGGTCAACCAGGCCGACATCCTCGGGCTGGCCAGGCCGGCCGACCTCCGCGCAGCGATCGAGGCGCACGCCGGGCAGCCGGGCGCCGCCGTCCTGAGGAGGATCCTCGACCGCCGGACGTTCGCGTTCACGCGATCGGGACTCGAGCGGCACTTCCTCCGCATCGTCCGCGACGCGGGCCTGCCGCGGCCGCTCACGTGCACGTACGTGAACGGAGTCGAGGCCGACTTCCACTGGCCGCAGCTCGGACTGGTCGTCGAGGCCGACAGCCTGACCTACCACCGCACGCCGCAGCAGCAGGCGAAGGACCGCATCCGCGACCAGGTGCACGTCGCCGCCGGCATGACCCCGCTCAGGTTCACCCACGGCCAGATCAGGTACGAGCCGCGCTACGTGCGCTCGATGCTGACGGTTGTCGTGAGGCGGCTCGTCGCTCAGCGGGCCCGCGCGTAGCGGGCGGCGAGCATCGCCAGGAAGTCGTGCGGGAAGCCGAGCTCGACCGCGCTCGCCTCGTCGAGTCGGCGCAGGTGGTCGTCCGACAGCTCGACCTCGAGGCAGCCGAGCGACTGCGTGAGCTGGTCCGCCGAGCGGGCGCCCAGGATCGGGATCACGGTGCCGGGCCGGGTGCGCAGCCAGGCCAGGGCGACCTGGGCGGGCGGCGCGCCGGCGTCGCCCGCCACCTCCCCGAGGGCGGCGACGATCGCCTCGTTGCGCTCGGTCAGGCGGCGGTCGCCCTCCGACAGGCGGCCCTCTCCCCCGCTCGCGTACTTGCCGGTCAGGAGCCCGCCGCCGAGCGGGCCCCAGGCGAGGACCGGCAGGCCGAGCGCGCTCGCCATCGGGACCAGCTCGCGCTCGACCGTCCGCTCGACGAGGCTGTACTCGATCTGGAGCGCGGTGAACGGCGTCCAGCCGCGCAGGTCCGCGAGCGTGTTCGCCTGCGAGACGACCCACGCCTGGACGTCCGAGATGCCGACGTGGAGCACCTTGCCGGCCCGGACCTGGTCGTCGAGCGCGCGCATGACCTCCTCGACCGGCGTCGAGCCATCCCAGACGTGGACCCACAGGAGGTCGACGTGGTCGGTCCGCAGCCGGCGCAGGCTCTGGTCGAGCGATCGCACGAGGCTCCTGCGGTGGTTGCCCATCGCGTTCGGGTCGCCGGGCCGCGCCGGGCCGGTGTACTTGGTCGCGAGCACGACCCGCTCGCGGCGGTCGCCGAGCAGCTCGCCCAGGTGCTGCTCGCTGAGCCCGTTCGCGTAGTTGTTCGCGGTGTCGACGAAGTTGCCGCCCGCGTCCAGGTAGGCGTCGAGGATCCGCGCGCTCTCGTCCTTCGTCGCGCTGATCCCGGACCCGTCCCCGAACGTCATCGCCCCGAGGCACAGCTCGGAGACGCGGAGGCCGCTGCGGCCGAGGAGCTTCAGTCGCACGGGCCGAAGCCTGTCACACGCCGAGCGCCGCCAGCACGTCCGCGTCCGGCACGCCGGCGTGCGCCCGGCCGTTCACGAACAGCGTCGGCGTCGTGACCACGCCCGCGCGGATGGCGCTGCGGAAGTCGCGCTGGACGCGCTCGGCGACCGGGTCCGAGCGGCGGTCGCTCTCGAAGCGGTCGAGGTCGAGGTCGAGGCGGCGGACCCGGTCCCAGAGGTGGGGGTCGTCGAGGCGGCCCTGGTCGGCGTAGAGCGAGTCGTGCATCTCCCAGAACGCGCCCTGGAGGGCCGCGGCCTCGGCGGCGCACGCCAGCACGCGGGCGCGCGGGTGCTTCGAGACCACCGGGAAGTGGCGGAAGACCCGCCGGACCGGCAACCCGGCGAGCAGCGCGTCGGCCTGCGCGCAGTACGGGCACTCGTAGTCCCCGTACTCGAGGACGAGCGGCGCGTCCGGCTCCCCTCGCACGTGGTCGTCGGGCCCGGGCGGTGGCGGGCCCGCGGTCGTCAGGTCAGGCGGCGGCGTGGGCCTCGAGCGCGTCGAAGATCAGGTTCGCGCCCGGGATCTCGAGCGGCGACGGCGACTTGTACGCCCACTCGACCACGCCGTCCGGCCCCACCATCACGAGCGCGCGCTTGGCGACGCCGTGGCTCTCGGCGAAGACCCCGTACGCCTCCGCGACCGCACCCCTCGGGTGGAAGTCCGCGAGCAGCGGGATCTCCACGCCGAGGTGCCGCTGGAACGCCTTGTGGCACCACCCCGAGTCGACCGAGACCCCGTACAGCTCGACGCCCCGCTCGCGCAGCTCGCCGAGCACCTCCTGGTACACGTTGAGCTGGTCGGTGCAGACCGGGCTGAAGTCGGCCGGGTAGAAGACGAGCACGAACCGGCGGCCGCGCAGCGACTCGAGCGTGACCTCCTCGCCGTCCTGGTCGCGGAGCGCGAAGTCCGGGGCTGGGCTCCCCGGCTCGATCATCGCCTGAGGCCGAGCTCGCCGATCAGCTTGCGGTAGCGCTCGACGTCCTTGCGTTGGAGGTAGTTCAGGAGCCGCCGGCGCTGGCCGACGAGCATCAGCAGGCCGCGGCGGGAGTGGTGGTCGTGGCGGTGCTCGCGGAGGTGCTCGGTCAGGTGGGCGATCCGGGCGCTGAGCAGCGCGATCTGGACCTCGGGCGAGCCGGTGTCGGAATCCGACTTCCCGTACCGCTGGACGATCTCCCGCTTGGCCTCGACGGTCAGCGTCATTCGGCGCGCAACCGTAGCAGGGGGCGGGGTCGCGGGAAGCCTCCACGGCGGGCGCGGGCGCCGCCGCGCGGAGCCTCGGCCGGGCGGCGCGGCGGAGTCAGCGGCGGGCGATCTCGCGCGCGTCCTCGACGTCGCGCTCCATCTGCTCGACCAGGGCGTCGACCGAGTCGAACCGGCGCTCGCCCCGGAGCCGCTCGGCGAACGCGATCCGGACCGTCTGCCCGTAGAGGTCGCCCTCGAAGTCGAGCAGGTAGGCCTCGACGAGCAGGCCGCGGCCGGAGTCGAACGTCGGCCTCACGCCAACGTTCACGGCCGCGACGTGCCCGTGCGCCCACGCCGCGTAGACGCCGTGGCCCGGGACCGCCAGGCGCGCGTCCGGCACGAGGTTGGCGGTCGGCATCCCGAGCTGGCGCCCGCGGCCGTCGCCGCGCACGACCTCGCCCTCCATCATGAACGGCGCGCCGAGGAACCGCGCGGCGCGCCGGACGTCGCCGACCGCCACCAGGCCGCGGATGTGGCTCGACGACACCGTCTCCCCCTCGACCTCGACCATCGGCACCACGCGGGTCTCGAACTCGGGTCGCGAGTCGAGCATCTCGGCGTCCCCGCGCGCGCCCTTGCCGAAGCGGAAGTTCTCCCCTACCGACACGAGGCCGGCGCCGAGCCGGCGGACCAGCACGTCCTCGATGAAGTCCTCGGCGCTCCGCTCGGCGAACTCGCGGTCGAACGGGATGACGACCAGCTCGTCCACGCCCAGCCCGCCCACGATGTCGCGCTTGATCGGGAACGAGTCGAGCAGCTTCGGCAGCGCGTCCGGCGCCACGACCGCCAGCGGGTGGGGGTCGAAGGTGAGGACCGTGTCGCAGTCGGCGATGACGGCGCGGTGCCCGAGGTGGACGCCGTCGAAGGTGCCGACGGCGACGCGGCGCGGACCGTCCTCGCGCGGGCGCGCGTCGGGGAGGGAGGTGACCCTCACGGCTCCAGCACCACGAACGGCTTGAGGAGGCCGTCGTCGGCCGGGCGGGCCACGGCTACCAGCCGGCCTTCGTGTGTGAGGCGGACGGGCTCGGTGGTCTCGGGCGCCTCCGTGGTCTCGGCGTCTACGGCCTCGGGATCGGCGTCGGCGGCGGCGGGTCCTGTCGCTGCTCCGCCCCTCCGGTTGCGGGCGAGAGGCATCGCCCGCCCCCGGAGGGGCTCCGCGCGCCACCCGCCGAGGGGCGTCTCCGTCTTCACCGCAACTCCGTGGGATGCTCGCTCCGCCGCCTCGGCGTCGACCTCGGCAGCCGGCAGGAAGCTGAGCGCCTCCGCCAGCGGCACCAGCCGCTCCTCGTCGGCGTCCTCCACGCGGAACGCGCCGATCGCCGTCCGCCGCAGCTCGTCGCAGTAGGCGTCGCCGAGGTCGGCCACGAGCTGGCGCACGTACGTGCCGGACGAGCACTCGACCTCCAGGCCGGCCCGATCGCCGTCGCGCCACAGGAGCTCGAACCGGTGCACGGTCACGGGCCGCGGCTCGCCCTCGACCGGGTCGCCGCGCCGCGCGCGCCGGTACAGCCGCTCGCCGCCGACCTTCACGGCGGAGTAGGCCGGCGGCCGCTGGAGCAGCTCGCCCGTGGGCAGCGAAAGCGTCTCTGGCACCCGCCCAGTATGCGCGAGAGCGCCGTCGCGGTCACCTGTGTCGGACGTCCAGCCGAGCCGGGCCACCGCGCGGTAGGTCTTCGGCAGCGCCGTCAGGAAGCGCTGCACCCGCGTCGCGCGCCCCACCAGCACGAGCAGGAGCCCGGTCGCGAACGGGTCCAGCGTGCCGGCGTGCCCGACCTTCGTCCCGCGGCCGAGCTCGCGCCGCACCCGGGCGACCACGTCGTGCGAGGTGACCCCCGCCGGCTTGTCGCAGAGGAGGACGCCGTGCCCCGTCAGAGCTGCGCGCCGACCTCCGTGCGGAGGCGCTCGATCAGGTCCGGCATGGACAGGTCGGTCGTGAAGCCGGCGGCCTGGCGGTGCCCGCCGCCGCCGAACCCGCGGGCGATCCGCGAGACGTCGACGCGGCCGTTGGTGGCGCGCAGGCTCACCTTCCGGCGCCCGTCGTCGACCAGGAGGTCGCGGACCATGCAGGCGACGAGCGTGCCCTCGACCTGCCGCATGTGGTCCACGATCCCCTCGGAGTCGCTCTCGTCGGCCTCCGACAGGTGGAAGTCGTCCCGGGTCAGGTGCGTCAGCGTTAGCGATCCGCCGTCGAACCGCCGCACCGCCGCCAGCGCGCGGGCGAGCAGCTGGATCCGGCTGAACGGCAGCCCCTCGTAGAGCCGCTGGTGGATCTCCTGCGGCTCGACGCCGATCGCCACCAGCTCGGCCGCCATCCGGTGGGCGGCGGGCGTGGTGTTCTCGAACATGAACTTGCCGGTGTCGGTGACGAGCGCGATGTAGAGGGCCTCGGCGAGCGGTTTGTCCACCTCGACGCCCAGCTCGCGCGCCAGCCCGTAGACGATCTCCGCGGTGCACGACGCGTCCGGCACGACCAGGTTCACGTGGCCGAACCGCGTGTTGTCGTGGTGGTGGTCGATGTTCACGATCCGCACGCCCGCGGTCCGCAGGAAGTCGACCGGCATCCGGTCCATGTTCCCGCAGTCGAGGAAGACGACCAGGCGCTCCTCGAGGTCGGCCGGCGGCTCGTTCAGCACCTCGCCCAGCTCCATGTGCCGGTACTCGTGCGGCAGCGGGAACTGCCCGCCGTCCATGAACATCACCGAGTCCTTGCCGAGCGCCTCCACGATCAGGTGCGTCGCCCGCAGCGATCCGAGCGCGTCGCCGTCGGGGTTCTCGTGGGTGGTCAGGAAGAGCTTGTCCGCGCGGCGGAGCTCCTCCAGGACCTGCTCGCGGTCGCCGTCGCTCATCGCTCGCCGTCGTCGGTCACTTCGGCGATCAGCTCGCTCATCCGCATGCCGTGCCGGATCGAGCCGTCGTCGACGAACTCGAGCGTCGGCGTCCGCTTCAGGCGCAGCTCGGCCCCGACCTGGGCCTGGAGGAACCCGCGCGCGGACGTGAGGCCGCTCAGCGCGACCTCGCGCTCGTGCTCCTCCCCCATCACGCTCACGAACACGCGGGCGCTGCGGAGGTCGGGACTCGTCTCGACTCCGGTCACAGTCACGAAACCTATCCTCGGGTCCTTGAGGTCCTCCGCGATGTGGGCCGAGACGACCTCCCGAACCGCCTCGTTTACCCGCCGCATCCGTGCGCCGGGCATCCTACCCGAGCACCTCCTCGGCCGAGAGGAGCCCGCGCTCGACCCGGACGCCCTGCGGGAACTGCGACTCGACGTAGCGCTCGAGCTTCGCGGCGGCGTCGCCGACGACGCCCTGGTCGCGGCCGACCAGCGCCGCGGTGAGCGTCGCCCGCTGCCACAGGTCGTGGTGGTCGGTCTCGGAGACGGCGGCGCCGAAGCGGCGCTGGAGCTGGGCCTTCAGCGAGACGACCTCCTTGCGCTTGCCCTTCAGGCTCCCGTTGTCGGGGAAGTGAAGGTGGATCTCGACCACGCAGACGAAGCTCATCCGCGGCCGGTCCGCTACTCGAGCTCTCGCTCGACCTGCCTCGTCTCGAACAGCTCGAGCACGTCGCCCTCCTTCACGTCCGCGAAGTTCTCGAGCACGATGCCGCACTCGAAGCCCGACTGGACCTCCCGGACGTCCTCCTTGAACCTGCGCAGCGACCCGATCCGGCCGGTGTACACCACGGTCCCGTCGCGGACGAGGCGCATCATGGCGCCGCGGCGGACGACCCCGTCGCGGACGTACGACCCCGCGATCATGCCGACGCGCGAGGCCTTGAACGTCTGCCGCACCTCGGCGACGCCGACGGTCGTCTCGACCTCCTCCGGCACCAGCATGCCCTCCATGGCGGAGCGCAGCTCGTCGATCGCCTGGTAGATGACCGAGTAGGTCCGGATCTCGACGCCCTCGCGCTCGGCGGCGGCGCGGGCGTCGCCCACGGGGCGGACGTTGAAGCCGATGATCACCGCGTCGGAGGCGGCGGCGAGCATGACGTCGGACTCGGTGATGCCGCCGACGCCGTCGCGCACGATGTTGACCGTGACCTCGCCCTGCGGCAGCCGCGCGATCTCGTCGGCGAGCGCCTCGAGGGAGCCCGCCACGTCGGCCTTGACCACGAGCGCCAGCTCCTGGAGGTCGCCCTTCTGGGCGCGGGCGAAGACGTCCTCGAGCGAGACCCGGACGCCCTGGCGGCGGGCGAGGGCCTCGGTCTTGAGGCGGTTGGCGCGGTCGTTCGCCTCGCCGCGCGCCTTGCGCTCGTTCTCGACGGCGCGGACGCGCTCGCCGGCCTCGGGGACGCCGTCGAAGCCGAGCACCTCGACCGGGTCGCCGGGGCGGGCCTCCTTCACGCGCTCGCCGCGGAAGTCGTGCATGGCGCGGACGCGGCCCCAGGTGGCGCCGGCCACGAGGGGGTCGCCGCCGCGGAGCGTGCCGCGCTGGACGAGGACCGAGACGACCGGCCCGCGGCCCGGGTCGAGCCGCGACTCGATGACCGTGCCCTGCGCGGGCGCGTCCGGGTTGGCCTTGAGCTCCTCGAGCTCGGCGAGCGTGACGATGTTCTCGAGCAGGGCGTCGAGGCCCTGCCTGGTCTTGGCGGAGACGTCGCAGAACTCGGTGTCGCCGCCCCAGTCGGCCGGAGTGAGGCCCTGCTGGGCCAGCTCGCCGCGGACGCGGTTCGGGTCGGCGCCCTCCTTGTCGACCTTGTTGATCGCGACCATCACCGGGACGTCGGCGGCGCGGGCGTGGTCGATCGCCTCGACGGTCTGCGGCATCACGCCGTCGTCCGCCGCCACCACGATCACCGCGATGTCCGTGACCTTCGCGCCGCGCGCGCGCATCGCGGTGAACGCCTGGTGGCCCGGCGTGTCGAGGAACGTGATCGTGTTGCCCTCGTGGCGGACCTGGTAGGCGCCGATGTGCTGCGTGATCCCGCCGGCCTCGCCGGCCGCCACCTCGGTCTCCCGGATCGCGTCGAGCAGCGAGGTCTTGCCGTGGTCGACGTGGCCCATGACGGTCACGACCGGCGGCCGCTCCGCGAGGGCGGCCTCGTCCTCCTCCTCGACCTCCGGCTCCTCCTCGACCTCGTCGGCCGCGTGGACGATCTCGACCTTCTTGCCGAGCTCCTCGGCCAGCGTGACGATGGCCTCCTCGGAGAGCGTCTTCGTGAGCGTGGCCATCTCGCCCAGCTCCATCAGCTTCTTGATGACCTCGGGGGCGCCGAGGCCGAGCGACTCCGCGACCTCCTTGACCGTCGCCCCCGACTTGATCTGCGCCGGCGGCGCCTCCTCGGCGACCGGCTGGGGCGCGTTCAGGTCGGGCTCGACCCAGGGCGTGCGGCGGCGCCGTCCGCGACCGCGCCTCGGCGGCTGCTGCTGGACAGGCGGCCCCTGCGGGCGGCGCGAGGCCTGGGAGTCGATCACGACGCGGCGGCGCCGTCCGCCCCCGCCGCCGTCGCGCGGCGGGACCGCGCGCTGCGGGCGCTGGGGGCGCTGCTGGGGCCGGTCGCCGCCTCCGTCGCCGGACGCGGCCTGGCCGCCGTCGGACGCGCCGCTCGGAGAGCCCCCGCCCCTCGACGCCTCCTGCGCTCCGCCCCCGCTCGCGGCCGCGGGCCGTGCGGGGGCCTGCCCGGACGCGGCCTGGGACGAGGTCGAGCCGGCTCGCGGCGAGCCCGAGGCCGGCTGCGCGGCGGCGCTTGCCGGGCCGCTGGCCGCGCCGCGGCCGTCGCCGCCCTGCGCGGCCGGGTCGGCGGCCCCGCCCTGCGCGGCGTCGGCTCCGTCGCCGGTGTCGCTGCCGTTCGAGAACGCGCGCGCGATGTCGTTCTCGTCAACGCTCGAGGCGGCCGCCTTCACGTCGAGTCCCGCGCGCTGGAGGATCGCGATGACCTCCTTGCTCGGGATCCCGCGCTCCTTGGCTATCTCGTGGACGCGCTTCTTGGCCATTCGGGAAGTAAGTCTAGGGGTTCGTCGGGCATGTCCACGGGCGCTCTGAGGGCCCGCTCGAAGCCGCGGCGGCGCGACGCGGAGCGGGCGCAGCCGGGGTCGGGATGCAGGTAGGCGCCGCGTCCCGGGCGGCGCGCGTCGGGATCGGGGACGAGCCGCCGGCCGTCCCGCACGAAGCGCACGAGCGAGCGCTTCGGGGCGCTCTGCCCGCAGCCCACGCAGGTTCGCTCGGGCGCGGCTACGTCTGCTCCGCCGCGGCGGAGCTCTCCGGGTCCGGCGTCTCGGCGGGAGCCTCCTCGCCGGCCTCCGGCTGCTCGGGGGCGCCGCCGTCGCCGTCGCCGGCGGCCTCGGCGGCCGGCTCGGACTGCGCGCCGGTCGGGCCCGCCGCCGCGGCGGAGCTCTCGGGGTCGGGCGTCTCCGCCGCCGCCTCCTCGCCCGCCTCGGGCTGCCGGTCGGCGGCGTCCGCGGCCGGCTCGGTGGCAGGCTCCTCGTCCGCAGCCGCGGGCTCCGCCGGGGCCTCCGAGGCAGTCGCCTCCGCCGCGGCCGGCTCGGCGGCAGGTTCCTCGGCCGGGGCCGAAGCCTCCGCGGGAGCCTCGTCCGCCGGGGCCTCGTCCGCGGCCGGCCCCGTCGCCTCCACCACGTCGGTGTCCTTGCCCTCCAGCGCCTGGTGGGCGGGCAGGCCGCAGTAGCGCGAGCCGGGCAGCGTGGCGTTCGGGCAGCGGCGGCCGGTGGACATGATCGCGGCGCAGCGGCCGGCGGTCTCCTCCTCGTCGAAGCCCAGCTCGGCCTCCTCCTGCGCGAACTCGGTCTCGGAGCGGATGTCGACCCGCCAGCCGGTCAGCCGGGCGGCGAGCCGCGCGTTCTGGCCCTCCTTGCCGATCGCCAGCGAGAGCTGGTCGTCGGGCACGACGACCGTCGCCTGCTTGCTGTCGTCGTCCACGAGCACCTCGCGCACGCGCGCGGGCGAGAGCGCCTTGGCGACGAACCGCGCCGGCTCCTCGTTGAACGGGATGATGTCGATCTTCTCGCCGCGCAGCTCGGACACGACCATCCGCACGCGCGAGCCGCGCGGGCCGACGCACGCGCCGACCGGGTCGACCCCGCTGGCGTGCGAGACCACCGCGATCTTCGACCGGTAGCCCGGCTCGCGGGCGACGTTCTGCACCTCGACGAGCCCGTCGGCGATCTCCGGCACCTCGAGCTCGAACAGCTTGCGGATCAGCTCCGGCGAGCGGCGCGACACGATGATGCTCGGCCCCTTCGCCTGCGCGGACACGTCGGTGATGACGGCCTTGACGCGCTGGCCGTGGTCGTAGCGCTCGTTCTCGACCTGCTCGGACTTCGGGAGGAGCGCCTCGACGCGCTCGCGCAGCTGCACGAGCGTGTAGCGCGAGTCCGACTGCTGGACGATGCCGGTGATCAGCTCGCCCACGCGGTCGCGGTACTCCTCGTACATCATGTCGCGCTCGGCCTCGCGGATCCGCTGGAGGATCACCTGCTTGGCGGTCTGGGCCGCGATCCGGCCGAAGTCGTGCGGGGTGACGTCGCGCTCGTCGATCTGGTCGCGGTACTCGGCGAGCTTCTCGGGGTCGAGCTCCGGCTCCTCCGGCTCGCGCAGCTCGCCGGTCTCCGGGTCGACCGTCTGCTCGTCCTCCTCGACCTCGCGCAGCAGCTTGGGCTCGAGCTCCTCCGGGATCAGCAGCTCGAACACCTTGAAGTCCGCGGTCGAGCGGTCCATCTCCACCCGCGCGTACCTGGCCGCCTCGGGCGTCTTCTTGTAGGCGGACAGCAGCGCGTCCTCGAGGGCCAGCATCAGGCGCTCGGCCGAGATGCCCTTCTCGCGCTCGAGTACGTGGACCGCCTCGACTATCTCCCTGGACATTTGCTCACTCCCCCAGAAGGTTGCCGCGCTTGACGTCCGTGTACGGGATCGAGACGACCCCGTCGTCGGCCGCGACGGTGACCTCGCGGTCGGTCGCGCCGACGAGCTCTCCCGTGAAGCTGCGCCGCCCGTCGTGCTCCTCGCGCGTGCGCACGCGCGCGCGACGTCCGAGGTAGCGGCGGTAGTGCTCGGGCTTGGTGAGCGGGCGCTCGGGCCCCGGCGAGCTGACCTCGAGCGAGTACTCGACGAGCAGGTCGCGGAGGTGACGAGTGACGCGCTCGCAGGCGGCGAGGTCGACGCCGCCCTCGCGGTCGACGACGACGCGCAGCCGGTCCGGGGAGACGCGGTCGAGGGCGACCAGCTCGACGTCGGGCTCGCTGCTCGCGAGCCGACGCTCGACGTCGTCCCTGATGCGCTCGATGCTGTCCGTCACTCTTCTCCCTGGCCGTAAAAAAGGTGGGCTGCGAAGCCCACCCTCAGGTGCGACGCAGGCGTCGCAGATGAAAGTCCAAGCGCGAGCGAGTATAGCTCGGACCCCCGGCGCCGGCCGCTCGCGCGGACCGCGCGCGCGCCCCCGTTTCAGACCTCGATCGTGAGCGTCACCGGGCCGTCGTTCGCCAGCTCGACGGACATGCGGGCGCCGAACCGCCCGCCGCGCGCGCCGAGCGCGTCGCGCACGCGCTCGTACAGCGGCTCGGCCTCGCCGGGCGGCGCGGCGTCGACGAAGCTCGGCCGGTTGCCGCGGCGCGCGTCGCCGTAGAGGGTGAAGTTGCTGACGCACAGGACCTCGCCGCCGACGTCGTCGAGCGAGCGGTTCATGCGGCCGTCGTCGTCCTCGAACACGCGCAGCGCGCGCAGCTTGCGCGCCATGCGGTCGGCCTCGTCCGGGCCGTCGCCGCGGCGCACACCGAGCAGCACCACGAGGCCGCCGCCGATCGCGGCCACGCGCTCGCCGTCGACCGTCACCGACGCCGAGCTGACCCGCTGGACCACCGCGCGCACTCCCGAGTGGTATCGGATCGACCGGGGACGGCGCATCCGCGACGCCATCCCGGTCGCACCCGGGGTGCGGGGGTCCGGTGGGGCCGGTCCTTACGATCTCACGCGATGGCCGCCGTGCACGTCGTGGACGAGTACCTGTCGTCGCTCCCGGGCGACACCCGCCGGCTCGGCCACGCCGAGTGGGGCGTGACGCTCGACCCCGACGCCGGCGGCGGCTGGCCGCTCGACATCGGGGTGCGGATCGACGACGGCATGCTGCGCGCG
This sequence comes from Thermoleophilaceae bacterium, assembly GCA_036389295.1. Lineage (GTDB taxonomy): Bacteria > Actinomycetota > Thermoleophilia > Solirubrobacterales > Thermoleophilaceae > AC-37. The sequence continues at coordinate 11,804 of DASVQB010000025.1, read as the reverse complement.
CAGGCCTACGCGCTCGCCGCGCACGACGACCTCGACCCGTGGGTGCTCCTGCACTGGAACCGCCAGACGCGCTACGTGCGGATGGCGTGCACGCGGTCGGGCGACGTGTGGGTGCACGGCGACCTGCCGGTGCAGGCCGTCGACGAGCGCGCGGTCGACCGGCTGCTCGGGCTCGTGGTCGAGGGGGCGCTCGCGGCGCGCGGCTACGCGCGCGCGCTCGGCGCGGCCGAGGAGAGGTCCGGCGGCTGGCTCGGCGGACCGTGACGGCCCAGCCCGCCGGTCAGCGGACCTTGACGGCCGGCCCGCCGGTCAGCGGACCTTGAACCGCTTCGTGTTCTTGCGCGACGCGCGGGTCTCGCGGTTCCCGCTCTGGTCGACCGCGATCGCGCGCACGGAGTAGCGGCCCCGCGGCAGCCGCACCTTCGCCTTGTAGGACCAGACCAGCTTGCGCTTGGTGAGCGAGTAGCGGCCGCGGGCGCGCAGCTTCACGGGCCGCGAGCAGCTCCGCCGCTTGCCGAGCCTCCCGTTCGAGCCGAGGAACCGGCACTTGCGTCCCTCGCGCTTCGCGATCGACACCGTCACCGCGATCCGGTTCAGCGTCCGAGCGGCCTTGCGGTCGACGCAGCCGGCGTCGGCGGCGCGGCCGGTAACGCTCAGCCGGCGCTTCCTGCGCGACGCCGCGACCTTGCTCGACACCGCGCTGCGCGGCGGCCGGCGGTCGGCGCACGCCGCGAACAGCGCCGCGGCCGCCTCGAGCTCCGGCGGCGTGCCGGGCCGCACGTCGCGGGTCGCGATCGTCGTGACCGGTCCGACGTTGCCCCTGTCGTCGATCGCCCGGACCGCGAGGAACGGCGCGAGCGCGCCGCCGAGGCCGATGCCCTGCACCTTGCCCGGGTCCACGAGGTCGCTCGCCCTCAGGCTCAGCGGGATCGGGTCGCCCTCGTCGAACGTCGCGCCGGTCAGCCGGCGGTCGGACTGCACCACCTCGTAGCCCCTGACCTTCCCGCACAGGAGGTCGTCGCCCGGCGCCCGCAGGGTGATGCCGGCGGCGAACAGGGTCACCTCGGTCGGCCGCCCGGGGATCGTCGCGTCGCGCGTGTAGTCGCCCGAGTTCGCGAGGTCGTGGTGGTAGCGCGGCCACGAGCCCGGCGAGCACGCCGGCGCGCTCGTCCCGTACGCGAGCACGTTGCCGTTGCGCGTGTTGGCGACGACCACCTTGCGCGCGGCGGGGTCGGTGTCGAGCGTCCCGAACGAGCCGGCGAGCGGTGTCGCGACCGTCCAGTCGGAGGTCAGCTTCGGGAACCCCGCGGCCGGGCTGCCGTCGCCCCGGTACGCCTGGAGGTCGAGGTAGGCGGAGCCCTCGAGCAGCTCCTCGCCCGGCTGGCCGTCGACGTCCGCGACCGACGGCCCGGTGAGGAACTGGAGGTCGTTCATGTGGGCCGGGAAGCCGGAGCGGAAGTCGCCGGTGGCCGGGTCCCAGGCGGAGATCGAGTCCTGCCCGCCGGTCTGGTACTCGTTGAGCAGCAGGTCGAGCGCGCGCTGGAGGCCGGCGGTCGGGGCGAGGAACGAGACCCCGCCCGCGAAGTTGCCGAAGGCGGCGTTGCCCACCGCGGCGAACAGCGGGCGGTCGCCGCCGCCCTGGCCCGCGCTCCTGTCGGTGTCCAGCACCTGGTGGCGGCCGCTCGACTGGCCGAGGCACGAGCTGCCGTCGCCGTTCAGGACGTAGCCCGGGCCCGTGTTCCCGAACGCGCCCACCTTGAGGCCGTCGCCCCCGCTCGGGCAGTCGACCGGCCCGAGCACCGGCGGGCTCGTGACGCCCTCGGCAACCACCGGGAGCAGCTCCTTGAGGACGAGGGTCATCGACACCGGCCAGCCCGCGGCCAGCCAGTCGGCCGTCTTCGCGTTCCCGTCGCGGTCGCCGTCGGGCTTGATCGCGAACACGCGCGTGTTCGCGTTGGCGGCCGCGTCGGCGCGGCCGGCGGTCTCCGAGAGGAGCTGGATCGAGGCGGCGTTCGAGCCGCCGACGTTCGCGCCGCCCTCGGCAGCGTCGCCCGAGCCCGTGTCGTGCTGGTACTCCTCGTTCGTCCCCACCACGATCTCGGGGCGCGCGTCGCCGGCGATGTCGCCCACGGCCGGCGTGTCGACGATCGCGCCCTGGTTGAGCCCGCCCGCGCCCGACTTGAACTGGACGCGGTGCGAGGCCGGGTCGACCGACTCGACCTTCCTCGGGTCGACCACCGTCACCGGGTAGCCGGGGACCCGCGCCCCGTCGTCCTGGAACGCGTAGACGTGGCGGTCCATCCCCGCGAGCACGACCTCGAGGCGCCCGCCGTCGTCGCGGTCGAGGTCGGCCGCCACCGGCGAGGCGAGGAACCCGTGCTGGACACGGTTCGGCCGGCCCCGGCGCTCGTTCCTGAACGGCGTCAGCGGCCGCCCCGAGTAGTCGGGGTTCGCCTCGCGCCTCCAGAGCAGGGCGCCCGACGAGCTCCACGCGTACGCCTTGCCCTCCATGTCGGCCGCGACGACCTCGAGCGACCCGTCGCGGTCGAGGTCCGCCGCCGCGACCGAGCCGAGGATCGCCCCGAGCGACGCGGTCCGGGACACCTCGCCGCTCTCGAACGCGCGCCCGCCCGCGTGCAGCGGGAGGCGGTCGACCGCGACCGGCCAGCCGGGCAGCTCGGAGCCGTCGGGCCGCAGCGCGTGCACGCGGCCGTCCGAGGTGCCGAAGACGAGCTCGTTCCGGTTGTCGCGGTCCAGGTCGGCGAACAGCGGCGACGACTCGCCGTCGCCCGGCAGCGAGCGCGGGAAGCCGTCGAGCATGCTGCGGTCGCGGTGCAGGTAGAGGTTGCGGCGGTCCTCGCCGGTCGCGGCGTGGCCGGGGGCCTCGTCGGTCGAGGTCGCCACCACGCGCACGGTGAACCCGTACGGCTCCGAGTTCGGCCGCCCGTTCGAGGTCTGGCCCGCGCCCTGGCCCTGCTCCGTCCCGCGGAAGTCGCCGGCGTCGGACGGGAAGCGCGACCGCAGGTCGGAGAGGTCGAGCGCCGCCACCGTGCCGTCGATCGGGTCGCTGCGCGCGGAGCCGTCGCAGACCGGCGAGGGCACCTGCTTGAAGTCGCCCGGCTGGAGGTCGGTCGTGAGCGCGTTGTTCGGGTACGAGCCGGGGGCGACGTAGACCCTGCACGAGTAGCTCGCCCCGCGCGCCCAGACCTGCGCCCTCAGGTCGGCCGTCGGCCTCGTCGGGTCGACCTGCGCGTACCACTCGGGCGAGGTGATCTCGACCTCGGGCGCGAGCTGCCCGTCGGCGGCGCGGCGCACGGCGCGCCAGGTGTTCACGCGGCCGTAGCCGTAGAACTGGTCGAACCCGGCGCGGGCCGGGTAGCTGCGGCTCGCGGGCGGCGACACGACCGGCCGGGCGACGTCGACCTGCTGCTGGAGCGCCTGGTTCGGGTCGGTGCAGCCGTCGGCCCGCGACGCGCACGAGGGCTCGGCCAGCGGCGAGCCGGCCAGGAAGTTCACGTCGTCGGGCTGGGTCTGGCCGTCGAACGCGCCCGACGCCATGAGCTGGCGCACCTCGTTCGCGCTGATCGGGCACGCGCCCCCGTCGACCCGGCGGCACGACGGGTGCGGCTGGAGCGTCCCCCTCGCGACAGCGTTGATCGCCGCGCTGTACACGAGCGCCGCCTGGCCGGCGCCGACCTCGGTCGCGTTCGACGAGCAGCTCGTGCTCGGGATCGCGAGCGTGATCTTCGACGAGAAGTTCGTGCAGCCGTTGAAGGAGAGGTACGACCTCGGGACCTGGAGGTCCACGTCCGCGTCGGGGAGCGGGTCCGGCGTGCCCTCGGTCATGTACTTCGTGACCGAGTTGACCACGACCGTGTGGGCATGGCTCGACGGGTAGTTGTGGTGCTGGGCCGCCTCGTCGGCCGCCGAGGCGATCGTCACGACGCCGTGGCGGTACGCGTAGTCGATCGCCCGCTGCGCGAGCTGGGAGGAGTTCAGGGTCCCGAGCGCCTCCTGCACCACGTAGACGCCGCTGTCGACCGCGTAGATCGTGGCCTGCGCGAAGCGGTTGTCGTCGGCCACGAACGAGTCGCCCACCCGCAGCGGGATGCCGAGGCAGTCGGGGCAGAAGCCGACGCCGTTCCCGTTGCCCGCCTCCGCGGTCGAGCCGCGGATCTCACCGGTCCCGTGGCCGTACTGGACGTCGTCGTAGGGGTCGTTGTCGTCGTCGAGGAAGTCCCAGCCGGCGATGTCGTCCACGAACCCGTTGCCGTCGTCGTCCCTCCCGTCGCTGAACGCGATCAGCGCGTCCTGCGGCTCGAAGAGGTCCTGGTTCACGCCGCCCGGCGTGCTCTTGCCGAGCCGGCTGTCGCACGCGTAGTCGCGGAGGTCGAACACGCCGTCGTCGTTCGCGTCGTAGGCGCTCGCGTACGAGCCGCAGCTCGTCCCGCCCACGAGGTCCGGGCCGGCGTGGTTCGGCACCGGCAGCTCGCGCCGGTTGAGCCGCACCTTGAACCGCATGTCGTTCATCGCCCCGTCGTCGTCCCACTTGATGCCGGAGTCGAGCACGGCGATGCTCACGTCGGGCCTGCCGGTCGTGATCTGCCAGGCGGTCCGGTCGGCGGCCGGGTCGGGGTCCGCCACCCACCCGCCGCGGATCCCGTTCTGCTCGTTCGCCTGCTGGTTGACCGGGAAGTTGTTCGGCTCGGGCGTCGCGAAGAAGCGCCAGTCGTCGCCGAGGTCGGACGGCACCTGGCCGGCGTCGGTGCGGAGCTGGGTGTAGTCGCGCCTGTCCGCCCCGTCGCGCGCGTAGGGGAACTCGGCGCGCGCGGCGCCGGCGAGCACGACGGCGCCCGCCAGTCCACAAGCGATCGAGATCCCCAACCCGCGCAAGGTTCCCCTGGGGCGGAGCATAGAGCGGGCCGGCAGGGCGCCGCGCCGCCGCCGTCCTGGATTCGGGTCGCATACCGACCCTTGGTCAGGACGGTGGCGCGCCGAGGGCGGCGCGGCTACGCCGCGCGCAGGCGGTCGCGGTAGGCGCGGTAGTCGGCGCGGTCCGGGCGGAGGCCGGTCGCGAGCGCGAGGTGCCGGCGGGCCTCGGCGGTGCGGCCGGTCTTCTCGAGGGCGCGGCCGAGGCAGAAGTGGGCGAAGTCGTTCACCGGGTGGCGCTCGACGACCGCCGCGAACTCCTCGCGGGCGTCGGCGTAGCGGCCGGAGCGGAAGTAGGCGCGGCCCAGGGCCTCGCGGATCGAGCTCTTGTCGGGCTCGAGGCGGCGGGCCTGCTCGAGCGGGACGGTCGCGGCGGAGAAGTCGCCGGCCTCGAGCAGCGCGCTGCCGCGCTTGAAGAGGTCGTAGACGCGCTCGCCGTGGTCGTCGTGTGCGAGATCGGAGGCGGTCACGCGCTCGCCCTCGCCCGCATTCGCTCCACCAGGTCGAGCAGCCGGGCGGCGACCTCGGCCTTCGACGCGCGGGGGACCTCGTGGTCGCCCGCCGGGGTGACGATCGTCACCTCGTTCTCGCCCACCTCGAACCCGATGTCGGCGCGCGAGATGTCGTTCACGACCACGGCGTCGAGGCGCTTGCGCTCGAGCTTCGCCCGCGCCCGCTCGACCGCGCCCTCGCCGTGCTCGGCGGCGAAGCCCACGAGCACCTGCTCGGGCCGGCGCTCGGCGGACAGCTCCGACAGGACGTCGGCGGTCGGCTCGAGCTCGACGACCAGCCGGTCGCGGCCGCCCTTCGAGATCTTGGCGTCCGCGACGTCGGCCGGCCGGAAGTCCGCCACCGCGGCGGCCATGACCAGCACGTCGGCGGACTCGAACGCCTCGCGCGCGGCCGTCCGCAGCTCCTCCGCGGTGCCCACGTCGACGTAGCGGACGCCGTCGGAGCGCGGCAGGGAGACGTTCGCCGCCACGACGGTCACCTCGGCGCCGCGGCGCGCGGCCTCGTCGGCGACCGCGAAGCCCATCCGCCCCGACGAGCGGTTGCCGACGTAGCGGACGGAGTCGATCGGCTCGCGGGTGCCGCCGGCCGTGACCAGCAGCCGCAGCCCGTCGAGCGAGCGGGGCGCGTAGGCGGCGGACGGGAGCGCCGCCTCGATCGCGGCGAGGATCTCGGGCGGCTCGGCCAGCCGGCCTTCCCCCCACTCGCCGCGCGACGCGAGCGCGCCGGTGCCGGGCGGGACGATCGTGGCGCCGCGCTCGCGCAGCGCGGCCACGTTCGCGCGCGTGGCCGTGTGCGCCCACATCCGGTCGTTCATCGCGGGGGCGACGACCAGCGGCGCCTCCGAGGCGAGCGCGGCGCTCGTGAGCAGGTTGTCCGCCAGCCCGGCCGCCAGCTTCGCGATCGTGTTCGCGGACGCGGGGGCGATCGCGAGCACGTCGCAGCTGCCGACCAGCGCGAGGTGCGAGATCGGGTCGTGGTTCGGCACCGGGTCGCCCGGGAAGGCGCCGCGCGCGGGGTCCGGCTCGAACTCGTCGACCAGGACGGGGGCGCCGGTGACGCCCTCGAAGGTGGCGCGGCCCACGAAGCGCTCGCTGGCCGGCGTCTGCACCACGCGGACGGCGTGGCCCGCCCTGCCGGCGAGCCGGACCAGCTCCACGGCCTTGTAGGCGGCGATGCCGCCGGTGACGCCGAGGAGGATCCTGGCCATCGGGCGCTGCCTACCCCACGCCGCTGCCGGCCGCCGCTAGGCGCGGTAGCGGTAGTTGATCTTGCCGGCCGCGATCTCCTCGAGCGAGATCTTGAGGTAGTTCTTCGAGCCGGTGTCGACCATCGGCGGCGGGTACTCGTCGAACGTCCCCTCGCCGAGGTTGTGGTAGTACGAGTTGATCTGCCGCGCGCGCTTCGCGGCCACGAGCACGCAGGCGTAGTGCGAGTCGGTGCGGTCCAGGAGTGTGTCGAGACGGGGCTTGATCATCGGCCCCACATGGTAGCCACGAGGTCCACCAGGTCCTGCACGGCCCGCTCCAGGTCGTCGTTCACGATCGCGTGCGGGAACTCGTCCTGGGCCTCGAGCTCGGTCTCCGCGCGCTCGAGGCGGGCGCGGATCGTCTCCGGCGGGTCGGTCCCGCGGTTGACGAGCCGCTCCCGCAGCACGTCCTTCGACGGCGGCGCGATGAAGACCTGGACGGCCTCCGGGAGCGCGTCGCGGACCTGCCGAGCGCCCTGGAGCTCGATCTCCAGCACCACCGCGTCGCCCTTCTCGACCTCCGAGCGCAGCGTGCCGTAGCGGTTGCCCGCGTAGGTCGCGTGCTCGAGGAACTCGCCCGCCTCGAGCCGGCGGTCGAACTCCTCCGGGGTCAGGAAGTGGTACTCGCGGCCGGGGCGCTCGCCGGAGCGGGGCTGGCGGGTGGTGGCCGAGACGGCGAGCCGGAGCTCGGGGTGGCGGCGGCGGAGCGCCTCGATCAGGGTGCCCTTGCCGACCCCCGACGGGCCGGTGACGACCAGGACGCGCGAGGCGGTCAGCGGCGCAGGTACGAGACGAGCTCGGTGCGCTGGCGCTGCGAGAGGCCGCCGATCGTCTTGCTCGGCGAGATCCGGCACTGCGTGAGGATGCGATTCACCTTCACGCGGCCGTACTTCGGAACCGCCAGCAGGAGGTCGAAGACCTTGGCCGTCTGCAGGTACTCCGGCGGGTCCAGCAGCAGGCCGTGGATCTGGGTGCGGCCCGCCTTCAGCTCCCTCTTCAGCTCCGCTCGGCGCGTCCGGATCTCGTTCGCGCGCCTGAGCGCGTCCATCCGCTGGGTGAGGGAACGCTCTGGAGCCGCCCCGGCGTGAAGCTTGGGCGACGGCGGGGCGGCGGGCGGCATGCGGCGCGATATTACACACGCGCGGGTCCTCGGCAAGGCTTCCAGGGCGCTTTTTTCGCGAATTCGGCTCGACCTCGACCTCAGGTCGATCCTGGTTGCGGTTACTTGACGGTTTTGCCGCGCTTTGCAGGCCTTTTTGAGGTCCCCCGATCGGCGGGGGCCGCCGCCCGCGGGAAAAGCCCCGCACACGGCGCGAAATGACGGGCGCCTCACGCGCGACCGGCGACCCCCGGTCGCCCGGCCGGGGCGGCGTCCGCGGCGACCGGCTCGGTCGCGGCCAGCTCGCGGGCTATGCGGCGGCCCGCGGCGGGGTCGCGGAAGCTCTCGGTGCCGACGGCGACGCACGCCGCGCCCGCGTCGAGGAAGTCGCGCGCGTCGCGGCCGGTCGCGATGCCGCCCATGCCGATCGCCGGGATCGAGACCCGCGCGGCCACGTCGGCGACCTGGGCCAGCGCCACCGGGCGGACGGCGGGCCCGGAGAGGCCGCCGGTACGCCCGCCGAGCCACGGCCGCCGCGTCCCGGGGTCGAGCGCCATGCCCCGCAGGGTGTTGACGAGCGAGACCGCGTCGGCGCCGGCCGACTCCGCGGCGGCGGCCACGGCGGCGGGGTCGGCCGCGCTGGGGGTGAGCTTCACGATCAGCGGCCGCTCGGTCAGCGGCCGGAGACGCTCGACGGCGGCCGCGGTCTCCGACGGGTCGGCCCCCATGACGAGCCCCGTCTCGACGTTCGGGCACGAGACGTTCAGCTCGACCATCGCGACCTCGTCGCGGTCGCCGACGGCCTCCACCAGCGTCGCCAGCTCGTCGCGGCTGAACCCCATGACCGAGACGACCAGCGGCACCGGCAGCTCCGCCAGCTCGGGCAGGTCCCGGGCGAGGAAGCCCTCGAGGCCCCTGTTCGGGAGCCCGATCGAGTTGACCAGTCCGGCTGGCGACTCCCAGAGGCGCGGCGGCGGGTTGCCCTGCCGCGGGGCGAGCGTGATCGTCTTCGAGACGAAGGCGTCGAACGGGAAGTCGTCGAGCAGCGCGTCGCCGAACGTGCGGCGGGCGGCGATCGCGTCGAACGTGCCCGAGCCGTTCAGGACGCGGCCGCGGAGCGGGACGCCGCAGAGCTCGAGCGGCGCGCTCAACAGCCGGCCTCCGCGGGGACTGGCGCGGGCGCGGCGGGGCCGGCCTCGGGCTCGGCGCCGGTCAATGCCCCGCCCCCGGCACCAGGGCCGTCTCCAGGTCGGCGGCGTCGAGCACCGGGCCGTCGACGCAGAGCCTCACGTAGCCGGACCGGGTGGGCACGACGCACCCGAAGCACGCGCCGTAGCCGCACGCCATCCCCGACTCCATCGCGAGCTGCGCCGGCACCTCGCGCTCGGCGCACAGGGCGCGGACCGCCTCGAGCATCGGGGGCGGACCGCATGCGAAGACGGTCGCGGGGTCGCCGGCGTCGAGCGCCTCGCGGAGCAGCTCGGTGACCAGGCCGTGGCGGCCGGCGGAGCCGTCGTCGGTGGCGAGCGCCACGTCGCCCGGGAACAGGGAGGCCGCCTCCGCGTGGGCGGCGGACCGGAAGCCGAGCACGGTCCGGGCGGCCGCGCCGAGCTCGTCGGCGAGCGCGAGGACCGGCGCCGCGCCGATGCCGCCGCCGACGAGGAGCGGGCGGCGGTCCGGGTCGGCGCGGAACCCCGCCCCGAGCGGGCCCACCAGCAGCATCCCCTCCCCCGCCCGCGCCTCGGCGAGCCGCTCGGTGCCGGGCCCGACCGCCTCCAGGAGGAAGTCGAGCCGCCCGTCCTCGTGCGCGCGCGCGTGCGAGAACGCGCGGGACAGGTACGGCCGGTCGCCGTCGCCGCCCCACCGCTCCGCCGTCGCGAGCATGTAGAACTGGCCCGGCCGCGGGCGCGGCCCGTCGGCGTCGAGGATCGAGACCAGCCGGTAGGCGCCGAGCGCGGCGCCCTCGACCACCGGCGCCTCGCGGCGGCCGAGCGGCGCGAGCGTCCGCGCCTCTCCGAGGGACCCCGAGGCGGACAGCGGCGAGCCGGCGCGGGGCGGCTGGCCGCCCGGCGCGGCCGTCATGCGCGCGGCGCCGGCGTCTCCCGCGCCGGCACGGCCCCGCCGTGCAGCTCCTGGAGCGAGATCACCTTGGGCCCGCCGGTGCGCATGGCGAGGATCGCGCGCTCGGCCGCGCTCGCTCCGCCCATCGTCGTGATGCACGGCACCCCGCGCGCGACGGCCGCCTGGCGGATCTCCATCCCGTCGGACCGGGCGCCGGCGCCGGTCGGCGTGTTGATCACGAGCTGGACCTGCCCGTCCTCGATCCGGTCGACCACGTTCGGCGACCCCTCGGACACCTTCAGCACCGCCTCGGCCGGCACGCCCATCCGCCGGATCGCCTGCGCGGTGCCGGTCGTCGCGAGGATCTCGAAGCCGATGTCGTGGAGCGCGGCCGCGAGCTGCGTCGCGGCCGGCTTGTCGGTGTCGGTGACGCTGATGAACACGCGGCCCGACCGCGGCAGGGCAACGCCGGCGGCGGCCTGCGCCTTCCCGAACGCCGTCGGGTAGTCGCGCGCGATCCCCATCACCTCGCCGGTCGACCGCATCTCGGGCCCGAGCAGCGCGTCGGCGCCCGGGAACCGCCCGAACGGCAGCACGACCTCCTTCACCGCCACGTAGTCGCCGCGCTCGCGGTGGGCCGCGGCGATCTCCTCCTCCATGTCAGCCAGCGACTCGCCCAGCAGCAGCCGGCACGCCAGCTTGGCCAGCGGCACGCCGATCGCCTTCGACACGAACGGCACCGTGCGCGAGGCCCGCGGGTTCGCCTCGATCACGTACAGCTCGTCGTCGCCGTGGACGGCGAACTGGATGTTGATCAGGCCGACGACGCCGAGCCGCAGGGCGAGCTTCTCGGTGGCCGCCTCGACCTGCTCGAGCATCTCCCGCCCGAGCGACATCGCGGGCAGCACGCACGCGGAGTCGCCCGAGTGGACGCCGGCCTCCTCGACGTGCTGCATGATCGCGGCGATCTCCACCCGCTCGCCGTCGCAGAGAGCGTCGACGTCGATCTCGATCGCGTTCTCGAGGAAGCGGTCGAGGTAGATGCGCTGCCCGGCCGCGCCGCCGTTCGTGCCCGGCCCGGTGCGCCGCAGGTAGTCGGCCAGCGCGGCGCGCGAGTAGCAGATCTCCATCGCCCGGCCGCCGAGCACGTACGACGGCCGCACGAGCAGCGGGTAGCCGACGCCGTCCGCGGCGTCGAGCGCCTCCTCCACCGAGGTCGCGGCGGCCCAGGCCGGCCCGCGGAGGCCGAGCTCGCTCATCAGCTCGCCGAAGCGGGACCGGTCCTCGGCCAGGTCGATCGAGTCGACCGGCGTGCCCAGCAGCCGGACGCCCGCCTCGGCCAGCCCGTGGGCGAGCTTCAGCGGCGTCTGGCCGCCGAACTGGACGACGACCCCCTCCGGCCGCTCGACCTCGACGACGCCGAGCACGTCCTCGAGCGTCAGCGGCTCGAAGTAGAGCCGATCGCTCGTGTCGTAGTCGGTCGAGACCGTCTCCGGGTTGCAGTTGACCATCACGGCGTCGCGGCCGGACTCGCGCACGGTCGTCGCGGCGTGCACGCAGCAGTAGTCGAACTCGATCCCCTGGCCGATCCGATTGGGTCCCGAGCCGAGGATCACCACCGAATCGCGCGACCCGCGCTCCACCTCGTGCCGGGCGCCGTCCGGCCCGGGCCGCTCCCAGCCCGAGTAGTAGTACGGCGTAGCGGCCTCGAACTCGGCCGCGCACGTGTCCACCGACTTGAAGGTGCGCAGGAGGCCCGCCTCCGGGTCCTCGCCCTGCGCCAGCGGCGCGACTTCTGCCAGGAACCAGGGGTCGATCCCCGTGCGCTCGCACAGCTCGGCCTCGCTCACCCCCCGGCGCACCGCCTCGAAGAGGACCTCGTAACGGTCGTGCGAGGGGGTCTCGAGCGAGCGCAGCAGCTCGTCGGTGCCCTCGGGCACCGGCGGTGTGACGTCC
>DASVQB010000024.1:0-146080 GCA_036389295.1 Thermoleophilaceae bacterium | reverse complement strand
GTGGGCGTCAGGAGCAGGTCGACTTCGCCGAACGCGGCTTCGAAATCGCGGGCGATCAGCGCCCGGACCTTCTGGGCCTGGTTGAAGTAGGCGTCGTAGAAGCCGGCCGACAGCACATAGGTGCCGATCATGATCCGCCGCTTGACCTCAGCGCCGAAGCCGGCAGACCGGGTCGCCTCGTACATGTCGGCAAGGCCGCCCTGCTCGGGCTGCACGCGCCGCCCGTACCGGACGCCGTCGTAGCGGGCCAGGTTCGACGACGCCTCGGCAGGGGCGATGATGTAGTAGGTGGGAAGCGCGTATCTGGTGTGGGGGAGCGACACCTCGACGATCTCAGCGCCGGCGTCGCGCATCCAGGCAATGCCCTGCTCCCAGACAGCGTCGATCTCCGGTGGAACGCCTTCGATCCGGTACTCGCGCGGAATGCCGATGCGCTTGCCGCGGACGTCAGACGAGAGGTTCGCCTCCCATTGCGGGACCGGCAGGTCGAGCGAGGTCGAATCCTTCGGGTCGAAGCCGCTCATCGCCTCGAGCAGGATCGCGCAGTCCTTGACGTCCCGCGCCATCGGCCCGGCCTGGTCAAGGCTGGAGGCGAAGGCCACGATGCCCCAGCGCGAGCAGCGGCCGTAAGTGGGCTTGATGCCGGCGATGCCGACGAAGGCGGCGGGCTGCCGGATCGAGCCGCCGGTGTCGGTGCCGGTGGCGCCCGGGCACAGGCGCCCCGCGACCGCCGCCGCCGAGCCGCCCGAGCTTCCGCCCGGCGCCAGCGGCGCGTTGCCGCCGTCGCTTCGCCGCCAGGGCGAGATGACCGGGCCGTAGCCGCTTGTCTCGTTCGACGAGCCCATCGCGAACTCGTCCATGTTGGTCTTGCCGAGCACGGCGGCGCCGGCGCCGGTCAGCCGCTCGACGGCCGTGGCCGTGTACGGCGGGCGGTAGCCCTCGAGGATGCGCGAGGCGGCCGTGCTCGGGACGCCCTCGACGCAGAACAGGTCCTTCACGGCGAGCGGGACGCCGGCGAGCGGGGCGTCGGCGGCGGCGCCGTCCGGCGGCGCCCCGTCGGCGACCCACAGGAAGGCGTTCAGGTCCTCGGCGGCGGCGCGCTCGCGGTAGGCCTCGAACAGCTCGGCGGCCGACACGTCGCCCGCGCGGATCCGCTCCGCCGCCCGTGCGGCCGTCAGCTCGAGCAGCTCGCTCACGCGCCCGGCGCGGGGCTCGGCACCCGGAAGCCGCCCTCGGCCGGGTCGGGCGCCGGCTCGAGCGCGCGCTCGCGCGGGATGCTCGGCCGCGGCTCGTCCGCGCGGAGGACGTTCTCGACGTCGATCACGTGCGAGGTCGGCTCCACGTCGTCGAGGTCGAGCTCGCCGATCTTCTCGATGTGGTCGAGGATCGTGGACAGCTCGCCGGACATCCGCTCGACCTCGTCGTCGTCGAGTCGGAGCCGCGCGAGCCGCGCCACGTGGAGGACCTGGTCGCGCTCGATCACGGCGGCGATTGTAGGTGCCGGGCCCGGCGGGACCGTCGCCGGATCAGCGTCGCCGCGAGCGCCGCGGCGGCGGCGAGGGCCGCCAGGGCCGGCGCCTGCCAGGGACGGCCCGGCGGCCCGCTGCCGCACGGCCTCGCCCGCGCCTCGTGGAAGGCGGCGGGCCGCCGCCACGGGTCGCCGTCCTGGAACGCCGGCCCGCGCGGGCTCGACTGCTCGCCGGGGACGATCCCCGCCTCGCTCGCGCCCCACCGGCCCGGCCAGCGGGTCCACGCCGTGCCGTCGTCGATCGCCACGACCGGCGGGCGCACGCGCCGGCCGCGGCCGTCGGCCTCGTCGTTCGGGTCGGGGAACGGCCGGTCGTGCGTGCCGGCGCGCGAGTAGAGCGCGTGCGATCCGTTCGCCACGTAGACGACCGGCGCCGCGCCGGCGCGCTCGAGGCCGCGGGCGGGGCAGCCCTCGGCCCAGGAGTGCTCGGTCAGCGTGGCGAGGTCCGGACGGCCCCCCGCGCCGAGGCGAAGCTGGACCAGCTCCCAGTCGCCCTCGTGGCGCCCGGTCCCGAGGATCCCGCGGTCCTGGCGGTTCCCGAGCAGGAACAGCCAGTACTGGAGCCAGGTCGAGCCGTCCGCCCCGCGGACCGCGTGCCCGTAGACGACCTCCCGGCCCGGGCGCTCGCCCGCCAGCCGCACGGCCTCGCGGTCGCCGAGGCGGCTCTCGATCGCGTCCACCGCAGTGGTGCGGTCGCGCTCGCGGTGGTCGTAGCGCAGGACCGGCGCGAACCGGCGGAGCAGGTCGTCCTGGCGGGCGGCGGCGGTCGCCGGCGCCTGGCTCGCGATCGCAGCCGCGCAGGCGGCGAGGGCGACCGTCGTCGCAGCCGAGCGCACGGGGGCAGTATCGCCGCGGTTAGGATCCGGCGGCATGAGTCCCGCCGTCGCCGAACGGATCGTGGTGCTCGTCATGCGCGGCCTCGCCGTCTCCTTCGCCGCCGTGGGGATCCTGTTCATCGCCACGCCCGACGGGGTCGTGGACGCGATCGACGACGTGGGCGGCTGGTTCGGCGACTTCTCGCCCGGCGCCGACACCGACCAGAAGATGTGGCTCGGGCTGGCCTTCGCGTACATGACGGTCATCACCGGGATCGCGCTGGTCGTCTCGCTCGACGTGGTGCGCTACCGGCCGCTGCTGCTAGTGCTCGCCGCCGGCAAGGCGGCGTCGTCGCTCACCACGGGCGCGTTCTTCCTCTTCGACGACGACGTCTTCATCTACCTCCTGAACTTCCTCGTCGACGGCAGCCTGGTCGGGACGTCGCTCCTCTGCTGGTCGCTCGCCGGCCGGGTGGAGTCGCGGGCGCTCGCCGCGGCGCCCGGCTGAAGGGGTCGCGAGGCCGCCCTCGGCGCGTCCGGTCGCCGCACCCTCGCGGCCTTCGCCGAGGCCCTGCTGCCGCCCACGGGGTCGATGCCGGGCGCCGAGGGCGGCGGCGGCGTGCCGGTGGTCGACCCGGCGCTGCGGCTCCTCGCCTGCGCGCCGCCGCGGATGCGGACGATCGCGCGGCTCGCCCTCGCCGTGGTGGAGTGGTCGCCGTTCCCGCGCCGGTTCTCGCGGCTCGCGCTCGATGACCGAGCGCGGCGGATCGAGCGGCTCGAGGGGAGCGGCTCGCTGTCGCGGCGCAGCGTCGCGCTGCTCGCCAAGACGCTCTCGTGCGTGCCGTACGCGAGCGACGAGCGCGTGCGGGCCGCGGTCGGGTGGGACCCGCGCTGCGAGATGGCGCCCGGAGCCGAGCCGCCGCGCCCGGCGCCCCCGCTCGACCCGGCCGCGCTCGCGCCGCCGCCGGCCGGCGAGGTCGTGCGCTGCGACGTGGTGGTGGTCGGCTCGGGCGCGGGCGGCGCGGCCGCGGCCCGCGTGCTGGCCGAGGCCGGCCTCGACGTGGTCGTGCTGGAGGAGGGCGGGCTCCGCGACGCCGGCGACCGCGGCGCCGACCCGATCGCGGCGCTGACGTCGCTCTACCGCGACGGCGGGCTGACCGCGTGCGACGGGAAGCCGCCGATCCCGCTGCCGGTCGGGCGCTGCGTCGGCGGGACGACCGTCATCAACTCGGGCACCTCGGTCCGTCCGCCGCCGGGGGTGCTGGAGCGCTGGCGCGACGAGCACGGGATCGGCTGGGCGGCCGAGCTCGAGTCGGAGCTCGAGGGCGTCGAGCGCGACCTCGCGGTCACCCCGGTCGACCCGGCCAGCGCCGGCCGCAACGCGGAGCTGTGCCGCGCCGGCGCCGAGGCGGTCGGCGCCTCGAACGGGCCGCTCCCGCGGATGGCCGGCCGGGTCGCGTGCTGCGGCACCTGCCCGATGGGCTGCGCGATCGACGCCAAGCAGGCGATGCACGTGTCGGAGCTGCCGCGTGCCGCGGCCGCGGGAGCGCGGATCTGGGCCGGCGCGCGGGTGGAGAAGGTGGTCCTGGAGGGAGGCCGCGCGGCGGGGGTGGTGGCGCGGCGCACGGGTGGAGCCGGCGGGGGCGGCGGGCCGACCCGCGGGCGCAGCGCCCCCGGCGCCGGCCGCTTCGTCGTCGCCGCGCGCGCCGTCGTGCTCGCGGGCGGCGCCCTCGGCACCCCCGAGCTGCTGCTCGCGCAGGGGCGCGGGAACGGCCACGTCGGCCGCCACCTGCGCATCCAGCCGGCCTGCTGGGTCGGCGCTCGCTTCCCCGGCGAGGCGGTCCGGGGCTGGGACGGCGTCATGCAGAGCTGGGGCGTCGACCAGTGGCTCGACCGGCGCCTGTTCCTCGAGGCCACCTTCTCGCCGCTCCCGTTCGGCGCGCACTGGATGCCCGGCGCCGGCGCGCGGTTCGCCGAGCGCGTCGAGCGCTACGGCGAGATGGCGGTCCTCGGCGTCCACCTCGCCGACCGCTCGGAGGGTCGCGTCGGCCTCGGCGGCGGCCGCCTCCGCCTCACCTACCGGCTGACCGCCGAGGACGCCGCCGCGCTCCGCTTCGGGATCGCGCAGGCGGCGCGGATCCACTTCGCGGCCGGCGCCGCCGAGGTCTACCCGCAGGTCGCCGGCCTGGGCGTGCTGCGGCCCGGCGACGAGGGCCGCGTCGAGGACGGCCGCCTCGGCCCGGCGGACCTCCGCCTCGAGGCGTTCCACCCGATGGGCACCGCCCGGATGGGCCCGGACCCCTCGACGTCCGTCGTCTCCCCGTCCGGCGAGGTGCACGGCGTGCCCGACCTGTACGTCGCGGACGCGAGCGTCCTCCCCACCTCGCTCGGCGCCAACCCGATGCTGACGATCATGGCCGTCGCCCGTCGGATCGCCCGCGGCCTCGCCGGCCGGTAGCCGCGGCGCGCCCTCACTGAGGCTTTCACTGACCTATAGGTCATGAAACCCTTCAGGGAACGTCTCGGCGCGGCCCGCGGCGCTATCCGACGCGGGCTGCCGGGTCGGGCGGCGCGGCGGGGGCGGGCGACGGCTCCCCCGCGGCCTCCTCCCGCTCCTCCAGCGCCGCCAGGCGCGAGGCGACCGCCAGGACGCCGACCGCCAGGAGCGCCAGCGGGGCGCCCGACTTCACCACGGCCGCGTCGTTCAGCCCGGGAGGCTGGAGCAGCCGGTAGGCGATCAGCGCCGCGGCCACGAGGCCGGTCGCCGCGGCCACCGCGCTCGGAGTCGCCGGCGGCTCGAAGGTGCGCTGCGCCGCGCGCGCGAAGGCCGCGGTCACGGCGGCGGCGAACGCGGCGAGCAGCGCGATCAGGGCGAGCCGGTCGACGAACGCGCTCGCCTGCCAGGCGTTCTTCTCCTGCCGCTCGGCCGCCTCGGCGGCGCGGTCCGGCGTGGTCGGGTTGACCTGCTCGATGCCCTCCCTGTCGCGGTCGATGCGCTCGACCCGGCGGAGCTCCTCGCCCTGCTTGGTGGTGTACCAGTCGAGCGCGGTCGTGCCGATCAGGGCGAGGGCGGCGAGCAGCGCGATCCAGTGCCAGCGGGTGGGCCGGACGACGTCCGCGCGGCTGGCGCCCGCGGCCCGGGCGGGCGCCGGGGAGGCGGTCACGCCGCCTCGCCCTCGGGCGGCGGCTCGATCAGCTCCACCGGGGCGGCGACCCGCGCCGCGTGCGGGATGCGCTCGTCCCGCATCGCGGCGAGCGCGCCGGCCATGACCAGCATGGACGCGCCGAGGCCGAGCCAGAGCCCGGCGTCCCGCTTCATGTCCTGCTCCAGGGTCCCGGTCCGCTCGACGCTGCCGTAGACCCGCAGGGTCACCTCGGCGTCCGGCGGGCTCGCGACCCGCCACGCGAGGAGCGGCAGCGCGACCAGCCCGATCAGGACGGTGGTCGACGCGAGCGCGACCGGCATGGCCGCGCTCCGCTGCGCCGCTGTGGTCGCCGCCAGCGCCACCGCGAGCAGGCCGAGGACGGCGAGCGCCAGGTCGACGGCCGAGAACGCCTCCCAGGCGCTGGCCCCGGCGCCCGTGGCGTCGACCTCGTACCAGTCGACGAACATCGCCGCGAGCAGGCCGGCGCCCGCGATCCCCGCGATCCACTCGCCCGGGCGCAGCCGTCGCACGTCCACGGCGGGCAGCGTAGCGCCGGCCGGCGCGGATCAGCGCCTCTTGAGGGGCGCGTAGTCGGACATCAGCTTGCGCTCGGAGCCGTCGGCCGCGAAGCGCACGACCACCAGGCCGCCGGGCTCGATGCCCGTGACCACGCCCTCGCCGAGCGTGGCGTGCAGCACGTCGTCGCCGAGCGAGAACGAGGCGCCGCCGCCGGGGATCGGCTCGCGGCGGGCCGGTCGGTCGGCTCCGCCCCCGCCGCGCCCGAGGCCGCCGCCGGCGAAGGCGCCGCCGCGCCCCCCGCTGCCGCGCCCGCCGCCCAGGCTCTCGCGCGTCGCCCACCCCGGCTGGAACCCGCGCGGCTTCTGGGCCTCGCGCTCGACCAGCTCCTCGGGCAGCTCGTCGAGGAACCGGCTCGGCATGTTCCACTCGCGGCCGCCGTACAGCGACCGCTGGCGGGCGAACGTCATGTGGAGCTGGCGCTTCGCGCGCGTGATGCCGACGTAGCAGAGCCGCCGCTCCTCCTCGAGGTCGCCGGACTCGATCGCGCGCGAGTGCGGGAACACGCCCTCCTCGCAGCCGATGACGAAGACGACCGGGAACTCGAGCCCCTTGGCGTTGTGGAGAGTCATCAGCGTGACGATCCCCTCGTCGTCCGTCAGGTTGTCCTGCTCGGAGAACAGCGCGATCTGCTGGAGGAACTCCTCGACCGACGGCTCCTCGGCGGTGGCGTCGTACTCGCGCGCGACGCCGACGAGCTCCTCGAGGTTCTCGAGCCGGCCCTCGGCCTCGATCGTCCGCTCCGCGCGGAGCGCCTCCAGGTAGCCGCTCTCGTGAAGGGTCTCGTCGAGGAGGTCGCCGACCGGGGCCGCCGCCTCGGCCCGCTCGCGCAGCCGCTCCATGGTCGACATGAACCGCCCGACGGCCTTGACCGCGGCCGCGCCGAGGCCGGGAACGTCCTCGGGCGCCGACGCGACGTCCCAGATCGACTCGCCGAGGGTGTTCGCCTGGCCGACGATCCGCGCCTGCGTGGTCTGGCCGATGCCCCGCCGGGGCGAGTTGACGACCCGCTCGAACGCGACCACGTCCTGCGGGTTCACGAGCAGCGTCAGGTACGCGACCGCGTCCTTCACCTCGGCGCGCTCGTAGAAGCGCGTGCCGCCGATGACCTGGTAGCCGACGTTGTAGCGGACCAGCATGTCCTCCAGCACGCGCGACTGGGCGTTGGTCCGGTAGAAGACGGCGACCTCGCTGCGCGAGCCGCCCTCCTCGACGAGGCGCTCGATCCGGTCGGTGACGTAGCGCGCCTCGGCGTGCTCGTCCTCGAGCTCGGCGACGCGCACCGGGTCGCCCGCGCCCGCGTCGGTCCAGAGGACCTTGTGCTTGCGCGCGCGGTTGTTCGACACGACCGCGTTGGCCGCCGACAGGATGTTCTGCGTCGACCGGTAGTTCTGCTCGAGCTTGATGACCCTGGCGTCCGGGAAGTCGTCCTCGAACTCGAGGACGTTCCGGATGTCGGCGCCGCGGAAGGCGTAGACACTCTGGTCGTCGTCGCCCACCACGCACAGGTTCCGGTGCTTCTCGGCGAGCAGCTGGAGCCAGCGGTACTGGGCGCGGTTCGTGTCCTGGTACTCGTCGACCAGGACGTGCTGGAACGAGGTCGCGTAGCGCTCGCGGACCTCGGGGAAGAGCTGGAGCAGGTCGACGCAGCGGACCAGCAGGTCGTCGAAGTCCATCGCGTTCATCGCGTGGATCCGCTTCTCGTACTCGGCGTAGACGTCGGCGGCCGTCTGCTCGAAGAACGACCCGACCTTCGCGCGGTAGCCGTCGGCGTCGAGCAGCGTGTTCTTGGCGTCCGAGATCTGGCGCTTGACCGCACGCGGGGTGAAGCGCTTGGGGTCGACGTCGAGGTCCTCGAGGCAGCGCTTGACGAGGCGGACCGAGTCGGCGTCGTCGTAGATCGTGAAGCCGCGGGTGTAGCCGAGGCGCTGACCCTCGGCGCGGAGCATCCGCGCGCAGGCGGAGTGGAACGTCATCACCCACATCGCGCGCGCCCGCCGGCCGACCAGCAGCTCGACCCGCTCGCGCATCTCGTTAGCCGCCTTGTTGGTGAACGTGATCGCGAGGATCTCGCCGGGCGCCGCGCGGTCGGTCTCGACCGAGTACGCGATGCGGTGGGTGAGCACGCGGGTCTTCCCGCTGCCCGCCCCGGCGAGCACGAGCAGCGGCCCCTCGTCGTGGAGGACGGCCTCGCGCTGGGGCTCGTTCAGGGAGTCGAGCAGGCGCTCGCGGACGGCGGCGGTGACCACCCGGCGAGCATAGACCGGGCTCCGGCGGGGTCTGGGGCGGGCCCGGGGGGCGGGGTCCGGGACGGATCCGGGGGCGGGCCCGCGAGCCGCGGCGCGCGCGATCCATAGCCTCCCCGCCGTGGGCCTGTGCGACGAAGTGCGCCGCTCGTGCGCCGAGATCGCCGCGGCGAGCCGGCTCGTCTCGATCGAGCTCGACCGCCTCGGCGAGGTCGAGCCCGGCCCGCCGCCCGTGCTCGACCCCCTGCGCCACTACCTCGACGGCCCGCCCGGCGACGTGGCCGCCTACGTGCTCACGCTCGACTCGGTCAACTTCGGCTCGGGCTGGTTCCCGACGCTCCGGAAGCGTCCCGGCTGCTCCGGCTACTACACGGTGGCCTGGGCGCTGGCCGACCGCTTCCGCGAGCACGGCCCGTGGTCGCCGGCCGAGCTGCGGGAACTGGACGCGCCGGCCGTCGCCGGCGTCCTCGGCCAGGACCCCGGCCACGAGCTGATGGCGCTCTACGCGCGCGCCCTGAACGACCTCGGCGAGTTCCTGGGCGACCGCGGCGCGCTCGAGGCCGTCGAGGCCGCCGGCGGATCCGCCGAGCGCCTGGCCGGGCAGCTCGCCGCCGGCATGCCGCTGTTCGACGACCGCGGCTTCTGGAAGCGCGCTCAGATCGCGCCGAACGACCTCGCGCTCGCCGGCGTGGCCGAGTTCGGCGACCTCGACCGGCTCACGATCTTCGCCGACAACCTCGTCCCGCACGTGCTCCGGGTCGACGGCGTGCTGCGCTACGACCCGGCGCTCGCCGCCCGCATCGACGCCGGCGAGCTGCTCGAGCCGGGCGGTGCCGAGCGCGAGATCCGCGCCGCCGCCGTCCACGCGTGCGAGCTGATCGCCGAGCGCATGGCGACGCCGCCGCGCGTCCTCGACACCTGGCTCTGGAACCGCGGGCAGGCCCCTCGCTACAAGGCGGTCCCGCGGCACCGCACGCGCACCGTCTTCTACTGAGGGGCCGGCGGCGGAGCCGGGGCGGCGGCCGCGCCGGCTGCGGCGGGGCCGGGGCGGCGGCGGGGCCGCGCCGCCTACCCGCCGGCCGGGTCGCCCCCGCGCAGGTTGCGCAGCGGCCGGACCTCGGCGGTCGGCTCGGGCCGCTTGCCGGTCGCCTCCGCCAGGAGCTCCTCCAGCTCGGACACCCGCGCCGAGAGGGCCTTGATCGCGTCCGCCACCGGGTCCGGCAGGTGGGCCCAGTCCGCGTCCGGGCCGTGCGGGCGCTTGCCGTCCACGCGGACCGGGTGGCCCGGGTTGCCCACGACCGTCGAGTTGGCCGGCACGTCGTGGATCACGACCGAGTTCGCCCCGACCTTGGCCTCGCGGCCGACGCGGATCGCGCCGAGCAGCTTGGCCCCCGACCCGACCACCACCTCGTCCTCGATCGTCGGGTGGCGCTTGCCGCGCGCGAAGCCGGTGCCGCCGAGGGTCACCCCCTGGTAGAGCGTCACGTTGTCGCCGATCTCGGCGGTCTCGCCGATCACGACGCCCGCCCCGTGGTCGATGAAAAGCGCCTCGCCGATCCTGGCGGCCGGGTGGATCTCGACGCCCGTGGCCATCCGGCTCACGTACGCGATCAGGTGGGGCGCGGCCGGCACGCCGCCCTCGTGCAGCACGTGGGCCACCCGGTGCAGCAGCAGCGCCTGGACGCCGCCGTACGTCAGGAGGATCTCGAGCCGGCCGAGCCCGCGCGCGGCGGGGTCGCGGTCCTGCGCGGCCGCGAGGTCCTGGCGCAGCTCCCGGAACACGCGGGTGAGCCCTCCGAGCCCGACCATCACGCCGATTGTGCCGCAGCCGGCACCCGGGCGCACGCGGTGCACCCCGGACGGGGGGACGTCGAGACGATCGTCTGCTCGAGCGTCCCGCCGTCGATCTGGAGGATGCGGTCGAGGAGCGGCCGCCCGACGCCGGCGAGCAGCTTCAGCGCCTCGAGCGCCTGGATCGAGCCGACGACGCCGGCCATGGCCCCGAGCACGCCCGCCTCGCGGCAGGTGGGCACGCCGCCGGGCGGCGGCGGGTCCGGGAAGGCGCAGCGGTAGCAGGCCGACTCGCCCGGCCGGATCGACAGGACCAGCCCGGTCAGCCCGAGAACCCCCGCCTCGACCAGCGGCACGCCCGCCGCGCAGCAGGCGTCGTTCACCGCGTAGCGCGACTCGAACGAGTCGGTGCAGTCGACCGCCACGTCGGCGCCGGCGACGATCGCCTCGGCGTTCTCGGGCCCGAGCCGCGCCGGGTACGGGTCGACCTGCACCTCCGGGTTGAGCGCCCGCAGCTTGACCGCCGCGTTCTGCGCCTTCGGCACGCCGAGGTCGGGCGTGAAGTGGAGCGGCTGGCGGTGCAGGTTCGACAGCTCGACCGGGTCGTCGTCCACGATCCCGATCCGCCCAACCCCTGCGGCCGCCAGGTAGAGGCCGACCGGCGAGCCGAGCGCTCCCGCCCCGACCACGATCGCCGACGCGGACTTGAGCCGCTCCTGGGCCGCGCCGCTCCACTCGGGCATCACGAGCTGGCGCGAGTAGCGCTCGAGCTCCGGCTCGCTCAGCGCGCTCATCGCTTCACGATCGTCACGACGTTGCCGGCCACCGTCGCCTCGTGCCCGTCCTCGCGGGCCGACCGCGGGACGCTCTCGAGCGGCTCGCCGGAGTCGAGCGCCACGTCGACCCGCTCCCCGGGCCGGAGCTCCTCGAGCGCGAGCCGGGTGCGCACCCAGTTCATCGGGCACGGCACGCCGGTCAGGTCGAGCGACCTCACGGCGCGAAGAACGGCGTGCTCACGTAGCGCTCGCCGGAGTCCGGCAGCACCACGACGACCCGCGCGCCCTCGTGCTCCGGCCGGCTTCCGACCTCGATCGCGGCCCACAGCGCCGCGCCCGCCGAGATGCCGGCCAGGATGCCCTCGCGCGCGCAGACGAGGCGGGCCGTGGCCAGCGCGTCCTCGTCGTCGACCGTGACGATCTCGTCGACCACCTCGGGGTTGAACACGGCGGGGACGAAGCCGGCCCCGATGCCCTGGATCTTGTGCGGGCCGGGCGGCCGGCCGGACAGGACCGCCGAGGCCAGCGGCTCGACGGCGACCACGCGGAGGCCGGGGTTCAGCTCCTTCAGCCGCTCGCCGGCGCCGGTGATCGTGCCCCCCGTCCCGACGCCGGCCACCAGCACGTCCACCTCGCCGCCGGTGTCGCGCCAGATCTCCTCGGCGGTCGTGCGGCGGTGGACCTCCGGGTTGGCCGGGTTCGAGAACTGGTCGGGGATGAAGCAGTCGGGGCACTCGACGACGTGCCTGTCGGCCGCCTCGACGGCCTCGTTCATCCCGCCGAGCGACTCGGTCTCGCGCACCTCGGCGCCGTAGAGCCGCAGCAGGCCCCCGCGCTCGCGGCTCATGCCCTGCGGCATGTAGAGCACGAGCCGGTACCCCTTGGCGGCGCACACGAGCGCGAGCGCGATGCCCGTGTTGCCCGAGGTCGCCTCGACGATCGTCGTGCGGCCCGGCTCGATCCGGCCGTCCGCCTCGGCCGCCTCGATCATCGCCACGCCGATCCTGTCCTTGACGCTGCCGCCGGGGTTGTAGGCCTCGAGCTTCCCGATCAGCTCGGCGCCGCACTCGGGCGCGAGCCGCGTCAGGCGCACGAGCGGCGTGCAGCCCACGAGGTCGGCCAGGTTCGCGGTGATCTCGGACGCGCGCCCGGCCCTGGTCCGGCTCATGGCGAGAGGGTAGGCGAAAGGGCGGAGCCGGCCGGACCGGGAGTAGTTAGGGCCTGGGTCCGGCCGGCTCTCGTAAACGCTGGGGGCTAGTGGAAGATCCTGGCGCGCCAGTCCCCTGCTCGAATACGAGCCTACGTCAGCCGGGCGGCGATCGGAACCCCCCTTGGCCGTATGTACTAGTCGAGCGCCGCCCGCCCGCGGCGCCCCCGCCTACTCGCCCGGACCGAACTCGGGCTTGAACGTCTTCGGCGCCTCGCCCGGCTTGCCGAACGCGACCACGATCACGTCGTGGGACTTCATCTGGTAGCCCGGGCCGTCGGGCACCTTCTTGCCGTTCACGAACGTGTCGAGCGTGAGCCCGTTGCCGGCGCGGTACGCCCCCAGCTCGGTCTTCGTGAACTTGACGCCCCAGATCGTGAAGAACTGGCCGAGCGTGAAGGGGTACGGCTCGACGGCCTCCATGTGGATGATGCCCTTGTCGTCGTGCGTGTGGAGCGACGCCAGGAATTGGGAGTCCTGGTCGATGCCGATGTTCATCGGGACCTTCGACTGCTTGCCGTTGACGAACACCTGGAGCTGCGCGTGCACGTGGTAGATCGTGTCGCTCGGGTCGGGGAGCTTCAGGGCCTCGGAGCGCTTCTTCAGCCCCGCCGTCTCGGCGCTCCACGGTCCCGGGCTCACCTGGAGGCCCTGGTTCGCCTCGGCCTTCGAGCTCTTGCCGCCGCCACCGGAGGCCACGACGACGATCACGATCACGGCCACGAGCAGCACCGCGGCGGCGCTGAGCACGCGGATCCGCCGCGCCCTGCGCTGCGCCTGCTCCTGCTCCTGCCGCTCGCGCTCCTCGCGCTCGGCGCGGAGCCGCTCCTTCTCCTCCTTGCGGCTGGCCATCCGGTCCCGGGCCTCCTCAGCTAGATGTAGTACATGCTCGCGCCGGCCGCGCGTGCCTCGCGCTCGGCCAGCTCCGCGATGGTCGCTGAGCGTAGCCTCTCGCGCAGCGCCTCGACCGCCTCGGTCCAGATCGCGTCCGCCCCGACCGTCTCGGCGTCGAGCGATCCCTCGAGCGCCTCGACCACGTCCAGCACCGTGATCTCGCCCGCCGGGCGGGCGAACGAGTAGCCGCCCTTCACGCCGCGCTGGCTCTGGAGCAGCCCGGCCCGGCGCAGGGTGGCGAACATCCCCTCGAGGAACTGCACCGGGATGTCCCGCCGCCGCGCGATCTCGCCGATCGGGACCGGTCCCGAGCTTCCCATGCGCGCCAGCTCGGTGAGCGCGCGGACGGCGTACGGGCTCTTGGACGTGATGGCGAGCACGCCGCTGCGAGTCTAGGTTATGGACGTGACGCGGACCCGCTCCCGCACGACCGTCCTGCTCGGCCGCTGGGCGCCGCCGCTCGCGCTGATGGCCGTCATCTTCGCGCTATCGGCCCAGCCCGACCTGTCCACGGGGCTCGGCACCTGGGACCTGATCGGCCGCAAGCTGGTCCACGCCGCCGAGTACGGGCTGCTCTGGCTGCTGCTCTGGCGGGCGCTGCGCGACGGCATGACGCGCCGCGGCGCCGTGGCGGTCGCGTTCCTCGGCTCGCTGGCGTACGCGGCCAGCGACGAGTACCACCAGACCTTCGTCGACGGCAGGCACGGCACGCCCGTCGACGTCGCGATCGACGCCGCCGGCATGGCGATCGCGGCCCTCCTCGTCACCCGCCGGACGCGGTGACGTCGCGGCGCCTCCCCCTCCAGTCGGAGGAGCCGTTCATCTGGTTCGCGACGCTGCGGGTCGTGCTCGTCCTCGCCGCGCTGGCGGCCACCGCGGCGTTCGACGTCCCGCACCGCGGCCGCGTGGCCGCGATCCTGGCCGCCGTCGCGCTCCCGTGGGCCCTCGTGCACCTCTGGCAGGCGCGCCGGCGGCCCGCGCTCGCCGCCAACCCGGCGATGGCGGCCGGCGACCTGCTGCTGCTCGCCCTCGTCCAGGTCGCCGAGCCGAACTCCTACGAGGGCGTCCGGTTCGTCGCGCTGTTCCTGATCGCCACGCACTCGTACTTCCAGGGCGAGGGGCGCGGGCTCGCGGTGGCGGTCGTGGGGATCGCCTTCCTGGTGCCGCTCGGCGTCGCCCTCGACACGCCGATCCACGGCGGCCGGCTCCTGTTCTCGGAGACCCTGTTCTCGGGCTCGGCGCTCTGCTGCGGGCTGTTCGTCGGCCGGCTGCGGACGGCCGAGTCCGCGGCGCGGCTCCAGGCGCGCGAGCTGTCGCGCCGGAACATCGAGGCCGAGAACCAGGTCCGCCGCAGCCTGGCCGAGGCGATCCACGACGGGCCGGTGCAGGAGCTCGTGAGCCTGGACCTCGTGCTCGCGTCGGTCGACCGCGCCGTGGACCGGGGCGACGTGGACGGCGTCCGCGACCGGCTGAGCGAGGCCCGGCTGATCGCCGAGCGGAACATCGCCGCGCTGCGGGACGAGATCGTCGGACTCGGCCCGTACGCGTTCGACGAGCTGTCGTTCGACACCGCGGTCGAGCAGTGCCTGCCGGTCTGGCAGCGCCGCTACGACCTGGAGGTCGAGCTGGCGGTCGAGCAGCTCGACCTCTCGAACGAGCTGTGCGGCACGCTGTTCGGGATCGCGCAGGAGGCGGTGGCGAACGCCGGCCGCCACGCGGGCGCGAGCCGGGTCGTGGTGACGCTCCGCACGCTCGGCGACGAGGTCGAGCTGCGGGTGGCCGACGACGGCCACGGCTTCACCGGCAGCGAGCCGCTGGCGTCGACCGAGCCGGGCCACATCGGGCTCGCCAGCATGCGCGAGCGGGCCGAGCTGATCGGCGGCCGGCTCGAGATCGAGACCGGCGGCCGCGGGACGAAGGTCCTGGTGCGGGCGCCGCTCGACGGATCCGCGACGGCGCCTCGCGGGGCCGGCCGCGACGGCGCCGGCTAGAGCCAGCCGCGCTGGGTGGCGAGCAGGACGGCCTGCGCGCGGTCGACCGCGCCGAGCTTCGCGTACGTGTTGTGCAGGTGGGTCCGCACGGTGCTCGTCGAGAGGTTCAGCTCGAGGGCGATCTGCTTGTAGACCTTGCCCTCGGCCAGCCGCTTGAGGACGTCGACCTCGCGGGCCGACAGCGGGCAGGGGTCGATCTGGCGGCGCTGCTGGCCGCTCGGGTACGGCAGCTCGTACATCACGCCGCGGAGCTTGTCGGCGTCGAGGCCGAGCTCGCGGGCGACCTTGAGCATGCGGGCCGGCTCGACGGGGTGGCCCTGGGAGTAGTGGGCGAGCATGTCGGCGAGCCGGATGACGGCGGCCTCGCCCTGGACGTCGTCGGCGTGGTGGCGCTCGATCGCCGCGGCCAGGCGGGCCGGCAGGCCCCAGCGCCTGGCGAGCACGCCGCCGACCAGCGCGTGGTCGACGCCCAGCTCGCGACGCTCGCGGTGGAGGCGCTCCTCGGGGGTCCTGGCCTCGCCGTGGACCTGGCCGGGGTAGCCCGGGTAGGCGTGGACGAGGACGAGCTTCCCGATGTCGTGGAGCAGCGCAGAGACGAGCAGCTCGTCGCGGTCGGCGTACTCGGTCTCCTTGGCGATCCGGTCGGCCGCGCGCTGCGTGGCGACGGCGTGGAGCCGGAAGCGCTCGGGGGCGGCGTCCCAGCCCGGGATCCGCTCGAAGAAGTCGAACACCGCGGTGCGGGCGGCCAGGGCCTCGACGCCGCTCGGCGTGAGGAGCTCGATCGCCTCGGGCACGCTGGCGATCCGGCCGCGCTTGGGGGCCGGCGCGCGGTTGGCGATCCGCAGGACCGCGATGACGAGCGAGACGTCAGACTCGATCGCGGCGACGACGTCGCCGGCGGCCGTGTGCTCCTCGCGGACGAGCCTCAGCACCCGGTTCCGCGACTCGGCGAGGGCGGGGAACGCCTCGAGCGCCTCGAACGCGGCCGTGAGCCGGCGTCCGTGGCCTTCTGCGGCGGGACGCCTGACGGGCTCGGCGGCGGAGGTTGGCCGGCTCGGCACCGGCTTGAGTGCTCTCTTCACGAGGGGGATTGCCTTCCGTGGCGGTTCGGGGGGAATCGGCGGCGGATCGGGAATTCGTCCGGTGCTTGTTGTCGGCATGGCAAGGTTCCGAGTTGAGCGCCGATCGAGCGCCGGGAGCGGGATTGGGGCTCAGGCCCTAACCGGATCGGGTGGAGCTGTCACCCGATTCGGGGACAGAGCCTCCCGCCGCCCCGAGCTCGGCGAGCGCGCGGTCGATCCTGGCCAGCGTCTCCTCGCGACCTAGGGCGGCCACCGACTCGAAGATCCCGGGCGAGATCGTGGACCCGGTGATGGCCACGCGGATCGGCTGGTAGAGGTCGCGCGCCTTCACGCCGAGCTCGTCCACGAGCGGGCCGAGGACCGCCTCGAGGCCCTCCGCGTCGAACGGCTCGGCGCTCGCGATCGCCTGCCGCGCCCGCGCGAGGCGCGCATCGGCCCCGTCGCGCATCACCTTCCGCCACGCCTTCTCGTCGTTCGGCTGCGGCTCCACGAGGAACCCCGCCAGCGGCCAGAAGTCGGCGAGCGTCTGCATCTTCTCCTGCGCGATCTCGACGGCCGTCCGCGGCAGCTCGCGCCCGTGGCGCTCCTCGAGCCGCGACCTCAGCTCGTCCACCGTCAGCTCGCGCAGGTAGCGGCCGTTCATCCAGCGGAGCTTCTTCTCGTCGAAGACGGCCGGCGCCTTCGACACCCGCTCGAGCGAGAAGCGCTCGACCAGCTCGCCGGTCGTGAAGAACGTGGTGCTCTCGTCGTAGCCCCAGCCGAGCAGTGCCACGTAGTTGCGCACCGCCTCCGGCAGGTAGCCGGCCTCGCGCAGCTCCTGGACCGACGCCGCGCCGTGGCGCTTCGAGAGCTTCTTGCCGTCCGGGCCGTGGAGGAGCGGCACGTGCGCGTAGACCGGCGGCTCGGCGCCGAGAGCGCGCAGGATCATGATCTGGCGCGGGGTGTTCGAGAGGTGGTCGGCCCCGCGGACGACGTGCGTGATGCCCATGTCGCGGTCGTCGACCGCGACGGCCAGGTTGTAGAGCGGGCTGCCGTCCGAGCGCGCGACCACGAAGTCGTCGATCGCCGAGTGCTCGAAGCGGACCTCGCCGCGGATGACGTCGGAGACGACCGTCTCCCCCTCGTCGGGCACGCGCAGCCGGACCGCGCCCTCGTCGAGGTACGCGTGGCCCTCCCCCACAAGCCGGGCGATCTCCTCCTCGTGGCGCGGACGCCGCTCGCTCTGCGAGTACGGCCCCTCGTCGTGGTCGAGCCCGAGCCAGCGGAGCGCGTCGTGGATCTGCTCGACGTTCTCCGGCGTCGAGCGCTCGCGGTCGGTGTCCTCGATCCGGAGGACGAACGCGCCGCCCGACCGGCGGGCCAGGAGCCAGTTGTACAGTGCCGTCCTCGCCCCGCCGATGTGCAGCGCCCCGGTCGGAGACGGGGCGAAGCGGACCCTCATGCCCTCTGCCACACCGCGATGCTAATCGGCGGCCACGTCTCCCCGGCGGGCGGGCTCGTCAACGCGTTCCACCGCGGCGTCGAGCGCGACTGCGACGCGATCCAGATCTTCAACCAGTCGCCGCGCGCCTGGCGGCCGACCAACCACCGCGAGGACGACGTCGCCGACTTCCGCGAGCTGCTCGCCGCCGGGCCGGTGCGTGCGGTCCTGATCCACGCCGTGTACCTCATCAACTGCGCCTCGAAGGACGCGACGATCCGGCAGAAGTCGCTCGACGCGCTCGCCCACGCGCTCCGGACCGGCGACCGGATCGGGGCCGTGGGCGTGGTGGTCCACCCCGGGTCGCAGGTGGGCGAGCCGCTCGACGAGTCGCTCGACCGGGTCGGCGACGCGATCCGCCACGCGCTCGCCGAGTCCGAGTCGTGCCCGCTCCTGCTCGAGAACACCGCCGGCGCCGGGGGCACGATCGGCCGCTCGTTCGCCGAGCTGGCCCGGCTGGTCGAGCTGGGCGGCGGGCACGAGCGGCTCGGGATCTGCCTCGACTGCTGCCACATGCTCGCGAGCGGATTCGACATCCGGACCGCCGAGGGCCTCACGGAGGTCGTCGACGAGTGCGTGTCCACGGTCGGCCTCGACCGCATCCGCTGCCTGCACGTGAACGACTCCCAGGCGCCGCTCGGCTCGAACCGCGACCGCCACGCCCCGCTCGGGGAGGGCGAGCTGGGCCGCTCCGGCTGCGCCGCCTTCCTCTCGGAGCCCCGCTTCGAGGGCCTGCCGGCGATCTTCGAGGGGCCGGGGCTGAAGGGCGGGGGCGCCGCGCTCGAGGACATCGAGGTGATGCGCGAGCTGCGCGCCCAGGGCCTGAAGGCTCGCCGCAGGCGGGGCGGCTAGAGGCTGTCGCGGAGGTCGAAGTCCGCCGGCGCCTCGTCCGCCTGCGGCTCCGCGAAGAACGTCGGGTTGACGCACTCGAAGGCGTCGCCGCAGCCGTGGTAGGCGCGCTCTACCGAGGTGCGGCAGCGGGGCGTCGGCGAGCCGGTGAGCTTCACGCCGCCGAAGCCGTGCCGGGTGCGCTCCGCCTCGCGGAAGAGCTCGAGGTCGATCTCGACCCGGAAGACCTTCTCGAGGCAGCCCATGAACCGCCGCCCGGTCGTCTCGTCGTCGTAGAGGTAGAGGTAGGGACAGCCCGACTCGAGACAGCCCGAGGGGAGCACGACGCGGTCGCAGAACGCGCAGCAGCGACGGCACTCGGAGAGCTCCTGGGTTGGGACCGCGCCCGGCACCGGTCGAGTGTAAACCGAAGGCCCGGGTCGTGGTCTTGGTCAGGCGGCCAGGACCTCGGAGGCGCCCGGCAGGGCGTCCAGCTCCGCCCTGAAGCGGGACGGGGAGACGCGGTACTGCTCGCCCAGCACCAGCGTCCGCTCGCCGACCCGCAGGACGAGCTCGTGGTCGCCGCGGTTGTGCGAGACGACCTCCTTCAGCTCCTCCAGCCAGCCGGCGTCGATCCCGGCCGGGACGCGCAGGGTGAGCCGCGGCGGCGCCAGGATCGCGCCCGCCCGCTCGCGCGCCTCCTCGACCTCCTCGGGCGTGGGGTCGAACACCTCGGCCTCCTGGACCACCAGCTTGGTCTCGCCCTGGTCCTTGTGGTCCACCCGCCCGCGCACGATCACGACCTTGTCGACGTCGATCTTCTCCGAGTTGGCCGCGTAGGCGGAGTTGAAGACGAGCATCTCGACCTGCGCCTCGAGGTCGTCGAGCGTGGCGAACAGCATCGGGTCGCCCTTCTTGGTCCGGATCCGCTTGCACTCGGCGATCATCCCGCCGACCGTGACCCACTCGCCGTCCTTCTTGGACGCGAGGGCCGCGAGGCCGCAATCGACCCGGGCGCGCAGCGCCGGCCGCAGCTCCTTCAGCGGGTGCGAGGAGAGGAACAGCCCGAGCGTCTCCTTCTCCATGGCGTTCAGGTCCTTGCGGTCGTCCGGCAGCGGCGGCACCGGCGGGTGCTGGCGCGCGATCGCGGGTCCGCCTCCCCCGCCGCCGGCGGCGGGCCCCGGCTCCTCGAGGTCGAAGATCGAGGCCTGGCCGAGCTGGGCGTCCTGCTGCGCCTTCGCGCCGGCGGCCTGGGCGTGCGGCAGCACCGCCAGCATCCCGGCGCGGGTGGCGCCGGTCGAGTCGAGCGCGCCGCAGCGCACGAGCGACTCGATCGCCTTCTTGTTCACCGCCCGGCAGTCGACCCGCTCGCAGAAGTCCCAGATCGACGTGAACGGGCCGCCCTCCTCGCGGGCGGCCACCACGGCGTCGACCGCCGCCGCCCCCACGTTCTTCACGGCGTCGAGCCCGAAGCGGATGTTGCCGGCGGTGACCACGAAGTCGTGCCCGGACTCGTTCACGTCCGGCGGCAGCACCTCGATCCCCATCTCCTCGCAGCGGGAGACGAAGAACGGCACCTTGTCCTTGGTGGACATGACCGACGAGATCAGGGCGGCCATGTACTCGGCCGGGTAGTTCGACCGCAGCCAGGCGGTGCGGTAGGCGATCAGCGCGTAGCAGGCCGCGTGCGAGCGGTTGAACGAGTAGTCGGCGGCGGCCTCGTTGACCGCCCACAGCTGCTGGATCACCGCGTCCGAGGTGCCGGTCGAGCGGGCGCCCTGCGCGAAGCGCTCCTTCATCGACGCCATCCGGGCGCGGTCCTTCTTGCCGATCGCCTTGCGCAGGTCGTCCGCCTCGGGGCCCGAGAAGCCCGCGATCTCCTTGGCGATCTGCATCGACTGCTCCTGGTAGAGGATCACCGAGTAGGTGGCCTCGGTGATCGGCCGCAGGCGGTCGTCGATGTAGGTGACGGCGTCGGGGTTGCGCTTGTTCCTCGCGTACGTGTCGATGAAGCGCATGGCGCCCGGCCGGTACAGGGCCACCAGGGCGACCAGGTCGTCGAACTCGGTGGGGCGCACCTTCTTCAGCGCCTCGCGCATGCCCTCGGACTCGAACTGGAACACGCCGACGGAGTCGCCGCGGGCGAGCATCTCGTAGGTCCGCGCGTCGTCCAGCGGCAGCTCGGCCATGTCCGGGCGCGCGCCGGTGGAGCGCTCGATGATGTCGAGCGCCGACTCGATCACGTCGAGGTTCCGCAGCCCCAGGAAGTCCATCTTCAGGAGCCCGATGTCCTCGATCGGCTTCATCGAGTACTGCGTGACCGTCCTGTACGCGCGGCCGCCGTCCTCGGTCACCTCGCCGCGGTCCTCCGCCAGCTGGAGCGGGACCACGTCCGTGAGCGGGCGGTCCGCGATCACGACCGCGGCCGCGTGGATCGACGAGTTGCGCACGATCCCCTCGAGCCCGCGCGCGACGTCCACGATCTGCCTGGCCTGCGGGTCCTCGGCGTACGCGCGCGCCAGCTCCTCGCCGGGCTTCAGGCAGTCCTCGAACGACGGCGGCCGGCCCATGATCGGGTCGGGGATCATCTTCGCGAGCCGGTCGCCCGCGCCGTAGTCGAAGCCGAGCACCCGCGCCGCGTCGCGCGTGGCCGCGCGCGGGAACATGCGGCCGAAGGTGACGATCTGGGCCACGCAGTCGTGGCCGTACTTGTCCGCCACGTAGCGGATCACGCGCTCGCGGCCCTTCACCGAGAAGTCGATGTCGATGTCAGGCATCGAGATGCGCTCGGCGTTGAGGAAGCGCTCGAAGAGCAGCCCGTAGGCGAGCGGGTCGACGTCGGTGATGCTCAGCGAGTAGGCGACGATCGAGCCCGCCGCGGACCCGCGCCCGGGCCCCACCGCGATCCCGTTGTCCTTCGCGAACTTGACGAAGTCCCAGACGATCAGGAAGTACGCCGCGAACCCCATCCGCTCGATCACGCCGAGCTCCATCTCGAGCCGCTCGACGGCCTCGGCCGGCGGCGGGTCGCCGTAGCGGCGGCGCAGGCCCTCGGCGGCCAGCAGGCGCAGGTAGTCGACCTCCCCCTGCCCGTCCGGCGTCGGGTAGCGCGGCAGGAGCATCTGGTTCAGCGCGATGGTGGCGTCGCAGCGCTCGGCGATCTCGACCGTGGACGCGATCGCCTCCGGCCAGTCGGCGAACGAGCGCTCCATCTCGCCGGAGTCCTTCAGGTAGAACTCGTTGGTGTCGAACGACAGCTTCGGCGCGTCGATCGTCGACTTGGTCTGCACGCACAGGAGCGCCTTGTGGTTGTCGTAGTCCTCGCGGCGCAGGTAGTGGACGTCCGCGGTCCCCACGAGCGGCCGGCCCACCTCGCGGGCGATCCGGACGATCCCCTCGTTCGCGCGGTCCTGCTCGGCGAGGCCGTTCCGCTGGACCTCGAAGTAGACGTTGTCGGCGCCGAAGACGCGCATCAGGTCGTCGACGTGGGCGCGGGCCTCGGCCGGGTTGCCGTCCACGAGCCGGCGGCAGAAGCGCGACTGGAGGCAGCCCGTGAGCGCGATCACGCCGGCCGAGTGGCGCTCGAGCAGCGCCATGTCGACGTTGCACTTGCCGCGCTTGTTGCCCTCGAGGAAGCCGGCCGAGGTGAGCTTGACGAGGTTGCGGAGGCCCTCGTCCGTGGCGGCCAGCAGGGTCAGGTGGTTGCGCTCGTAGCGGACGGCGTCCGAGGCGAGGTCGTCGCACAGGTAGGCCTCGAAGCCGAGGATCGGCTTGATCCCGTGCCTCTCGCAGGCCTTGTGGAGCTCGACGGCGCCGTTCATGACGCCGTGGTCGGTCAGCCCGAGGGCGGGCTGGCCGAACTCCGCGGCCCGCGCGGCGAGGGCGTCGATCTTGCAGGCGCCGTCGAGGAGCGAGTACTCGGAGTGGACGTGGAGATGGACCGCGGGGGCCACGCAACCGATCGTATGGGCGCGACCGGCGGAAAGCCGGACGGCGAGCGAGAAGAGGCCGGAGTTTGCGGGGGCCGGCCCGGGCGGGCTAGCGGCCCTTGCCGAGCAGCGTCGCCGCGAGCCGGACTGACTGCCCGCCGCTCGTCATGGCGGCGGCCAGCTTGGCCTGGCGGCCGCGCTTGACGAGCGCCCGCGGGCTCGTCTTGTTCTGCGTGTAGAGCGTCAGCTCGACGATCCCGACGTCGGCCGGCAGGCCCTTGACGATCGCGCCGCCCTTCGTCAGCTCGACCCGCGGCTTGCCGTCGCCGTCGAGAAGCACGTTGCCCTTCGCCTTGCTCAGCGAGAGCGTGTACGGCTTGCGCTGGCCGCCCTTGAGGAAGATCCGGACGCGCCCGATCCCCTTGCCCGCGTCGGCCGGCTTCGGAAGCATCGCCGCCGGGACCGCGAACCGGACGTCGCCGATCGCCGCCTTGGCGTCGACGCGCAGGCGGAGGCCGGTGCCCTTGGCCGTCTTCCACTGGCTCGTGCTGAGCAGGTTCTCGCACGGCTTGGTCTTGACCACGAAGGTGAACGAGGCCTGCTTGCCCTTCAGCGGGATCAGGTCGACCTTCAGCGAGTGCGTGTCGGTCCCGGACACGCTCAGCGCGGCCGGCTTGACGTCCTGCCAGAACGGGGACTTGCGCGGCTGGCCGAGCTTGCGGCCGTCGAGCCGGTACTCGACGCGGCGCAGCTTGGCGGCCGAGACGGTCGTCGAGAGGCGCAGCGGGTTCTCCTGGTTCACGTACGCGCTGGCGCGCAGCAGCACCTTGATCGTGCCGTAGCCGCTCAGCTTCTTGCGCTTGACGCCGGTGCCGGCCACGATCCGCTGGCAGTTGTCGGTCGAGATCAGGCTGCCGCCGATCGTCGAGAGGTCGTCCTCGGGGGCGCCGCGGTCGCTGATCAGGCCGGTCGGGGCCGAGGTGGCCTTGCGCGAGCCGTCGGCGTTCGTGGCCGTGACCTCGACGCGCAGGGTGTGGCCCGAGTCGCCCGGCGTGAGGACGTAGGTGCGCCCGGTGGCTCCCCCGATCGGCTCGCAGCTCTGGCCGCTCGCGTCGCAGCGCAGCCACTGGTAGCCGAAGTCGATCGGCGCGAGGCCGGTCCAGCTGCCGGGGTCGGCCGTCAGCGTCGCGCCCGGGTCCGGGTCGCCCGCGACGGTCGGCGTGCCGTCGTTCGAGGGCGGCTGCGGGGTGGGGGTGGTGACCGGGCCCCTGACCTTGGCGGTCGCCGCCGTCGCCTCGGTGGCGGTCCCGCCGGCGTTCACGGCGGTGACCACGCCGCGGACCGTCGAGCCCACGTCGGCGGAGGTCAGCACGTAGGACGTGCCGGTGGCGCCCGGGATGTCGACGCAGCTCGCGCCGCTCGCGTCGCAGCGCTGCCAGCGGTAGTCGTAGCCGATCGGCGCGGTGCCGGTCCACGTCCCGCGGTCGAGCGTCAGCGTCTCGCCCTCCTTCGGGT
Source organism: Thermoleophilaceae bacterium (assembly GCA_036389295.1). Classification (GTDB taxonomy): domain Bacteria; phylum Actinomycetota; class Thermoleophilia; order Solirubrobacterales; family Thermoleophilaceae; genus AC-37. Next base: position 122,276 of record DASVQB010000024.1, on the reverse strand, counting down.
CGCCGGAGACCGTCGGGTCGCCGGTGTTGGCCGGGGCCGCGGCGCCGACCTTCGCGCTCGCCGCGGTGGTGGCGTTGGCGGTCCCCGCGGCGTTCGTGGCCGTGACGACCACCCGGAAGGTCGAGCCGACGTCGCTCGGCGCGAGCGCGAGCGTGGTGCCGGTCGCGCCCGAGACGTTCGAGCAGTTGCCGCCGGCGGCGTCGCAGCGGCGCCACTGGTAGGCGTAGGAGATGGCCGGCGTGCCGCTCCAGGTGCCCTTGGCGACGGTCAGCGTGCCGCCGTCCTCGGCGCTCCCCGAGATCGCCGGCGCGACCGTGTTGACCGGCGGGGCCGGGGTGACGAGCGCCGTGTGGGCGGCGGTCGCGCTGTCGCTGCCGGCCGGGTTGAAGGCGGTGACGGTCACGCGCATCGCGAACCCGACGTCAGCCGGGGTGAGGTCGTAGGTCTGCGCGTTGGCGCCCGGGACGGCGACGCAGGCGCCGCCGCTCGCGTTGCAGCGCAGCCACTGGTAGCCGTAGGAGGTCGGCGGGGTGCCGAGCCAGGCCCCGTTCGTGGTTGTCAGCGTCTGGCCGTCCTGGGTGGTCCCGGAGATCATGGGCGGCGGCGTCGACTCGGCCGGCGGGTCCGCGTCGACGTCCGAGGTCTGCGGGCTGGTGGCGCTGGCGCTGCCGCCGGCGTTCGTCGCCGTCACGACCACGCGCATCGTGAAGCCGACGTCGCTCGGCGTCAGCACGTAGGCCTGCGACGTCGCGCTCGGGACGTTCACGCAGTTGTTGCCGGCGGCGTCGCAGCGGCGCCACTGGTAGGTGAAGGCGATCGGCGCGCTGCCGGTCCAGGTGCCGTTGCTCGCGGTCAGCGTCTGGCCGTCGCTCGGCAGGCCGGAGATGGCGGGCGGCGCGGTGTTCGCGGGCGGGATGGCGGCGACCGCGGCGGTCGGGACGCTCGTGGCGATCGCGCTGCCGCCGGCGTTCGTGCCGGTCACGACGACGCGGATGGTGGAGCCGACGTCGCTCGGGGTGAGCGCGTAGGTGGTCCCGGTCGCGCCGGCGATGTTGGAGCAGCTCGCGCCGGCGGCGTCGCAGCGGCGCCACTGGCGAGCGTACGCGATCGTCGGCGTGCCCGTCCAGGTGCCGGTGGTCGAGGTCAGCGTCTGGCCGTCGGTCGCCGTCCCGCCGACGGTGGGCAGCGCGGTGTTCACGGGCGGGATCGCGGTGACCACGCCGGTCTGCGCGCTGGTGGCGCTCGCGCTGCCGCCTGCGTTCGTGGCCGTCACGACGACGCGGATGGTGGAGCCGACGTCGCTCGGGGTGAGCACGTACGTAGCCCCGGTCGCGCCGGAGATGTCGGAGCAGCTCGCGCCGGAGGCGTTGCAGCGGCGCCACTGGCGGGTGAAGGTCATCGGCGCGGTGCCGGCCCACGTGCCGTTCGTCGAGGTCAGCGTCTGGCCGTCCTGGGTCGTGCCCGAGATCGTGGGCAGGCCGGTGCCCGACGGCGGGGCCGCCGAGGCCGCGGCGGTCTGCGCGCTGGTCGCGCTCGCCGATCCGGCCGCGTTCGTGGCGGTCACGACGACGCGGATCGTGGAGCCGACGTCGGCCGCGGTGACGACGTAGGTGGTGCCCGTCGCGCCCGAGATGCTCGAGCAGCTGGCGCCGGCGGCGTCGCAGCGGCGCCACTGGCGCGCGTACGTAATCGTCGGCGTGCCCGTCCAGGTGCCGGTCGTGGAGGTCAGCGTCTGGCCGTCCTCGACGGTGCCCGTGACGGCCGGCAGCGAGGTGTTGACCGGCGGGGTGGCCGCGCCGGTCGCGGTCTGCGTGCTGGTCGCGCTCGCCGAGCCGGCGGAGTTGGTCGCGGTCACGACCACCCGCAGCGTCGAGCCGACGTCGGCCGAGGTCGCGACGTAGGTCGTCCCGGTCGCGCCGGCGATGTTCGAGCAGCTCGCGCCGGCCGAGTCGCAGCGGCGCCACTGGCGCGCGTAGGAGATCGTCGGCGTGCCGGTCCAGGTCCCCGTGGTCGAGGTCAGCGTCTGGCCGTCCTGCATCGTGCCGGAGATCGCCGGCAGCGCCGTGTTCACCGGCGGCGACGCGGCGACCGTGCCGGTCTGGGCGCTGGTGGCGCTCGCCGACCCCGCCGAGTTCGTCGCGGTGACGACGACCCGCAGCGTCGAGCCGACGTCGGCCGAGGTCGCCGTGTACGTGGTGCCGGTCGCGCCGGCGATGTTCGAGCAGCTCGCGCCCGCCGCGTCGCAGCGGCGCCACTGGCGCGCGTAGGAGATCGTCGGGGTGCCGGTCCACGTCCCGGTCGTGGAGGTGAGCGTCTGGCCGTCGGTCGCCGTCCCGCCGATGGTGGGCAGGGCGGTGTTCACCGGCGGGGCCGCCGCCACGGCGGTCGTCTGCGAGCTCGTGGCGCTCGCGCTGCCGCCGGCGTTCGTGGCCGTCACGACCACCCGCAGCGTCGAGCCGACGTCCGCCGCGGTCGCGACGTAGGTCGTGCCGGTCGCGCCCGAGATGTCCGAGCAGCTGGCGCCGGAGGCGTTGCAGCGGCGCCACTGGCGGGCGTAGCTGATCGTCGGGGTGCCGGTCCAGGTGCCGGTCGTGGAGGTGAGCGTCTGGCCGTCCTGGACCGTGCCGGAGATCACCGGCAGCGAGGTGTTGACCGGCGGTGCGGCGGCGACCGTCGCGGTCTCGGCGCTGGTGGCGCTCGCCGACCCGGCCGAGTTGGTGGCGGTCACGACCACCCGCAGCGTCGAGCCGACGTCGCCCGAGGTCGCGACGTAGGTCGAGGCGGTCGCGCCCGATACGTCGGAGCAGCTGGCTCCGGCGGCGTCGCAGCGGCGCCACTGGTAGGCGTAGGAGATAGTCGGGGTGCCGGTCCAGGTGCCGTCGGCGGCGCTCAGCGTCTGGCCGTCCTGGACCGTGCCGCCGATCGTCGGCAGCGCGGTGTTCACCGGGGGCGTAGCGGCGACGGTGGTGGTCTGCGAGCTGGTCGCGCTCGCCGAGCCGGCGGAGTTGGTGGCGGTCACGACCACCCGCAGCGTCGAGCCGACGTCCGCCGGGGTGGCGACGTAGGTCGTGCCCGTGGCGCCCGAGATGTCGGAGCAGCTCGCGCCCGACGCGTTGCAGCGGCGCCACTGGCGCGCGTAGGAGATCGTCGGCGTGCCGGTCCAGGTGCCGGTGGTCGAGGTCAGCGTCTGGCCGTCCTGCACCGTGCCGGAGATCGCCGGCAGCGCCGTGTTCACGGGGGGCGCGGCGACGACGGTGGCCGTCTGCGAGCTGGTCGCGCTCGCCGAGCCGGCGGAGTTGGTCGCGGTCACGACGACCCGCAGCGTCGAGCCGACGTCCGCCGAGGTCGCGACGTAGGTCATCCCGGTGGCGCCCGAGATGTCGGAGCAGCCTGCGCCCGCGGCGTCGCAGCGCCGCCACTGGCGCGCGTAGCTGATCGTCGGGGTGCCGGTCCAGGTGCCGGTCGTGGAGGTCAGCGTCTGGCCGTCCTCGACCGTGCCGCTGATCGTCGGCAGCGAGGTGTTGACCGGCGGCGCGGCGGCGACCGTCGCGGTCTCGGCGCTGGTGGCGCTCGCCGAGCCGGCCGAGTTGGCGGCCGTCACGACGACCCGCATCGTAGAGCCGACGTCGCCCGAGGTCATGACGTAGGTCGACGCGGTCGCGCCCGAGACGTCGGAGCAGTTGGCCCCCGCGGCGTCGCAGCGGCGCCACTGGTAGGTGTACGCGATCGTCGGCGTGCCCGTCCAGGTGCCGTCGGCCGCCGTCAGCGTCTGCCCGTCCTGGGCGGTGCCGGAGATCGTGGGCAGCGCGGTGTTGACCGGCGGGGCCGCGGCGACGACGGCGGTCTGCGAGCTCGTCGCGCTCGCCGTGCCGGCCGTGTTCGTGGCGGTCACGACGACGCGGATCGTCGAGCCGACGTCGGCCGGGGTGGCGACGTAGGTCGTCCCGGTCGCGCCCGAGATGTCGGAGCAGCTCGCGCCCGACGAGTTGCAGCGGCGCCACTGGCGCGCGTAGCTGATCGTCGGCGTGCCGGTCCAGGTGCCGGTGGTCGAGGTCAGCGTCTGGCCGTCCTGCACCGTCCCGCTGACGGTCGGCAGCGAGGTGTTGACCGGCGGGGCGGCGGCGACCGTCGTGGTCTGCGCGCTGGTGGCGCTCGCCGAGCCCGCCGAGTTCGTGGCGGTCACCACGACCCGGATCGTGGAGCCGACGTCCGCCGAGGTCGCCGTGTACGTGGTGCCGGTCGCGCCCGCGATGTCCGAGCAGAGCGAGCCGGCCGCGTTGCAGCGGCGCCACTGGCGCGCGTAGGAGATCGTCGGCGTGCCGGTCCAGGTGCCGGTCGTGGAGGTCAGCGTCTGGCCGTCCTGCACCGTGCCGGAGATCGCCGGCAGCGAGGTGTTCACCGGCGGCGCGGCGGCGACCTGCGAGGTCATGCCGCTCGTCGCGCTGGCCGACCCGGCCGAGTTGGTCGCGGTCACGACCACCCGCATCGTCGACCCGACGTCCGCCGAGCCGAGCACGTAGGTCGAGGCCGTGGCGCCCGAGACGTCGGAGCAGCTCGCGCCCGACGAGTTGCAGCGGCGCCACTGGTACGTGTAGGTGATGGTCGGCGTGCCGGTCCAGGTGCCCGTGGTGGCGGTGAGGGTCTGGCCGTCCTGGAGCGTCCCGGAGATCGTCGGCAGCGCCGTGTTCACCGGCGGCGTCGCGGCGACCGTGCCGGTCTGGGCGCTGGTGGCGCTCGCCGACCCGGCCGAGTTGGTGGCGGTCACGACGACCCGCAGCGTCGAGCCGACGTCGGCCGAGGTCGCGACGTAGGTCGTCCCGGTCGCGCCGGCGATGTTCGAGCAGCTCGCGCCGGCGGCGTCGCAGCGGCGCCACTGGCGGGCGTACGTGATCGTCGGCGTGCCGGTCCAGGTGCCGGTCGTGGAGGTGAGCGTCTGGCCGTCCTGCGCGGTGCCGGAGATCGTCGGCAGCGCGGTGTTCACCGGCGGCGTCGCGCTGACCGTGCCGGTCTGGGCGCTGGTGGCGCTCGCCGACCCGGCGGAGTTGGTGGCGGTCACGACGACCCGGATCGTGGAGCCGACGTCGGCCGAGGTGAGCACGTAGGTGGTCCCCGTGGCGCCCGAGATGTCCGCGCAGCTCGCGCCCGCGGCGTCGCAGCGGCGCCACTGGCGCGCGTAGGTGATCGTCGGGGTCCCGGTCCACGTGCCGGTGGTGGCGGTCAGCGTCTGGCCGTCGGTCGCCGTCCCGCCGATGGTGGGCAGCGAGGTGTTGACCGGCGGCGCCGCGGCGACCACGGCGGTCTGGGCGCTGGTGGCGCTCGAGCTGCCGGCCGCGTTCGTGCCCGTGACGACCACGCGGATCGTCGACCCGACGTCCGCCGAGCCGAGCACGTAGGTCGAGGCCGTGGCGCCCGAGACGTCGGAGCAGCTCGCGCCCGACGAGTTGCAGCGGCGCCACTGGTAGGTGTAGGTGATCGTCGGCGTGCCGGTCCAGGTGCCCGTGGTGGCGGTGAGGGTCTGGCCGTCCTGGGCGGTGCCGCCGATCGTCGGCAGCGCGGTGTTGACCGGCGGCCGCGCGGTGACGACCGCGGTCTGCGCGCTCGTTGCGCTCGAGCTGCCGCCGGCGTTCGTGCCGGTCACGACGACGCGGATCGTCGAGCCGACGTCGCTCGGCGTCAGCACGTAGGTGCCGCCCGTGGCGCCGGCGATGCTCGAGCAATTGGCGCCGGCCGAGTCGCAGCGGCGCCACTGGTAGGTGAAGGTGATCGGGGCGGTGCCGGTCCAGGTGCCGTTGCTCGCCGTCAGCGTCTGCCCGTCCTGGGCGGTGCCCGAGATCGTCGGCAGCGCGGTGTTGGCGGGGGAGGCGGCGGTGACGAGCGCCGTCTGAGCGCTCGTGGCGCTGGAGCTGCCCGCCACGTTCGTGCCGGTCACGACCACGCGGATCGTCGAGCCGACGTCGGTCGCGGTCACGACGTACGTCGTCCCGGTCGCGCCGGCGATGTTCGAGCAGTTCGTGCCGGCCGAGTCACAGCGGCGCCACTGGCGCGTGTACGCGATCGGGGCGGTGCCGGTCCAGGTGCCGTTCGCGGCGGTCAGGGTCTGGGCGTCCTGGGCGGTGCCGGAGATCGTCGGCAGCGCGGTGTTGACCGGCGGGGCGGCGGCGACCACGGCGGTCTGGGCGCTTGTGGCGCTCGAGTTGCCGGCCGCGTTCGTGCCCGTGACGACCACGCGGATCGTCGAGCCGACGTCGCTGGCCGTCAGCGCGTACGTGGACGACGTGGCGCCGGAGATGCTCGAGCAGGTCACGCCCGCGGCGTCGCAGCGGCGCCACTGGTAGGTGTACGAGATCGTCGGCGTGCCGGTCCAGGTGCCGTTGGCCGCCGTCAGCGTCTGCCCGTCCTGGGCGGTGCCGGAGATCGTGGGGAGAGCGGTGTTGACCGGCGGCCGCGCGGTGACGACCGCCGTCTGCGCGCTCGTGGCGCTCGAGCTGCCGCCGGCGTTCGTGCCGGTCACGACGACGCGGATCGTCGAGCCGACGTCGCTCGGCGTCAGCACGTAGGTGCCGCCCGTGGCGCCGGCGATGCTCGTGCAGTTCGCGCCGGCCGAGTCGCAGCGGCGCCACTGGTAGGTGAAGGTGATCGGGGCGGTGCCGGTCCAGGTGCCGTTGCTCGCCGTCAGCGTCTGCCCGTCCTGCGCCGTGCCCGAGATCGTCGGAAGCGCGGTGTTGGCGGGCGGCGCCGCGGCGGCCACGGCGGTCTGGCTCGAGGTGGCCGAGGTCGAGCCGACGACGTTCGTGGCGGTGACCACGACGCGGAAGGTCGAGCCGACGTCGCCCGGCACGACCGTGTAGGTCGAGCTCGTCGCGCCGGAGACGTCCGAGCAGCTGGCGCCCGACGAGTTGCAGCGGCGCCACTGGTACGCGTAGGTGATCGGGGCAGTGCCGGTCCAGGTGCCGGTCGTGGCGGTCAGCGTCTGGCCGTCCTGCACCGTCCCGCCGATCGAGGGGAGCGCGGTGTTGACCGGCGCGCTCGCGGCGACGTCCGAGACGAGCGTCACGAGGCCCGGCAGGTAGAGCTCGAGCGTGGTGCTCATGCTCAGGGTCGAGCTGGTCGAGCCCGGAGCGATCATCCCGCTCGCGTTGAAGACCGCGGAGTCGAAGCCGAGCTGGTTCACGTAGTTCGGGTTCTTCGCGGTCACCTGCGTGCCGAGCCGGGTGATCGCGGCGTTGAACGGGTTGTTCGCCGGGTGCAGCGCGTCGGAGATCCCCGAGCCGTTCAGCGCGAGCGTCTCGTTCGCGTACCCGAGCTCGCCCTCGTAGCCGACGATCCCGAGGTCGGCCGCGACCGGCCCGGTCGCCGGCGCGGTGAAGCCGTCGAGCGTGATGTCGATCGCGCCGTCGACGCCGCCGAAGCCCATCGAGTCGAGGCCGTCGTAGAGGGCGACCCACTTGACCGGCGCGCCGGCGACGCGGTAGGCGACCGCGAGCGCCCAGCCGCCGTAGCGGTCCTGGCCGGTGCCGGCCTGGACGTTCGCCACGGTGTAGGTGCCGGAGCCGGCGGCCGTGACCGCGGCCGTCACGTCGGCGACGCCCTGGTACTCGGTCACGTTGGTCGAGGAGGTGTCGAGCTGGGTCGCCGTGACCGTCGAGTAGGTGAGCGAGCCCGGGACCTTGAAGCGCACCTGGTTGCTCGACGCGGGCGTCGGCGCGGCGGCGCCGCCCGAGCCGGCCTCGGTGTCGGCGCCCCAGTAGAGCCCGGCGTAGAGCACGACGGCTCCGGAGGGCAGGGTCAGGTCGGCCGTGCTCGAGTTGAAGGTGGTGGCGTCGGCGTCGACGTCGACGTTCGCCATCGTCCAGGAGCCGTTGTCGTTCGTGCCGGTCCCGGCGCGCGCGCTCGTGCACCCTCCCCCGTTGCCCGAGCACGACATGATCGTGTTCGCCGCGATCCGGAGGTCGCCGCGCTGGATGCTGCCGTAGCGGGCGGTGAAGGCGCGGTCGGCCGACGCCGCGGGGGCCAGCATGGCCGCGGTGAGGACGAGCATCGCCGCGAGCACGCCGACGATCCGCGTCGCGACTGAGCGCGACGCGCGGGTCCCGCTCGGAAGTGTTGCCGGGCCTCGGGTCATCTTGTAACCGGTTCGGGTTAGGGGCATCGCCCTAGCCCAGCCGGCGTCGGTCGCTTATCGGACCCGCGGGCCGAATGCTTGATTGCGGAATCGACCCGCTCGGGCTACCGCAGATCCGGTAGGCGGCCGAGCGGCGCTCGCTCAGCGCCCCGAGCGCGCTCGCTCAGGCGCCCGAGCGGTGTCCCGCGGGCAGGCTCAGTCGGAGCCGGAGCGGGCCGCCGCCAGCCCGAGCACGAGCACGAGCACGACGACCGCCGCCGCGCCCAGCTTCGTGCGGTTCTGCCTGATCTTGCGCTTGGCGACCCGGGAGGCGACCTGCCAGACCACCCACCCCAGGATCGTGTAGCCCCTTGGCGTCACGACTCCCCTCCTACCCGGTTGCGGATTCCGTACGCCATCCGCGACTGGAGGCTCCACAGCTCGATGAACCCGGGGCTCGCCTGCTGCGAGAAGAGCCCGCCGGACTCGCCGAAGCCGGCGAGCGCCGGGTCGTACAGGGCGTTCGGCGAGGACCGCGCCACCGGCGTGGCGCTGCCCTTGTAGAGCTTGAGCGTGATCGTCCCCGTGACCTGCTCGTTGACCCGCTCCATGAACGCGTTCAGGTCGCCGAGCAGCGGCTCGTGCCACAGCCCCGCGTACACGAGGAACGCCCAGTGGTTGTCGAGCTGGGGCTTGAACTGGTTCTGGTGGAGCGTGCCGACCAGCTTCTCGAGCTCCTTGTGCGCCGTGAGGACGATGGCGGCCGCGGGCACCTCGTAGAGGTCGCGCACCTTCAGCCCGACGATGCGGTCCTCGACGTGATCGACGATGCCGACGCCGTGGCGGGCGCCGATCTCCCCGGCGCGCTCGAGCAGCTCGACGAGCGGCAGCCGCTCGCCGCCGATCGCCACCGGTGTGCCGCGCTCGAACTCGACGTCGAGGAGCTCGGGCTCGTCGGGCGCGTCCTCGGGCCGCGTGACCAGGTCGAAGACGTCGTCGCGCGGCGGCTCCGAGAGGTCCTCGATCGGGCCGCCCTCGGACGAGCGGCCCCAGAGGTTGTCGTCGATCGAGTACGGCGGCGCCTCGGTGCCGCCCTTCACGGGGATCCCGTGCTCGCGCGCGTACGCGACCTCCTCCTCGCGCCCCATCTGCCATCCCCTCACCGGCGCGATGACCTTCAGCTCGGGGCCGAGCGTCGCGACCGTGGCCTCGATGCGGACCTGGTCGTTGCCCTTGCCGGTGCAGCCGTGGGCCACCGTGTCGCAGCCGGCCTCGCGCGCCTTCTCGACGGCGAGCTTGGCGATCAGCGGCCGGCCAAGCGCGGTGAACAGCGGGTAGCCGCCGCCGTAGAGGGCGTTCGCCCGGATCGCCGGGAGCACGTACTCGCGGGCGAACTCCTCGCGCGCGTCGACCACGAGGCAGTCGAGCGCGCCGAGGTCGAGCGCCTTGCCGCGCACCACGTCCCAGTCCTCGCCGGGCTGGCCGAGGTTCACGGTGAGCGCGACGACCTCCGCCTCGTACTCGTCCTGGATCCACTTGAGCATCACGCTCGTGTCGAGGCCGCCGGAGTAGAGCAGGAGGACCCGCCCGACCTCCTGCGGCTCGGCCTCGTACGACGCGGTCTTCAGGAGCGTGCGGCGCTCGTCGCTCACGGGAGCGCGACCCTAACAGGGCGGCGGCCGGCGTCCCGGGCCGGACGCGTCCCGCGCTCGGGTCGGCCGCGTCCGGCCCTCAGCGCCGCGCGGCCGGCACGAGCAGGCGCGCGCCCTCGGCCATCCGCAGCCAGCGGGTCAGCGCGTGGAACAGCGGGCGCGGCCGGCCGTCGAGGTCGAGCATCGCCGTGTCCCACTGCCGCTTGCGGCTCGGCGGCGGGCCGAACACCTGGTACCAGACCACCTGCCGGACGCGGGGGTGGCGGAGCGCCATCTCGAAGCCGCGCACCGCGTAGCGGGACCGCAGCGGCTCGCGGATCCGGACCGACTCGGCGTGGAACCCGTACTCGGTCAGGTAGACCGGCAGGCCGCGACCGTCCGGGAGCGACAGCGCCCGCCGGCGGGCGAGGGCGGCGAGCGTGCGCGAGAGCCGGTCGAGGGAGCCGGTCGTCACGTCGTCCGGCCCCGGGCCGGGGAACTCCGGCGCCCACCTGAGCGTGTACGGATGGTGGGCGAAGCCGTCCGCGACGAGCGGCTCGCAGTCGCGCGCCGGCGCCAGGCTCGGGGTGCGGCAGGTCACCTCACGCAGGAACTCGAGCGGCGGGATCGCGGCCTCGGGCCGGCCCATCGGCGCCAGCTCGCCGAACAGCACGGTCGCGCCCGGGTCGACCGCCTTCACCGCGGCGTACCCGCCCCGGTAGAGCTCGCGGTAGATCGCGGCGGCGCGGTCGGCGGGGCCGAGCGACGTCGGCCAGTTCGGCTCGTTCCAGATCGACCAGCGCCGGACCCGGCCGGCGAAGTGGCGCGCGGCGTCGGCGGCGAAGCGCGCGTAGAGCGCGGGGTCGGGGTCGGCGTACCCCGGGCGTCCGTCGGCGGTCGCGAAGCCGGGCGCCTGCCCGGTCAGCGTGACCTGGGGCTCGAGCCCGTGCAGGCGCGCGGCGTCGATCGCGCGGTCGTAGTACGACCAGTCGTACGCGCCGGGGCCCGAGTCCGGCGGCGCGAGCGCCACCTGCTTCCAGATCAGGTTGACCTTCAGCACGCGCGCGCGCAGGCGCCGGGCGGCGCGGATGCCGGTCGTGCGGGGCACGAGGCGTCCGGTCGCCGTGCCGCCGTAGGCGGTCGGGTGGCGCACGAAGACGGGGTCGTCCTGGATGCCGACCTCGAGCGGCGCGCGAGCGGAGGCCGGGGCGGCCGAGCCCAGTGCGGCGAGCGCGGCGAGAACGGCCGCCGCGGCCCTAGCCGTCACCGACCCGCGCGGGCGTGACGACGAGGCGGCCGTCGGAGACGTGCGCCACGGAGCCGCGCCCCGCGCGGTCGAGCGTCGCGGCGTAGGGGCCGACGCTGTAGCTCCCCGGGTCGAGCAGGACCTGGCGCTCGACGAGCGCCCCGTCCGGATCGCGGAACGCCCCGACGAGCTTCGGCGTCCCGCCGAGCGGGGTCTCGTCCCAGACGACGAGCGCCAGCCCGCTCGCGTTGACGGCGAAGATCGGCGTGTTCAACTGCACGCGGTCGGCCTGGGGGCCGAACGGCACGAGCGGCCCGAACCGCCCCGCCGGCCGCCGGACGCTGCCCACGAACGTGCCCCGCGAGAGCGACGTCCACATCGCGAGCGCAGCGCCGGACTTCTCGATCGCGGGGGCGGGCAGACCGTAGTAGAGGGTGTTCTCCGGTCCCAGGAGGCGCGTGCGGAGGCCGCTGCCGGGCCGCCTCGTCGCCGCGTAGACGTTCGCGTGCTGGCTGGCGCGCCCCCGCCAGGCGAGGGCCTGCTCGCCGCGCCACGCGGTGGCGATCTTCAGGCTCTCGATGCTCATAGCGACCCTCGGGGCGACGGTGCGCTCGCGGCTCCACCTGCGGCTGCGGAGGCGCTCGACCTCGACCACGCGCGAGCGCCTGTTCTCGAACGCGTCCTGGTTGCGGTCGAGGCTGCGCGCGAACAGCACCCGCGCCCGCCCGTGCACGAACGAGAGCGCCGCGGGGCGGTCGTAGCGCTCGGCCATCGGCACGGCCTCGCGGGCGCCGAAGCCCCTCGACAGCGTGCCGAACCGCGCGGCCATCCGCGCGTCCGAGTTGACGTAGTTCACGCCGTCGTGCCACACGACGCCGATCTCGCCCCTCGGCCCGACGTGCAGGTCGGCGAGCTCGGCCGGCCGGCCGGGCGGCCCGAGCGTCTTCGCGGCGGACGCCGTCCCGTTCCGCCGGATCACGCGCGCGCGGAGCCCGTTGCAGCAGCTCTCGTCGCGGATGTCGTCCTCCTGCGGGTCGGTCTCGTCGAAGTAGCCGGTGACGAGCAGGGCGTTTCCGAGCTCGTCGAGCTCGACGCGCGCCAGGTACTCGCTGAAGTCGTCGCGCGGCCGGAGCCGGCGGCGCCGACCGAACTGCCCGCCGGGCGGGGCGGTCGCGAAGTCGAACCCGCCGGCGGGGCGGTCCCACACGATGATCCGGTCGCCGCGCGCGTTGCCGGCGAGCGCGAAGGTCAGGCCGGGCCCGAGCCGCGCCACCTCCTGGCCGGCGCCCCAGCTCGCCTGCGCGGCCGGCGCCGCCAGCACGGAGGCGGCGAGGACGGCCGCCGCTGTGGTCAGGCGTCCTGCGAGCGAGCCCATCGGGAGGTTGAAACCCGCGCGAGGCGCGATGGATTCGGGGTCGGGGCGGGCGGCGCTCAGGCGAGCAGGCGCTCGACGCGGCCGAGGGCCTCGGCGATCTCGTCGTCGGACACGGTGAGCGGCGGCAGCAGCCGCACGGTCCCGGGGCCGGTCGCGTTCAGCACGAGCCGCTCCTCGCGAAGCGCGCGGCGGACGAGGTCGGGCGCGCCCTCGTGCTCGAAGGCCAGCATCAGCCCGCGGCCGCGAACGGCCCTCGCGCCGGCCCGCTCGAGCCCGGCGTGCAGCAGCTCCCCCTTGCGTCCGACCTCGGCGAGGAAGTCGTCGTCGTCGACCACGTCGAGCACGGCGTTCGCGGCCGCGGCTATCGCGGGCCCGCCCGCGAAGGTCGAGCCGTGGTCGCCGGGCTGGAGCACGTCGGAGTGCTCTGGCGCCGTCACGCAGGCGCCGATCGGCAGGCCGCCGCCGAGGCCCTTCGCGAGCGTCATCGCGTCGGGGCGGACGCCGGCCTGCTGCCAGGCCCACAGCGAGCCGGTGCGGCCCATCCCGCACTGGACCTCGTCGAAGACGAGCAGCGCGCCGTGGCGGTCGCAGGCGGCGCGCGCCGTCTCGAGCACCTCGACCGGCAGCGGGTGGATGCCCGACTCGCCCTGGACCACCTCGAGCAGGACCGCCGCCGTGCGGTCGTCGACCGCGGCCTCCAGCGCGGCGGCGTCGTCGCGCGGCACGGCCGCGAAGCCCGGGACCAGCGGCGCGAACGGCTCCTGCTTGACCTCCTGCGGGGTGGCGGAGAGCGCCCCCATCGTGCGTCCGTGGAACGCGCCGGTCACGACCACGAACCCGCCCTGCGGGCGGCGCCTGCGGGCGAGCTTGATCGCGCACTCGTTCGCCTCGGCCCCGGAGTTGGCGAAGAACACCTTGCCGCCGAGCGAGCGCTCGGAGAGGCGGCTCGCCAGCCGCATGGCCGGCTCCGTGTAGAAGAGGTTGCTGACGTGCATCAGCCGCCCGAGCTGGTCGGTCGCGGCCTCGACCAGCGCCGGGTGGCAGTGGCCGATCTGCACGACCGCCACGCCGGCGAGGAAGTCGAGGTACTCGTTGCCCTCGGCGTCCCAGAGGCGGGTGCCCTCGCCGCGGACGAACTCGACCGCGTGCCGCGCGTAGGTCGGCATCACGTGGTCGCGCTCGAGCGCCTGGAGGTCGGCGAGGGTCACGGGAAGATCTTGGTGCCGATGCCGGCGTCGGTGAACAGCTCGAGCAGCAGCGAGTGCGGCTCGCGGCCGTCGATGATGTGGGCCGCGTGCACGCCGCCCGCCACGGCGGCGGCCGAGGCGGCGAGCTTGGGCCGCATGCCGCCGCTCACCCCCGGGAGCCGCGCGCGGACCTCCTCGACGGTCGCCTGCCCGATACGCGTCGACGGGTCGGTCGGGTCCTCGAGCCACGCCGGCACGTCGGTGAGGAAGACCACCTTGTGGGCGCCGAGCGCCTCGGCCACCGCGCCGGCGGCCTCGTCGGCGTTCACGTTGTAGGACTGGCCCTCCTCGTCGGCGCCGACCGACGCCACGACCGGGATGTAGTCCTCGGCGATGTGGTTCAGCACGTTCACGTCGACGCGGTCGATCTGGCCGACGAAGCCGATGTCGCGCTCGCCCGCGAGCTGCTTCCTCACCCGGAACAGGAGCCCGTCGTCGCCGCACAGGCCGACCGCCGGCTGGCCCGCGTGGTTCAGCCGCAGCACGATGTCCTTGTTCTCCTTGCCGACCAGCACCATCTTCGCCACCTCGACGGTGTCGGCGTCCGACACCCGCAGCCCCTCCACGAACTCGACGGGCATCCCCAGCCGCTCCATGTACGCGGTGATGCCCGGGCCGCCGCCGTGCACGACGACCGGGTTCATCCCGACGTACTTGAGCAGCACCACGTCGCGGGCGAACTCCTCGCGCAGGTGCGGGTCGATCATCGCCGCGCCGCCGTACTTGATCACGATCGTGCGGCCGTGGAACTCGCGGATGTACGGCAGCGCCTCGAGGAGGGTGGCGACGTCGCGCATCAGCTCGAGTACTCCGCGTTGAGGCTCACGTAGTCGTGCGAGAGGTCGCTGAAGAAGACCTCGGTCTCGCCGCCCTCGCCGGGGAGCGTGAGCGCGAACTCGACCTCCGGCCCGGAGACCGCCTCCTCGAGCGCCCGCCAGTCGGGGCTGCCGGGATCGACCGCCGCCAGCCCGTTCGACACCACCGGCCGGCCGTCGATGTCGAGGTCGACGTGGAACGGCGCGCCGTCCGCCGCGGCGGCGTACGCCATGCCCGCGGCCTGGAGGATGCGGCCGAAGTTCGGGTCGGCGCCGTGCAGGGCGGTCTTCACGAGCGGCGAGTTGGCGACCGCGCGGGCGACGGGCTCCACCACCTCCGGCGCGCCGCGGACGACCACCCGGCCGATCCGCGCGGCGCCCTCGCCGTCGGCCACGATCTCGACCGCGAGCTGCCTCATCAGCGCGTCCATCGCCTCGCCGAGCGCGAGCTCGTCGTCGGTCTCGGGCTCCACGCGGACGCCCGACGCGCCGCTCGCCAGCACGTAGACCGTGTCGCTGGTCGAGAGCTGGCCGTCGACCGTGATGCGGTCGAACGACCGCTTGACGCAGACGCCGGTCAGGAGGTCGGCGGTGGCGGCGTCGATCGCGGCGTCCGTCTCCACGAAGCAGAACATCGTGGCGAAGCGAGGCGAGATCATCCCGGCCCCCTTCGCCTGGCCGGCCAGGCGCACCGTGCCCGACGGGAGCGAGACCTCCAGGCAGGCGCGCTTCGGCGCCCGGTCGGTCGTCACGATCGCCTCGGCGAAGGCGGCGGCGTCGGTGCCGAGCGCGGCCGCGGCGGCGCGGACGCCCTCGAGCAGGCGGCCGCGCGGCAGCTCGGTGCCGATCATGCCGGTCGACGCGAGGCCGACCTGCTCCGGCTGGACGCCGAGCAGCTCGGCCGCGAGGTCGCGCGACGCGAGCGCGGTGGCCAGGCCGCGGTCGCCGTCGCCCGTGTTCGAGCCGCCCGAGTTGGCCACGACCGCCCGCAGGCGGTCGAGCGCCGCCTCGCGCGAGACGGCGACCGGCGCGCCCACCCGCGCGTTGGTGGTGAAGCGGGCCGCCGACGCGGTGGCCGGCTCGTCCGAGGCCAGGACGCCGACGTCGAGGCCGTCGGGCTTGAGGCCGGCGGCCACGCCGGCGGCGCGGAAGCCGGCCGGCAGGGCGTGCGGGTCGAGCTCCGCGACGTGGCCGGGGCGGTCGACCCAGCGCGAGCGGAAGAAGGTGGAGGCGGCGGCGGTCACAGCAGCCCCTCCGTCTCCGGCAGCCCGAGCATCAGGTTCAGGTCCTGGACCGCCTGGCCGGCGGCCCCCTTCCAGAGGTTGTCGATCGCGGCGAACGCCAGGACGCGGCCCGTGGCCGGCTCGACCGTCGCGTGGATCCGGCAGAAGTTCGTGTCGCGCACGTCGCGGACGCCCGGCGGCGCGTCCGCCAGCTCCACGAAGGGCTCGTCCGCGTACGCGGCGGCGAACAGCTCGCGCACCTCGTCGCGGGCGAGCTCGCGCGACGGGGTCACGTAGCAGCTCGCCAGGAGCCCCTGGTCGAGCGGCACGAGGTGCGGCGTGAACGTGATCCGCGCGCCGTCGCCCAGCTCGTGCTCGAGCTCCGCGCGGTGGCGGTGGCCCTCGACCCCGTACGCGTTCACGTTCTCGTCGACCGACACGAAGTGCGTGGTCCCGGTCGCCTCGCGGCCGGCGCCGGACACGCCCGACTTGGCGTCGACGACCGCGTCGGCGAGCAGCTCGCGCAGGGGCGCCAGGGCGAGGAGCGCGGCGGTCGGGTAGCAGCCGGGGGCGGCGACGAGGTCGGCGCCGCGCACGTCGTCGCGGTGCAGCTCGGTGAGCCCGTAGACGGCGTCGTCGAGCAGGTCGGGCGCCTCGTGGGGCTGGTAGTAGCGCTCGTAGCGCTCGCGGTCGAGCCGGAAGTCCGCCGAGAGGTCGACGACCTTGAGCCCGCGCTCGCGCAGGGCCGCCACGACCGGCGCCGCCGCGCCGTGCGGGTAGGCGACCAGCGCGGCGTCGGCGCGCTCGGCGAACGCGTCGGCCTCGAACGGCTCGAGCTCGAGCGGGACGCGGTGGCGCGGGTAGAGGTCGTCGAGGCGGCGGCCCTGGTCGGACCGCGCCGTGACCGCCGTCAGCTCGAGCGTCGGGTGGCGCGCGACGAGGTGCGCGCAGAGCGCGCCCGCGAAGCCGGACGCCCCGGCGACCGCGACCCTATGCACGGAGCTGCCCCCCGATCCCCGTGAGGCTCGCCTCGATCGCCGAGCGCAGCTTCGCGACCTCGTCGTCGGTGAGCGTCCGGTCGGAAGCGCGGAACTCGAGCCTGACGGCGAGCGACTTCGCCCCCTCGCCGACCTGCTCGCCGCGGTAGACGTCGAAGACGCGGGCGGTCCGGAGCAGCTCGCCGCCGCCGGAGCGCACCGCCGCGAGCACCTCCGCCGCCGGCGTCTCGTCGGGCACGGTCACGGCGATGTCCTGGAGGACGGCGGGGAAGCTCGTCACGTCGGCGTAGTGCGCGGTGCCGGCGGCCAGCTCGGCGATCGCGTCGAAGTCGAGCTCGAAGGCGGCGACGGCCCCGTCGAGGTCCCACTCGCGGGCGACGAGGGGGTGGAGCTCGCCGACCCAGCCGACGTCGCGCTCGCCGGCGACGACCGCCGCGGACCGGCCGGGATGCAGGAACGGGCGCGCGTCGGGCACGGCGGCCCACTCCACGCCGGCGACCTCGCTCAGGGCGTCGACCAGCGCGCGGGCGGCGTAGTAGTCGGCCTCGCGCCCGGGGCTGCGCCAGCTCCCCGCGGCGGCGCGGGTGAGCACCGCGCCGAGGTGGTGGCGCTCGGCCGCGGGCGTCGCGCCGCCCGGCGAGCCCTCCGGCGGGTCGGCCGGGGGCCGCGACGCCGGGTACGCGTGCGCGGACTCGAACAGGGCCACCTCCGGCCGGCCGTGCGCGGCGTTGTGGCGCGCCGCGTCGAGCAGGCCCGGCAGCAGCAGCGGCCGCATCTCGCTCAGGTCCTCGCTGAGCGGGTTCCGGAGGCCGAGCGACCCGCCGCCGGCGAGCCGCAGCCGCGCCAGCTTGGCCGCCGACGTGAACGAGTAGGAGATCGTCTCGTACAGGCCGCGGTCCCGCAGCGCGTCCTCGAGCCGGCGCCGCAGCCGCTGCTCGGACGTGAGGCCGCCGACGGCGCGGCGCCGGGCCGGGAGCGTCGTCGGCAGCTTCTCGAGGCCGTGGACCCGCGCGACCTCCTCGATCAGGTCGACCTCGCGCTGCACGTCGGAGTCGCGCCACGGGGGGACGGTCACGGCGACCCGGCCGCCGCCCGCCCCGCTCTCCCCCGGCCGCGGCTCGAAGCCGAGCCGGTCCAGGATCTCGACCACCCGCTCCTCGGGGATCCGCTCGCCCAGGAGCCGCTCGAGCCGCTCGACCCGCAGCTCGACGCGGCGCGGCTCGACCGGCCGCGGGTAGACGTCGATCGTCCCCGGCACGAGCCGGGCGCCGCACACGTCGACCATCAGCCGCGTGGCGAGCCGCTGGGCCGCCATCGCGAGCTCCGGGTGGAGCTGCTTCTCGAACCGGGCCGACGCCTCGGTGCGGAGCGCCAGCTCCTTCGAGGTGCGCATGACGTTCGGCCCGACCCACGTGGCGGCCTCCATCAGCACCCGGGTGGTCGAGTCGGCGACCTCCGAGACCTCGCCGCCCATGATCCCGGCGATCCCGCTCGGCCCCTCCGCGTCGCACACGAGCGCCGTCTCGGGCCCGAACCGCCGCTCGACGCCGTCGAGGGTCGTCATCGTCTCGCCGTCCCGGGCGCGGCGGACCACGATCGCGGACCCGCGCACGCGGTCGAGGTCGAACGCGTGCAGCGGCTGGCCGCAGGCGAGCATCACGTAGTTGGTCACGTCGACGACGTTCGAGATCGGCCGCTGGCCCGCGGCCGTCAGCCGCTGCTTCAGCCACAGCGGCGACGGACCGATCGTCACGTCCTCGAACACGCGCGCGGTGAAGCGCAGGCAGACCTCCGGGTCGGCGACCTCGACCGACGCGTGGTCCTCCGCGGAGTCGTGGCCGCTCGGCTCGGGGTCGGCCGCGGTCGGGTCGTCGGCGAGCGGGGCGGCGGTCACGGCGTGCACCTCGCGCGCGACGCCGTAGACGCCCATCGCGTCGGGCCGGTTCGGCGTGATCTCGATCTCGATCGCCTCGTCGGCGATCGGCAGGTGGTCGGCGAGCGGCGCGCCGGGCGGCAGGCCGTCCGGCAGGACCATGATCCCGGCGTGGTCCTCGCCGATGCCGACCTCGTCCTCGGCCAGGATCATGCCGCTCGACCGCACGCCCCGCAGCTTCGCCTCGCCGAGCCTCGTCCCGTCCGGCATCACGGCGCCCGGCCGCGCGACCGCGACCACCTGGCCCGCGGCCACGTTCGGCGCGCCGCAGACGATCGTGCGCGGGCCGCCGGAGCCGTCGTCGACCTCGCACACCGTCAGGCGGTCGGCGTCCGGGTGGCGCTCGGCGCTCGCGACCCGCCCGACGACGAACTCGGCGGGGTCGCCGACGCCGGTGCGGTGCAGCCGCTCGAGCTTGATCCCGGCCATCGTGAGGACGTCCGCGATCTCCGCGGCGCTCAGGTCGGGGTCGCAGTACGACCGCAGCCAGTCGACCGGGATCCTCACGCGGCCACGCCCCTCACGCCCCGAACTGCTCCAGCAGCCGCGCGTCGTTCTCGAACAGCATCCGCAGGTCGGGGACGCCGTGCTTCAGCATCGCGATCCGCTCGATGCCCATGCCGAAGGCGAACCCCTGCACGCGCTCGGGGTCGTAGCCCGAGCCGGCCACGTAGCCGAGCACGTTCGGGTCGACCATCCCGGCGCCGAGGATCTCGATCCAGCCCTCGCCGCGGCACGTCGGGCAGCGCTCGCCGCCGACCTCGCCGGTCGCGTCGCAGACGAAGCACGAGACGTCGACCTCCACGCTCGGCTCGGTGAACGGGAAGTAGCCCGGCCGCAGCCGCACCTCGCGCCCGGGGCCGAACACCGCGCGCGCGAACGCGAGCAGCACGCCCTGGAGGTCCGCGAGCGTGATGTCCTCGTCGATCGCGAGCCCCTCGAGCTGGTGGAACATCGGCACGTGCGTCGCGTCGGGCGTGTCGGGCCGGTAGACGCGGCCGGGCACGACGACGTATATCGGCGGCTCCTGCGCCTCCATCGCCCGCACCTGCATCGGCGAGGTGTGGGTCCGGAGCAGGACGCTGTCGGTGAGGTAGAACGTGTCCTGCGGCAGCCGCGCCGGGTGCTCCGGGGGGTGGTTGAGCGCGGTGAAGTTGTAGTACTCGTACTCGATCTCGGGCCCCTCCAGCACGCGGAAGCCGAGCCCCGTGAAGACGTCCTCGAGCTCGCGCCGGATCTGGCTCACGAGGTGCAGCCGGCCGGTCGGCGACGGCGGGTCGCCCGGCAGCGTGACGTCGACGCGGTCGTGCGCGAGCCGCTCGTCCAGCTCGGCGGACTCGAGCGCGCCCGCCCGCTCGGCGAGCAGGGCCTCCAGCGCCTGGCGCACCGCGTTCGCCGCCTTGCCGACCGGGCCGCGCTCCTCCGCCGGCAGCTCGCCGATCGAGCGCAGCACGCCGGTCAGCTCGGACTTGCGCCCGAGGTAGCGGACCCGCAGCTCCTCGAGCTCGGAGCCGGACGCGGCGGACCGCACCGCGGCCTCCGCCTCCTCGCGCAGCGCGTCCAGCCGTGCCGCCCCGTCAGGCATGGCCGGCCATCCTATTCCGCTCATACAGCGCCACCGCGGCGGCCGTCGCGACGTTCAGCGAGTCCGGTCCGCCCGGCCGCAGCGGCAGGTGCGCGAGGGCGGACGCGCCCTGCTCGACCTCGCTCGGCAGCCCGGTGCGCTCGGCGCCGAGGCACAGCACCTCGGGCGGCGCCGGCGGCACGTCGGCGAGCGGCCGCCCGGCGCCGACCGACAGCGCGATCGTGGTCCCGGCGAGCTCCTCGAACCGCGCCCGCGCGGGCGGCCGCGCGAAGACCGAGCCCATGCTGGCCCGAACCGCCTTTGGCGACCACGGGTCGGCGCAGTCCGGGCCGACGGCGACCGGCCCGTCGGCGAGCGCGTGCGCGGCGCGGACGATCGTCCCCACGTTCCCCGGGTCGGCCACCGCGTGCAGGTAGACCGACAGCTCGCCGCCCGGCTCGGACCAGCGCTGGCGGAAGACCCCGATCTGCCGCGTGCCGGAGCCGAGCGTGCTCACCGCGTCGAGCAGCCGCGGCTCCACGTCCTCGCCCGCCACCAGCAGCACCTCCGGCTCGAAGCCGGCCGCCCGCGCCGCGGCCACGAGGTCCTCGCCCTCGGCGACGCACAGCCCGTCGCGCGCGCGGTGGCGCTTGTCGTGGAGCCGCCGGATGGCCTTGAGCTGCTGGTTGTGCGGTGAGGTGATCATCGGTGGTGCGGTGGGCTTCGGTCGATCTGCTTTCGGTCCTGGAAAAGGAAAGGGCGCCTCGCCGGGCGCCCTGGGAGTGGTCGGTGGCTCGTCCCTTCGCTCAGGCGGCCGCCGCTTCCCGGGCGCGCTCGGCAAAACGTCGGAAGGTCTCGGGGTCCCGCACCGCGATGTCGGCGAGGACCTTGCGGTCGAGCTCGATCTCGGCGAGCCGCAGCCCGTGCATCAGCTGGCTGTAGCTCATGCCCTCGCGGCGGGCGGCCGCGTTGATCCGCGTGATCCACAGCCGCCGGAAGTCGCGCTTGCGGTTGCGGCGGTCCCGGTAGGCGTAGCTCTCGGCCTTGAGCAGGGCCTCCTTGGCCCGCTTGTAGCTGGAGTTGGCCTCCCCCCGGTAGCCCTTGGTCCGGGCGAGGACGGCGCGGCGCTTCTTGCGCGCGTGGGTGGAGCGCTTGACCCTCACTTGCGGAGCAGGTCCTTCGCCCGGGCCGCATCCGGCGGGGCGAGCATCGTGGGCCGGTCGAGCCGCCGCCTGCGCTTGGAGCTCTTCTTGCCGAGGATGTGGGTGCGCATCGCGTGGCGGGCGCGGACCTTGCCGCGCGCCGTCAGCTTGAAGCGCTTCTTCGCGCCAGAGTGGGTCTTCATCTTCGGCACGGAGCCGCCTATCTAAGCAGAGCCGTCGCGCGCCGGCGACCGTTGCCGCCACGCGGCGGCCGCCGTCTGGCATAGGATCGCCGCAGCCCGATGCAGCGCGCCCTGGCCCTCGATCTCGAGGCGGACCTGGAGGAACGGCTGGCCACTCGCGTGGAGCGGGTCGCGGCCGGCGCTGCGATCTTCCGCGACGACCTCCCGCGCGCCGGCAACCTGAACGTCCTCCGCGTCGACCCCGAGTCGGAGGCCCGTGAGCCGGCCGAGCTGATGCAGGTCGTCGAGGAGCTCCAGGCCGGGCTGCCCCAGCGGTCGATCCGCGTGGTCGACGACGCGGAGGCCGAGCGGCTGCGGCCCGCCTTCGCCGGCGCGGGTTGGGTCGTGCAGCGGGCGTCGCTGATGGCCGGGCTCCGGCCGCCCGACCGGCCGGTCGACGTCTCCTCCGTCCGGGAGGTCGAGCTCGAGCTGCTGCACGACGCCCGGGAGGCCACGCTCCGGCGCGCGCACCGCGACCTCGACTCCGCGACCGCCCTGCTGGCGGCGGGCGGGCTGTCGCCGGACGGCGTCGAGACGCGGGCGTTCGCCGCGCTGGTCGGCGCCGACGTCGCGGCGTACGCCGTCGCTCGGGTGGTCGGCTCGGCGGCGAAGCTCACCGAGGTCGCGGCGATGGAGCGCTCGCACGGGCACGGCCTCGGCCGGGCGGTGGTGTGGGCGGCCGCGGCGGCGCTGCGGCGGACCGGCACCCGCCTCGTCACGATGGAGGCCGAGGACGACGACTGGGCGCGCTCGACCTACCAGCGGCTCGGCTTCGGGGAGATCGGCCGGATCCACAGGCTCGTCCGCCCGTGGGGTGACTGACGGCCCCGCCGGGCCGCGCGAGCTGCTAGGCGGGCGCCTCGGAGGACTGGGTCGGCGCCGGCGCGTCGTCCGCCGACTCCTCCTCGGCCTCGCGGCGCAGGCGGACCTCGCGACGCTCGCGCTTGGCCGGCTTGTCCTCCGGCTCGTCCGGCCGGGCGCCGTCCTCCTTCGCCTTCAGCGGCGCGAGCAGCATCGTCATGTTGCGCCCGTCGAGGTTCGGCCGCTGCTCGATCGTGCCGAGCTCCACGACGTCCTCGGCCAGCCGCATCAGCAGCGACTCGCCGCGCTCGGGGTGCGTGGTCTCGCGGCCGCGGAACATGATCGTGATCTTCACCCGGTCGCCGCGGTCGAGGAACCGGACCACGTGGCCCTTCTTGGTCTCGTAGTCCTGGGTCGCGATCTTCGGCCTCAGCTTGATCTCCCGGACCGTGACCTGCTTCTGGTGGCGGCGAGCGGCCTTGGCCTTCTGCTCCTGCTCGTACTTGTACTTCGAGTAGTCGAGCACGCGGACGACCGGCGGGCGCGCGTCGGCGGCGACCTCCACCAGATCGAGGTCGCGCTCCTGCGCGTAGCGGAGCGCCTGCTGGGTCGGGACGACGCCCACCTGCGTGCCGTCGTCGCCGATCAGGCGCACCTCCGGCACGCGGATCCGCTCGTTGATCCGAGTGGGGTCGCGCTCGGGCGGGCGCCGATCGAGCCTGCGCGGGATCGGCACTAGGAGAGGCTGAGGCTAGACGTCAAAGGCGGGCTCGGAGTGGCTCGGGAACGTGGAGGGCACGGGCGCGTCAGCGGGAGCGCGGTACGTGGGTGCCTCTCATCTGGCGGCGAGTATAGCCCCCGACCGGCCGCTCTGCGACCGCCTCGTCAGGAGTCGTGCCCCGCCCGGCGCTCGTCGATCTCGCGGCGCAGCGCGTCGGCCACCGCGCCGACCTCCATCGCCCCGAGGTCGCCCTCGCGGTGGCGGCGGACGGACGCCGCCCGCGCCTCCCGCTCCTTGTCCCCCACCACGAGCATCGCCGGCACCTTGCGAAGCTCCGCGTCGCGGATCTTGCGCCCCACCGACTCCGAGCGCTCGTCGACCTCCGCCCGGACGCCGGCCTCCCTCAGCTCGGCCGCCACCTCGCGCGCGTAGTCGGCGTGGCGGTCGGCGATCGGCAGCACGAGCGCCTGCACCGGCGCGAGCCACAGCGGCAGCTCGCCCGCGTAGTGCTCGACCAGGATCCCGATGAAGCGCTCGAACGAGCCGAGCAGCGCGCGGTGGATCATCACCGGCCGGTGCTCGGCGTTGTCGGCGGCCGTGTAGGCGAGGTCGAACCGCTCGGGCATCGAGTAGTCGAGCTGGACCGTGCCGAGCTGCCACGAGCGTCCGAGCGAGTCGGTCATGTGGAGGTCGATCTTCGGCCCGTAGAACGCGCCGTCGCCCTCGTTCAGCTCGAACTCGAGGCCGCGGGCGCGCAGCGCCGACTCGAGCGCCGCCTCGGCGCGGTCCCACGTCTCGTCGCTGCCGATCCGCTGCTCGGGCCGGGTCGAGAGCTCGAGCCGCGGCTGGAAGCCGAAGACGTCGTAGAGGAAGAACCCGAAGTCGAGGCAGTCGACGACCTCCTGCTCGATCTGGTCCTCGGTGCAGAAGATGTGGGCGTCGTCCTGGGTGATGCTGCGGACGCGGAGCAGCCCGTGGAGCGTGCCGCTCGGCTCGTGGCGGTGGACGAGGCCCTGCTCCGAGAAGCGGATCGGCAGGTCGCGGTAGGAGCGGCGCTCGTCCCTGTAGAGCTGGATGTGCGCCGGGCAGTTCATCGGCTTCAGGCCCATCGCCCGCTTCTCGACCTCGGTGAAGTACATGTTGTCGCGGTACTTGTCCCAGTGACCCGACTGCTTCCACAGCTCGACGTCGGTCAGGATCGGCGTGCGCACCTCGCGGTAGCCGCGCCGCGCGTTCTCGGTGCGCCAGAGGTCGGTCAGCTCGTTCCACACGACCGTGCCGGCCGGCTGCCAGAACGGCGACCCGGGCGATAGGTCCGACAGGAGGAACAGCCCGAGCTCCCGGCCCAGCTTGCGGTGATCGCGGGCGCGGGCCTGCTCCAGGCGCTCGAGGTGCGCCGCGAGGTCGTCCTTAGAGAGGAACGCCGTGCCGTAGATGCGCGTGAGCATCTGGCGGTTCTCGTCGCCGCGCCAGTAGGCGCCGGCGACCGAGGTCAGCTTGAACGCCTTGATCCGCTTGGTGCTCGGCCCGTGCGGGCCGCGGCACAGGTCGGTGAACGGGCCGTTGCGGTAGAGCGAGACGGTCTGCACGCCCTCGTCGCGCTCGAGGTCCTCGATCAGCTCGACCTTGTAGTCCTGGCCCTCGTCGCGGAACCGCTCGAGCGCCGCCGGGACGCGGAGCTCGCTGCGCTCGAACGGCTCGTCGGCGTCGACGTGGCGGCGCATCGCCTCCTCGATCCGCGGCAGGTCCTCCTCCCCCACCTTCACGTCCTCGGGGAACTCGAAGTCGTAGTAGAAGCCGTCCTCGATCGGCGGGCCGATCGAGACCTTCGTGCCGGGGTAGAGCTCGAGCACCGCGGTCGCCAGGACGTGGGCGGCGTCGTGGCGGACGAGCCACAGCGGGCCGCCGCCGGGGCCCTCGTCGCTCTTCGGGGTGACGATCTCGATCCGGTCGCCGTCGCTGAGCGGGACGGCGAGGTCCTGGAGGCCCGGGCCGCCGCCGTCGCGGTGGACGCGTATGCCGAGGGCGGCGCGGGCCAGGCCCTCCCCGATCGCGCGCGCCGCGTCGGCGCCGGTGGCGCCGTCCTCGAGCTCGAGCGCGCTGCCGTCGGGGAGCGTGACCTGCATCGCGCTGGAAGTTAGCGGCCGGACGGGGCGGACCGCCGGGTCCCATCCGGCCGCTGGGCGATCCGTCCCACTGTGACCGGCCGCACGGAACATACGTTCGACCGGGGTACCTTCGGATGCGTAGGCCGGATCGATCCAGCGGGCCCTCGCGCCCCGTCGATCCCGTTTGGCCGCCGCCTCGGGACGGGCGCGCGCGGCCGAGACGCACACGCGAACCCGACCCCCTTCCGGGAGGTGCTGCTTCATGAGGAAGCTGCTCGTGTCCCTTGCATGCGCGGCCGCCGCGATCCCGGCCGTGGCCCTGGCCGCCGACGACGACGTCACCGTGACCGGCACGACGCCGCGCGCGGACGAGCGCCTCGCCGAGGCGCACGTGAAGGGCCACGCGGTCCGCCGCGAGCTCGCCGAGCGCCGCGAGCGCGCGAAGGAGCGGCGCCGCCAGCGCCGGCTCCGCGCGGCCGGCGGCGGCTCCGCGCAGGGCGGCGGCGCAGCCTCGCCGGCCCTCCAGGCCATCGCGGCCTGCGAGTCGGGCGGCGACCCGCACGCGGTCGGCGGCGGCGGCGCGTACCGCGGGAAGTACCAGTTCGACTACGGCACCTGGGCCTCCGTCGGCGGGTCGGGCGATCCGGCCGCGGCGTCGGAGGCGGAGCAGGACCGGCGCGCGGCCGCTCTCTACGCGCGCAGCGGGTCGGCTCCCTGGCCCGTCTGCGGGTCGTAGCCGCCTCTAGGGTCGTCTCAACTGCGCAGGGCCCGGCGCTTGCGGCGCGGGTCCTGTCTGGGCTTCGCCCCTCCGGCCTGCGGTCGGCAGCAGCGACCGCATCCGGAGGGGCTCCGCCCGCCACCCGCGAGCAGCGGCTCCGTCCACGCGCGTGGGCGGCTGCGGCGGACGGGCTCCGGCGTTCGCGCCCGTCGTCCTACCGGTCGGGCGGCGCGCCCGCCACGCGACTCTCGGAGAAGCGTGGCAGGCCGTCGTCCGGGATCGGCTCCCAGGGGGCGGCGTAGGCGACGTACTGGCGGTAGCTCGGCCTGATGCCGGGGTCGGCGTCGAAGGTGCCGAGGCGGACGGCGATCGTGTCCGGGTCGGCCGGGTCGCGGCTCCACATCGCCGAGCCGCAGCGGGAGCAGAAGACCTTCGCGAAGCCATCGGAGGGCTCGTGGTCGCGCAGGAGCTCCTCGCCGGCCACGACGCACAGCGACCCGGGCGCCACCCGCGCCTGCGCCGACGACGCCGTCCCGGTCCGGCGCTGGCAGCGGGTGCAGTGGCAGTAGCCGGCCGCGACAGGCGGCTCGGTCACCTCGAACCGCACGCCGCCGCACAGGCAGCCGCCCGTCAGGGGGAGGTCGGTCACGCCGCCGACGGTACCGGCCGCGCGGCGGCGGCGTCATCATGTGCCCGTGGCCTTGCGTCGTCCTCTCGGATGGCCGGCTGTCGCGGCCCTCTCGATCGCCGCCGGGATCGCCGTCGGCGGCTTCGGCTGGGCGGCGGACCACGGCCCCAGGCTGCTCCAATGGACCTCCGCGGCGGCCGGCGTCTGGCTGGTCGGCGCGTTCGGCGTCGGGGCGCTCGCGGGCGACCGGGTCCGCGCCGCGGCCGGCGGCGCCGTCGCGATCGTCGTCGGCGTCGGCACCTACTACGTGCTGTTCCACTTCGTGTCCGGGCTGGTCGACCTCCGCTACGGCGTGGTGGTCGGCGTGGCCTGGGCGCTCGGCGGGGTCGGCGTGGGCGCGGTGCTCGGGTGGGCCGGCGACGCGTGGCGGCGCGGCGGCGCCCCGCTCGGCGTCGCGGTGCTGGCCGGGGCGCTCGCCGGCGAGGCGATGCTCCTCATGGGCGCGTGGCACTCGCACGGCGCGCGGCTCATGCTGGCGGGCGAGCTGGCCGCCGGCGCCGTGCTGCCGTTCGCGCTCGCGAGGCGGCACCTGGCCCAGGCCGTCGTGCTCACGGTGGCCGTGGCGCTCGTGGTCGTCGGGCTCGAGTCCGAGCTTCGCGGCGCGATGCGCGCCGTCGGCTGGCGCGGCGCCTGACCCGCGCCCGCGGCTACTCGCGCTCGACCTGGCTGCCGGGCACGATGTCGTCCCGGCCGGAGTCGTCCCAGCGGACCCAGGCCTTGTGGCCGCCGTCGTAGTCGGGCGCGAACAGCACCAGCGTCGCCGACTCCTCCCCCACCTTGCAGCGGTCCTCGGACTCGTCGTCGAGCCCTCGCCACACGCGCACGAACGCGTTCTGCTCCCACTCCTCGCCGATCATGGTCGGGTCGGTGTGGCCCGGGCGGACGACCGTCTCGGGCGGCAGCTTCATCAGGACGTCCATGATCGAGGTCTTGAGATCGGCGAACGTGGTCGACCCCGGCGCGCGCACGCCGCCGACCGAGCCCTTGAACAGCGTATCGCCGGTGAGGACCTCGGCGTCGTTCACGCGGAACGCGAGCATCCCGTCCGTGTGGCCCGGCGTGTGCAGGCCGTCGATCCGCAGGCCGCCGACCTCGACCACCTCGCCCGGCTCGATCGACCGGTCGACGTCCATTAGCCGCTCCGCCTCCAGCGGATGGGCGCGGATCTCCACGCCGAGCCGCTCCTTCCAGACGTGGTTCTCGGAGACGTGGTCGAAGTGGTGGTGGGTGAGCAGGAGGTACGGCACGGTCAGGTCGAGCTCCTCGACCTTCGCGAGGAGCGGCTCGGGATCGGCCCCGGCGTCGACGACCACCCCGTGCCCGCCCGGCTCGTCGGCCACGAGGTAGGAGTTCGACAGGAAGTCCGGGTGCATCGAGCGCTCGACGATCACGGCGGGGACGATAGTGAGCCGAGGAGGCCGCCGGCGCGCGGCGCCGCGTAGGATCGCCGGCCGTGGACACTGGGACGTTCCGGGCCGGGTTTCCGGTGGTCCGGCGGCTCGCGTACCTGAACGCGGGGACGAACGGGCCGGTTCCGCGCCGCGCGGCCGGCGCCGCGGCGCGCGAGGTCGAGCGCGAGACGGTCGAGAGCCGGGCCGGGTGGCCGCACTTCGAGCGCATCGTCGAGCTAGCGAGCGCCGTGCGGGAGCGGATCGCCGCGCGGCTCGGCTGCGACGTCGAGGAGGTGGCGCTGACGCGGTCGACCACCGACGGCATGGCGACCGCCCTCGCGCTCGTCGACCTCGGCCCCGGCGACGAGGTGCTGACGAGCGACGAGGAGCACGGCGGTCTCCTGGCGCCGCTCGAGGCGGCCCGGCGCAGGCGCGGGTTCGAGGTCCGGACGGCGCCGTTCGCCGAGATCGCCGGCGAGGTCGGCCCGCGGACCAGGCTGGTCGCGTGCTCGCACGTGTCGTGGATCAGCGGTCGGGTCGTGGACGCCGCCGCGCTCGCCGCCGCCGACGCGCTGGTCCTGCTCGACGGCGCGCAGGGGCTCGGAGCGGTCGACTTCTCGGTCCGCGAGCTCGGCTGCGACTTCTACGGCGCGGCCGGCCAGAAGTGGCTGTGCGGCCCGGAGGGGACCGGCTGCCTGTACGTCCGGCGCGACCTGGCCGAGTCGCTCATCCCGGCGTGGCCGAGCCTGTGGTCGCTGTCCGACCTCCACCGCCCGTCGGAGCTCCCGCCGCGCGACGGCGCGCAGCGGTTCGACCTCGGCCAGTCGGCGCCGCTGCTCGCCTGGTCGCTCGCGTCGCTCGACGTGCTCGGCGAGGCCGGCTGGGAGTGGGTGACGGAGCGCGGACCGGCGCTCGCGGGCCTGCTCGCCGAGGCGCTGGCCGAGCGCGGGCACGAGGTCGTCCCCCGCGATCGCACGACGCTGGTCGCCTGGCGCGCGGAGGACACGCGCGACACGGTCGTGCGGCTCGCCGGCGACGGCGTCGTGATCCGCGACCTGCCGGGCCGGGGGCTGCTGCGCGCGTCGGTCGGCGCCTGGTCGACCGAGGACGACCTGGAGCGGCTGGTCGCGGCCGTCAGTCCTTCGCGGTCATGACGACGATCCCGAAGACGATCGCCGCCACGCAGACGGCGAGCCCGGCGAACGCCATCACGCCGAACATCACGGCCCGCACGGTGGCTCCCTCGCGGGCCTCGTCGGCGAGCCGCGTGGCGCCCGCGACCGCGATCGAGAACGCCAGGGCCACGCCGATGCCGGCCGCCAGGGCCGAGTAGGCCACCTCCAGCAGCTGGTCCCACTCGACGACCTTCCCGGCGATCATCAGGTCCCGGCCGCCGTGATCGGCGACCCGCGGCGCAGGCGCCGGACGAACGCGTAGCCCATCCCGAGCAGGATCAGCACCGCGACGACGATCGGCCCGACCGCGCTGTCCGCGCCGAAGATCCGGACGGCGCCGTAGACCAGCCCGCCGATCGCGGCCGAGGCCGGGAGCGTGAGGAGCCACGCGATCACGATGTTGCCCGCCACGCCCCAGCGGACGGCGGACAGCCGCTTGGCCGCCCCCGCGCCCATCACCGCGCCGGAGATCGTGTGCGTCGTCGACAGGGGGAACCCGGCGTGCGAGGCGGCGAGGATCACCGCCGCGCCGCCGCCCTGCGCGGCGAACCCCTGGGCGGTGTCCATCTTGATGATCCGCGTGCCCATCGTCCGGATGATCCGCCAGCCGCCGGCGTACGTCCCGAGCGCGATCGCCGTGGCGGCGGAGGCCACGACCCATCCCGGCACGTGGAAGTCGTCGGCCGCGATGTCCCCGTGCGCGATCAGCGCCAGAACGATGATCCCCATCGTCTTCTGCGCGTCGTTCGTGCCGTGAGCGAGGGCGAGCATGCCGCCGGAGACGATCTGGCCCGCACGGAACCCGGCGCTCACCGGCCCCGGCCGCAGCCGGCCCACCACCCGGTAGCAGACGATGATCGCCAGCCCGGCGACGAGGAACGCGAGCGTGGGCGCCACCAGGGCCGGCACGGCGACCTTCCCGATCAGGCCGTCGCCGATCACCGCGTCGCCGCCCTCGGCCACGAACGCCGCGCCGACCACGCCGCCTATCAGCGCGTGCGACGAGCTCGACGGCAGGCCGAAGTACCACGTGATCAGGTTCCAGACGATCGCCCCGATCAGTGCGGCGAAGACGATCTGGAGCGTGATCGCGTCGGCCTCGACGATCCCCTTGCCGACCGTCGCCGCCACCTCCAGCGACACGAACGCGCCGACGAAGTTGAGGATCGCCGCCAGCCCGATCGCCACGTTCGGAGGCAGCGCGCGCGTGGAGATCGAGGTGGCCACGACGTTCGCCGTGTCGTGGAAGCCGTTCGTGAAGTCGAAGGCGAGCGCGGTCGCGACGACGACCACGAGGAGCAGGTCGCTGTGCACCGTCAGGCGTTCTTGATCGCGATGCCCTCGAGGATGTTCGCCACGCTCTCGGACGCGTCGATCGCGTTCTCGAGCCGCTCGTAGATGTCCTTCCAGCGGATCACGACCATCGGGTCGATGCCGTTGTCGAACAGCGAGGCCATCGCCGCGCGCGTGATGCGGTCGCCGTCGTTCTCGAGCCGGTTGATCTCGACCGTGAAGTGCGAGATGTCGTCGAACGCCCGCAGGCGCGGCATCGCCTCCGCGATCTGCCGGCCGCACTGGAGCGCCACGTGCGCGAGCTCCTGGGCCTGCTCCATCGGCGCCTCGATCTTGTAGAGCCCGAGGTAGTCGGCGGCCTCCTCGATGTAGTCGACGATGTCGTCGAGCCCGGAGGCCAGCGCGAGGATGTCCTCGCGGTCGATCGGCGTGACGAAGGTCTCGTTGAGCCGGTGGATGATGTCGTGCGTGATCCGGTCGCCCTCCTGCTCGCAGATGAGGATGTCCCGGGTCAGCTCGTCGCGGCGGTCGGGGTAGTTGCGCAGGAGCTCGTCGAGCAGGGTCGCGGCGCGGACGATGTTCCCGGCGGCCTCCTCGAACAGGTCGAAGTACTGACGGTCCTTGGGCACGAGCACCTGTGACAGGCGCGGCATGGGTCGCTCCTCGTCCGGGGGGCGGTCTTCTCTTCGTCTGCCCCGGCCGCGTGCGGCGAGCGCGACCGTGACTGCGGCAGTGTAGAGCGAGCGGCGGTCGGAGCCGGCCCGGCCGGAGCGGGGTCAGGACACGAACGCGGAGCGCTCGATGCGGCGGGCGACCGTCTCGCCGAAGCCCGGGAACCGCTCCCTGACGGCGGCGGCGCTCGCCTCGTGGTCGTACGGGACGCGGCGCAGCTCGATGTCGCCGTCCTCGCTGAGCAGCGCCCAGCCGGCCCGCGGGTCGCCGTCGAACGGCATGCCGACGCTGCCGGGGTTCACGAGCTCGATCCCGCCCGGGGCGCGGCGGCGGAACTGGAGGTGGGTGTGGCCGAAGACGAGCCGGCCCTCGGCCACGCCGGCGAGCAGCTCCCCCTCGTCGTCGGCCGGCTCGGGCAGGAAGCTGCGGACGTCGGACGGCGGGGACCCGTGGACGAACCGCGTGTCCGCCTCGGTCTGCGACTCGGGCAGGGTGGCGAGCTCGTCGACGACCGCCTGGCCGAGCGCCTCGCGGCAGGCCCGGATGGCTCCCTGGACCGTCTCGTCGTCGGGCGCATCGCTCGGGCTCGCCGTCCAGCGCTCGCCGTTGCCCCGGATCCAGCGCACCGGCTCGAGCGAGCGGAGCCGCTCGACGGTCTCCGCGGGGTTAGGGCCGAACAGCGCGTAGTCGCCGCCGAGCAGGTAGCGCCGCGCGCCGGCCGCGCGGGCGTCCTCGAGCACCGCGTCGAGCGCCGGGAGGTTGCCGTGTATGTCGTAGAGGACTGCCAGCACGGTGGGGTACGCCGATCGCCGGGCCCGGACGGGCCAGGGCTCGGGCTGCCTAGGGCGGGACCTCCCCCGGCCCCTGGCGCCGCGAGGCGCGCGGTATGCCGGCGGCCTCGGTGAGCGCCTGGTCGAGGTCGGCGAGGATCGCCTTCTCCGAGCGCGAGGCGACGAGCGGCTCGGCCACGCCGTCGACGTGGACGTAGGTGCGCCGGCCGTCGCCGCGGTCGCCCGACTCGATCGGCACGACCGCGAAGACGCGGTCCGCACGGACGAACTTGCCGTAGCCGAGGGCGACCATGCGCGGGAAGCCGCTGGTCATGCGACGACACCTTAATCGAGGGGCCGGCGCGGCCGGCGGAGGCGTGCAGGCCCCGGGGAGTTGCCGCCTCGCAGGAGCCGCTTTTTGCCTGATTTCAGGTCCGACCTACACCCTGCGTCGGACGGAAAAACCGCAGCGCAGAGCGGGAAACGGCGCTTAGACTGCCATCTGTGTCGGAGCACCCGGCCCGCAAAGTCGCAGGGACAATTGTTGCGCTCGGGGTCGCCGCTCTCGTCGGTCTCGCGGCTGGCGGCGACGTCGGCAAATACATCGTGGCTGGCGTGACGCTGTTGGCGGCCCTCTATTGGTTGTTGACGTCGGACGCACTTCCGAAGCATTTTCCGCGCTGGCTGCGACGAATCCCACTGGTGTACGACCGCGAAGCGACTCGCGTCGATGCGGGTGCGGCCTCCAAGATCGAGCTTGGACGACGGGCGATCCGTATTGCTCGTCAGGCTGAGCGCGACGCTCAACTCGGCGTGGACTACTTCCGCGAGCATCGCGGAGGGGAATGGCACGAGCTGTTAGACGACCTTCAGGCTGCGGACGCACTCGGATTGCGGCAGCGACGACTCCTGGATGTTGAAGTCAATGTCACGAACCTGACGGTCGGGAATGGCACGGCAGAAGTAGAGGCCATTGGTCGGCGCCTCCTGAGGGAAAGCGGCGTTGAACCTGACACCGACCAACCAAGTGAAACCTTGCGAGATCCGCCCGCTGACGACCGCCTGCCGTGGCGGAATGACCGGCGCGACCTCGCTAACGACTTTGACTCGGTTGCAGGCTTGCTCGCTAACTACCTCGCTGATCGCGCCCGGGACCGCCCTGGGATCGAGGCCCAGAACGTCGAGGCGATGGTCAAAGCCAAAGAAGAAGCAGGGAGCAGGCCGACATAGAGGAAATTCGTCGCGACGCAGCGGACTACTCCGAGTCAGTCACGCGAGCGCAGTACGCGCTAACGGTCTGGCCTCGCGTCCTACCTCTCTTTGAGAAAGCGGTCGAGTACGGCGTTGTCGCTCCTTCGGTGCGCGATCAATTCGCGAAGCCACAGGACTACGCCGCCGTCGAGCAGTTGCCGGCCGACCTTCGCGAAGTCGCACGCCGACTGCGAGAGCGCGAATGATTGTGGTAGGCCGCTCACGAACCGCGAGGTACACCCGAAGTCCCGTCCCCGCAACCCCGCTCTAGGCGGGCTGGGGATTTTTTCGTAAATGGCTCTAGACGCCGACGGCGCGCAGCCCGACCAGCACCAGCCAGCCGAGCAGGGCGAGCCAGCTGACCGTGGCCACCACGGCGGTTACGACGAACGCGGCCAGCGCGACCCGCTCGCGCGACGCACCGGCGCCGGGAACGGCCTCGAGCATGCCGCTGGGAGTGGAGGGCTCCTGCATAGCGGCCGTTATCGGCACGAGCGGCCCGAAGGTGGAGCGCGCGAAGGCGCCGAGCGCCCCGGGTAGCGCTACGCCGGCGCCGTCTGGGACCGCGACCTGGCGGCGGGCGGAGGCTCGCGATCGCCGTAGAGCAGCTCGGGCGCCGGGTCGAGGCCGTTCGGCCAGACGACGGTGCGCGCCTCCTCGTCGACCCCGACCCGTCGAAAGTACTCGGGGTCGCGGAGGGGCTCGCCGAGGCTGCCGTGCAGGAGGAACGAGCAATCGACGTCCCGCACGCGACCGTCGTTGAAGGTCACGCGCAGTCGGTGGCCGTCCAGCGGCTCCGCATCGGTCACGCGTAGCACGTGCCCAATGCTAGGCCAATGGGTCGATTGGAACGAGCGGCTCGAGAGCCTGCGCCCGCTCCCAGTTGTCCGCGAGCTCGCCAGAGTGGAGTCGCGCCCATTCCCGGACCAGCCTCAGCTCACGGGGCGGAAGCGACCCGCTCAGAACGCGCAGGGTCCCGAGCTCTACCCGTGCCAGGTGCTCGCCGTAGCGCGCGTGGAAGTGCGGCGGCGGATGGTCCGGTCGGTACATCCAGATCACGATGCCGTAGAACGCGGAGAGTCGGGGCACCGCCCGATTGTCCGAGACGGACCGGTCGGGAGCGGCGGGCGATGGGCCGTGCTGGGCTCGAACCAGCGACCTCCAGCTTGTCGAGCTGGCGCTCTAGCCAACTGAGCTAACGGCCCGCGGGCGCGAGCATAGCGCCAGGCGGCGGCTCGGTCGGCGCCCGCGCGGGCCCTCGGTCAGGCGCCCACGGGGGCGGCCAGCTCGGTCCGCTCGTGCGCCCCCGCGCCCGGCGCCTCACGGCGCGCCCGCACGGTCTGCTCGAACGTCTCGCGGCTCGTGTGCCGGGGCGTCCAGCCGGTCGTCTCCTTCAGCTTGTCGGTGGAGACGACCCACGGGTGGATCAGGAACTCGAGGTTGCCGGGGGGCGACTCGGCGCGGTGCAGCCGCCACATCGTCGCGGCCAGCCGCCGGTAGAGGCCGAGCGGGACGCGGCGGCTCTTGAGGCCGGCGATCTCGGCGCACTCCGTCGTGAGCAGCGATCCGTCGCCCGCCACGTTGAACGCCCCGTCGTGGCGGCCGACGATCAGCCGCTCGAGCGCGTCGACCAGGTCGTCCTCGTGCACGAACTGGAGCGGCTGGGGCGGCAGCCCGAAGTCGGGGCTGAACGGCAGCGCCGTCCAGGCGCGCACGATGTAGTTGTCGACGCCCGGCCCGAACACGATGCACGGGCGGACGATGGTCGTGACGCGGTCGGGGTGGCGGCACGCCCAGAGCTGGCAGACGCGGTCGGCCTCGGTCTTGTCGCGCGCGTAGGAGAACGTGGCGACGCCGCGCACCGGCCAGTCCTCGGCGATCGGGACCGGGTTGTCCGGGAACGCGCCGTAGGCGGTGGCGGACGAGGTGACGAGCACCTGCCCGGTCCCGGCCTCGGACGCCGCCTGGAGCACGTTGTGGGTGCCGCCCACGTCGACGTCGTACATCGCGGCCTCGTCGTGGATCGGGTTGAGGACGAACGCGAGGTGCACGAGCGCGTCCGGCCGCTCGGCCTCCAGCAGCCGCCGCGCGCCGCCGAGGTCGCGGACGTCGAGCCGGCTGAACGTCACCTTCGGCCGGTGCGACGCGGGCGGGCGCAGGTCGGCGATCGCGATCCGCTCGGTGTCCTCGCGGGCGGCCAGCCGCTCGACCAGTCGCGTGCCGATGTAGCCCGAGCCGCCGGTGACGACGTAGCGCACGGACGCATCGTACCCCGAGGCGGTCACGGCTCCGACCCCGTTCGCCGCGGCCCTTGAGCGCTCGGCGCGTCTGCATCAGACTGCGCCGCTGTGGGACGGCGAGCGTCGAGGAGGCCGCCCGAGCGGGCGGAGCAACTGGAGCGAGCATTCGAGCGGCCGATGCTCGTCGCCGCGGCGCTCGTCATCCCGGCCGTCGTGCTCGACGCCGCCGACGCCGAGTGGGCCGGCGACGTGGCCCTCCCCGTCAACTGCCTGATCTGGCTCGCCTTCGCGGTCGAGCTGGTCGTCCTCGTCTGGGTGGCTCCCGATCGCCGGCGCTGGCTGCGCGAGCACCCGCTCGAGGTCGCGATCGTGGTGCTCACGCCGCCCGTCGTACCCGGCGCCCTGCAGGGCGCCCGGGCACTCCGGCTGGTGCGCCTGCTGCGGTTGATCCGACTCGGCCGGCTGCTCCGCTGGGTCGTGTCGCTCGAGGGCGTGCGCTACGCATCTACGGCGACCCTGATGGTGATCGTGTTCGGCGGCGTGGCCTTCGCCGAGGTCGAGGACGGCCGCGACGCCTGGGACGGGGTCTGGTGGGCGGTCACGACGGTCACTACCGTCGGCTACGGTGACCTCGAGCCCCACACGGACGTCGGCCGCGCCATCGCGATGCTGGTGATGTTCGCGGGGATCGGCTTCGTCGCGCTGCTCACCGGCGCGATCGCGCAGCGCTTCGTGGCCCACGAGTCGCAGGAGAGGCACGAGACGATCGCGCGGCTCGACGAGATCGCCACGCGGCTCGAGCGGCTCGAGGGGCGCCTGGACGCCCGGCCGGAGCGGGTGAGCGACCCCCCGACCTGAGGCCGGGGCCGGCAAACAGACGCTGTATACTGCGCTGTATACATGGCCGCCACGCGCACCCAGATCTACCTCACGGCCGACCAGCGCGAGCGGCTCGACGCCCTCACCCACCGCGACGGCAAGACGCTGGCACAGCTCGTGCGGGACGCGGTCGACGCATATCTCGCCGCCGACTCGAGTGACCCGACCGCCGCCCTCGAGGAGACCTTCGGCGTGCTCCCGGACATCCAACCGCCGCTACGGGACGAGTGGGACGATCGCTGACCTCCTGATCGACACGGACGTCTTCGTCGACCACCTGCGCGGCGCGCGCGAGCTGCGTGCCGGCAGCGACTCGCTCTGCTACTCGACCGTCACGCGCTGCGAGCTGTTCGCGGGGAGCGGCGACGAGGAGGAGCCGGTGCGGCGTCTGCTTGCCCCGTTGAGGGAGCTGCCGGTCGATCGTCCCGTCGCCGAGCTCGGTGGGCGAATCCGGCGCGAGACCCGGGTCCGCACGCCGGACGCCCTGATCGCGGCCACCGCGCTGGTCCACCGGCTCACGCTCGTCACGCGCAACCGGCGGGACTTCGAGCCGGTCGCCGGGCTGTCGCTGCGGGCGCCCTAGACGCAAGGGCCTGACGCCGACTCGTCAACGCGGTTCGGGGAGAATCGAGCCGTGCGGCCGCCGGAGAGGCTGATCCGTCGCGTCGGTTGGGCGCTCGACCACGAGGACCCGCTCGAGGTCTACGAGCGGCGCGGGCGCGAGCACTGGGACCTCGTCCGCTCGCTCCTGCCCGACGGCTTCGCCCTCGAGGGCCGGCGCGCGCTCGAGTTCGGCTGCGGCGCCGGCCGGATCCTCACGCACGCCGCGGCGGACGACACCGGCGCGGAGCTCTGGGGCGCCGAGATCGACGAGGAGAGCGTCGACTGGCTGAGGGCCAACCGCTCGCTGCCGATCCGGGTCGTCCGCTCCGGCGAGCGACCGCCGCTGCCCGACGTGCCCGACGGCCACTTCGACCTCGTCTGGGCGTTCTCGGTCTTCACCCACCTGACCGACTCGTGGAGCGCCTGGCTCGCCGAGCTGCACCGGGTGCTCGCGCCCGGCGGGATCCTGATCGCGACCGTCTTCGGCCCCGGCCACTCCGCCTGGGGCGAGGAGCCGGCCGGCGAGGACGCGGTCGGCATGAACGTCTTCCGGCCCGCCACGAGCTGGGACGGCGGCGGGCCGTTCGTCATCCACTCGGAGTGGTGGATCCGCGCCCACTGGGGCAGGGCGTTCGAGGTGCTCGAGCTGACGCCGGGCCACCCGGACGGGCGGCCGCCGCTGTACGGGCAGAGCGCGGTGGTCATGCGCCGCCGGCCGGGCGAGGCGACCGCCGAGGAGCTCGAGCGTCCGGAGCCGGACGAGCCGCGCGAGGTGACCGCCGCGCGCCAGAACGTCGCCTCGATGGCGCGCGAGGTCGTCCGGCTGAGCGCCGAGAACGAGATCTACCGGACGAGCCGCAGCTGGCGCATGACGGAGCCGCTGCGCGCCGCGGGCCGGCGGCTCCGCGCGCTGGCGCGCCGGGCCGGCCCGCACCGGCGCTGAGGGCCCCGGAACGCAAAAGGGGCCCCAATCCTTGGGGCCCCTTCCGCGAGTACGCGGCTCGCGAGGGGGTCGAGCCGCCGCACCTGGGGGGCGCTTACTGGGCCCCGCCTCCCTGCTGGCCCTGCTCGTGCTCGTGCGACTTCTGCGAGACGCACTTGCCGAACGCGTTGCG
Organism: Thermoleophilaceae bacterium; assembly: GCA_036389295.1. Classification (GTDB taxonomy): domain Bacteria; phylum Actinomycetota; class Thermoleophilia; order Solirubrobacterales; family Thermoleophilaceae; genus AC-37. The sequence goes on along the minus strand of DASVQB010000024.1, from coordinate 84,334 downwards.
GTCGTTGTCGTTCTTGCCGTACTTCTGCGCGAACGCGGCGGGGTCCGCCTTCTGCTCGGTGCGGCACTCCTTCGCCGAGGAGACGTTCTCCTGCTCCTTGGCGTCGGCCTCCGCCTTGTCCTGCTTCGCGTGCTGCGAGACGCACTTGCCGTAGGCGTTCTTGCCGTTCTTGTTGGTGCCGTAGAGCTCGGCGAACGTCTTGCCGCCGTGGGCGGCCTTGAAGTCCTCGTCGCTCATCGCCTGCTCGGCCTTGCACTGCTTGGCCGCGGACGCGTGCGCCTGGTCCTCCTGCTTGGCGTCGCGGCGGGCGGCCTTCGACACGCACTTGCCGTAGGCGTTCTTCTTCCCGCCGAACATCGCCTTGAAGTTGTCCTCGCCGGCGGCCTTCTTGAGCGCCTTGCAGTACTTCGCGGCGTTCTTGAAGTTGTCGGGCGACGGCTCGTCGGCGGCGAGCGCCGACGCGGGGAGCGCCAGCAAGCCGCACGCGACGGCAGCGATGGTGATGTTCCTTGTCATGAGGTTCCCTGCTCCTTTGTCGGCCTGCGCTACCTCCACAACGCAGCAGGGAGCCCGAGGTTGGGTAGTGGCGGCGGCCGGGAGATGCAGGTCCCGAATAGGGCATGCTCGCAGCGCATCGGGGTGGGCTGGCGTGGAAGGCTTGAACCTGCGGTGAGCAACTACCCGCGAAAGACCGTGTCTCCGTGCCATTCCAAGAGCTCGGGATCCGGTCGGGCCACCGGATCTCGCGGCTCCACGATCGTCTGGCCGTCGAGCTGGTAGTAAGTCCGCCCGTTGGCCCAGTCCTCCCTGAGATGGGCGCTCACGGTGAACCTCCGATCGGGCTTGACGGTGACGAAGCCCAGATCGAAGAGGCGGTGGAGATCGCGCCTCAGCGGCAGCCCGTTGCGGACTTCGTGCGATCCGCCGTCCGAGTACGGCTTGATGTGTGCAGCTTCCAGCACCGGCAAGGAGTGCTCGGTCGTGACGGCGCACGCGCGGTCGTATGCGTCAAGGACCGCGAGACGGAAGCTTCCCTGCCCGAGACGGGCACGGACAACGCGCGGAGGCCCGTAGCGATCGCCTTCGTCGAGCCATGATTCAGCCGTCACGGCAGCCGCTCTCGACACGCACTCGTCCCAGAGGCGCCTACCCGGCCCGGTGTCGAGATCGTAGACGCGGCCACGCATGGTGCTTCGAGGCCAATCGGCGGGCTGGACGACCCACTCGTCCGGCGCGAAGAACGTCGGGAACGCGATCGAGATGCATCCGACCTGCGTGTCCAAGTCGACTTCGGAGGGTGTGGGCGAGAGCGCGGCGATGAGCCGTTTGAACTCATCTACGGTGGCCGCGCCGTTCGCCTCACCGAAGACGTCCCACGCCATCCAGAGCGGCAGTCTCTCGAAGCGCGCGAACTGGCCGAACCCGCAGACGACATGACGCGGAGCCTTGAGCTTGAAGAAGAAGGGCTCACCATGTCGGATCGCTCCGAACGCGTCCGGCTTCGGACGCCAGAAGTTAACTTCGTCGAGGTGCGGGCGCGCCTGGAGGTAGCGGTACCAGCTGTGATCGGTAAGCGCGACGAAGCCTCGCAACTGAGCTAACGCCGACGCGCGGTGCGTGGATCGCGCGTGATAGCGAGCGTCAACACCAGCAGCGCGGTTGCAACCACTCGCAGTAGATTCGACGAGTCCTCCACCCAAATGGCGGTAACGCAGACAGCGAACGACAAGACGGCGGGTGCGGCCCACTTCCACCGCCCGGCGACGGAAGGCGACGGCGACTTATCGATCCGTTTCGTTTCGATCCAACCGGCGGAGCGGAGCGCAGCGACAGAGGACGCTCCAAGGCTCCCCTCGCGTAATGCGTCGTCAATCGCTCGCCTCTGCTCGTTCTCTGGCCGACGCTCCACCTTCAACATCACCAGGACATCGCTCAGTGCGAGAGGAGGGGAGGGATCGCCTGGCCGCCAGCGCATACGCTCTTCAACGGTGCTCATGTCACTTCCAGACGAAGCCGGCCGGGCGAATCACGGCGCGCCATTGAGATGAGCATAAAGCGCCTGCGGCGTGGAACGAGGACCTCGAACGGAGTGAGGTTGGCCGCGGCGACAACTTGCGAGAGCAGAAGCACGGGAGTCCGTCTGGGGACATGAACCTCCCAGAGCTCGTCGGCGCGCGAAACCGCTGCGGCCGTCTCCGGATCGATCGTTCCGAACACGTACCCGAGCATGACGCCGTCCTCAGGGGGTGCCGGGCCTGCGCGATACAGCATGGCTTCCTCCGACAGCCCGCGTAGGCGAGACAATGCGCTGTCGACGCCAGCGACGACGCGGCCAGCGTACTCCCGCTCGATCCGCCCGTAGGACTCCGCCTCCTCCGTTTCCCACAGGACGTTCTGCACGATCCAGAAGCGGTTGCCGACCACCTCGGCGAGAGCCTCACGTTCACTCTCCGTTACCTCGGCGAGACCGGGGTCGTCCGTCAGGAGAGCGGCGGTCTTGTCGCGACCCATGGGTGCCATCACCGCCCGAGTGTCCTCCACGTATCAGACAGCAGGAAGCGCCTCGCGGGCTGGAGGTACGCCTGAGGTCCGTGGTCCCACAGACCCCGTTGAAGACAGAGGCGCCGACCGGAATCGAACCGGTATACGCGGCTTTGCAGGCCGCTGCGTAACCACTCCGCCACGGCGCCGGGACTGGCTTCGCGAAGCGTAGCGGCGGGGGTGGCCGGGTCAGGCGCGGGCCGAGCCGGGCCGGCCGGGGCCTACGGGGCCACGGGAACCGATCGCGAGCACTCGCCGGTCGTGAACTTCTCGTGGCACACGGTCCGCGCCCGCCACTTGCGCCGGAACGCCTTGGTGAACCGCCTCAGCGCCTCCTTGCGCTCCGCGGCGGTCTTCCCGGCGGACCTCGCGTGCGCCTCGAGCCGGCGCGAGAGGATGCTCAGCTTCACCTGGAGGCGGATGTCGCCGTTCGTCCGCTTGGTCCGCTTCAGGAACGCCCGGTACTCGCGCTCGCTGCCGAACACCCTCCGCTTCTGCTTCTCGAGGGACTTGGTGATCTCGTCCTTCGTCGCCGTCTGGCCGTGCTCGGGCGCCTCCTCCTCGAGCCAGATCCTCGAGATCAGGAACTCCATGACCTCTCCCCGCGTCCGGCTCGTCTTGCCCTCCGTCGCCACGGCGGCGCGATACCAGTGCTCGTACGACGACTTCGAGACGAGCCGCGGCGAGACCCGCGCGACGCTGCCCTTCGGCAGCGGGTCGGTCGTGCCCGCCGGCGCCCCGGGGTCCGCGACGTCGTGCGCCGCCGGCGCCTGCGCGAGACAGAGCGGCGCCGCCAGCGCCGCCGCCACGAGCAACGTCCGCGGCCGTCCCATCGGCGCAGCCTACCCCTCAGCCGCCGCGCTCGATCCGGACCACCCGGGCGCCGGAGCCGTCCTCGATCCGCGCGATCGCCGCGCCGACCGCCGCCGCGAACGTCTCGGCCGGCAGCTCGACGGCGAGCGTGCGGCCGTCCTCCGACAGCGCTCCGGGCAGCCCGCGAGCGGCCTCGTGGCCGACCGCGCGGTCGAGCGTGCAGGCGAAGCGGTGCACGCCGCCGGCGTGCGCGGCGCCCGGCGGCGGCGGCGCTGCGCGAGGCGGCGCCGCCGCGGGCGCGTCCGTCGCGGCCCGCCTAACCAGCGGGCGCAGCGCCAGCGCGAGCACGTTGAGCACGGACAGCACGCCCACCAGCCGGTAGAGGCCGTCGTCCTCGATCTCGCTCAGGGCCGCGACCGACGCCAGCGCGGCGATGGCGAACCCCAGCGCGATCCCCGCCCGCCCCAGGTTCGCCACGGAGGGCGGGTCGCCGGGCCGCGACCTGGCGACCACCGCCCCCGTCTGCGCGCACGCCGCGGCGAACGCGGTCGCCACGAAGATCGCCTTCCACTCGTCCTCGTCGTCCTCGAAGAGGTCGAGGATCCAGAGCTCGTGCATCCAGAGCAGGAAGGCGAGGATCGAGAGCACGGCGATGGCGACCGCGAGCCCGCGCATCTCCCTCCGGTCCGCCAGGATCGCCGCCGGCAGCGCCAGGAAGCTGTAGCCGGAGATCAGCGCGGTCGTGGCGAGCACGCGGCCCGAGGTCTCGTCGAGGTCGCCCGCGAGCAGCGCCGCGATCGCGATCGCCGCCGTGACGCACAGCGAGCCGATGGCGGCGCGCAGCAGGGCCCGCCTGGCGTCGATCGCCTCCACTCGGGGGTTGATATCAGGCGCGTCGGCGCTCGAAGCCGGTGGCCGGGAGGACCCTGGGACTCAAGCCGGACGGGGTCCCGTCCGAGGCTATACTCGCCCCCGCCCGCGGATGTAGCTCAGCTGGCTAGAGCGTCGCCTTGCCATGGCGAAGGTCGTGGGTTCGAATCCCATCATCCGCTCCTCGATCGAGCCCGCTCCGGCGGGCTCGTCGCGTTCGGCGGCGACCCGGTCCCGCGTCGCTCAGCCGGCCGCCCGGTCGAGCTCCTCGTTCACCAGCGCGTCCGCCCGCTCGTTGTGCTCGCGGCGGACGTTGCGGACCGACCAGCGGTCGAAGCGCCGCAGGGCCGACATCGCCTCGAGGTACAGGGGCCGCAGGCCGGCGTGCTTGACCTTGTACTGGCCGCCGATCTGGCGGGCGACCAGCTCGGAGTCGTTCACGACCTCGACCGTGCGGGCGCCGAGCGAGCGGGCCAGCTCGAGCCCGAGCAGGACCGCCCGGTACTCGGCGACGTTGTTGGTGGCCTCGCCGATGTAGGCGCTCGACTCCCCGAGCGGCTCGCCGCCGGGCGAGCTGGCCACGGCCGCGACCGCGGCGGGCCCGGGGTTGCCGCGCGCGCCGCCGTCGACGTGCACGACCACGCTGTCGGCGCCGTCGGCCAACCGCGGCGGCCGGCTACTCGCCCTCGTGGAGCGGCGGGAAGGTGCCGGGGATCCGGCGGTGGCGGCGGTCGCGGATCTGGCGCCGCTCGTCGGGGCCGGTGGCTCCGGCCGCCTTGCGCCGGTCGGGGCCCTCGCGGCGGTCGACGATCACCTCGACGTTCGGGTCGTCCTTGTAGTGCTCGGTCAGCCGCTCGTAGAGCTCGTCCGCGAGGGCCTGCGGGATGACGCAGTAGATCATCCCTGCGAGCGTATCCCGATGGCGATCGTCCCGTCGGGCCCGGCGGTCGCGTTCCAGTCGCGCGCCCACTCGTCGAGCTCGTCCAGCTCCTCCCCCTTGCCGACGATCGCGACCGGGTCGTGCTCGGCGCCGAGGTCGATCCGGAAGTGGTACCAGGACAGCTCCCAGGCGACGACGACCGAGACCTCGCTGGGGGCGTCCTCGAGCGGCGTCGCGTTGACCCACGGCTCCCCCAGGCTGCGCGCTATCCCCGCGATCGTCCGCGGGTGCTCGGAGGAGTTGAAGACCTCGACCGCGCGCTCGACCTTCACCTGCGCGTTGGTCGGCACCGCGCGCACGTGGCGCGGGTCCTTGGGCCGCGACGGCGGCGCCTCGAAGGCGGCGGGCTCGGGGACCGGCTCGGCCTCGATCGGCGGGGGGGCCTGCTCGACCGCTCCGCCGCCGTCGCCGGCGGCCGCCTCGACCGGCGGGCCCGCCGGCTCGGCCCGCCGCCGCAGCCGCCCGAGCAGCGACCGCCGCGGCTCGTTCCGGCGGCTCGCCGCCGGAGTGTCGCCGTGCGCCGACTCGCGGATCCAGCCCTCGGCGTACGCGCGGTCGGTGCAGAGGTCGCAGACCCGCATCCGCTGGCCGCCCGGGGCCAGGTACGGCTCCACGCGCTCGCCCTTGAGGATCGTCCGCCCGCAGACGTCGCAGGAGATCTCCTCGTTGGTCGGCCGAAGCTCCTTCCTCATGGCCGCCCGATGCTAACGGGGGCGGATGCGGTGCCCGTCAGGCCGCCTCGTCCTCCTGGCGCGCGGCCTCGACCACCTTCTGGGCCAGGTGCCCCGGCACCTCCTCGTAGCGGGCGAACTCCATCGTGTAGTCGCCCTGGCCCCCGGTGATCGAGCGCAGCACGGGGGCGTACTCGAGCAGCTCCGCCATCGGCACCTCGGCCTTGACCTCGGTCATCGCTCCCTTCGGCTCCATCCCGAGCGGGCGGCCGCGACGCGAGTTGAGGTCGCCGATCACGTCGCCCACCGAGTCCTCGGGGACGCTCACCGTGGCGGTCATGATCGGCTCGAGCAGCGTCGGGGCGGCCTGCTCGGCGGCCGTCCGGAACGCCATCGACCCGGCCATCTTGAACGCCATCTCCGAGGAGTCGACGGAGTGGTACGAGCCGTCGTAGAGCCGGACCTTCACGTCCTTCACCGGGTAGCCGGCCACGATGCCCTTCTGCATCGCCTCGACGATCCCCTTCTCGACCGCCGGGATGAAGCTCGTGGGGATCACGCCGCCCTTGATGGCGTTCTCGAACACGAACCCCTCGCCCTGCGGCAGCGGCTCGATCTCGATGTGGCAGTCGCCGAACTGGCCGCGGCCGCCGGTCTGCTTCTTGTAGCGGCCCTGGGCCTTCCCCCTGCCCTTGATCGTCTCCTGGTACGGGACCCGCGGCGGCTTCAGGCTCACCTCCGCCCCGAACCGCTCGCGCAGGCGCTCGACGATGACCTCGACGTGGATCTGCGACAGCCCGGCGACGATCTGCTCGCCGGTCTGCGCGTCGCGGTGGAGGTCGATCGTCGGGTCCTCCTCCTGGAGCCGGCGGAGCGCCGAGAAGACCTTGTCCTCGTCGCCGCGCGTCTTCGCCTCCATCGCGAACGCCATCACCGGCGAGGGCAGCGCGGGCATCGCGAGCGCGACCTCGCGGTCCTCGGCTCCGAGCACGTCGCCGGCGTGCGTCTCCTTCAGCTTGGCCACCGCGCCGATGTCGCCCGGCCCGAACGCCTCGGTGTGCCCCATCTCCTTGCCCTGCGGGACGAGCAGCTGCCCGATCCGCTCCTTGGCGTGCGCGCGGCAGTTGACGAGCTGCGAGTCCGCCCGGACCGTGCCCTGGTAGACGCGGAACAGGTTGATGCGGCCGGCGAACGGGTCGGCCAGCGTCTTGAAGACGAACGCCACCGTGTCCCTCGCGGGGTCGGGCTCGAGCACCTCGTCGCCGGCCTCGACGGCGCCCCTCATCACCGGCGAGGGCAGGTCCTCGACGATCGCGTCGAGGAGCCGGTTCGTGCCGAGGTTGCGCGTGGCCACGCCGCAGGTGACCGGGAACAGCCGGCCCTCGGTGACGCCGGACTTCAGGACGGTGACGACCTCCTCGTGCGAGATCTCCTCGCCCTCGAGGTAGCGCTCCATCAGCTCGTCCGAGTTCTCCGCGACCTCGTCCATGAGCTTCTCGCGGTACTCCTCGGCCTGGGCCCGGAGCTCGTCCGGGATCGGGACCTCGGAGCAGTTGTCGCGCCCGTCGCCGTCGTAGGCGTAGGCCTTCATGTCGATCAGGTCGATCACGCCGCGGGTGTCGTGCTCGGTCCCGATCGGGATCTCGGTGGCCACGACGTGCTGGCCGAAGGCGGACTTGAGCGACTCGAGGCTGCGGAAGAAGTCCGCGCGCTCGCGGTCGAGCATGTTGATGAAGACGAGGCGCGCGAGGCCGAGCTCCTCGGCGCGGTGCCAGAGGCGGTCGGTGTTCACCTCGACGCCCATCACCGCGTTCACGACGAACACCGCGCCCTCCGACACCCGCAGCGCCGCGAGCGCGTCCGCGACGAAGCTCGGCTCGCCCGGCGTGTCGATCAGGTTGATCTTGCGGTCCTGCCAGAGGAACGAGGCCAGGCTCGACGAGATCGACATCTGCCGCGCCTTCTCGTCCGGGGCCGAGTCCGAGACCGTGGTGCCGTCTGCCACCGAGCCGAGCCGGTTGACCGCCTCCGCCTGGAAGAGGATCGCCTCGTTCAGGGACGTCTTCCCGCCGCCCCGGTGGCCAACCAAGGCCACGTTGCGGATCTTGTCGGCCTCCTGCGGCATCGCGGCTCTCCTTCCTCGCTGGAGGCCGGAGCCTACCGCTACTCGGCGGTCTCGCTCTGGAGCGCCGACTTCAGTCGCAGCACGGCCTTGGTGTGCAGCTGGGAGACCCTCGACTCCGTCACGCCGAGCACCTCGCCGATCTCGCGAAGCGTCAGGTTCTCGTAGTAGTAGAGCGCGACCACGAGCTTCTCGCGCTCGGGCAGGCGGGCGATCGACTCGGCGAGCCGGTCCTTCGTCTCGGTCACGTCCATCGCGTGCGCCGGGTCGACCGCGTCCGGGTCCTGGATCGTGTCGAGCAGCGAGACCTGGTCGCCGGACGCGTCCGACAGCGTCCACAGCTCGTCGAGCGCGATCACCGACGAGTTGGAGATCCGGGTCAGCGCCTCCTGGTAGTCGTCCTGCTCCATCCCGAGCTCGTCGGCGACCTCCTGGTCGGTCGGCGCCCGGTGGAGCTGGTGCTCGAGCTTCGCGTTGGCGCGCTCGATCTCGCGGGCCTTCGCTCGGACCGACCGCGGCACCCAGTCGAGCGAGCGCAGCTCGTCGATGATCGACCCCTTGATGCGGGTCATCGCGAACGTCTCGAACTTGATCTCGCGGCCGGGGTCGAAGCGCTCGATCGCCGAGATCAGGCCGAGCAGCCCGTACGAGATCAGGTCGGACTCCTCGACGTGCGCCGGCAGGCCGGTCGACATCCGGCCCGCCACGTACTTGACCAGCGGCGAGAACGCGAGCACGAGCTGCTCCCGGGCGCGCTGGTCGCCCGTGTCCTTGTAGCGGCGCCAGAGCTCCTTGAGCTCGATCGCCTTGACGTTCGTGTCCATGGCCATCGCTTCGTCCCCGCCGGCTACGCGCGTGGATGCGCCCTGGCGTACGCCCTCCGCAGGCGCCCCGACTCTACCCGAGTGTATGTCTGGGTCGTGCTGATGCTGGCGTGCCCCAGGAGCTCCTGGATCGAGCGCAGATCCGCCCCGCCCTCGAGGAGGTGCGTTGCGAACGAGTGCCGGAGCGTATGCGGCGAGATGCCGGCGCCGGCCGCCGCACGGCGAGTGCACAGGGTCAGGCGCCGCCGAACGTCGGATGTGTGGAGCCTCCGGCCGGTCCGCGAGAGGAACAGGGCCGCCTCGTCGCGAGCGCCGTCCGCCAGCCGCGGCCGGCCGCGGCTCACGTAGCGCTCGACGGCGCGCCAGGCCGGCTCGCCGGCGGGCACGACCCGCGTGCGCCCGCCCTTCCCGCTCACCCGCAGCTCCTCGCCGTCGGGGTCGATGTCGGCGACGTCGAGCAGCACGATCTCCTCCGCGCGCAGCCCGGCGGCGTACGCCAGCTCGAGCATCGCGCGGTCGCGCATCGCGAGCGGGTCGCCCTGGGGGATCGAGTCGAGGACCGCGGCGACCTCGTCGGCGCGCAGGACGCGCGGCAGGTAGGAGTCGCGCTTCGGGCTCGAGACGAGGTCCGCCGGGCTCGCGTCGACCTCGCCGCGGTCGAGCAGGTGGCGGTAGAAGCTGCGGACGGCGGCGAGCTTGCGCGCCACGCTCGAGCGCGAGTGGCCGCGCTCCGACAGCACGCCTGCGAACCGGCGCAGGGCGCGGTGGTCCACCGCCGCCGGGTCGAGGTCGCACGCCGCGGCCCACTCGGCCAGCTGCTGGAGGTCGGCGCCGTAGGCGCGGCGCGTCTTCTCGGCCATCCCGCGCGCGCGGAGCGATCCGTCGAAGGACCGGAGGGCGCGCGACCACGGCTCCGTAACCTCACGTCCGGTGGGCGCGTTCTTCATCGACACGAGCAGAGGGGCCGTCGCGACGCGCGGCCAGCTCGAGGAGGCCGGCGTCGCGGTCGGCGCCGACCCGCCGCCGTCGCCGTGGCATCGAATTCAGGGACCCGACGACGCATCGACCATGTGGTATGCCGTGTTACGGAAGCGAACGAATGGGATCTTCATCGGCACGCTCTGCATTCGGCACACCGGTCGGCAGGCCTCCCTCGAGCACGAGGGCTGGGAGGAGGTCCCCGTGACCGAGATCGGGGTCGCATGAGACGCGTCCTCGTCGTGCTCGCGCTCGCGCTCGCGGCGGCCGCGGGGCCCGCGGCCGCGCCGGCCGACGCGGCGAAGCGGAGCGTCCCGCGCGGCTTCTACGGGGCGATCTACGCCGGCACGGTCGAGCGGGCCCCGAACGAGGTCCAGGGCCGGGTCTGGGACCGGCTGGCGGCCGCCGGCGTCGAGTCGGCGCGCGTGGTCCTCAGCTGGAGCTCGGCCCAGCCCACCCGCGGGGGCCCGATCGACTGGGGCCGGATGGACAGGCTCGTGGAGTCGGCCGCCGTGCGGCGGATCAGCCTGATGCCGACCCTGATCTCCCCGCCCGCCTGGGCGAAGCTGTACCCGGACGTCCTCCAGTCCCCCCCGGCCCGCGCCTCCGACTACGCGGCGTTCCTGGCCGAGGCGGTGCGCCGCTACGGCGCCGGCGGGACCTTCTGGTCCGAGCGGCCGGAGGTGGGTCGCAGCCCGGTCCGCTACTGGCAGGTCTGGAACGAGCCCGAGCTGACCGACGCCTGGTGGCGCGAGGACCGGCCCTGGCTCCCGAGCGAGGCGAAGCGCTACGGCGCGCTCGTGCGCGCCTCCCGCCGCGCGGCCCGCAAGGTCGACCCCGGCGCCAGGATCGTGCTGGGCGGCCTGACCAACTTCGCCTGGGAGACGCTCGCCGGCCTCTACCGCCACGCCGGGATCCGCGGCCACTTCGACGTCGCGGCGGTCCACATGTTCCCGGGCAACTGGAGGAGCACGGAGACGATCGTCAGGCGCTTCCGCAGCACGCTCGACCGCAACGGCGACCGGAAGAAGCCGATCTGGGTGACCGAGATGACCTGGCCGGCCGCCGAGGGCCGCGCGGAGGTGCCCTCCTGGGCGAACACCCCCTACTACAGGAACTTCGTCACGACCGACCGCGGGGCCGCCTCGCGGCTGTCGAACGCGTACGCCCTGCTGAGCAGGCGGCGGTTCAGGCAGGCGATGCGGCTCGAGCGCGTCCACTGGTACCTCGCCACCTCGCCGTTCTCGGGGAACGTCATCTGGGACTACTCGGGCCTGATGCAGCTCGACGGCTCCTCGATCGTCCAGAAGCCGGCCTACTCCGCGTACCGCGCCAGCGCCAAGAGCCGCCAGGGCTGCAAGAAGGACGCGCGGGGCCGCTGCCGCTGATCAGGTGAGGCTGCGGCGCGCCACCGCGCTGCGGGCGACCGCGATCGCCGTCTTCACCCCGATCGCCAGGTAGATCGCGACGTCGAGCAGCGGCCGCCGGCCGGCGTAGAACTTGCGGTAGAAGCGGCCCATCGAGCGGTGGAAGGCGATCGTCTGCGGGATCGCGCGGTGGCGCGCCCCGCGGCGCTCGGTCACCGTCGTGCCGCCCTTCACGTGCAGCACCGAGACGCGCCCGTCGTACCAGACGCCCCAGCCGCGGCGGTGGAAGCGGTAGCACCAGTCGAGGTCGTCCATGTAGAGCCAGTAGCCCTCGTCCAGGAGCCCCACGTCCTCGAGCGCCTCGCGCCGGATCAGCATGAACGCGCCGTTCAGCGAGTCGACCGGGCCGTGGTCGTGCTCGCCGAGGTCGGGCGCGCGGTACTGCTGGAGCCAGCTCGGCGCGCGGCTCCAGCGGCCGACCCGCAGGAAGTGCGCGAGCGCGCCGAGCGGCGTCGGGAACGAGCGCTTGGCGGCGTGGTCGAACGTCCCGTCGCGCATCACCAGGCGGCAGCCGGCCATGCCGACGTCCGGCCGCTCCTCCATGACGGAGAGCATGTGGTCGAGCGCCCCCTCCGACACCTCGGTGTCGGGGTTCAGGACGAGCACGTAGGGCGCCTCGACCTGGCGCAGCGCCACGTTGTTCGCGACGCAGAAGCCGTAGTTCCCGTCGAGCTCCACGAGCCTGACGTCGGGGTGCTCCGAGCGCACCATCTCGACCGCGCCGTCGCGGCTCGCGTTGTCGACCACCCAGACCCGGCACCCGCCGCGGGCCGGCGGATGGCTCTCGAGCGAGGACAGGCAGGCGTGCAGCAGGTCCCGCCCTCCGGCCGAGTTCACGATCACGATCTCGAGCAGCGCGGCGTCGTCCACGGTCGGGGTGCAGCGTACGATGAGCCGCGATGTCCGTGTCCGCCGTCGTCGTGAACTACCGCCAGCCGGACCTGACCCGCCGCTGCCTCCTCGCGCTGCGCGACGACCTCGACCGCCTCGGCGAGCCGTGGGAGCTCGTGGCGGTCGACAACGGGTCCGGGGACGGCTCGGCGGACGCCCTGCGGCGGTCGGTGCCGGAGGCGACGGTCGTCGCGCTCCCCGAGAACCTTGGGTTCGCGGGCGGCGCCGCGCACGGCATCCGCCGGACGACCGGCGAGTGGGTCGCGCTGGTCAACAACGACGTCGTCGTCGAGCCGGGCGCCGTCGGCGCGATGCTCGCGGCGGCGCGGCGGTCGGAGCGGATCGGCTCGGTCGCCGCCCAGATGCGGTTCGCGCACGACCCGGGCGTGGTGAACTCGGCGGGGATCGTCGTCGACCGCCTCGGGATCGCGCACGACCGGCTCCTGGGCCGGCCCGTGACCGAGAGCGAGGACGAGCCGGTCGAGGTGTTCGGCGCGTCGGGCGGCGCCGCGCTCCACCGCCGGCGGATGCTGGACGAGGTCGGCGGGATCGACGAGAGCTTCTTCTTCGCCCTCGACGACGTGGACCTCGCCTGGCGCGCGCGCATGGCGGGCTGGCGCTGCGTGTACGCGCCGGCCGCCGTCGTGGTCCACCACCACGGCGCGACGGGCGGGCACGGGTCGGAGCTCAAGTACTTCCACGTTGGCCTCAACCGCGTGCGGACCCTCGCCAAGAACGCCGACCGCCGGCTGCTCCTCCGCTACGGGCTCGCGATGGCGGCCTACGACGCGGCGTACGTGGCCTACGCAGCCGCGACCGACCGGACGCTCGCCCCGGCGCGGGGGCGCGTCCGCGGCCTGCGCGAGTGGCGCCGCTACCGGCGGGCGGGCGCGGCGCGGCGGGCGGTCGAGCTCGCCCCGGTCGCGGGGATGCGCGCGGCGCTCGCTCGCCAGCGCGTCTGGCGGCTCCACTCCGACGCACGGGTCCGATCGGCCTCGCGGCAGCCGCGGCGCGCGCCGGTGCGGGGCTGAGGGCGTTGCGGCCGCGACCCGCCCGCACGGGCCGCCCGTGAGCGTCCACACGCTCGTCGTCTTCCACCTCGGGGGGGTGGGCGGTCCGGCTGCGTCGGTCCGGCCGATCGCGACGTGGCTCGCGGAGCGGGGGACGGTCGAGACGATCGTCCCGCAGCCCGGAGCGGTCGCCGACGAGTACGCCGCGCTCGGCCCGGTCTCGGTCGCCCGCCACGAGTCGCTCACCTTCGCCCGCCGGCCGCCGGAGGCGGCGCGCCTCGCGCGGCGCCTCGCGCGGGACGTCAGGGGTTTCAGGGGCGCGATCCGCCGCCGCCGGCCCGACCTCGTCCTGGCGATCACCACCACCCTCCCGGCGCTGGCGGTCGCGGCCCGCCTCGAGGGCGTGCCGGTCGTCGTCTACGCCGCCGAGATCTACGACCAGGGGTGGAAGGGGTCGCGGCTCCCGCCGACGGCCGGCCGGCTGCTCGCGGAGCTGACGGCGCGGTCGGCCGACGGGATCGTGTGCCCCTCGCCCGCGGTCGCGGCGCAGTTCCCGCGGCGGGCGGGGATCCCGGTGGCGGTGGCCCACCCGCCGATCGACGGCTCTTACGCGCACGGCGACCGCGAGCGGGGGCGCGAGCGGTACGGGGTCCGGGGAGCGGACCCGTGCGTCGCCGTGGTCGGCGCGCTGAGCCGGGGGCGCGGCCAGGACGTCGCCCTGCGGGCGCTGCGGCTCGTGCGGCGCCGGCTTCCGGCGGCGCGGCTGCTGCTGGTCGGCGCCCCCCACCCCCGGCCCGTCGACCTCGAGTACGCCGCCGAGCTCCGCGCGCTAGCCGGGGAGCTCGGCGTGGCGGACGCGGTCGTCTTCGCCGGCGCGACCGCGTCGATCCCCGACGTCTACGCCTCGGCGGACCTGGTCGTGAACCCCGCCCGGGTCGCCGAGTCGTTCGGGCGCGTGGCGGCGGAGGCGCTCGTCGCCTCGCGGCCGGTCGTCGCGAGCCGCGTCGGCGCCCTCGAGGAGGTGGTCCGCGACGGGGTCGACGGCGTCCTCGTCGATCCCGACGACCCCGAGGCGCTCGCGGCCGCGATCGTCGCGCTGTGGGAGGACCCGGGGCTGCGCGAGCGGCTCGTGACGGCGGGCCGCGAGGCGGTCGCGGCCCGGTTCACGGTCGAGGCGAACAGGGAGGCCTGGCGGACGGTGCTCGAGCGCGTCGTGCCCGGGCTCAGTACGCCCCGCGGCCGCTCGCGACCGCCTGGAACGTCTGGAGCAGGATCTTGACGTCCTTGCGCAGCGAGTAGTTCTCGACGTACTCGCGCTCGACCGACATCCGCTCCTGGAAGGTCAGCTCGCCCCGCCCGTGGACCTGCATCGGCCCCGTCATCCCGGGCCGCATCTCGAGCCTGAAGCGGTCCGCCTCGCGGTAGCGCTCGACGAGCCAGATCTCCTCGGGGCGCGGCCCGACCAGGCTCATGTCGCCGCGGAGGACGTTGATGAGCTGCGGCAGCTCGTCCATGCTCGACCGCCGCAGCAGCGCGCCGACCCGCGTCACCCGCGGGTCCGACCGGACCTTGAAGACCGGCTCGGACAGCTCGTCGATGGCCACCACCTCGTGGATGCGCGCCTCCGCGCCGACGACCATCGTCCTGAACTTGAGCATCTCGAACGGCCCGCCGTTGCGGCCCGCGCGGCGCTGGCGGAAGAGGACCGGCCCGCGCGAGTCGAGCTTCACGGCGATCGCGATCAGGACGAGCAGAGGGGTCATCAGCGCGAGCGCGATCGACGCGCCCACCACGTCCATCGTCCGCTTCAGCATCATCGTCGACCGCGACGGGTCCCAGGTCCGGAACTCGATCAGCGGCAGCTCGGCCAGGTGGTTGAGGTCGACCGCGGTGCCGAGCATCGCGCGCATCGGCGGCGCGACGCTCAGCTTCACGCCGTGCGAGCGGCAGCCGGACAGGATGCGCGAGAGCGTGTCCTCGTTCAGGTCCTCGAGGGCGACGATGACCCGCTCCACGTCGTAGGCGGCGACCAGCGACTCCCACTCGTCGAGCCGCACGCCGCCCTCGCCGTCCTCGCCCGCGAGCCCGACGTGCCCGAGGAAGGTCAGGTGGTGCCCCGAGGACAGGTCGATACGGCGCGCGAAGGCCTTGGCGAGCCCGACCGAGCCGAGGATCAGGCCCCGCTCCGCCGGCACGATCCGCCTCCAGAGGGCGCGCGCCGCCACCCGGAAGCAGAACGCGGCGGCGAACGCGACCGCCCCCATCACGAGCGCCCCGCCCACCCCGATGCTGGGAGCCGTGAGCAGGTCGACCAGGAGCGCGGTGCCGAAGGCGCACAGCGCGGCCCAGTGGAACAGCGCGGACGACTCGTCGAGCGTCAGGTGCCTGATCCGCACGTGGTCGCGGTCGTACAGGCCGCGCAGCTTCGCGACGACAAGCCAGGCGGGCGCCGCGGCGCCGACCCAGAGGGCCGCGGCCTCGCTCTCGGCCAGCGCCATCACGCCCGCGGCGGCCAGCACCGCCATCAGGTCGGCCCCGGCGAGCATGCGGCGGCGCAGCGCGTCCTTCCAGAATCCGCGGTCGCCGCGGGGGGACGGCTGAGAAGCGCCCTCTTCGGCCAGATCGAGTTGAAGGACGTCCTGAGTTGGCACTGGCCACCGAGCCGCGTCGAGCGGCTCCGCTCCTCCTGGTCGGAACGCGCGAGTCTAGTCGCGGTTGCGGTGCTTAGGGCGCAGGAGCGCGGAACAGCTCGGAGCGCGGGTGGAGCGCCCGCGCGCGCCGCAGCGCGCGCCTCGCGGCCGCCTCGTCCCCGGCTCGCACCGCCAGCCGCGTGGCCACGAGCCAGACCCGCCAGTCGCCGCCGTCGTGGCTCGCGGCGTCGCGGACCGCCGCCCGGGCCGCCCCGACGTCGCCGGCGCGCTCCAGGACCAGGGCGAGCTGGAGGTCGGGAGCGCCCGCCCAGGGCTCGACCGCCCGCGCCGCGCGGGCGTCGTCCGCGGCGGCGTCGAGGTCGCCGCGGCGGACCGCCGCCCGGCTGTCGGAGAGCTTGACCTCGGCTACCAGGACGATCGCCGAGGCGACGATCGCGAGCCAGCCCACCGCCAGCGCGGCGACGCCGACGCCGAATCGCGGCCGCCCCCCCTCCCCGGCGGGGGCTAGGGCCGGGCCCGCGAGCACCGCGGCCGCCACCACGAGCGGCCCGAACGCGGCGGGCAGCTCCCACGTCCAGTCGATCGCCGCCGACGCGACGCCGCAGGCGAGCACCGCCAGCGCCCCGGCGGCCGGCCCGGCGCGCGGATCGCCGGCCCGGGCCCGGACTCCGCGCGCCGCCGGCACGCCGAGGAAGACGAGCAGCGCGACCAGGCCGAGGACGCCCAGCTCCGCCAGCACCTCGACGAACAGCGAGTGGGCGTCGCGGATGTAGTAGGCCAGGGAGCCGTGCTGCGCCCACCAGGCCTCGTAGCCGCCGGCGCCGACGCCGCGCAGCGGCTCGCTCCGGAAGGCGTCGAGGCCGGCCTCCCAGAACTGGTAGCGGCCGCTCCCCTCGGCGCTCGCGAGGTGCCTCGTCACGAAGCCGCGGCTCGACCCCGGCTGGGCGGGCGGGTCGTTGAACTCGTCGAGCCGGGCCGCCGGGTCCAGCGCGACGACGGCGATCGCGGCGGCCGCGAGCGCCGCGGCGAGCGAGGCGGCGGCGAGCGGGCGCGGGACCGTCAGCCTCGCGAGCGGCCGGTCCGCGGCGAGCCGCGCGGCGGCGGCGCAGGCCGCCACGAGCACGACGGCCACGAGCATCTCGTGCGCCTCCGAGGAGGCGCCCGCGGCCTCGGCCCGCCCGTCCACGAACGCCTCCCGGGCGCTCGCGAGGGCGATCAGGACCGCCGAGCCGGCGCCGCCGACGAGCGCCCCGGCCAGCAGTCGGGCGCGGTCCCGGGCGACCGCGAGCAGCGCGACGAGGCCCACGACGAGGGCGGCCACGCCGCCCCGCGACGAGGTCAGGAACAGCGCGAGCGCGGGCAGCGGGACAGCCCCCACCGCCAGCGCGCGCCCGGCGGCGGTCCGCGCCTCCGCCCCCAGCCACACGGCGAGGACGATCGCGGCCGCCATGCAGGCCGCGAGGCCGTTCCAGTAGTTGAGCGGGTAGCTGAGGCGGGTGCTGACCGACGGGATGAACGTGACGAGGTCCTGCTCGGGGAAGGCGGACGGCTCGATCCGGCTCGCCAGCGCGAGCGCGGCCACGGCCAGGAGGCCGAGGGCGAGGCCCGTGAGCCATCGCTGGGCGCTGCCGGCCGGGGCCGCCACGACCACCAGCGCGAACAGGCCCAGGTAGGACGCCGCGCGCACGGCCTCGCCGAACGCGCCGCCGTCGTCGCCCGCCCAGCCGATCGACAGCGCCGTCAGCCCCGCGAGGGCGAGCAGCGCGGCGCCCGCGCCGAGCGCCGAGCCGGGGACCCGGGCTCGCGGCCAGAGCCCGAAGGCGAGGCCCGCGACGACCGCCCACCACACCAGCAGCGCGGCCCCCGCGCGGAACTGCGGCCCGTAGCCGCCGCCGGTGAGCGCGACCGCCACGCAGGCCACCGCTACCGCGAGGGGGATAACGTGTTCGCGCAGACGGAGGCCCCGGGTACCGGGTCTCTGGCGCACATGTCCGTTCATCTCGAGAGAGGAAGTCCCCTGCACCGCGTCCATCGTACGTTCGGCATCGGCCTCGCCACGACCGTCGCGGCGCTGGCCCTCGCCGGCGCGGCTCCGGCGCAGAGCGGGCGGCTGCCCGAGGACAACGCCGGGACCGGCCAGTACGTCGAGCCAGTGCCGGACGCGGGCGGCGACCGGCCGGCGGGCGCCGGGACCGCCCGCGGGAACCGCCGCGGCGGCGGCGGGACGTCCTCCGGCGGCGCGTCCGGCGGGGACGACGCGGTCCTCCGGCGGATCGCGAGCGACCCGGGCGCGGGCGCGCCGGCCGGCGAGGACGGCTCCGGCCGGAGCGGCGGCGGCGCGGCGCGGACGCGCAGCGGCGACGGAGCGGCCGGCGACGGCGGCGACGACGGGCCGATCGCGGCCGCCAAGAGCGCGGTCGTGGACTCCGACGACCCGACGCTCGCCATCGTGCTGCTCTCCGGGCTCGGGCTGACGCTCGCGGCGGCGGGGGTCGCGGTCCGCCGGCGCCGCAGAGCCTCGCAGTGATCGCGGTCGTCGCGCTGGCTATCGCGGCGACGATCCTCTACCTCGGCCGGCGCGACGTGACCCGTCCCGCCGTCGCCTTCGGCGTCGTCTGGTTCGGCTGCGTGGCGCTCGCGCAGCTCCGGCTGACCGAGAACGAGCGGCCGTGGCCCGACGGCTACTGGGCGCTCGTGCTCGCGGGCGGCCTCGTGTTCGTCCTCGCGGCGGTGCTCGCGGGCGGGACGGCCCCGGCCCGCGGCGCGATCGTCGCCCGGCGGGAGGACTACTCGCCTCGACGGCTCGTCGTGGCCGCGCTGGTGCTGAGCGCCGGCGCGCTCGCGGGGCTCGCCTACAAGGCCGACGTCCTGGGCGGCGTGCCGCTCCTCTCCGGCCACGCGGACCTGCTCCGCTCGCGCGCCTACCGCGGCGGCGAGGTGGCGATACCGGCCTGGTCGACGGCCCTCACCGACGGGTTCTTCCTGGCGATGTGGTGCACGCTCGCCGCCCTGTGGACGATGCGGGGCGCGACCCGCGCGCGGCGGGCGGCGACCTGGGCGCTGGCGGCGGGCGCCCTCTTCGGCGTGGCGCTGCTGGCGTCGCGCAACAGCGTCCTGTTCGCCCTCAGCGTCCCGCTCGCGGCCGCCTACCTGCTCACCCGCCTCGGGACGCGGACGGCCCGCGCCGGCTGGGTCGGCGTGGGGATCGCCGTCTTCGCGGCCGTCGTGGGCGGGCTGTTCGTGGTCCGGGTGTCGGAGAACCCGAGCCCCCAGGAGTCGTTCCTGGAGCGCGAGGTGGACCGCCAGCCGCCCGCCCTGAAGCTGCTGGTCCCGTTCTACGTCAACGCGGTGTACCCGCTCGAGGCCGAGGCCCGCCTCTACAGCGTGGTTCCGGATCGCCGGCCGTACGCGCTCGGGGCCGCCAGCCTCCTGTCGCTGCCCGACGCCGCCTTCCCCGAGGGCAAGCCGAACTTCGGGTTGACCCTGGCGGAGCTGATGAGGGAGCGGCGCGGCGACGGGCTGAGCTGGTCGGTGGCCACCTACCAGGGGCGGCTGTACGGGGACGGCGGCTGGGCGATGGTCCTGCTCGGCTCGGCCCTGCTCGGGCTCGGCCTCGGGATGCTCTACCGCTGGGCGCGGGCGCGAAGCGGGCTCGTGCCCGTCGCCGTCGTCGGCTTCGTCGCGTACTACGCGGCCTACATGACCTACGACAACCTCCTGTCGTTCACCGTGATCGCCGTCTACGACCTGGCCGCGATCGCGGCGATCGACCTCTACGTCCGCGGCGAGCTGGACGAGCCGCTGGCGGCCATCGCGGGGGTGGCGCGACGGGTCGGCTCGACCGGCTAGGGGACGAGCAGCGTGGCGCGGACCGGGGCGCGGAGCCGCCGCTGGACGACGACCAGGACCTCCGTGTCCGACTGGATGCTCGCCGCGATCTGACCGGGGCAGCACGACCCCCGGCTGGCGAGCACGGTCGACCCGGTGAGCGACTTCGTGAACCTCACCCGGTAGGTGCCGGGCGAGATGCGGGTGCACTCCGCCGCGTTGAGCTGCTGCCGCGGCTCCACGGTGCACCCGGCCTCGGTCATGGTGAACTCCGCGTAGCCGCGCAGCTCCTTCGGCTCCCTCGACGCGATCGTGAAGAGGATCGCCACGAGCACGAACGCCGCCAGCGCCGCGACGAACGCCCCCGGGACGCCTCCCGTCAGCGCCCGCGCGACGCCGCCCGCGGCCCGGCCCGCGCGCGCGCGCAGTGGCGGGCGGCCCGCTCGGCCGCCGCTGTCGGTTCGCTGGGTTTGCGGCTGCTCCTCTTGTCCCACCAGAGAGCCCTGCTGCGGGGTGGGGCCATGCTATCCATGAGCCGATGGACGGGCTGCGGCTGACGGTGATCGTCCCCACCTGGAACGCGTGCGAGGTGCTGGACGCCTGCCTCGGGAGCCTCGCGGCCCAGGAGCTTCCGGGAGGGTTCGAGACCATCGTCGTCGACAACGCCTCGACCGACGACACGGCGGCGGTCCTGCGCCGCCACGCGGACCGCGTCCGGGTGATAGCGAACGACTCCAACGTCGGCTTCTCGGTGGCGAACAACCAGGCGGCGAGCGTGGCCAGGGGACGGATCCTCTTCTTCCTGAACTCCGACGCCGAGCTGCTCGCGCCGGACACGCTCGCGCGCCTGGCCGACGCGGTCGAGGAGCGCGGCGTCGCCATCGTCGGGCCGATGCTCGTGAACGTCGACGGCAGCCTCCAGCCCTCGTGCGCGGCCCACCCGGGCGTCGGCCGCGCGCTCGCCATCGCGGCGGGCCTCCCCCGCGTCCTGCCCGACCGGCTGCGGGCCCGGGTCGCCCCCCACCTCTGGTCCCACGACCGCCCGATGGAGACCGACTGGGTCAAGGGCGCCGCGATGGCCGTCCGCACGGACGCGTTCCGCGAGCTGGGCGGCTTCTGGCCGACGCTCTACGGCGAGGAGCAGGACCTCGCCTACCGGGCGCAGGAGCGCGGGCTCGCGGTCCGCTTCGAGCCGTCCGCCCGCGTCCTGCACGTGGGGAACCACTCGCTCGGCCAGCGGGCGTCCGACGCGCAGCGCGCCGAGCGGGTCGCGAACGCCGAGCTCACGTTCCTGCGCGCGCACTACTCGCGGCCCCGGGCGGCCGCGATCAGGGCGATCACGGGGACCGCGTACGCCCTCCGCGCGCTCGCGCACGGCGTGCTCCGGAACCGCTCCCAGGCCGGCGTCTACCGGTCCCTGGCGAGGACCTACGCGGCGGGCGCGAAGCGCTGAGCGCGGAGCGGCGCGACGAGCCGGAGCCCCGCCCCGACGCCCTCGGGACGGACGAGGTGCGCGATCGCGCCCTGGGCGGGGCCGCGGTCCTCGGCGTGCGCGGCGCGATCGTGTTCGCCCTCGGGCTGGTCGCAAACGTCGCGCTGGCCCGCCTCCTCGTCCCGCGCGACTTCGGGCTGGTCGCCCTCGGCAGCGTCCTGATCGTCGTCGGGACGTACCTCACCGACGGGGGGCTCGGCGCAGCGCTGATCCGGCGCGAGGCGCCGCCGCAGCGGATCGAGCTCGAGGCCGTCGCGGGGGTCCAGACGGCCGTGGCCGCCGCGCTGGCCGCGCTGGCCGCGGCGGCGGCCGCCGCGTTCGGGCGCGACGGCCTCGTCGTCGCGGCCATGCTCGCGTCGCTGCCGATCGCCACCGCCCGGCTGCCGGCGGCGATCGTCCTCGAGCGGGCGCTCCAGTACCGGCCGATAGCGGTCGTCGACCTCGCCGAGGCCGTCGCGTACTACGCGTGGGCGCTCGGCTCCGTCGCGCTAGGCGCCGGCGTGTGGGGCCTCGCGAGCGCGGTCGTCGTGCGCGCGGTCGTCGGCGTCGCCACGATGGCCAGGGTCGGTCCGCTTGGCCTGGTGCGGCCGCGCTGGTCGTGGCCGCACGCCCGGCCGCTCGTCGGCTTCGGGGCGAGGCTCCAGGCGACGGCGATCGTCGCGCTCGCCCGCGACCAGGGGCTGAACGTGGGCGTCGCGTCCGTGGCCGGCGTGGCGACGCTGGGCGTGTGGAGCCTCGCCTACCGGATCCTCCAGGTCCCGACGCTGAT
Organism: Thermoleophilaceae bacterium; assembly: GCA_036389295.1. Classification (GTDB taxonomy): domain Bacteria; phylum Actinomycetota; class Thermoleophilia; order Solirubrobacterales; family Thermoleophilaceae; genus AC-37. The sequence continues at coordinate 62,507 of DASVQB010000024.1, read as the reverse complement.
CGTCACGGTCGCCGGCCGCGTCGCGTACCCGGCGATGGCGCGGATCCTCGAGGCGGGCCGCGACCCGGCGCCGCTCGTCGAGCGCGCGGTCGCGGCGGTGACCGTCGCGATCGCGGTCGTGGTGGTCGCGATGGTGGGCTTCGCCCCGGCGCTCCCGGCGCTCCTCGGGCCGGGCTGGGACGACGTCCCCGAGACGCTCGCCCTGTCGGGCCTCGGCCTGCTCCTGAGCCAGCCGGTCGTCGTGTCGACGATGGGCTACCTGTTCGCGACCGACCACGCCGGGACCGTGGCCAGGGCGACCGCCTGGCACACGCTCGCGTGGTTCGCCGTCACGCTCCCGCTCCTGCCGTCGCTCGGAGCGGTCGCGGTCGGCGCCGGCTGGGTGCCGGCCGGGATCGTGATCGCCGCGATCGTCGGCCGGCGCACCGCCCAGCTCACCGGAGCCGCGATCGCGAGGAGCCTGGCCGTGCCGCTGGCCGTCGCGGCCGCGGCCGGCGCGGCCGGCTGGACGGTGGCCGCCGCGGGCCCGGAGACGGTGCCGTGGGGCGTCGCCGGCCTCGCCGCCGGCGAGCTGGCCCTGGTGGGCGGGCTCGCACTGGCCGCCCGGCCGGCGCTGGCCGGCGCGTACGACCTCGCGGCGCGCGCCGTCAGGACCTCGCGCGGGGGGCGGAGCCGGGCCGGCGAGCCGCCTGCGCCGCGGCCCGCCCCCGCCGGGGAGCCGCCGGAGTAGCGGCCGGCGCGGCGGCCGCCCGGCTCTATCCTCGCCGCCATCGACCGGCTCGCGATCGGCATACCCACGCGCAACCGGGCGGAGCTCGCGGCGTACGCGCTCCGGTCGGTCCTGCGGAGCGCCGGCGACCGCGTCACGGTGGTGGTCTCGGACAACTCGTCCGAGGACTACGACCGCCGCCCGCTGGAGGCGCTCTGCGCCGCGCAGCCGGCCGGGACGGTCGAGTACGTGCGCCCGCCGGAGCCGCTCGCGATGGCGGCCCACTGGGAGTGGCTGTGGCGCACGATCGACGAGACGATCGCGCCGAGCCACGTGGCCTACCTGACCGACCGGCTCGTCTTCGCCGCGGGCGCCCTGCCGCAGCTCGTCGAGGTGGCCTCCGCCCGGCCCGGGCACGTGATCAGCTACCCGTGGGACAGCGTCAGGGACGACCGCGACCCGGTCGAGCTCGTCCAGCGCCCCTGGACCGGCCGGCTGCTCGAGCTCGACTCGGCGAGGCTCGCCGCGCTCGAGAGCCGCGGCGAGCACGGCGTCTGGCTGCCGCGCCTGATGGACTGCGTCGCGCCGGTCGCCGTCGTGAAGGCGATCGAGCGGCGCTTCGGCGACGTCTTCGGCGACGTCGCGCCCGACTACCGGTTCGCCTACCGCTGCCTGGCGGTGTGCGACACGCTGCTCTACCTCGACCGCTCGTGCGTGGTCGAGCACGGGATGAGGCGGAGCGCCGGCATCGGCTACCTGCGCGGGCGGATGAACGCGGACGCCGCCGACTTCGCCGGCCGGGTGACGTCGGATCGCTTCGGGGCGACCCCGGAGCCGGCCTTCGAGACCGGGGCCAACGCGATCTTCCAGGAGTACTGCGCGGTCCGGGCGGAGCTCGGCGGCGGGCGGCTCCCGCCCGTCGACCGGCGCGCCTACCTGGCCGCGAACGCCGTCTCCGTCGACCGGATTGCCGACCCGGACTGGCGCGGGCGCATGCGGGCGCTCCTCGAGAGCCACGGCTTCGGCCGCCTCGCCGGCGCGCGGCGCGTCGCGCGGCTCGCCCTGGAGATGGCCGGCTACTTCGCGCGCCACCCCGGCGCGCTCGCGGCGAGCGCGCGGCGCCAGCTCGTGGACCGCCCGCCGGGAAGCGCCCTGGCCAACGTCCTGCCGCGGCTCGGGCTCGACCCGCGGGTTCGCGAGGGGCTCACGTTCGGGTCGTCGGCGGAGGCCCTCGCGCACGCGGACGCGCACCCCCGCAGCCGGTCGCCGCACGCCTGGCACGTGCACCGCCTCGAACGGGCCGGGGCCGTGTTGCGTACTACATTGCCCCCTTCCCCAGATGGAGCTCACCGTCGTCATCCCCACCCGCAACCGGCGGGCGATCGTGTCCGAGACGCTGGATCGGCTGGAGCCCCAGCGCGATGAGGTGGCGTTCGAGGCGATCGTCGTGGACGACGGGTCGTCGGACGGCACGCAGGACGCGCTGCGGCGGCGGGCCGCCGCCTCGCCGTTCGACCTCACGCTGATCGAGCAGCACGGGAAGGGGCCCGCCGCGGCGCGGAACCGTGCGCTGGCGGTCGCCCGGGCGCCCGTCTGCCTGTTCATCGACGACGACACGTGGCCGGGGCCGGACCTGCTCGTCCGCCACCGCGACTTCCACCGCAGCCACCCCGAGACGACGGCGGCCCTGCTCGGGCACGTCGGGCTGGCGAACGTCCCCCCGCCGACGCCCTTCATGCGCTGGCTCGCGCGCCAGCACCTCGGCTACTCCGGGATCGAGGACCCGGAGGACGCCGGCGGGCAGCACTTCTTCTCGGGGAACGTGTCCGCCAAGACCGAGGCCCTCCGCGAGGTCGGCGGCTTCGACGACGGCTTCACCTCCGCCGCGCACGAGGACATCGACCTCGGGCTGCGCCTCGAGGCCAGGGGGATGCGGCTCGCGTACGACCGCGACGCCGTCGTCGAGCACCACCACCCGACCGACCTCCCGGGGACGATCGTCCGCATGCGCGACGTGGGCTGGTCGAACGCCCGCTTCGCGGAGCGTCACCCCCACCGTCCGCCCCCGCGGCGCCCGGGCGCCCGCCACCGCGTCAAGGCCGGCGCGCTGACCGCCCTGGCGGCGGCCGGCGTCCGCACCCCCCGGCTCCAGCAGGAGACGTGGCGGTTCCTGTGCCACGAGTCGTTCCGCGAGGCGTTCTGGAGCGCCGTGGACGCGCGCGAGCAGAACGGCGGCGGGCCCGCCGAGGCGCCGAGCGAGCTTCGAATAGGCAGGACGCTGGCTCGCCTCGCGGCCCGGGACCAGGACGCCCGGATGCCTTCGTGACCTGCCGGTTCTGCGGCACGCCGCTCGCCCACGTCTTCGCGGACCTCGGCGTCTGCCCTGTCGCCAACTCGCTCGTCACCGAGGAGACGCTCTCCCAGATGGAGCCGTTCTACCCGCTCCGCGCGCTCGTGTGCGAGAGCTGCTTCCTCGTCCAGAGCGAGGAGTTCGAGGCGCCCGAGGGGATCTTCACCTCGAGCTATCCCTACTTCTCCTCGTACTCGACGAGCTGGCTCGCCCACTGCCGCGCCTACACGGACGCGATCGTCGACCGGCTCGAGCTCGGGGGCGGCCACACGGTGGTCGAGGTCGGGTCGAACGACGGCTACCTCCTCCAGTACTTCCACGAGCGCGGCATCAGGACGCTGGGCGTGGAGCCCGCGGCGAACGTGGCCCAGGAGGCGATCATCCGCGGGATCCCGACGATCGTGCGCTTCTTCGGCACGGCCGTGGCGTCGGAGATCGCGGCCGAGTCGTCGGCCGACCTCCTGATCGGCAACAACGTCCTCGCCCACACGCCCGACGTGAACGACTTCGTGGCCGGCATGAAGGCGCTGCTGAAGCCCCACGGGGTGGTCACGGTCGAGTTCCCCCACCTCGTGCGGCTGGTCGAGGACAGCCAGTTCGACACGATCTACCACGAGCACTTCTCGTACTTCTCGTTCGGGACCGTGCGGCGGATCTTCGCGGCCCACGGCCTGCGCGCGTTCGACGTGGAGGAGATCCCGACGCACGGCGGCTCGCTGCGCGTCTACGCCTGCCACGACGAGGACGACCGCGAGGAGGGCGAGCGCGTGGGCGAGCTGGCGCGCCGCGAGGCCGAGGCCGGCTACCTGGACCTCGACGTCTACACCTCGTTCGGGCGGCGGGTTCCTGCGATCAAGCGCGAGGTGCTGCGCAGCCTGATCGAGGCCAGGGAGGCCGGCGCGACGGTCGTGGGCTACGGCGCGCCCGCCAAGGGCGCCACGCTCCTCAACTACTGCGGGGTCGGTCCCGACATGCTCGACTACACGGTCGACAAGAGCCCGCACAAGCAGGGGTGCTGGCTGCCGGGCGTGCGCATCCCGATCCGCGAGCCGGCCGAGATCGCCCGCACCCGGCCCGACTACGTGTTCATCCTCCCGTGGAACCTGCGGGACGAGATCGTGGAGGAGATGGCGTTCGTACGCGAGTGGGGCGGCCGCTTCATGGTGCGCGCCCCCCACATGACCGTCCTCTGATGCGGTTCGTGGAGGCCCCGATAGCCGGGGCGTGGACGATCGAGGTCGAGCCGTCCGCCGACGAGCGCGGCATGTTCGCGCGGACGTTCGACGCCGGGGCGTTCGCCGAGCGCGGCCTGAGCGCCGAGCTCGCGCAGTGCAGCACCTCGTTCAACCGCCGCGCCGGGACCCTGCGCGGGCTCCACTACCAGGCCGAGCCGCACGGCGAGTCCAAGCTCGTCCGCTGCACGGCCGGCGCCGCGTTCGACGTGATGGTCGACCTCCGCCCGGACTCCCCGACGCACCGCCGCTGGCACGGCGTCGAGCTGTCCGCCGAGAACCGCCGCTCGGTGTACGTGCCGCGCGGCGTGGCGCACGGCTTCCAGACGCTCGTCGACGGCACCGAGCTGCTCTACATGATCGACGTCCCGTTCGCGCCCGACGCGGCGCGCGGCGTGCGATGGGACGACCCGGCCTTCGGCGTCGAGTGGCCGGACCCGCCGGAGGGGCGCACGATGTCCGAGCGCGACCGGACGTTCCCGGACTACGTCACGCCGCGAGCCGGGCCCGCCACCAGCTGACCGTCCGGTCGATCCCCTCGTCGAGCGCGACGCCGGGCACCCAGCCGAGCTCGCCGCGCAGCCGGGTCACGTCGGCGACCACGAGCGGCGGCTCGTGCTCCGCCTCGCCGCGGGCGCCGAAGCGGACGTCGGCCGAGCCGCCGACGCGCTCGGCGATCGCCTCGACGACGGCGCGCACCGAGGTCGCCTCCCCGGAGCCGACGTTCACCGCGCCCTCGAGGCGGGAGCCGACCAGGCGCACGAGCGCCGCGGCGACGTCCTCGACGAAGACGAAGTCGCGCCGCTGCCGCCCGTGCGACAGCTCGACGGGGCGCCGCGCGAGCAGCCGCTGCACGACGCTCGGCACGAGCCGCTCGGGCCGCTCGGCCGGGCCGTAGGGGTGGAAGAGGCGGGCCCAGGCCAGGCTGTGCCCGGCCGTGGCGGCGTGAGCGGCGGCGATCTCGTGCAGCGCGTCCTTGCAGGCCCCGTACAGGGACGCCGGCCGGCGCGGCGTCGCCTCCTCGGAGCAGCGGCCCTGCGTCAGGTCGTACTCGGCGCACGTCCCGGCGACGACGGCGCGCTCGCCGCCGGCGGCCGCGAACGCGCGCAGGAGCCGCAGGCTCGCCTCGACCCAGTCGAGGTTGCGCTCCGACGACCAGAAGCCGCCCGGGGCCGTGTACCACGCCAGGTGCAGCAGGCGGGCCGGCCGGACCGCGTCGAGCAGGGCCTCGACCTGCGCGCCGTCCATGAGGTCCGCGGCGTGCGTGCGCACGCCGGCGGGCTCGGCGGGCCACGGACGGCGGGCTACCGCGTGGACCTCGTAGCCCTCGGCGGCCAGCCTGGGAAGCACGGCTCGCCCGACGAACCCGGACGCCCCCGTGACCAGCACCGACCGGCTCACGGGCGGATCAGGCGACGCGCCTCAGGTAGCCGCGCGGCCAGTACGTGACCCGGTCCTCGACGAGCCCCTCGTTGAACGCGAACGCCGGCTCCTCGGCGACGAAGCGCTCGTCGCCCGCCAGGAACTCGTCGATCGCGCCCAGCGGGTTGTTCGACTCCCAGTCCGGCTCGGATCGGGGCGCGCCGGCGAGGCGCTCCATGATCCCGTCCATCACCACTAGGTAGGAGCCCGGTGTCACCAGGTCGGCGTAGGCGCGCAGCTCGGCGAGGACGTGGTCGCGCGTGTGCCGCGAGTCGAGCAGCACGAGCGCCGTCTCGCCGGGGGCGACCAGCGAGCGGACGCGCGCCAGCGTGGCGGGCGCCACCGAGTCGCCCTCGACGAGCTCGATCAGGTCGGCGAGCGGGTGCTCCTCGATCGCGCGCCGGTTGTGGGGCCGGACCTCGACGTCCACCCCGACGACGCGGCCGCGCCCGAGCGCCCGCAGCAGGGTGGCGTAGAAGACCAGCGAGCCGCCGTGCGCCACGCCGGTCTCCACGACCACGTCGGGCGCGACGGAGACGATCGCCTCCTGCACCCTGAGGAGGTCCTCCGGGAGCTGGATCACGGGCCGTCCGAGCCAGGTGAAGCTGTAGACGTACTTCTGGTCCCAGCCGATCCGCAGCCAGGCGTCGGAGACGAGCCGGAACGCCTCGCGCGAGTCGAACGGGTACGTACCGGCGGCCTCCCCCTCCTCGACCGTGACGGTGGCCGCCGCGGGGTCGATCACGAGGCGGGGCGCCTCAGCCGGCATCGCGGCCGCCCGCGTCGGCGCCGAGCCCGGCCCGGGGCTGCGCGAGCGCGCTGCGCTCGTAGGCGATCACGTCGTCGATCGTCTCCTCGAGGGTGCGGCTCGGCGCCCAGCCCGTCAGGCGCCGGACCTGCGTCGTGTCGGGCACGCGCCGGCCGAGCTCCTCGAACCCCTCCCCGTACGCGCTCTCGTAGGGCACGATCCGGACGCGCGAGTCCGACTCGGCCCGCTCGATGACCTTCGCCGCCAGCTCGATGATCGGGACCTCGCCGGAGGCCCCGACGTTGAAGACGCGGCCGATCGAGCCCTCGTTCTCGAGCAGGAGCAGCAGCGCGTGCACGGTGTCCGCGACGTGGATGAAGCAGCGCGTCTGGGCGCCGGTCCCGTAGACCGTGAGGTCGTCGCCGGCGAGCGCCTGCCGGACGAAGCGCGGCAGGACCATCCCGTAGGCGCCCTTCTGCCGCGGGCCGACCGTGTTGAACAGGCGAGCGACGGTGAAGGCCGCGCCGCGCTCGCGGCAGTAGGCGTGCGCCAGGGCCTCCCCCAGCGCCTTCGCGGTCGAGTACCCCCAGCGGGCGACGAACGGCGACCCGACGATCCTGTCGGCGGTCTCGGCGAGCCCGCGGTCGCTGTTCTTCCCGTACACCTCCGAGGTGGACGTGAACAGCAGCCGGCGCTCGCGACGCGCCGCCGAGGCGAAGACCACGTCGGCCCCGCGGACGTTCGCGAGCAGCGAGTCGAGCGGCTGGGAGACGATGAGCTTGACCCCGACCGCCGACGCCAGGTGGAGGCAGACGTCGACCTCGGACATGCAGTCGTCGACGAGGTCCGCGTCGAGGACGGTGCCCTCGACCAGCTCGGCCCCCCCGGCCGCGACCAGGTGCTCGACGTTGCCGCGGTCGCCGGTCGAGAGGTCGTCGAGGATCAGGACCCGGTCGCCGCGGGCGATCAGCGCCTCGGCCAGGTGCGAGCCGATGAAGCCGGCCCCGCCGGTGATGAGGCAGCGCATCAGGGGCCGCCCCCAGGACGCACCAGACCCCTCAGCGCCTCGGGAACCCGAATCCGCACCGCCTCGAATATAGAGACGGCGAGCGGGCGCGGGGGCCGGCGACGGCCCCCGCGCCCTATGCCCTCAGCCCGTCAGCTCAGCCGTTCGCGCGCTTCGCAGCACGCTTCGCGGCACGCTTCGAGAGCGTGGTGAACTGGTTCGGAGCGTCACCGGGGCCGTTCGAGCTGATCACGTTCGTGGCCGGCGTCGTGGACCTGATGACTCCGCTGTCGGCGCGGATCATCCCGGCCGAGTCGTTGTTGGTGATCTCGTTGTACGCGATCTCGGCGAGCCCGTTGGAGCCGCGCGAGAACACACCGGTGTTGTTGAAGTTCACACCGCTGTGGAAGATGTGCACCGCCGCGGGCTTGTTGATCGCCCCCGGGGCCACGGTCCCGCAGCTCAGGTTCGCGTCCGGCGTGCTCGCGTTCGTGCCGCCGGCGCTCGCCACCACACCGCAGGTGTTGTCCTGGATGTTGTTGTTCCTGAGCACCGCCGTCGTGAACTGGATCAGGCTGTTGCCGGGCGCGTTGATCAACCCGATCCCGTTGTCGTGGATGTGGCTGTTCGCCACCACCACGCGGGTCTGGGTGGAGGTTGGCACCACGGCTATGCCGGCCTTGAACCTGTAGATCTCGCTGTCGATGATGTTCACGTTCCTGGCCGACAGCACCTTGATGCCGGAGAGGGAGGTCTGCGCCCCTGTCCCGATGCCGTTGATGTCGAGCCCCTTCAGCGTGACCTTGTCGCTGGCCGTCGCGTTGACGACGATCGCGTTCGTGCCGCTCACGAGGACGCCGCCCTCGGTGTAGTGGCACTTGATCGTCAACGACTTCGTGATCGTGACGCCGCCGAAGCCGCCTGGGTCGAGGCAGTTGATCTCGCCGCCGTTGGCGGTCTTCGAGATCGCGCCTGCGAAGGTCTTGCACGGTGCCGTGCGGCTGCACGGGTTCGCGTCGTCGCCTACGCCGGAGACCCATGTCCGGGTCGCCTGGGCGGACGCCGAGGCCGGCAGGGCCAGGGCGATCAGGAGGATCGCCGGGACTGACTTGAGCAATCGGGCTGGGGTTAGTAGTCGCATACGGGGCACTCTACGTGCTCCGCGCCGCCCGCGCCACCCCTTTTTCGCCATCTACCCCCCGTTCGTCGCAATTCGCGTCCGAGGAGGCCTGGATCGGGCTCCAGGGCGGCCGATCGGCCCGCCCGCGGGGTGCGCCGGATCAGCCCGAGCGCCGTGCGCGGCCGATCAGCCCGAGCGCCGCTTGGCGCTCCACTTCAGGTAGCCGGTGTCGTGGCAGCGGGGCGTCTTCACCCGCAGCAGCCCGGTGACCGCCCGCGCTCCGGGCGAGAACCGGCCCCTGATCGCCACCCGGGCGTTCTCGTCGGGCTCGCCGTCGAGGTAGGTGACGATCCCGCCGGTGCTGATCTTGAACCGGTAGCCCTTCGCGCTGTACTTGATCGGGATGCCCTGGACGCTCGCGCGTGCGATGGCCTTGCGGCCGCACTCGAAGTCCCAGCCGATCACCTGGATCGTCCTCGCGGAGATCGAGAGCTGGATCGTCCTGCCCTCCTCCGTCTTGCCGACGTACCTCGAGTCGGACTCGGGGGCGACGACGCGCGCGGCGCGCAGCTCGGAGGTGTCCGCCGCGGCGGGCGCGAGCGCCTGCGAGGCGGCGGCGATCGCGAGGGCGACGGCCGCGGCGGTCGCGCGGGCGGACGGGCGCGGCGTGCGCGGTTGGCTTGCGGTTGCGCGCCCGGTCGGACGCGAGGGGGTCTCGGCCATCAGCTGATGAACACGGGAGTTCCGACATCCACTCGGTCGTACAGCTCGATCACGTTCGGCACCGACATGCGGATGCAGCCGTGGGAGGCGGCGGTGCCGAGCGAGCCGATGTCGGTCGTCCCGTGGATGCCGGCGCCGCCGTAGATGCCCATCCAGCGCGCGCGGAGCGGGTTCGACGGCACCCCGCCGGGGATCACCCTGCCCGCGAGCTTGCCGGCCCAGTCGCTGTTCGGGACGTGCCAGGCCGGGTTCACCTGCTTGTCCTGGATCTGGTACTGGCCGGCGGGCGTCTCGAGGCCGACCTGCCCCACCGCGATCGGGTAGGTGGCGGCCTGCTTCAGGTTCACGTACAGCCGCAGGACCTTCGCGGTGCGGTCGACCGTGATGACCTTCGGGTACCTGGAGGCCAGCTCGCCGGTGGTCACCTTCGGCTTGGTGACCGTGACCCTGGGCCTCACCACGCGGGTGGAGGCGGGCTCGACGAGCGCGGCGCGAACGTCGTCTGCCAGCCGCTCCCGGTCGACGGCGTGGCCGTTGCGGCCGCGGACCGGGACGATCCCGCCGCCCGAGTACGAGATGCTCGCGTCGCGCGCGGGGCGGTCGAGCTGCCGCTTGACGCGCCTGACGAAGGCGCCCACCGCGGCCCCGGAGTAGCTGACCTGGGCCGGCACCTCGGCGTGGACCTCGCCGCCGGTGATCGCCCTCACGCTGCGGGTGACCAGGTTGCCGTCGCGGGTGCGGTCGAGGGCGTCGTCCACCATGGCGTCGACGTCCACGCGGATCCCGGCCCGCCGGGCGTCGAGCTTGACGGAGCGGCCGCGGTACTTGACGCGCAGCGGCCGCTCGAGGTCGTAGGTCAGCTCGCTGCGGAGCTTCTCGCGGGCGGCGTCGTCCTTCAGGCCGCCGAGGTCGATGCCCGCGGCCGTGATCCCCTCCGCGATCTCGTCGTCTCGGGCCGAGTCGTATGCGTAGACGCCGACGGAGCCGAAGATCAGCGCCGCCAGCAACGTCGCGAGGAGGATGAACGAGCGCTGCCGCATGAGGGTTCCGGATTGGCCAGTCTAGGCCCGTTAGCGGCGAATTCTCGCGCTTTGCGCGCCACGACGGGGAGGGTGGTCGGGTTCTTGCAGGGGACGCGGCCGCGCCCGGCCGCCGGCGCCGTGCGTCGCGGGACCGCCGGCTCAGCGCGGCGCGGCCTCGCGGCGGGTGAGGACCCCGTCGATCGCCGCGAGCACCCGCGGCCGGCCCCCGCTCGCCCGCTCGTGGTCGCGCAGGGCGAGGAGGTCGGCCGTCTCCATCGACTCGAGCACGGGCGCGATCTCCTCGGGCGCGAGGTCGTCGTAGTGCTCGGCCGACGGCGCGGCGGCGCCCGGCTCGGCCGCGGGCGCGGCGGCGGCGCTCGGCTCGGCCGTGGACGCGGCGGCGCCCGGCTCGGCCGGCGGCGGGCCGGGAGCGGGCTCGTCCCCGTTCTGCGACTCGTCGGCGGGCTCGCCCGCCTCCGCCGCCGGCGCGGGCCGCTCCGCGCCCTCCGGCGCCTCGGCCTCCGCGGGCCGCTCGCCGCCGGCCGCCCGCACCGACCGCGCCATCGCCTCGGCCTGCCGGGACGCGGAGGCGGTGCCCACCGTGGCCACCCGCTCCGCGTAGCGCAGGTGCAGCCGCTGGAGCTCCTCGAGCTCGGCCGAGGCCCCCAGCGCGCTCTTGCGGTAGGCCGGGTTGCGCACGTGCGGGCTCCAGCGCAGGAAGTCCTCGACCTCGCGCTCGTAGCGGTACGGCTCCTTCGCGCCGCGCAGCACCCCGCTCAGCCGCATGTGCTCGGCGAGGGCGAGCACGGACTCGCGGCTCGTGTAGCGGTAGGCGAACCCGGTCGCCTTCAGGCGGCGGTTGTCGAGCGCCCGCCCGAAGCGGAGCTGGCCCAGCATCTCGGCCGGGATGCGGAGGCCGAGCCTTCGCAGGGCCGACGCCTGGAGGCCGGTCCCCCACGGCGTCAGCACCGGCGCCCACGGCTTCCCGAGCAGCGAGGCGACCTCGCTCAGGGCGAGCACGCCGTCGGCGGCCACGTTGAAGAGGCCGGCGAGGTCGCCCTGGACGGCGTGGGCCAGCGCGGCCACCACGTCGTCCTCGTGGACGAACTGGTAGCGGGGGTCGAAGCCGAGGATCGCCGGCACGACCGGCAGCGAGAACAGCCGCGTGTGCGAGGTGGTGAGGTCCGGCCCGAGCACGTTCGCGAAGCGGAGGATCGTCGTGGCCACGTGCGGGTTCTTCTCGGCGAAGTCGCGCACGCTGGCCTCGGCCTCGACGATGTCGCGCTCGATGCGCGTCCGCGGCGGGTGCGGCCGGCCCATCGCCTCGGTGAAGAACGCGGGGTCGTCCTGGGCGGTCCCGTAGTAGTGCGCGGACGACTTGAAGACGAACGTCCTGACCGTCGAGTGCGAGCACGCTGCCAGGATGTTCATCGTCCCGATCACGTTGTTCTCGTGCGCGAGGCGGGCCGCGGTGGTGGTCGAGTCCACGACCAGGCGGCTGTCGACCACGGTGTCGATCTCCGCCGCCTCCACGATGCGCCGCAGGAGCGCGTGCTGGGTGCCGACCCGCACGAACTCGGTGCGCTCGAGCTCGCGGGTGGGGTCCTTGTTGTCGACGCCGACGATCGCCTCGAAGCGGTCGTCGGCCTCGAGCGCCTGGGCGAGCCGCCCGCCCCAGAAGGTGGACAGCCCCGTGATCAGGACGCGCCGACCGCTCATCGCCCTACCCGAACCAGACCGACTGCCGCTTCTTGACCATCTCCCAGACGTTCTCCTGGATCCGCGCGCGGACCTCCTGGGCGACGCTCTGGACGAGCGACTTGTCGTGGTGGAGCCCCTCGCGGTCGAACCGCAGCGGCTCGAGGAAGCGGATCTTGAACTTGGCCGGCAGGTACCCGAGCATTCCGAGCATGCCGAAGTGCGGGAACGTCGGCGTGATCGGGAAGTAGGTGAGGCCGGTCAGGCGGGCCATCAGCGGGACGTGGGCGAAGATCGGGCCGGCCTCCTCGGCGCCGACCACGCAGACCGGAACGATCGGGACGCGCGCCCGCATCGCGGCCTCCACGAACCCGCCGCGGCCGAAGCGGCGCAGCCGGTAGCGGTCCTTGTAGAGCTTCTCGGTGCCCTTGCGGCCCTCGGGGAAGACCAGCACCAGCTCCTGCTCGTCGTAGAGGAGCCGCTGGACGTTGGCCGGGTGCGCGGCCACGCAGCCCATCTTCGGGACCAGCATCGAGAACCCCGGGTAGCCCTTGAAGAAGTGCTCGACGGTGATGTGGAGCGGCCGGCTGCGGGGGTGCTCCTCCCGGATCGCCTTGGCGATCATCCCCGCGTCGGGCGGCAGCGCGCCCGAGTGGTTCGAGACGAGGAGGGCCCCGCCCGAGCCGGGCACGTTCTCGATCCCCTCGACCTCGCAGCGGAACCAGTAGCGGTATGCGAAGTCCATGAACGTGCGGTCGAGGAAGCCCTCGACGCGCTCCGAGCGGCCCCAGTCGTCGACCTGGCGCTCGGGCTCGACCCCGGGCAGGTACGGGCGGAGGTCGTCGTCGCGGCGGGCGGGGAGCCCGGCGGCGGACGGCAGGTCGGCGACCTGGGCGTCGGGCGCGCGGAGGCTCGTCCTGGCTGACTGCGCCATGCGGCGATTGTGCCAGGGATCGGCCGGTGGAACGGCCCCGCGCGGGAGGCCGGCGGCCGCTCAGCCCCGCGTCAGGTGCGGCGCGAGCCGCTCCGCAAGCTCCGGCCAGTCGCGGCCGCCGACCGCCTCGCCCCGCTCGACGAGCCCCTCGTTCCACGGGTGCACGATCGTCGCGGCCACCATCCCGGCCTCGCTCGCGCGCTCGAGGTTCACCGGGCTGTCGTCGACCAGCACGTCGATCCCCAGCTCGACGCAGCGCGAGACCTTGTCGTAGGAGCAGTGCAGGTCGTCGTAGGGCATCCCGATCCGCTCGAGCCAGCGCTCGGTGGCCGCGCGGGTGGCGACGGCGCGGTGGCTCGTGACGTGGATCCAGTGGCCGGCCTCGTGCCAGCCGGCGACAACCTCGACCGCACCGGGGTACGGGTCCGCGTCCACGATGTTCTCGTCGGAGTGGGTCTCCTCGATGCAGGCGACCACCTCGTGGCGCTCGAGCTGCGTGATCCCCCAGTCGCGCTGCTCGGCGTACGGCAGCTCGACGCCGTAGCGCCGGCGCGCCACCGACTCGAGCAGATCCCAGTAGTGGTGCAGGGTGGAGTCGATGTCGAGTGCTATCCGCGCCACGCCTGGGTACCGTAATGGGCGATGCCGATAGTTCCCTCGACCGCTCGCCCCGCCGCGCCGTGGAAGGCGCGCCACGCCGGCGACGACTACGGCGCCCCGGCCGAGCCGGGCTGGCGCGAGGTCGACTGGCGCGAGCACCTCGCCCAGGAGTCGATCGAGGGACGGAGCGTCAACTACGTCGACCTCGGCTCGGGCGACGGCCCTCCCGTCGTGTTCCTGCACGGGATCGGCGGCAACTGGCAGAACTGGCTCGAGAACCTGCCGCGGATCGCGCAGGAGCGGCGAGTGGTGGCGCTCGACTTCCCCGGCTTCGGCTTGTCGGAGATGCCGGCCGGGCGGATCACGATGTCGGGCTACGGGCGGACGGTCGACGCGCTCTGCGAGCGGCTCGGCCTAGGGGAGATCGCGCTCGTCGGCAACTCGATGGGCGGCTTCATCGCGGCGGAGACCGCGATCCAGTTCCCCGAGCGGGTCGAGCGGCTCGTCCTGGCCGCCGCGGCCGGGATCGGGACCGCCAGCCTCAGTCGCGCGCCGGTGATGACCTGGGGCCGGATCATCACGGCGGCGACCGCGCGCGGGGCCGCCGAGCGCGACGCGGCGATCCTGCGGCCGCGCCTTCGGCAGCTCGTGTTCGCGACGATCATGCGGCACCCGAGCCGGATCGCCCCCGAGCTCCTCCTGGAGATCTCGCACGGGGCCGGCCGCGAGGGGTTCATGCCCGCCCTCGAGGCGATCGTCGACTACGACTACCGCGAGCGGGTCGGCGAGATCCGCTGCCCGACGCTGATCGTCTGGGGCCGCGAGGACATGATCGTCGGGGTCCGCGACGCGAACGAGTACGAGCGCCTGATCCCGGTGGCCCGGAAGGTCGTGATGGAGGACACCGGGCACGTGCCGATGCTCGAGCGCCCGTCGACCTTCAACGACCTGCTGGTCGAGTTCCTGCGCGAGCCGCGGGGCGAGCTGACCGCGGACGTCGGGGAGCCGACGGCTGCGGCCGCTCCAGCCTAGGCCGCGGCGCGGCGCCCCGGCGGCGCCTTCCTAGCTCGTGATCGCGCCCTCGGCCGCCGAGCCGACGTGGCGCGCGTACTTCCCCAGCACTCCCCCGTCCACGCTCGAGGGCGGCGACTCGTAGGCCGCGACGCGGTCGCGGATCTCCTCGTCGGAGAGCTGCACGTCGAGGCGGCGGGCGTCGACGTCGAAGACCACCGTGTCGCCGTCGCGGACGGCCGCGATCGGGCCGCCGCGCGCCGCCTCGGGGGCGACGTGGCCGGCCATCAGCCCGCGGGTGGCGCCGGAGAAGCGGCCGTCGGTGAGGAGGGCGACGGACTCGCCGAGGCCCTCGCCCACGAGCGCGGCGGTCACGCCGAGCATCTCGCGCATCCCCGGCCCGCCGGCGGGGCCCTCGTTCCGGATGACCACGACGTCGCCGGGCTGGATCGCCCGCCGCTCGACCGCCGCGAACGCGTCCTCCTCGCACTCGAACACCCGCGCCGGGCCGGTGTGGCTCGAGCGGCTCGCACCCGAGACCTTCACGACGCAGCCGTCCGGGGCCAGGTTCCCGCGCAGGATCGCGAGGCCGCCGGTCGACTTGAGGGGGTCGTCCAGCGCCCGGACGACGGGCTGCCCCTCCTCCTCGGTCGCCTCGGCCGCCTCCTCCCCGATCGTCCGGCCCGTCACCGTGATCGCGTCGGCGTGGAGCAGCCCGGCGTCGAGGAGCCGCTTCGCCACGAGGCGGACGCCGCCGACCCGGTGGAGGTCGGTGGCGACGAACCTGCCGCTCGGCTTGAGGTCGGCCAGGAGCGGCGTCCGCTCGCTGATCCGGTCGAAGTCGTCGATGGTCAGCTCGACGCCGGCCTCGCGGGCGAGCGCGAGCAGGTGCAGGACGGCGTTGGTCGACCCGCCGGTGGCGGCCACGCAGGCGATGGCGTTCTCGATGGAGTCGCTCGTGACGATCCGGCTCGGCCGGAGGTCCTCCTCGATCAGCTCGACCACGCGGCGGCCGCAGTCCTCGGCGACCTGGCCCTTCCGGCCGTCCTCCGCGGGCACCATCGAGGTGTCCATGGCGGAGATGCCGAGCATCTCGAAGGCGGTCGACATCGTGTTCGCCGTGTACTGCCCCCCGCACGCGCCGGCGCCCGGCGAGGCGACGGACTCGAGCTCGGCGAGGTCCTCGTCGGTCATGTCGCCGGCCGCGTGCGCTCCGACGGCCTCGAAGACGTCCTGGATCGTCACGTCCCGGTCGCGGAACCGGCCGGGGGCGATCGAGCCGCCGTAGAGCATGAGGCTCGGGACGTCGAGCCGGGCGAGCGCCATCACGCACCCGGGGATCGTCTTGTCGCAGCCCGACAGCGCTATCACCGCGTCGAAGAGGTGGCCGCGCGCGACCAGCTCGATCGAGTCGGCGATCAGCTCCCGGCTCACGAGCGAGGTCTTCATGCCCTCGGTGCCCATCGTGATCCCGTCCGAGATCGCGATCGTGTTGAACTCCATCGGCGTGGCGCCGGCGGCGCGGACGCCGTCCTTGACGCGCTCGGCGAGGCCGCGCAGGTGGAAGTTGCACGGCATCGTCTCGGTCCAGGTGTTCGCGACGCCGACGATCGGGCGCTGGAGCGCGTCCTCGTCGAACCCGATCCCCTTCAGGTACGCGCGGGCGGGGGCGCGATCCGGGCCCTCGAGGATGGCCCGGCTGCGGAGGCGGCGGTCGCTCACGACCGGCGGCCGGGGTGGGCGCTCGCGTGCCGGGCCCGGCGCCCGCCCGCGCGTCGCGACCCGCCGTGGCGGCTCGAGCTGCCGATCCGCCTCACGTGCGGCGCGCCCCGACGTGGCCGGAGCCGCGCAGCCGCTCCCACTCGGCGAGTCGCCAGAGGTCGCGGCGCACGCGGCCGGGGTCGACCTGGCGGCCGGGAAGGTGCATGTTCGCGCGGCCGATGAGCCGGCGCTCGTCGCCGGTCAGCGCCATCCACTTCGCGAGGACGTCGTCCGAGTCCGGCAGCCGGCTATGGGAGATCGCCCCCGTCAGGTCGGGGAACTCGACGCAGTACTCGCTGAGCAGCCGCCCCGTCGAGGGGACGTAGGCCACGATCGGCTTGTGCGGGTAGATCAGGTACGCGTAGGCGGGGAGCTCCTGGCCGGCAGGGCCGGCGCCGGGGGCTCCGTCTTCGGTGGGGCCGGTGGCGCCGTCAGCGCCGGTGGCTCCTCCGGCGCCCGTGGCTCCGCCCGGACCCGTGGCTCCGCCGGCGCCCGGGGCTCCGCCGGCACCGGTGGCTTCGCCCGGACCCGGGGCTCGGCCGCCGCCGCCGCCCGGACCCGTGGCTCGGCCGCCGCCCCCCGCTCCGCCGGCGCCGCCCGCTCGAGTCCCCCCAGGCGCCCCGGCTCGCCGCCGCCGCCGGGCCGCGATGCGCCCCGGTCCGTCCGCCTGGAGCCTCCCGTGGACGCGGATGAAGCCCAGGTCGCGGTACATCGCCCACTCCTCGTCGTTCACGCACGAGCGGAGCAGCTCACGGGCGCGCTGCTCGGCCCGCCGCTCACGGCCGGGGTCGCGCAGCGCACGCCGCTCCTCGCGCCGGCTCGCCCGCTCCCGCGCCCGGGCGCGCGCCTGCGCCCGGCGAGCCGTCGCCGCGCGTGCGGCAAGCGGCGCGGTGAGCGCCACGGCCACCAAGGCGAGCACGAGGAGCGCGAGCAGCACGGCCCGTCAGCCGCCGGCGGCGCGCGGGAAGAAGATGACGCGCTCGGCCGTGGAGGGGATCTCGCCGTAGCTGCCGACGAGCAGAGCCTCGCGCCGCCCGGTCTGCCGCCCCGTGGTGGGCACGGCGGCCCACATGCCCTCGTCCAGCTGGCGCCGGAACTCCTCGACGAGCCGTTCCTCGTCCTCGCGCACGCGCGGGTCGCCCTCCGCCAGGAGGACCTCGCCATGGCCCGGTTTCATCCGCAGGAACTTGATTCCGAAGGCTCCTTCCCCGCCCTCCCACACCGGCTTGCGGGGCGATCGGGCGGCGCCGCGATTATGTCAAACCGCCTGTCGTTGGCCGCTCCGTGGGTCGGATTCCGTGGGTGTGCCGTCGCCGGCCTCGGCGGACCCGCCGTCCGCTCCGGTCTCCCCATGCTCACGGCCGGACGAGCCGCCGCCGCTCGGCCCGCGTGCGATCCCGAGGACGTCCACGGGCCCGGCCCCCGCGCCGATGCCGCGGAGCCCGTCGCGGACAGCCTCGGAGGCGGCCCGCTTGGCGGCCCGCGCCGCCTCGAGCGGCCAGTCGCCGAGCGCCAGTCGGGCCGCCAGCGTGGAGGAGTGGGTGCATCCGGAGCCGTGGGCGGCGCCGTCCGGATGGCGCTCCCCTGGGATGAGGACGAGTCGATTGCCGTCGAAGAAGACGTCCTCGGCCGCGGCTGCGTGACCGCCGGTGACGACGACCGCCCGCGGCCCGAGCGCATGGACCGTGCGGGCGAGCCACTCGCCGGTCCCGTCCTCGCCCTCACCGTCCACCCCCGCGAGCGCCCGCGCCTCGGGGATGTTCGGGGTGAGCACCGTCGCTCGCGGCACGAGCAGGTCGACGAGCGCGTCCCTCGCCCCCTCGTCGAGGAGCATCGCGCCGCTCTCGGCGACCATGACCGGGTCGAGGACCACAGGAGCCTCGCCCACCAGGTCGAGCGCCTCGTCGACCGCTGCGATCGTCTCGGCCGTGCCGAGCATCCCGATCTTCACGGCATCCACGCCGATGTCGTCGGCGACGGCGGCGACCTGGGCGACGATCGCCTCCGGGGGGAGGCCGTACACCCCGCGCACCGCGACGGTGTTCTGAGCGGTGATCGCGGTGATCGCGGTCATGCCGTGCACGCCGGCGCGCGCGAAGGCCTTCAGGTCCGCCTGGATCCCGGCGCCGCCCCCCGAGTCGGAGCCGGCGATCGACAGGACGCGCGGAGGGTGCTCGTGCGCCATCGCCCGAGCGAGGTTAGAGCCCGGCCACGGGCACCTCATCGCCGCACCGCCCGCTCGTACGCGCCCAGCCCGTCGCGCCGGACGAGCCCGAGCACCTCGAGTCGGCCGAGCGCGGCGCGGACCTCGCCGGCCGAGAGCCCGGCCTCGGCGCCGCGGTCCTCGGGAGGCGCGCCCTGCTCGACCGCGTCGAGCACCTGGCGCAGGTTCGGGTCGAGGTCGGCGGCTGCGTCGCGGCCAGCATCCACGTCCGCGTCGCGGACCCTGGAGCGCCATCCCCCTGCGCCGAACACCACGTCGAGCACGTCCGCCGGTCCGCGGACCAGCCGTGCTCCGTCGAAGAGCAGGCTGTTCGCCCCGGCCGCGACCCGGGAGTTCACCCGGCCCGGCACGGCGGCCACCTCCCGGCCGAGGTCGAGGGCGTAGCGGGCGGTGATCAGCGACCCCGAGCGCTCCGCGCCCTCGACCACGACCGTCACCTGCGCGAGCCCGGCCATGATCCGGTTGCGGGCCGGGAACGTCCAGCGACGCGGAGGAGCGCCCGGTGGGAGCTCCGCCATCACCGTCCCCGCCTCGCGAATCCGCGCGTACAGAGACCGGTGCGCGCGCGGGTATGGGCGGTCCGCTCCGCAGCCGAGCACGGCGACGGTGCGGCCGCCCGCCGCCAGGGCGCCGCGGTGCGCCGCGGCGTCGACGCCGAGCGCCATTCCGCTGACGACCGTGACGCCCGCCGCGCTGAGGCCGCGGCCCAGCTGCTCGGCGACCTCGAGGCCGTACGCCGACGCGCGGCGCGTGCCGACGACCGCCACGGCCGGCTCTCGGAGCAGTCGATCGAGGCGCTCGGGCGAGCCGGTGCAATGGAGGACGGCCGGCGCGTCCCCGACGGGCCGCAGAGCCTCGGGATAGCCGGCTGCGTGTCGGCAGACGGCGAACAGGCCCGCGTGCTCGCAGGCGCCGCGCGCCGCGTCGGCGTCAAACCGCCGAAGCATCGCGCGTGCGGCGGCGCCTGCGCCGCCCGCCACCGCCGCGACCAGCCGGTCGTCGGGCAGCGCGAGCAGCTCCGGCGCCCGCCGGCGGTCGTCGAGCAGCCGCGCGATCTGAGGGGCGAGGAAGCCGACCAGGGCGCTGCGGCGCAGACAGGCGTCGCAGGCCGTCACGCCGCCACCGCCGTGCTCACTCCGAGCCGGTAGGACAGCGCCTCGTCGACGTGGCGAGGCGCCACCCGGGTCCGCCCCTCCAGGTCCGCGATCGTGCGTGCGACGCGCAGGACGCGGTCGTGACCGCGGGCGGTGAGCGCACCGCCGCGCAGCGCCGCCGCGACCCTGTCGCCCGCGCCGGCGGCGAGGCCCAGACTGCGGCGCGTCTGCCGCACCCCCATCCGGGCGTTGCAGGAGACGCCCGAGCCCGCGAGCCGCTCCCGCTGACGGTCCCGCGCCTCGATGACACGCGCTCGCACGCGCGCCGACGACTCGGGCGGGCGGTCGTCGGGACCGACCGCGTGGAGCGGCTCCGGGCTCAGCGCGCACACCATGTCGATCCGGTCCAGCAGTGGACCGCTGAGGCGGCGGTGATAGCGCGCCAGGTCGACCTCGTTGCAAGTGCACTCGCCTCCGCTGCGGGCGCACGGGCACCCGTTGCAGGCGCCGACGAGCATCGCCGCGGCGGGGAACCGGATCGTCCTCTGCCCGCGCATGACCTCGACGTGGCCGCTCTCGAGCGGTTGGCGCAGCGCCTCGAGCGCGGAGCGCGAGAACTCGGCGAGCTCGTCGAGGAACAGGACCCCGCGATGGGCCAGCGTTATCTCGCCCGGTCGCGGCAAGCCGCCGCCCCCGACGAGGCCCGACGCCGAGATGGTGTGATGGGGCGAGCGAAACGGACGACGCGACGCGAGCCGCCCGCTCCCGATACCCGCGACGCTTAGGACCTGCGTGATCTCGACCGCCTCGTCGTGACCCGGTGGCGGCAGGATGCCTGCGATCCGCCGCGCGAGCATCGTCTTACCGACGCCGGGCGGGCCCACCATCAGCAGGTTGTGGCCGCCCGCCGCTGCGATCTCCAGGGCCCGCCGCGCGCCGACCTGACCGCAGACGTCCGCGAGATCGGGATCGTCGGCTCGGAGCGGCTCCGGGCGCGCCGGCTCCGCCGACGGCGGCCTCCACTCGCCGCGGACGAAGGCGACGAGACGCTCGAGCGTGGGCACGCCGAGCACCTCGAGCCCGTCGACCAACGCGGCCTCGCCCGCGTTCTCGACCGGCACGACGAGGCGCCGGTACCCCGCCCGGCGCGCGCCGGCGGCGACCGCTACGGCGCCGAACGACGGTCGAAGACCGCCGCTCAGCGAGAGCTCGCCCGAGACGGCGCACCCCTCGAGCTCCTCGCCGTCGAGCTGACCGCTCGCGGTGAGCACCGCTACCGCAAGGGCGAGATCGAAGCTCGGTCCCGCCTTGCGCAGGTGCGCGGGCGCGAGGTTCGCGGTCAGCCGCTGGAGCGGGAACTCGAGGTCGGAGTTGAGCAGCGCCGCGCGCACGCGCTCGCGCGCCTCCCTGACGGCCCGGTCCGGCAGCCCGACGACCGTGAAGACCGGGAGGCCGCGCCTCAGGTCCACCTCGACGGTGACCTCGCGGCTCTCGATGCCCTCTATGGCGAACGTGGCGACGCTTGCGAGCATGGGGCCACGCTAGGCAGGCGCGTGTCACAGCGGGGTTGCGTGGGTGACGATTCGGTTACGGGCTCGTAACGATCCCGTTGCACTGTCCGCGGCTCCCGGGGGGCGGACCGCGATTTCGTCACCTGCGCGTCACACGCCTGTTCGCGAATCGTCACCTGCGTAACCCAACCGTGACGCGCCGCGGCATACGGTCGTCGCATGGCTGGCGACAGGCGACGAGCACGCGGGAACGTCGGCGAGGACATCGCCGCCGAGCACATGCGCGCGACCGGCTACGAGATCCTCGAGCGCAACTTCCGCACGCGCCGGGGCGAGCTCGACCTGGTGGCGGCCGACGCGCGCGCGATCGTGTTCTGCGAGGTGAAGACGCGTGTCGCCGGAGGGAGAGCAGGCCCCGCCCTCGCGCTGGACGCCATCGGCCCCCGAAAGCGCCACCGCGTCCGGGCGCTCGCGGGGGAGTGGCTGCACGCGAGGCGGGCGGACGGGCGGGCGCCGCGCCGGCAGCGGCTGCGCTTCGACGCGATCGGGGTCACGCTCTCGCCGAGCGGCAGGGTGCTGCGCCTCGAGCACCTGGAGGACGCGTTTTGAGGGCCCGGTCAGCCCAGCGGGAGCTGCCGGTACGCGATCGACGCGAAAGACAGGCGGTGGAGCGGCGAGATGCCGTGCTCCGCGATGGCCGCTCGATGCTCGGGCGTCGAGTAGCCGACGTTCGTGTCGAAGTCCCAGCGGGGGTGCCGCTCGGCCGCGGCGCGCATGTAACGGTCGCGCGTCACCTTCGCGAGCACCGACGCGGCCGCTATCGCCGCGCTGCGGCCGTCGCCTCCGACCACCGGCCGCTGCTCGTGCCTCATGCTCGGCAGGCGGAATCCGTCGACCAGGCAGATCGATCCGTCGCACGAGACGGCGTTGAGCGCGGTGCGGAGCGCCTCGATGTTCGTCACGTGGAGGCCGCGGGCGTCGATGCCGCGCGCGCACCGAACCACGATCGAGGTGCGTGCTGCCGCCCGCATGACGAGCGGGTAGAGCTCCTCGCGCCCCTCCTCCGTGTGCTGCTTCGAGTCGTTCAGGCGCGCGAGCGACCGGCGGTCCGAGAGCGTGAGGCGCTCGAGGTCGAAGAGCACCGCCGCGGCGACGAGCGGACCCGCGAGCGAGCCCCGCCCGGCCTCGTCGGCACCGGCGACGAACCGGCGCTCGAAGGAGCGATCGAACGCGAACAGCTTCCGGCCGCGGGGGCGGCGAGCCTTGCGGGGGCGAGAGGCCGGTCGCCGCTCGGGCGGTGGGCTCGCGTGTGGCTCCGCCGACGGGGCCGGAACCGCCGACGGCACAGGCACCGGCACCGGTACGGAAGCGGCGTGCGGAGCCGGTTCGAGAGCCATGTGCGGAGCCGGCTCGTCAGCGGTCTGCAGAGCCGGCTCGGCCGGGTGCTCAGAGGATGCCGACGCGGCGGGGCGGCCAGTAGGTGAAGAAGGCCTGCCCGACGATCGAGTCCTCGGGGACGGGGCCCCATTCACGGCTATCCGCGCTCTCCCCACGGTTGTCGCCCATCATAAAAAAGTGACCAGGCGGAACGCGGATCTCCTTCGGGAGGTTGCAGATCGGACAGGTCGCGTCGGGCTCGATGAACGGCTCGTCCTGCCGCTTGCCGTTGACGATGGCGCGGCCGGCGATCACCTTCAACCGGTCGCCAGGGCCGGCCACGATCCGCTTGATGAAGTTCTGGTCCGAGCGGCCGGACGTGGGTCGTGAGCACGGATGGCCGTCGTTCGGCTGGATGGCGATCCCGCACGTGTTGTCGTCGGCGCCGCGGGGCGGCTTGAAGACGACGACGTCGCCGCGGTCCGGGTCCGAGAACTTGTAGTTCACGCGCGAGACGAGGACGCGCTGGCCGATGTCGAGCGTCGGCTCCATCGAGGCGCTCGGGATCCGGAACGGCTTGACGAGGAAGGCCTGGATGCCGATGGCGAGGCCCAGCGCAACGGCCACGATCAGGAAGAACTCGATCACCGAGCCGGCGCCCGACCGCTTGTCCTGGCCGATCTGGTCCTCCTGCGCGGACGTCATGCGTGCGTGACCCGCGCGCCGATCAGCTCTCGTCCGGCCCGCCGGACGCGTCGCCGGCGGTCTCGTCGCCGGGCGCGGGGTTGTCGGCGGACGCGTCGCCGGCGGTCTCGCCGTCGCCGCCGGCCGTCTCGTCGGAGGCGGTCTCGCCGTCCGCAGTCTCGCCGTCCGCAGCCTCGCCGCCCGCGGCCTCCGCATCCGGACTGGCCTGCTCGCCCTCCGCGGATTCGCCCGCGGCGGCGTCCGGAGCCTCGGGCTCTGGGGCGGCGTCAGGCGCCGCGTCGTCGCTCCCGGCTACCGCTTCGCCCCCTCCGTCGTCGGACGCGGCCTCATCCTCGACCGGCTCAGTCGCCTCGATCTCGGCCTCGGCCTGCGGGCCGGCCGCGTCGGACGGGCCCTCGGGCTCGTCCGGCCCCAGTCCCTCGACGCCCAGCGCCTCGGCGGCCTCGGGTCCCGTGTACTGGCGCTCGCGGACGCGGGCCCGCCTGCCGACCCGCCCGCGCAGGTAGTAAAGCTTCGCGCGCCTGACGTCGCCGCGGCTCGCGACCTCGATCCGCTCGATCTTGGGCGAGTGCAGGGGGAACGTGCGCTCGACGCCTACGCCGAACGACTGCTTGCGGACCGTGAACGTCTCACGAGCGCCGCTGCCCTGCCGCTTGATGACCGTGCCCTCGAAGACCTGGGTCCGGCGGCGGCTGCCCTCGACCACCTGGAAGTGGACCTTCACGCGGTCGCCGGAGGAGAACCGCGGGACTTTCCGCAGCTGCGCGCGCTCGAGGCTGTCGATCACTCCGCTCATGCCAAAAAGAGGGCGCACCCCGGACGACCGGCGGGCGCGCGCAGGGGCGGAATGGTAGCGAAGGGGTCGGGCGCCGCAGGGGCGCGTGGAGCGACGATGTCGGAGGGCCACGGGAAGACGTGGAGCGGCCGCCGGGACGCCCCGCCGGGACGCCTCCGCGGCCCCCGCTAGGACCGCTCGCCGGCGTCGCGCGCGGTCGCCCGCTCGCGGCTCCGGGCGCGCCGCCAGGCGGCTATCTCCGCGTGGTTGCCGGACAGCAGGACGTCGGGCACGCGGTGTCCCCGCCAGTCCAGCGGCCGGGTGTAGTGCGGGTACTCCGGCGCCCCCTCGAGCGCCTTGCTGAACGACTCCTCGACCGCGCTCTCCGCGTGGCCCAGGGCGCCCGGCAGCTTGCGGATCACCGCGTCGCAGACGACCATCGCCGCCAGCTCGCCGCCCGAGAGGACGTACGGGCCGATCGAGACGACGTCGGACGCGATGTGCTCGTGGACGCGCTCGTCGAAGCCCTCGTAGCGGCCGCAGAGGAGGACCAAGGACTCCTCGGCGGCGAGCTCCACGGCGAGCGCGTCGTCGAACGGCCGGCCGCCCGCGGCGAGCGCGATCACGCGCCGCCCGCGGCGGAGCTCCGCCGGGTCGACTCCGAAGCGGTCCCGGACCGCGGCCTCCACCACGTCGACCCGGATCACCATCCCCGCCCCGCCGCCGTAGGGGGTGTCGTCGACCTGGCCGGCCTTCAGCGGGGTCGACGCCCGAAGGTCGACCGTGCGCAGCTCGAGCCCCCGCTCGATCGCGTTTCGGACGTGGCGCTGCTCGCGGAACCAGTCGAACCAGTCCGGGAAGAGGGTGACGACGTCGACGTTCAAGGCGACGCCTCGGGCGGCGAGCCGCCGGGGGATGGCGCGCCGCGGGATGCGGGCGGCGAGCCGCCGGGGGATGGTGCGCCGCGGGCGGGCAAGGAGCCGCCGGGGGATGGCGCTCTGCGGGATGCGGGCGGCGAGCCGCCGTGGGGGGTGCCGGGCTCGCCGCGGGGTGTGGGCGGCGTGGCGCCGGGCGGAGTCCCGAGGAACCCGTGGTCCACCTCGATGACCCGAGCGTCCAGGTCGACCTCCCGGATCGCGTCCGAGACGAGCGGCACCAGCACCGCGTCCGGGCCGACCTCGAGCAGGTCGCACGACGGGCCGCCCAGTACCCGGCCGACCACGCCCAGCCCGGGCACCTCGCACCCGACGAGGTCGTCGACCATGTACTCCCCCGCCTCGAGCCGGTCCTCGCCGGCGACCAGGATCGTCTGCCCGCGCAGCGCGGCGGCCGCCTCGCGGTCGTCGACCCCCGCGATCCGGATCAGCGGCCGCGCGTCGGTCCCGCCCCTCCGCTCGACCACCGACTCCAGGTCGCCGACCGTCACGGCGGCGCCAACGTCGAGCCCTTCGGCGGCTGCTGAGGACGAGGCCCGCGGCTCCACGTAGAAGCTCCCGTCGAGCCCGTGCGGCCGCCCCACCGTCCCGGCCGTCCGTCCCGCCGTCCCGGCCGGCCGCCCCACCGTCCCGGCCGTCCGTCCGCGGCTGCCCGGCAGCCGGCCGCTCAATCGTCGAGGACGTCGACGAGCACGCGGCGGCCGTGCCTGACCGCCGACGCCCGGACGACGGTCCGCAGCGCGTTGACGGTGCGGCCGTTGCGGCCGATCACCTTGCCCACGTCGTCGTCGGCGACGGTCAGCTCGTACACGACCGTCCCGTCGTCCTCCTCGAACGACTCGACCGACACCTCGTCCGGCCGGTCGACGAGCGAGCGGGCGAGGTACTCGACGAGCTCCTTCACGGGGACCCCGCCCGGGTCACCCGCGCCGCGCCGGGGTGGCGATCCCCTGGATCCGCATCAGCCGCCGCACGGTGTCGGTCGGCTGCGCGCCGCGCTCGAGCCAGTGGCGGAGCCGCTCCTCGTCCAGCGCGATCTCGGACGGATCGGTCTGGGGGTTGTAGCGGCCGACCTGCTCGATCACCCGACCGTCGCGCGGCGAGCGCTGGTCGGCGACGACGACCCGCCAGACGGGGTTCTTCTTGCTGCCCACGCGCGTGAGCCTGACTCGGACGGACATGAGGCGCGTGAGGTTAGCGCGGCGGGGGAGCCGAAAGCCGGCCCGCGGCCCGCAGCCCCGTCACCGCCCGGCCAGCTGCTCCAGCGACGGCATCTTCCCCTGCTGCAGCTGGCGCATCATCTTGCGCACCTGGCCGAACTGCTTGACGAGCTGGTTCACGGCCTGCACGGTCGTACCCGACCCGCGCGCGATCCGCCGCCGGCGCGACCCGTTCAGGATCTCCGGCCGCGCCCGCTCCTCCGGGGTCATCGACGTGATGATCGCCTGGATCCGGTCGAGCTCGCGCTCGTCCACCTTGAGGTCCCCAAGACCGAGCCCGCCGGCGCCCGGCATCAGCTTCAGCAGGTTCGTGAGCGGGCCCATGCGCCTGACCTGCCTCATCTGGTCGAGGAAGTCGTCGAGCGTGAACTGCTGCTTGCGGATCTTGCGCTCGAGCTCCGCGGCCTGCTTCTCGTCGAACTGGCGCTCCGCCTTCTCGATCAGCGTCATCACGTCGCCCATGCCGAGGATCCGCTGCGCCATGCGGTCGGGGTGGAAGCGCTCGAACGCGTCGAGCTTCTCGCCGGTCGACGCGTAGAGGATCGGCTTGCCGGTCACCGCCTTCACCGACAGCGCCGCGCCGCCGCGGGCGTCGCCGTCGAGCTTGGTCAGGACCACGCCGTCGAAGCTCGCCGACTCGGCGAACCGCTCGGCCACGTTCACGGCGTCCTGGCCGGTCATGGCGTCCACCACCAGCAGGACGTCGTGCGGCTTGACCTTCTTCCGGATCCGCGCGAGCTCCTCCATCAGGGCCTCGTCGACGTGCAGTCGACCGGCGGTGTCCACGATCAGCACGTCGCGGCGCTCCTCGCGCGCGCGGTCGAGCGCCCACGCCGCGATGTCGACCGGGTCGCGGTCGGTCCCCTGCTCGTACACGGCCGCCCCCGCGCGCTCGCCGACCTTCACGAGCTGGTCGACCGCGGCCGGCCGGTAGACATCGCACGCCGCGAGCGCCACGTCGCGGCCGTGCTCCTCGCGCAGGTGCTGCGCGAGCTTCGCGCAGGCGGTCGTCTTGCCCGACCCCTGGAGGCCCGCCATCAGCACGACGGTCGGCG
This sequence comes from Thermoleophilaceae bacterium, assembly GCA_036389295.1. Lineage (GTDB taxonomy): Bacteria > Actinomycetota > Thermoleophilia > Solirubrobacterales > Thermoleophilaceae > AC-37. Next base: position 35,275 of record DASVQB010000024.1, on the reverse strand, counting down.
GCCTCGGGGAGAACGCGAGGTCGCGGCCGGCCCCGCCCATCAGCGCGGTCAGCTCCTCGCCGACCAGCTTCACGACCTGCTGGCCCGGGTTCAGCGACTCGAGCACCTCCGCGCCGAGCGCCCGCTCCTTCACCTGCCCCGTGAAGCGCTTGACGACCTGGAAGTTCACGTCCGCCTCGAGCAGCGCGAGGCGGACCTCGCGCATCGCCCTCGCCACGTCCTGCTCGGTCAGCTTCCCGCGCGAGCGGACGTCTGAGAGCGCCGCCTGGAGGCGGTCGGAGAGGGTCTCGAACACGGTCGGCTGAGGCTAGCGCGGCGCTACGAGCCCGGCGGCGGCTCCACCCGGCGAGTCCCGGCGTCGCCGCCGCCGACGCCGCCGATCGCCGAGCTGAGCTGGCCGAGCGCCGCGGTGAACTCGCTCGGGATGATCCAGACCTTGTTGGACTCGCCCTGCGCTATCTGGGGCAGCATCTGGAGGTACTGGTAGGCGAGCAGCTTCGGGTCGGCGTCGCCGCGGTGGATCGCGTCGAACACGGTCTCGATCGCCTTCGACTGGCCCTCCGCGTACAGCACCTGCGACTCGCGCTGGCCCTCCGCGCGCAGGATCGCGCTCTGCTTCTCGCCCTCCGCGGTCAGGATCTGCGACTGCTTGTAGCCCTCGGCCTGGAGGATCGCCGCGCGGCGGTCGCGCTCGGCCCGCATCTGCTTCTCCATCGCGTCCTGGATCGAGGCCGGCGGGTCGATCGCCTTGATCTCGACGCGGTTCACGCGGATGCCCCACTTGCCGGTCGCCTCGTCGAGCACCGTGCGCAGCTGCGCGTTGATCTCGTCGCGCGAGGTCAGCGTGTCCTCGAGCGTCATCGAGCCGATCACGTTCCGCAGCGTGGTGACCGTGAGCTGCTCGATGCCGACGATGTAGTCCGCGATCTCGTAGCTGGCCGCCTTCGGGTCGGTGACCTGGAAGTAGATGACCGTGTCGATCGAGACGACGAGGTTGTCCTCCGTGATGACCGGCTGCGGCGGGAACGAGACGACCTGCTCGCGCAGGTCGATCAGCGGCCGGACCCGGTCGACGAACGGCACGACGAGCGCCAGCCCGGCGTCGAGGGTCCGGTAGTAGCGCCCGAGCCGCTCGACCACGCCCGCGCGGGCCTGGGGCACGATCCGGATCGCGCGGCCGAGCACGAACAGCACCAGGATCGCGAGGACGAGGAGCACGACTAGGCCTGCGGTCACGGCGGGTCCTTTCCGATTCGGTGAAGGCGCCGGCAGGATACCCCCGCGTGACACAATCCGGCCGGGCGAGGAATCGGTGGACGAGGCAAGCACGGACGGCGCCGCGAGTCGGGACGACCACCGACTCGCCGTACAGGTCGCGGTCGCGCGGGCGCTGTCCGGGGCGGAGACCGTCACGGACGCGACCGAGCGCGTGCTCGGCGCGATCGGCGGGACGCTCGGGTGGCGGCTCGGCGCGGTCTGGGAGGGGCGCGACCGCGAGCTCGCGATCCGCTGCGTCGCCACCTGGCACGCGGAGGGCGCGGCGGCCCCGGAGTTCGAGGAGGCGAGCCGCGACATCGCGTTCGAGCCGGGCGTGGGCCTGCCCGGGCGCGTGTGGGAGAGCGGCGAGGCGGCGTGGATCCGCGACGTGACGCAGGACCCCAACTTCCCGCGCGCCCGCCTCGCGGCGGACGCCGGCGTGCACGGCGCGTTCGCCTTCCCGATCCGGTCGAGGCGCGGCGTGATCGGAGTGGTCGAGTTCTTCACGCGCGACGTGGCCGACCCCGACGAGTACCTGCTCGACCTGATGGCGACGATCGGCTACCAGCTCGGCCAGCAGATGGAGCGCAGCCGGGCGGAGACCCTCGTGCGCGACAGCGAGGCCCGCAAGAGCGCGATGCTCGACGCCTCGCTCGACGCGATCGTGTCGATGGACCACCTCGGCCGCGTGGTGGAGTTCAACGCGGCGGCCGAGCGCACCTTCGGCTACGCCGCGGCCGACGTCGTCGGCGAGGACATGGCCGAGCTGATCATCCCGCCGTCGCTGCGCGAGCGCCACCGCGAGGGCCTCCGCGGCTACATGGAGACCGGGCACGGCCCGGTGCTCGGCAACCGGATCGAGATCACGGCCATGCGCTCCGACGGCCGCGAGCTCCCGGTCGAGCTGACGATCGTCCGCGCCCCGCTCGACGGCCCGCCGCTCTTCACCGGCTTCATCCGCGACATCAGCGAGCGCCGCAGGCGCGAGGAGCTCGAGCGCTTCCTCGCCCAGGTCGGCGCCCTGCTCGGCGCGTCGCTCGACTACGAGGCCACGCTCGACGCGGTCGTCAGCCTGGCCGTGCCGGCGATCGCCGACTGGTGCGCGGTCGACCTCGTGTCCGACGACGGCTCGATCCGCCGCGTCGCCGCCGCGCACACCGACCCGACCAAGGCCGAGCTGGCCCGCGAGCTCGGCCGCCGCTGGCCGAGCCGGATCGAGGACGAGGGCGGCTTCGGCAAGGTGATCCGCACCGGCGAGGTCGAGCACTTCGCGGAGATCCCGCCCGAGGCCCTCGAGGCGATCGCCCGCACGCCCGAGCACCTGGCGATCGTCCGCGACCTCGGCCTCCGCTCCAGCGTGATCGTCCCGCTCACGACCGGCCACGGGCGCATCCTCGGCGGCCTCGCGCTGGTGACCGCCGAGTCCGGGCGGCTGTTCGAGGAGGTCGACGTCACGCTCGCCACCGAGCTGGCCCGCCGCTGCGCGGTCGCCATCGAGAACGCCCGCCTCTACCGAGAGCGCGACTGGATCGCGCGCACCCTCCAGCAGAGCCTGCTCCCGCCCGACCTGCCCGAGATCCCGGGCGTGACGCTGGAGGCCCGCTTCCGGCCGGCCGGCGAGGGGATCGAGATGGGCGGCGACTTCTACGACGCCTTCGCGCTCGACGAGCGGACCTGGGTGGTGACGATCGGGGACGTGTGCGGGAAGGGCCCGGACGCCGCGGCGCTCACCGCCCGCGTGCGCTACACGCTGCGCGCGGTGACGATGCACGAGCGGCGGCCGGGCCGGGTGCTCGAGCTCGTCAACCAGGCGATCCTGCGCGACGGCTCGGAGGACCGCTTCTGCTCGGCCGCGTTCGCGACGATCGAGCGGCGGCCGCACGGCGTGCACGTGGAGATGGCGAGCGCCGGCCACCCGCTGCCGGTGCTGCTGCGGGCCGACCACAGCGTCGAGACCGTCGGCGCGAGCGGTCAGCTGCTCGGGCTGTGGCCCGAGATCGACGCCCCCGACGTGGCCTTCGACCTCGAGCCCGACGAGTCGCTCGTGCTCTACACGGACGGCGTGACCGACGCGCTCGCCCCGGTCCGGATCCTCGACGCCGAGGACCTCGCCGGCCTGGTGAGCGGCTGTGCCGGGCTCGCGGCCGCCGGCATCGCCGAGCGGGTCGTGGGCGCGGTCGTGGACGCGCTGCCGGGGGAGCCGCGCGACGACATCGCGCTGCTCGTGATCCAGACCGACGGAAGCGACCTCCCGCGCGACGAGCTCGACGGGACCGCCCAGGTGTCGCTCGCCAACGAGCCCCAGGCGCCGGCGCGCGCCCGCCGGGCGGTCGAGGCGCTGGCGGGCCCGCTCCCGTCCGAGCTGGTGGAGGAGCTGAAGCTCCTGGCCACGGAGCTGGTGACGAACAGCTGCCGGCACGCGGAGGCCCGCCACGAGCCGGTGCTGCTCGAGCTGTCGATCGAGGAGCGCGTCGTGCGGCTGGCCGTCACCGACGCCGGATCGGGCTTCGAGCCGCCGGCGGCGAGCGCCGAGCCCGAGGACGAGGCCGGACGCGGGCTCTTCATCGTCGACGCGCTGGCCGACCGGTGGGGCGTGGACCGGGCCGGCGGGACCCGCGTCTGGGCCGAGCTCGACCTCCCGGCCTACTCGGACACGAGCGCGGTGGCGCCGTCGATGCGCAGCACCTCCACCCGCGCCCCCGGCTCCATCACCTCGTCCTCGTCGTAGGCGCGCGCGCTCCAGACCTCGCCGCCGATCTTCACCTGGCCGCCGTCGGCGTCGACCCGCTCGAGCACCACCGCCCGCTCGCCGACGAGCCGCGCCGTGCCGGTGCGGATCTGCGGCGGGGTCTGGAGGTGGCGGCGCGCGATCGGGCGGACGATCGCGAGCGACGCGATCGAGCCCGCGACGAACGCGGCGACCTGGAGCGGCAGCGACGCCCCCGCGAGGGCGACGAGGCACGCGAGCAGCGCCGCGAGCGCGATCGGCCCGAGGAAGAACCCGATCGTTAGCACCTCGCCCCCCGCCAGCGCCGCGGCCGCCACGAGCCACCAAGCCCAGTCGTCCATGCCCCGATCGTATGTCAGGAGGCCGACGCGTCGAGCGCCCGCTCGACGTCGGCGATCAGGTCCTCGGTCGTCTCGCAGCCGACGCTGAAGCGGACGAAGCCCTCCGGTACGTCGTTGCCGCCCCAGCGGGCGCGCCGCTCGGCGCTCGAGCGGACGCCGCCGAAGCTCGTCGCCTGCGCGACGAGCCGGCACTCGAGGAGGAAGCGCTCCGCCCGGTCGCGGTCGGCGAGCGTGAACGAGACGATCGAGCCGTAGCGGGTCATCTGGCGGCGGGCGGCCTCGTGCGCGGGGTCGCCCGGCAGGCCGGGGTAGCGGACGGACTCGACGTCGCCGCGGAACAGGAGCCGCTCGGCCAGCGCGAGCGCCGTCGCGCACTGGCGCTCGAGCCGCAGCTCGAGCGTGGCGAGCGAGCGGTGCGCGAGCCAGGCCTCGAACGGGCCCGGGATCGCGCCGGTGCCGGTCCGCCAGGCGACGAGCGCGGCCGCGCGCTCGGGGTCGCGGGCGGAGACGTGGCCGAGCACCAGGTCGCCGTGGCCGGTCACGTGCTTCGAGTCGCTCGTCACCGCGTAGTCGGCGCCGTGGTCGAGCGGCCGCTGGCCGAGCGGCGTGGCGAGGGTGTTGTCGACGGCCACGACCGCGCCGGCCGCATGGGCGCGGCGAGCGGCGTCGGCCACGTCGACGACGTCGAGGCCGGGGTTCGACGGCGTCTCGACCCACACGACGTCCGCGCCGTCGAGCGCGCCGTCCGGGACCGGCTCGGCCGCCGGCACGAGGCGCACGTCGACCCCGCGCTCGGCGAGGTGGCCGGTGGCGATCGCGCGCACCGCGGGGTAGCCGTCGGCGGGCACGACCACCGCGCCGCCCGGGCGTACGAGCGGGACGAGCACCGCCGCGGCCGCCGCCATGCCGGAGGCGAACGCGACCGCGGTGCCGCCGTCGAGCTCGCCGAGCGCCCGCTCGTAGAGCGTCCAGGTCGGGTTGCCGTAGCGGCCGTAGACGTACTCGGTCGCCTCGGGGTCGCCCTCCAGGTGGTAGTGGGAGGCGAACGTCGGGCCGGGGAGCGACGGCTCGCCCTGGGCCGGCGGCGGGACGCCGGCGTGCACCGCGCGCGTGCCGTCGCCGAGCCCGTCGCGTCCCGCCTCCACGCTACGCCTCCGCGCCCGCGCGCACCGCTACGCCTCCAGCAGCGCGCGCGCGAAGTCGTCGGGGTCGAACGGCCGCAGGTCCTCGATCGCCTCGCCGATCCCGATCAGCTTCACCGGCACGCCCAGCTCCTGCGCGATCGCCAGCGCGATCCCGCCCTTCGCCGTGCCGTCCAGCTTCGTCAGCGCGATCCCGGTGACGTCGACCGCTTCGCGGAACAGCATCGCCTGGCGCAGGCCGTTCTGGCCGGTGGTGGCGTCGATCGCGAGCAGCGTCTCGTGCGGCGCGTCCGGGATCTGGCGGGCGATCACCTTGCGGACCTTCCGCAGCTCGTCCATCAGGTGCTGCTGGGTGTGCAGCCGGCCGGCCGTGTCGCAGATCACGACGTCGTGCCCGCGGGCGCGCGCGGCCTCGATCGCGTCGTACGCCACGGCGCCGGGGTCGGACCCCTCCTTGGCGCGGACAACGTCGCAGCCGGCGCGCTCGCCCCAGGCGACCAGCTGCTCGACGGCGGCGGCCCGGAACGTGTCGCCGGCGGCCAGCAGGACCGAGCGGCCGAGGTCATTGCGAAGGTGCCAGGCGATCTTCCCGATCGTGGTCGTCTTGCCGGTGCCGTTCACCCCCACGACCAGGATCACCGTCGGGTCGTGGCGGAGGTCGATGCGGTCCTCGCCGGCGCGGGCGGCGTCGGCCAGCAGCTCGCGCAGGCGGGCGGTCAGTGCCTCGCCGCCGGCCAGCTCGCCGGACCCCGCCTCGGTCTCGAGGCGCTCGACGATCTGCGCCGTGGTCCGCGCGCCCACGTCGGCGTAGATCAGCGTCTCCTCGAGCCGCTCCCAGGTCTCGTCGTCGAGCGTCTGGAACACGCTGGCCTGGAGCTCGGCGCCGAGCGCCTGCCGCGTCTTCGCCATGTTGTCGCGGAGGCGACGGAGGAAGCCGCGCCGCTCCTGCTCGGGCTCGCGCTCCGGCTCGGCCTCGGCCCCGTCGCCGTCGACGACGAACAGCTCGCGCCAGCTGCGGGCCATCAGGGGGCGTCGCGGCCGGCCGGCACGGTCACGACATGAACTCCAGGATGCGCTCGCGCACGGCGTCCGGGCGCTCCTCCGGGAGGAAGTGGCCGGCGCCGTCCACGACCTCGACCTCCATGTCGTCCGACTTCTCGCGGTAGGCGTCGTCGAGCCCGCTGCGGATCGGGTCGGAGCGGCCGATCAGGAGCCGCGTCGGGACGGTCAGCCGGTGGCCGTCGTACGCGCCGAGCGCCAGGCCCGGCAGCTCGCGCAGGAGGAACGTCCGGTAGAGCCGGACCGTCGCGGCGACCGAGTCGGGCCGCTCGATCGCCTCGCGGTAGGTGAGCAGCTCCTCGTCCGACCAGTCGTCGGCCGCGCGGGCCCTCTTGAGGAGCTGCTCGGGGAATCGCACGCGCCGGACGGCGAGCGGGCCGACGACCGGCGCCGCGAGGACCGCCTGGTACCAGGCGCGCAGCAGGATCGCCGGGCTCGGCCGGCCGCTGCGCCACGGCGGGACGATCGACAGGGCCACGAAGCGCTCGATCCGGTCGGGGTGGTCGAGGCAGGCCAGGAAGCCCGCGAACGCGCCCCAGTCGTGGCCGACGAGCTTGACGCGGTCGAGGTCGAGCGCGTCGAGGAGGGCGATCAGGTCGTCGGCGAGCTGCGGCTTGTCGTAGCCGGACGGCGGGGCCTCGGACCAGCCGAACCCGCGCAGGTCGGGGCAGATCACGCGGAAGCGCTCGGCCAGCGGGCCGATGTGGTCGCGCCAGGCCCACCAGTGCTGCGGCCAGCCGTGCTGGAGGACCAGCGGCTCGCCCTCGCCGGCCTCGGCGTAGTGCACGCGCAGCCCGTTCACCCGGACGTAGCGGTGCTCGACCCCCTCGACGTGCGGCATGGCAAGCGCCATGCCCGGGACTCTACGCGGCGGCCTGCTCCCCGGTCCTGGCGAAGCGGCGGCCGGGTCGCTCCGGGCCGGCGGGGACGGCCAGGTCGGCATCGCCCTCTGCGGGCTCCGCGGACTGCTCCGGACCTCCGGCCGCGGCCTCCTCCCGCGGCAGCTTCCGCGAGATGACCTTCGACACGCCGTCGCCGCCCATGCTCACGCCGTAGAGCCGGTCGGCCGCCTCCATCGTCCGCTTCTGGTGCGTGACGACGATGAACTGCGCGCGGTCGCAGTAGCGGCGCAGGAGCTGGAGGAAGCGGTCGATGTTCGCGTCGTCGAGCGCGGCCTCGACCTCGTCGAGGATGTAGAACGGGCACGGCCGGGCCAGGAAGACGGCGAACAGGAACGCCAGCGCGACCAGCGACTTCTCGCCGCCCGACATGAGCGACAGGCGCTTGGTCGACTTGCCGGCCGGCGTGACCTCGATCTCCACGCCCGGGTCGTCCTGGACGTCCTCCGCGGTGACCCCGTCGGCCGCGGGCTCGCCCTCCACCGCGGCCGCGGGCTCCTCCGCCTCGGCGGCGGCCTCCGCGTCCGGCGCGGCCTCCTCCTCGGGCGGCGCCTGGCCGCCCAGGACGCGACGCGGCGAGTCGGGCCTCACGAGCCGCAGCCGGCCGCGCCCGCCCGGGAACAGGTGGGCGACCACGTCCTCGAAGTTGCGCGCCGCCGCCTCGAAGGTCTCCTCGAAGCTCTCGCGGATGCGCCGGTCGGTCTCGCGGATCAGCCCCTGGAGCTCGGCCAGCGCGCCCTCGAGGTCGGACCGCTGGGTCTCGAGCTCCTCGACGTGGGCGACCGCCTCCTCGTACTCCTGCTTGGCCAGCGGGTTGACGGGACCGAGCTGCTCGCGGCGTCGCGCCAGGCGCTCGACGCGGGCCGCGAGCTCCGAGCGGGCGGCGTCGTCCATCGGCTCGCCGAGCGGCGCCGCGGCCTCGGACCCCGGCTCGTGCCCGAGCTCCGTCGCGATACGGGCGAGCGCCCCGCCGCGCTCGGCCGAGGCGTCGCGGGCCTGCTGCGCCCGCACCTCGGCGCCGGTGACGACCTCGCTCGCCCGCCGCAGGCGGCCCTGGATCTCTGCCTCCTCGCGCGCGCAGGCGCGAAGCTCGGCGGCGGTGGACTCGCCGCGCTCCTCGTCCGCGGCCAGCTCGGCGGCCACGGCGTCCCGTCGCAGCGCGACCGCCTCGCGCGCCGCCCGGAGCGCGGCGGCCGCGCGCTCCGCGGCGTCGGCCGCGGCGCGGTCGCGCAGGGCGGATACGGCCAGCGACTCGATCCGGCGGCGGCGCTCGGCCCGAGCGCGCTCGGCCTCCTCGGCGAGGCGGCGCTCGGCGCGCAGCTCCGCGGTCAGCTCGGCGCGGCGGACGGCGGCCGGGCCGTCCGCGGGCGCCTTCCTGCGGCGCTCGATGAGCCATGCGGCCCGGTGGGCGGCCTCCGCGGCCTCGTCGCGCTCGCGGACCGCGGCGCGGACGGCGCCCTCGGCCTCGTCGCGGCGCGACCAGGCGTCGGCGAGCGCCCGCTGGGCCGCCTCGGCGGCCCTGACGGCCCCGGTCTCCGCCGCGGCCGCCTCGGCCGAGGCGGCCGCGAGGCGCTCGCGACGGCTCCGCTCCTCCAGCAGCCGGCCCTCGCCGGCCGCGGCCGCCTGCCGCAGCTCGCCGGTGGCGCTCACGTAGGCGCGCCCCGCCCGGGTCGCCGCTATGCCCGCGAAGTCGGCCGGAAGGTCGCTCAGAGAGGAGACGAGCCAGGCGTCGGCGAGGAGCCGCTCGACGGTCGCCCGCAGCTCCGCCGGCGGCTCGACGACCTCGATCAGCGGCCGGACCTCGCCGCTGTGTCGATTTTCCATCGCTATGCGATGGCTAGATGACACAGTGGCGTCGGCGGAGACCGGCGCGGCCCGTGCCAACAGCGCGCTGCCGCCCTCGTCGCCTGCCTTCTCCAGCAGCGCCTCCGCCGCCGCCAGGTCCTCCGCCAGCGCGGCCCCGAGCACGGGCCCGAGGACCGCCGCCACCGCGAGCTCGCATCCCGCCTCCACCCCCAGCTCCGAGGCCAGCGTGCGCGCGCCCTCCGGCGCCGCGGCGGCCAGGAAGCGGTTGGCGGCCGCCAGCTCGGCGCCCGCCTCGGCCGCGCGGCGGCGCGCGGCCTCGACGGCCCGGTCGGCCTCCGCGCGCAGCCGGCGCGCGTCCTCCGCCGCGAGCTCGGCCGCGGCCAGCTCCTCGCGCCGTGCGGAGACCCCGGCCTCCAGCTCCTCGCAGCGGCGCTCCGCCGCCTCGCGCTCCGCGGCGAGCCCGGCCACCTCGCCCTCGACCGCGCTGGCGAGTTCGCCCTCGACCTCGCGAAGCTCCGCCTCGAGCTCGGCGACCCGGGCGGCTGCGGCGGAGGCGTCGGGCGCGCCGCGCTCGCCGGCCTCGAGCGCCTCGCGGTCGCGGTCGGCCCGGGCGGCGGACTCGGACGACCGCCGGCCCAGGTCGGCGGCGCGCTCCTCGCGCATCCCGATCCGGTCGTGCGCGGACCGCGCCGCGAAGACCCGCGACGCGAGCGCCTCGCGGTGCCGGCTCGCGGCGGCGAAGGCCTCCTCGGCGCGCTCGCGGCGCTCGGCCACGGACGCGAGCAGCCGCTCGGCCTCGTCGCGCTCCGCCCGCGCCTCCGCGGCGGCCGCCTCGGCGGCCGCGAGCTCGCGCGCCGCCGTGCCGGCGCCGTCGCGGGCGAGCTCGAGCCGCGCCTCGAGCGACTGGCGCTCGAGCCGCGCGTGCAGCTCCGCCGCCTCGGCCTGGCGCTTCAGCGGCCGCAGCCGCGAGCGCGCCTCGCGCTCGACGTCCAGCGCGCGCGCGATGTTGTCCTCCGTCCGCTCGAGCTTGAGCTGCGCGCGCCGGCGGCGCTTGCGGTGCTTGCCGAGCCCCGCGGCCTCCTCGATCAGCAGCCGCCGGTCGCGGGGCTTCGAGTGGATGATCGCCTCGACGCGGCCCTGGGAGACGACCGAGTGCATCTCGCGCCCGAGGCCCGTGTCGGACAGCACCTCGATCACGTCGACCAGCCGGCAGCGGGCGCCGTTCAGCCGGTACTCGCCGTCGCCCGAGCGGTCGAGCCGGCGCATGATCGAGATCTCGGAGAACTCGCTGGCGAGGCCGCCGCCGGAGTTGTCGATGACCACCTCGACCTCGGCGGCGCTCCGCGAGGCGATCCCGTGGCCTCCGGCGAAGATGACGTCCTGCATCGTCTGCCCGCGGACCGCAAGCGGGCTCTGCTCGCCCAGGGCCCACAGCACCGCGTCCGTGACGTTCGACTTGCCCGACCCGTTGGGCCCGACGATCACGGACACGCCGGGGGCGAACTCGAGCCGCGTCCGGTCGGGGAACGACTTGAAGCCCTTCAGCGAGATCGAGCGCAGGTGCATCAGCCGCTCGCCCCCGGCTCGGGCGGCCAGTGCTCGGCCACGTGCTCGAGGGCCTGCGAGGCGGCCTCCTGCTCGGCGGCCTTCTTGGTCTTGCCTCCGCCGCGCCCGACCTCCTCGCCGGCCACCTCGGCGACGGCCGTGAAGCTGCGGTCGTGCGCCGGGCCGGACGACTCGACGATCCGGTAGGTCACGACCTCCGAGTGCCGCGCGAGCGTCTCCTGGAGCACCGACTTGAAGTCGACCGGGCTCTCCAGCGCCTCATCGATCTGCTCGGAGAACGCCTCGACCACCGCGGGCCCGACGCGCTCCATCCCGAACGCCAGGTAGGCCGCGCCGATGATCGCCTCGCAGACCGACGCCAGGATGCGGTCGCTGCCGACCAGCACGTCCGCGTTCTTGCCGACGCCGGCCGGGGCCGACGCGGCGAGCCGCTCGGGCACGCCGAGGTGCCGCGCCACCTCGGCGCAGGCCCCGCGCGAGACCGCCTGGGCGCGCAGCTTCGTCAACCGCCCGGCGCCCCAGTCGGGGAACCGGGGGTAGATGTGGTCGGAGATCGCGAAGCTCAGCACCACGTCCCCGAGGAAGGCAAGCCGCTCGTAGGACTCGGTGCGCCGCTCCACCCACGAGGAGTGGGTGAAGGCGCGCTCCCCGAGCTCCTCGGGCAGCGCTTCGAGCAGCGACCGGAGCGAGTCCAGCTCTTCAGGACGCCTTCTCGGGCACCCGCGACGCGACGAAGTCGACCACCTGGCCGACCGTCTCGATGCGCGCTGCCTCGTCGTCGGGGATCCGGATGCCGTAGCTGTCCTCCAGCTCGACCATCAGCTCGACCAGGTGGAGCGAGTCGGCGCGGAGGTCGTCCCTGAAGCGCGTCCCGTCCTCGATCGTGGAGGCGTCCACCCGCAGCTCGGCGGATAGGTGATCCCTCACCCGTGCGAACACCTCCTCCCTGGTCATGACCGTCCCCCGACGCTAACAGCGGGTGCGGACGCGGAATCGAGCGCGCCGCTCGCCTCGAGCGCCGCCTGGGTCCGCTCCACGACGCCCTCCTCCACCGCGCGGTGGGCGGCGCGCACCGCGGCGGCGACCCCGGCCGGCGTCGCGTTGCCGTGCGTGACCATCGCCACGCCCCGCAGGCCCAGCAGGATCCCGGCCCCGACCGAGTCCTGGTCGAACTCGCCGCGCAGCCGGCCCACCTTGCCGCGGATCAGCATGCCGCCGAGCGTCGAGACCGGCCCCGACCGGACCGCGTCGCGGATCGCCCGCATGACCGTGGTCGCCGTGCCCTCCATCGTCTTGAGCGCGACGTTGCCGGTGAACCCGTCGGTCACGACGACGTCGACCGAGCCGCCGGTGATGTCCGTCCCCTCGACGTTCCCCGCGAAGTCGAGCGGGCCCTCCGACAGGACCCGGTTGGCCTCGACGACCGGCTCGGTCCCCTTCTTGGCCTCCTCGCCGACCGACAGGAGCCCGACCCGAGCGCGCTTCACGCCGTGGACCGCCTCGGCGTACGCGGCGCCGAGGTAGGCGAACTGGACGAGCCACTCGGGCCGCGACTCGAGGTTCGCGCCGGCGTCGAGCAGCAGCACCGCGCGGCCGGGGACCGGCACCCGCACGGCGACGGCAGGCCGGTGGACGCCGTGCATGCGCTTCAGATGGAACAGCCCGGCCGCCAGCGCGGCGCCGGTGTTGCCGGGCGTGACGAACGCGCCGGCGCGGCCGGCGGCCACCGCCTTCGCGGCCTGGACGATCGACGCGTCGGGCTTCGACCGGACGCCGCGGGCGGGGTCCTCGTCGTTGGTCACCGCTACCGGCGCGTCGACCACGTTCTCGAACCCGCTGAGCTCGGCCGCCGGGCCGAAGAGGGTCACCGGGACGCCGGCGAGGCGGCCGCCCTCGGCCACGTTCCCCGGCCCGCGGTCCGCCCCGTTCGCGTCGAGCGCGATCACGCGCGGGTCAGCCGGAGAGGTCCGGCCCCTCGGGCACCGCGACCTCCCTGCCGCGGTACGTGCCGCAGACCGGGCAGACGCGGTGCGGGAGCCGCGGCGTGTGGCACTGCGGGCAGGCCCGCAGCCGCGGCGGCTGGATCTTGTGCTGCGAGCGCCGCTTGCTCGTGCGCGCGTGCGACTGCTTCTGCTTCGGGACCGCCATCGGCGGCCGAGTCTAGCGCCGCGGCGGCCGGCCGGACCGGCCCCGGACGCCTACTCGAGCCGCAGCTCGCCGAGCTTCGCCCAGCGCGGGTCGGGCTCGGGCTCGTGGCCGTGGTCGGGGCCGGCCTCGTTCAGGTTGGCCCCGCAGGTGGGGCACAGTCCGAGGCAGTCGTCGCGGCAGACGATCTGGACCGGCAGCGCGAGGACGAGGGCGTCGCGCGCCCAGGCCCGCACGTCGAGCTCGTCCCCCGTCAGGTACGGCGAGCGCAGGTCCTCGCCGCCGCCGGGCTGGTCGACCTCGCTGGCGTCGACCGCCACCGCCGCGCGCGCGTCCTCGAGGCAGCGCATGGACGGGCCGTCGAGCGTGGCCTCGTAGCGCAGCCTGAGCGCGTAGCCGGCGCGGGTCCGGGTCGCGTCCAGCAGCACGGGGGTCAGCCCGTCCGACACGGCGTACGACTGGCCGCCGAAGTCGAGCGTGTCGACCTGCACCCGCAGCTCGACCCGGCGGCCTCCGCCGGAGGCCAGGACCAGCCTCCCGAGGTCGAAGACGTCGGTTCGCTGGGCCATGCCGCGAGGGTAGCTTTCGCGTCGTGGTGCGTCTCTACCGAGCCCGCTTCTCGACCAACTGCGAGCGCGTGGCGCTCGCCCTCGCGTTCAAGGGCCTCGAGGCCGACTCGGTCTGGATCGAGTACTCCGACCGCAGCGCGGTCGAGCGCGTGAGCGGCCAGGGCCTGGTGCCGGTGATCGAGGACGGCGACCGGGTGGTGGTCGACTCCACCGAGATCCTGCGGCACCTGGAGGTGCGCGCGCCGGACCCGCCGCTGTTCCCGCGCGACGAGGCGCGCCGGGCGGAGACGGACCTGTTCGTGGACTGGTTCAACCAGGTCTGGAAGCGGTGGCCGAACGCGATCGAGGCGGAGCTGGGCGAGGACGAGCCGGACCGCGCGGCGATCGCGGCCCACTCGAGCGCGATGGCGGTCGCCCTCGACCGGTTCGAGGCGATGCTCGCCGGCCGCGACCACCTCATGGGCGACGAGCTCTCGGCCGCCGACTGCGTCGCCTTCCCGTTCCTCAAGTACGCGCTGAGGCGGGACCCGGCCGACGACGAGCTCTTCCACCGCATCCTCGACGAGCACCAGTCGGTGTCCGGGCGGCCGCGCCTCGCGGCCTGGATCGAGCGGGTCGACGAGCGCCCGCGGGCGTAGGCCCGGGCGGCCGGCGGCCGACGCCGCTAGGAGACCTCGGCCTCTTCCCGGCCGGCGAGCCGGTCGCGGCCGCGCTGCACGGCGGCCGTGAACTTCTGGAGGTTCACCTCGAGGGTGTTGAGGATGTCGTCGGCGTAGTCCTCGGCGCCGAGGCGGATCTCCCGCTCGCGCGTGCGCGCCTCCTCGACGATGTCCTCGGCCTGGCGCTCGGCCTGCTTGACGACCTCCTCGCTGGAGATCAGCCGCGCCTGCTCGTCGCGCGCCTCCTTGAGGATCCGCTCGGCCTCGCGCTTGGCCTCGGCCAGCATCTCCTGCCGCTCCTTGACGATCCAGCGCGCCTGCTTGATCTCCTCGGGGATCGTGGCGCGCATCTGGTCGAGGATGTCGTAGACCTCCTCCTTGTCCACGCGCACCTGGTCCGTGAGCGGGAACGGCTTGGCATTGTGGATTGTGTCGTCGAGCTTGTCGATCAGGACGAGGACGTCCATGGTGAACCTCAGTTCGTCAGCGCTTGAGAGCTTCCTCCAAGCGTGCGGCGACCCGTTCCGAGACCAAGCCTGACAGGTCGCCGCCGAACATCGCAAGCTCCTTGACCCCGCTGGAGCTCAGGAACGTGTACTGCGGCGAGGAGAACATGTAGATGCTCTCGATGTCGGGCGCCATCTTGCGGTTGAGCTGGTTCATCTCGAACTCGTACTCGAAGTCCGAGATGGCGCGAAGCCCCTTCACGATCGCGACCGCGCCGTGCTCGCGCGCGAAGTCCACGAGCAGGGTGTCGAACGCCTTCACCTCGACGTTGGACAGCCGCGCGACCTCCTCCTGGATGAACGAGACGCGCTCCTCGGCCTCGAAGACCGTCTTCTGCTTGCGGACCGGCTGGTTCACAACCGCGACTATCACGCGCTCGAACACCTTCGCCGTGCGCTCGACGATGTCGATGTGGCCGAGGGTCACCGGGTCGTAGGTGCCCGGGCACACGACCGTCCCCTTCCTAGCCGGCACGGTGGACGGCGATCCTGGTGTCGCCGTAGGCCCGCTCGCCGTCGAGCGGCAGGTCGAGGTTGAGTGGGTTGCGCTTGTCTGACTCGGACACGACGATCGCGTTCGGAGCGAGGACGGCCGGCAGCCGCTCGGAGAGCGGTCCCGCCAGCCGGTGCGCCGAATCATATGGGGGGTCGAGCAGGACGAGGTCGTAGGCGGGCCCGTCCGCGGCGCTCGCCAGCCAGCGCAGGGCGTCGCGGGCGACCACGGTGGCGCGGTCCTGGGCGCCGATCGCGAGGAGGTTCTCGCGGATCGTCGCGGCCGCCCGGCGGTCGCGCTCGACGAACGTGGCCGAGGCGGCGCCGCGCGAGAGCGCCTCGATGCCGAGCGCCCCGGAGCCGGCGAACAGGTCGGCCGCGCGGGCGCCGTCGAGCGGGCCGAGGATCGAGAACAGCGCTTCGCGGACGCGGTCGGCCGTGGGCCGGGTTCGGCGGCCCGGCGGGGCCTTGAGCGGGCGGCCTCCGAAGGCTCCTGCGACGACGCGCATCAGGCCGTCCCGCCGTCGCGGGCCGCCCGGGCGGCGCGGGCGCCGGCGCGCATCAGGCCGGGATCGGCTCGCGCTCCGACCCGAAGCGCGCGGCGGCGTCCGCCCGCAGCAGCGCGTGCTCGGGCGCCTCGAGGCCGGGGTCGGCGTCGAGCGCGTCGAACGCCCTGCGCCGGGCTCGCTCGAGCAGCGGCTCGTCGTCGGGCAGCCGGGCCACCCGCAGCGACGGCAGCCCGTGCTGGCGGGTGCCCAGCAGCTCGCCGAAGCCCCTGATCCGGAGGTCGACCTCCGCGAGCCGGAAGCCGTCGGACTCCTCGGCCAGCGCGGCGAGCCGCGGCGCGGCGGGGTCGCCGAACAGGATGCAGATGCCGCCGTGGGCGCCCCGCCCCACCCGACCGCGGAGCTGGTGGAGCTGCGAGATGCCGTAGCGCTCGGCGGCCTCGACGATCATCACCGTGGCGTTCGGCACGTCGATCCCGACCTCGATCACGCTCGTGGCGACCAGCACCTCGGCCTCGCCCGACGCGAACGTGCGCATCGCCTCGGCCTTCCGGGCGGCGGGCATCTGACCGTGGAGCAGCTCCACGCGCTGGTGGCGGAACTCGGTGGCCGCGAGCCGCTCCGCCTCGACCGTGGCCGCCCGCGCCTGGAGGGCCTCCGACTCCTCCACGAGCGGGCAGACCACGAACGCCTGCCGCCCGGCCGCGATCTCCTCGCGCGCCCGCTCGTACGCGCGCCGGCGCGCGGCGGCGCCGTCGACCACGTGGGTCGCGACCGGCCGGCGGCCGGCGGGCAGCTCGCGCAGCTCGGTCACGTCGAGGTCGCCGTAGGTCGTGAGGCGCAGGGTGCGCGGGATCGGCGTGGCCGTGAGGTGCAGCACGTGCGGCGAGAGCCCCTCGGGCGCCTTGGCCTCGAGGGCGGCGCGCTGGCGGACCCCGAAGCGGTGCTGCTCGTCGACCACGACCACGGCGAGGTCGCGGAAGTCGACGCCCGCCTCGATCAGCGCGTGCGTGCCCACGACGATCCCCAGCTCGCCGGTGGCGAGCCGGGCGAGCAGGTCGCGGCGGCGCGCGGCGGGGATCGAGCCGGTCAGGAGCTCGATCGGCACGTGGCCGCCGAGCAGCCGGTCGAGCGTGGCGAGGTGCTGCTCGGCGAGCGTCTCGGTGGGCGCCATCAGCGCCGCCTGGCACCCGTTCTCGACCGCCCTCAGCATCGCGTGGAGCGCCACGACGGTCTTGCCCGAGCCGACCTCGCCCATCAGCAGGCGCTGCATCGGGCGGCCGGTGGCGAGGTCCGCGTCCACGTCGGCGGTCGCGCGGAGCTGGTCGGCGGTCGGCTCGAACGGGAGCGAGCGGCGCCAGGGGTCGACGAGCTCGCCGGTGGGCCGGAGCTCGGCCGCGGTGCACGCGACCTCGCGCGCGCGCCTCCGCGCGATGTAGGCGAGCTCCAGCGCGAGCAGCTCCTCGAACGCGAGCCGCCGCCTGGCGTGCTCGGTCTCCGACTGGTCCTCCGGGAAGTGGACCGCCGCCAGCGCCGCCGCCCGCTCGGGCAGCCGCTCCTCCACGCGCAGCCGGGCGGGCAGCATCTCGACGGCGTGCCGCTCCATGCCCCGCACCCCCTTGACGAACTCGCGCAGCTTGTCGGCGGAGATCCCCTCGGTGCCGGGGTAGACGGGGGTCATCCCCTCCGCCCGGACGTCCGCCGCGGTGACGGCGGGCGCGATCTCGTAGCTCTTCACCGTGAAGCTGTTGCGCTGCTCGCGCCTGCCGCGCAGGACGAGCCGGGTGCCCGACTCGACCTTGTCCGCCACCCACGGCTGGTTGAACCAGATCGCCTTCATCGGGCCGCTCTCGTCCGCGACGGTCGCCTCCACGAGCGGGCGGCCGCGGCGGGTGCGCCGCTTCGCGATCCGCCTGACGTCGACGATCACCGTGGCCTCCTCGCCGGGCGCGAGGGCCGCGACCGGCCGCGCCTCGCGGCGGTCCTCGTGGCGGAACGGCAGGTGCTCGAGCACGTCGCCGGCGGTCTCGAGCCCGAGCGCCTCGAGCGCGGCGGCGGTGCGCTTGGAGCGGGCCTCCAGCGGGCGCTCCAGGAGCGACGGGCGCGGGATCGAGCGCAGGCCGGCGGACCCGAGCTCGTCGTCGGACAGGGGCTCGCTGCTCGCGAAGCGAAGTGGCCGTGCGGCGGCGGACATGGCCGCCCCACATCATGACTCGGGGGGTGGTCGCCTACCCGGCGGCGCCTCGCCGGCGCGGCGGCGGCCGGCGCCTACTCGGCGCAGAGCAGCCACCACCAGGCGGGCTGGCCGCCGCGGTGGAAGTCGAGCTCGAGGCCGTCGGGCAGGGCGCGCTCCACCGCGTCGCGCGCGAGCGGCGCGCCCTGGCCCTCGATGCAGGTGAGCACCTCCCGGCCGTCGGCCACGCCGGCCACCGCGGCCGCCAGGACCTCCCCCGGCTCGCCGGCCGCGACCAGGTCGTCGCCCACGTAGGCGAGCGCGTCGCCGGCGGCGAACCGCCCCTTGGCGTCGTCGCGGGCGGCAGGGGCCACGCCGCCGGTGCGCAGGCGGGCGATCGCGGCGCCGAGGGCCTCCGCGTTGTCGTCCGCGGAGCCGTCGCGGTCCAGCTCCAGCAGGGCCGGCACGCCCGCCTGCTGGGAGCGGGTGGGCACCACGCGGACGGGCTTCTCGGACAGCTCCGCGGCGCGCTCGGCGGCCATGATCACGTTCGGGCTGTTCGGCAGCAGGACGACCTCGTCGGCGTTGGCCGCGTGAACGCCCGCGAGGAGGTCGTAGGTCGAGGGGTTGAGCGTCGGCCCGCCGTCGACCACGTGCGCCCCGAGCTCCTCGTAGAGCGCCGCGATGCCAGGGCCGTTCGCGACCGCGACCACGCCGCAGCGGGCGCGCGGCGCGGCCGCTCCGTCGCCGCCGGCCAGTCGCTCGTCGCGCTCGGCGATCTGCTCGCGCATGTCGGCGACGTCCAGGCGCGAGACCGCGCCGGCGTCGTCGAACACCGCCACCGCCCGGTCGGGGTCGTCGGTGTGGAGGTGGACCTTCAGCGTGTGCGGGTCGCCGACCACGAGCACCGAGTCGCCCAGCTCCTCGAGCCGGTGGACGAAGCTCGACGCCGCGAGGCCCTGGCCGGTGACCGCGAAGTTCGTGCAGTAGCGGTAGCGGCTCGACTCGTGGCCGTGCGGGTGGTGGAGCGCGTGACTCGGCGCCGCTCGGTGCTCCAGCTCGGGCGCGGCGTCGTCGCGCAGGGCGCCGATCACGCCGGCGATGATCACCGTCAGCCCGTAGGCGCCGGCGTCGACCACGCCGGCGTCGCGCAGCACCTCGAGCTGCTCGGGGCCGCGCTCGACGGCCTCGCTGCCCGCCTCGAGCGCGCCCTCGAGCACCGTCGCGAGCAGCCGGTCCTGGTCCTCGGGCTCCACCCCCGGGTCGAGCCGCTGCCTCTCCATGTGGGCCAGGTCCCGCGCCACGCGGTGGGCCATCGCGCTGACGGCGGACAGCATCGTGCCCTCGGCCGGGTCGCGGACCGAGGCGTACGCGGCGTCGGCGGCGCGGGCGAGGGCGGCGCTCACGAGGATCGGGTCGACCAGCTCGCCGGGCCGCGAGGCCAGCTCCTCGGCGGCGCCGCGGACGATCTGCGAGAGGATCACGCCGCTGTTGCCGCGCGCCCCGAGCAGGGCGGCCCGCGCCACGGCCTGGACGATCTCGTCGCGGCCGATCTCGTCAACGTCCTGGCCGTTCATGCGGTCGAGCTCGGCGAGCACGGCGCGCAGGGTCATCGCCATGTTGTCGCCGGTGTCGCCGTCGGCGACGGGGAACACGTTGAGGTCGTTGACCTCCTGGCGCCGGCTCTCGAGTTGCGCGCAGGCGCTCGCCACCGCCCGCCGGAAGCGAGCCAGGCTGGGGTCGGGCATGCGCATGTTCTACACCCCCGGGCGGAGCGGCCCCTCGCGGGAGGGCCCGCCGGGCGGCGGCCCGCGGCCCGCGGGGCTACGCTCCGCCGCGCGTGCGCACCGTCTACCTCGGAACCTCCGACTTCGCCGTCTCGGTCCTGGACCGGCTCGCGGACTCCCCGCACCGACCCGTGCTCGTGGTCACCCGGCCCGACCGGCCGCGCGGGCGCGGGCGGCGGCTGTCCCCGCCGCCGGTCGCGGAGGCCGCCCGGGCGCTCGGGATCGAGACGATCCAGCCCGAGAGCGTGAACTCCGACGAGGCGCGGGCCGCCATCTCCGCCGCGGAGCCCGAGTCGGTCTGCATCTGCGCCTACGGCGCGCTGATCAAGGAGCCGCTCCTGTCCGAGCACCCGATGCTCAACGTGCACCCGTCGCTCCTGCCGCGCTGGCGCGGGGCGGCCCCGATCGAGCGCTCGATCGACGCCGGCGACGAGGAGACGGGCGTCTCGATCATGCGGCCGATCATGGAGATGGACGCCGGGCCGGTCTGCCTGCAGCGGGTCGAGCCGATCGAGCCGGGCGACGACTTCGGCTCGCTCTCGGCCCGGCTCGCGAAGCTCGGCGGCGAGCTGCTGGTCGAGGCGCTCGACACGCGGCCCCCGTTCGAGGAGCAGACCGAGGACGGGGTCACGATCGCGCCGAAGATCGGCCCGGACGACCGGCGGCTCGACGGCTCGCTCGACGCCGCCGCGGCGGCACGCCGGGTGCGGGCCCTGAACCCGCACGTCGGGACCTTCCTGGAGCTGCCGGACGGCGAGCGGCTCGGAGTGCGCCGCGCGGCCGTGGCGGCGGAGCCGGGCGAGGCCCTTCCGGGCGGCGCCGCCCCGCGCCCCGGCGACTCCCCTCCGCCGGGCGCCGTCGCCGCCGTCGACGGCCGGCTCCTCTACGGCTGCGCCGACGGCCCGCTCGAGATGATCGAGGTCCAGCCGGCCGGCGGCCGACCGATGGACGCGGCGGCGTACCTGCGCGGCCACGGCGCCCGGCTCGCCGGGTGACGAGCCGCCCACCCGGAATCGAACGTCCATTTGACCACCGCATAAGGGGGCGAAATGGACGTTCGCACGTCCCTCCCGGCGTGGCGGCCGGATAGTGGGCGCTTCGCCGGCGCGGGTCGTCGCCCACCGGGTGCTCGGCCGGGTGCTCCGCGAGGGCGCCTACGCCGACCGGGCCTTCCGCGGCGAGGCCGACCGGGCGGGGCTCGACCCGCGCGAGCGCGCGTTCGCCCAGCGACTCGCGTACGAAGCGGTCCAGCGGCTGCGGACGCTCGACTGGGTGCTCGAGCGGCTGTCCGACCGGCCGCTCGACCGGATCCAGCCCGACGTCCGCGACGCGCTGCGGCTCGGCGTCCTCCAGATCGTGTGGCTCGACGGCGTGCCGGACCGCGCGGCGGTCGACCAGACGGTGGAGCTCGTGAAGGCGGGGAGCCCGCGGGCGGCCGGCTTCGCCAACGCGGTGATGCGGCGCGCGGGCCGGGAGGCCGGCGGGCTCGCGGCCGGGCTCGGCGACGGCTCGCCGGAGGAGGCGGCGATCGCGCACTCGCACCCCGACTGGCTCGCCCGCACGTGGTGGGACGCGCTCGGCGCCGAGGAGGCGCTGGCGCTCATGGCGCGCGACAACGAGCCGGCCGAGAGCGCCGTCAGGGCGAACGCGCTGCGGACCACGCCGGGCGAGCTGCTCGATCTGCTCGCCGAGCTCGGCGTCGCCGCCGGCCCCGCGGCCGCGACCGGCGGGCTCGACCTGCCCGAGGGACTGGTGCTGGACGCACCGTTCGACGTCCACGGCTCGGACATCTTCGAGCGCGGCCTCCTGATGCCTCAGTCGCGCGCGTCGATGCTCGTCTCGCGCGTGCTCGACCCGCTGCCCGGCGAGCGCGTGCTCGACATGTGCGCCGCGCCGGGCGCCAAGTCGACCCACCTGGCCGCGCTGATGGAGGACCGGGGCGAGGTCGTGTCGCTCGAGCTCGACCCGGGCCGCGCCGAGGCCACGCGCCGGAACGCCGCCCGCCTGGGCGCGGCGATCGTCGAGGTCCGGACCGCGGACGCCCGCGAGCCGGTCGACCCCGCCGGCTTCGACCGCGTGCTGCTCGACGCGCCGTGCTCCGACCTCGGCACCCTCCAGTCGCGGCCCGACGCCCGCTGGCGCAAGTCGCCCGACACGGTGCGCGAGCTGGCGACCCTCCAGCGCGAGCTGCTCGACGCCGCGCTCGCGCAGCTCCGCCCAGGCGGCGCGCTCGTCTACTCGACGTGCACGATCTCGCCGCTCGAGAACGAGCGGCAGGTCGAGGCTCTCCTCCGGGACCGCCCCGGCCTGCGGGTCGAGCGCCGGCTCCGCCTCCTCCCCCACCGCGACGGCACCGACGGCTTCTACGTGGCACGCCTCACATTGGCGGGTTGACCGGGGTTACGCCGGCCGCCCAGGGGTGTACAAACCCCCCACATGGAGCGTGCGTCCACCCTTCCGCGGCCCTCCTGCCCCGCCTGCGGGGAGCCCTGGCTCAGCCCGACGAACCTGCCCGGCCGCTTCCGCTGCGTCTACTGCCTGCACCGCTTCGAGCTCCGCTCCGACTGCCCCTCGTGCGGCGCCCACTCGACGATCGCCCGGATGTCCGACACCGCGAACGTCGAGTGCCGCAACTGCGGCGGCAGCATGCTGCTCCCGATCTAGGCCGGCGGGCGCGAAGCCGGCCCGGGCGGGCGCGAAGCCGGCGCCGGCCGGCGGTACAGCCCGTACAGCAGGGCGCAGAGCAGCAGCGCACCCGCCACGTAGGCGATCTCGAGCTGGAGGACCGGGCTGTCGAAGCCGGGCAGCAGCAGCATCGCCACGAACGCGGCGGCGGATGAGACCCAGCAGACCGCCGCCTGGCGCGTCCGGGCGCGGGCCAGCGCCGCCTGGTTGAGCGTGGCCGCGGCCAGGTAGAGGCCCATGCCGACCGCCACGAGCGTGAGGCCGCCGCGGTCGTACTCGTCGCTCTCGCCGAAGAACAGCTCCATGACCGCCGGGCCGGCCGCGACCATCACGACGGCCACCACCGCGGCGAACGCGGCGATCGCGCGGAGGGTCACGGTCACGCTGCGCCGGAACGGGTCGTCCTGGCCGCTCGTGCTCAGCTTCGTCAGGTGCGGCAGGATCGACGTCTGGACCGCCTGGAAGAGCTGGAGCGGCGCCCGAGCGATCAGCAGGACGTTGAAGGCGAAGCCGGCCAGGGCGGCGCCGCGCTCTCCCTCGGTCGCCTTCACGAGAAGCGGGCCGGCGTTCAGGAACGTCTGCTCGGCGAGCATGATCGTGAGCACGGCCGCGGCGAAGCCGGCGCCGTGCGCGAGCGTGAACTCGGCCTCGGCCGGCTCGGCGGCCTCGCCGCTCGGGCCCGGCGGGCCGAAGTCCTCGTCGCCCCCCGCCCCGCCGGCATCGTCCGAGCCGCCCCCCGCGCCCGCCCGCAGCCGCCGCCCGAGCGCCCACGGCACCACCGTCAGGGAGAACAGCGGCGCGGCCACGATGCCGAGCGCGACCGCCGACTGCCCGTCCGCGATCCCCACGGTCACCGCGACGGCGAACATCACGCGCGAGATCGCCTCCATGAACACGAGCCCGCCGTACAGGCCGAAGCGGCGGTTGCCGGCCAGGAAGCCGCGGGCGAAGTAGCTCGCGGCGTAGCCGAGCACGGCCGCGATCAGCACCCAGTAGAGGGTCGACGAGCCCTCGAACAGGTCGTCCTCGATCGGGCCTCGCAGCACCAGGGCGGCCAGCGCGAACACGGCCCCGAGCGCGAGCTGGATCGTGGCCGCGACCCGCAGGTGCGACGAGCCCGGCTGGCCGCGCTCGTCGCGCTCGGCGATCGTCCGCGACAGGAGCTGCTCGACCGGCCGGTACAGGATCGAGACCACCACGAACACCGCCGACCACAGCAGCGTGATCCCGCCGTAGTCGTCGTCGCTCAGCGAGTGGCTGGCGAGCGAAAAGTACGCGTAGGTGACGAGGCCGGTGACCCCGATCCCGACCGACAGGATCGCGGCGCCGCGCCCGTACGAGCCGCTCCGCTCAGCCGACTCGGACAAGCGCCATCGTCCACGGCAAAGGCGTGCGAACCTCCTCCACCGTCCCGTAGCGCGACAGCAGCGAGACGAAGCCCACCCTGCTCCAGTGGTTCACGTGGCCGGGCGTGTTGCCGAGCTTGCCCCAGTACGCGCCGCGGGCCATGTTGAGCATCCGCCACATCGGCTCGCGCGGGACCGACACGAGCAGGTGCCGCTCGGCCACGCGCGCCATCTCGGAGAGCGTCGCCTCCGGGTCCGGCACGTGCTCGAGCACCTCGATCGCGCTCGCCATGTCGAACTCGTCGTCGGCGAACGACAGCGACGTCGCCTCCTCGGCCCGGTACTCGAGGTTCGGCCGCCGTCGCGTCTCCCACTCGGCCTGGAGCTTGGGGTCGTCGAGGTCGATGCCGACGATCCGGCCGCCGTCGAGCCGGTCGGCCCACTCGCACGTGAGCACGCCCTCGCCGCAGCCGACGTCGAGGACCGACCTCGGCGACGCCTTCGCCCAGAGGTCGTCCAGCGCCTCCTGGAACCCCGCCATCAGCCGCCGGAAGACCGGGTTGGTGGCGTTGTACTTGTCGGTGAGGTTGCCGGTCGGGACGTCGGCCGGGGCCGTGCTCACAGCTTCACGGCCTCCCGCTCCTCGGTCGTCCCGGTGGCCCGGCCGGAGTCCGCGCCGGTGGTCGGCGGCCGCCCGCCGCGCGCGCCCGGCTCGTAGTGCGACGGCTCGACGCCGAGCCGCAGCTCCACGCGCCGCACGCGCTCGAGGATCCGCTGCTGGAGCACCCGGCTGCCGGCCAGGATGTCCCCCATCACGCCGAGCGCCGCGAGCTGCACGGCCGCGATGAACAGCACTGCGCCGAGGATCAGCGACTGGACGTGCCCGGCCCCCTCGTTCTCCACCACGTAGAACCAGATGAACCGGCCCCAGATGACGAGCGCGCCGAGCCCGACGATCGCGGCCGCCGTCATGAACACCCGCAGCGGCTCGTACAGCGAGTAGATCCGGAAGATCGAGACCATGTTCCGCCGCACGTAGGCCCACATCGAGCCGAACAGCCGCGACTCGCGGGTCTTCGGGTTCGTGCGGATCGGCGTGTGGTCGACCGCCACCAGCATCTTGCCCGCCTGGATGATCGTCTCGAGCGTGTAGGTGTACTTCGAGACGACCTGGACCTGGATCGCCGCCTCGCGGTTGTAGGCGCGGAAGCCCGAGGTGGTGTCGGGCACGTCGGTCTCCGACGCCCGCCGGACCACCGCGCTGCCGAGCCGCTGGAGCGACTTCTTCAGCGGCGAGAAGTGCTCGATCGACTCGACCACGCGGTCGCCGACGACCATGTCCGCGTGCCCGGCCAGGATCGGCGCGACCAGCTTCGGGATGTCGTCGGCGCTGTACTGGTTGTCGGCGTCGGTGTTGACGACCACGTCGGCGCCGAGCTTCAGGCAGGCGTCGAGCCCCGCCTGGAACGCCGTGGCGAGCCCCTTGTTGTTCGTCAGCCGGACCACGTGGTCCACGCCGTGCTCCCGCGCGACCTCGACCGTCCGGTCGGTCGAGCCGTCGTCGACTATCAGCCACTCGACCGAGTCGAACCCGTCCACGTGGCGCGGGAGGTCGCCGAGCGTCGTCGGCAGCTGGTCCTCCTCGTCGAGGCAGGGGATCTGGATGATCAGCTTCATGCGCCCGGCGCAGAGGCTAGCCGAGGGGCGCCGCGATGCCCGGCCGGGCGCCCGACCGCGGCACCGGTCCCCGCGAGAATGATCTAGAGTATTTGCACGGTAGGGATCTATTGAGGGGGGATGGACGATGAAGCGGTACCTCGTGCTGCCCGTCTCGGCCGCGGCGCTGGCGCTGGCGGCGTCGGCGGCACCGGCGCAGGCCGACGACACGCTGCTGGCGCGCTGCCCGGACGGCTACGCGCCGCTGGTGTTCCTCGTGGCGACCGAGGAGGACAGGAACGGCAACGGGATCGTCTGCGCGAAGGCGACGCCCGGCGGCAACACGATCGTCCACGACGACCCGAACGGCCAGCCGTATCGCTGCAACGGGATCGTCCCCCCGCCCGACTGCGTCGAGGACGTCGTCGACGACCTGACGTAGCCAGCGCGACCGGCAACCCGCGGGGGCGCCGTAGCCGGCGCGGCCGGCGACCCGCGGGGCGCCGGTAACCTCGCCCCCGTGACGGCTCGACTCCCGACGATCGCCGCGGCGGCCGCCTGCGCGCTGGCGCTCGCGGCGTGCGGCGGCGACGACGCCGACAGCTCGCAGGGCGAGCAGGTCGCCGACACGGTCCGCGAGTTCGCGCAGGCCGACGGCCCCGAGGCCTGCGACCTCCTCGGCACCCAGGCGCTACAGGACAACTACGGCGGCGACACCTACGGCCAGGCCAAGGACAACTGCAAGGCCAGGTCGAAGAGCTTCGAGGGCGAGCCCGTGAAGATCACCTTCGTCAAGGTCACGAGCGACACGACGGCCAGGGTGAACGCCGAGAACACGAAGGGCCGGCTGTTCGTCGTCTCGCTCTCGAAGCCCGAGGACGACTGGGTGATCGAGCGGATCGTCCCGCAGCGCAAGCAGTAGCGCTCCGGCTCGGGCCCGCTACTGCGCGGTGCGGTAGCTCGTCGCCACGCCCTTGTCGAGCCCGCTGGTGCCGAGCGGGCCGACGGGGACCTTCCCGTAGCGCTGCCGGCAGTCGTTCAGCCGGTAGATCCGGATCTCGGGCCCCGGCCGCGCGAACGCCGTCGGGTAGTAGTTGTACGAGAAGTCGTAGTGCAGCGGGACCGCGCCGCGACCCGGGTCGTACGGGCTCGCGTAGAAGATCCGCCGCGACTCGCGCTCCAGCTTCCGGTAGTACTCGAGCGCCTGGGGCACCTTCGCGTTCTCGGCCCGGCCGCGGATCACGCTCATCGTGACCACCAGGCAGAACCCCTGCTGGCGGTAGAGGTCGATCAGGTCCGGCGTCAGCGTGGCCGCGTACGTGGTGTCGGCGCCGAGCGGCGCGTCGAGGACGAACTTGCGGCGCACGTCGCGCACGAACCCGCGCACGAACTGGCGCTGCCGGTTGCGGCTCCCGACCACCCGGTAGAACGTGTCCGGCACCCCCGGCTCGATCACCACGCGCAGGTCGTCCGCGTAGTTCCGCTCCAGGAAGTCGCGCGCGATCTGGCGGGTGTCCTCCCTCCCGAGCACCTCCGAGGTGCGGACGTCGGCCGCGAGCGACTGGGCGAGGACGCCCCCCACGAGGGCGGCCAGCACCAGCCCCTGCGCGACGGGCCGGCCGCGGACCAGCTCCGCCGCCCGCACCAGCGCGACGGCCGCGAGCAGGGCGAGGATCGGGTACATCGGCAGGAGCCAGCGCCCGAAGTACCGCGTCTGCGACCCCATGTAGAGGAACAGGACGACCGGGAACAGCACGAGCAGCAGCCCGCGGACCCGGTCGCGGCGCAGCTCCAGCACGGCGCCGGCCACGGCCGCCGCGATCGCCGCCCAGCCGAACCCCCAGGTCAGCGTCTTCAGGTAGTAGCTGAACCCGCCCTCCTGGGACTGGCCGAGCTTCGCCGAGTCGCCCGCCGCCTCGGCCTGGTTCTTCAGCTGGTAGAGGGCGCTGATCGGCTTGACGAAGAAGAACGGCGTGGTGATCGCGAACGCGACGACCGCGGCCACGCCGGCCAGGACGATCCCGCGGAGGTCGGCCCGCCGCAGCAGGGGCGCGTCGTCGCGCCAGGCGCGCAGCCCGGCCGCCACGACCAGCGGCACCACCACGAGGCCCGCCGTGTACTTGAACCCGATCGCGAAGCCGGTCGCCGCGCCCGCCAGCAGGTAGTCGCGCGTGCGCCCGCCCTCGTGCGCGCGCAGGGTGAAGTACGCGCACGCCACGACCGGCAGGAACGTGCCGACGTCGGTCAGCGCGATCCGGGAGTAGACGACCGGCAGGAACGAGAACGTGAGGATCGCCGCGGCCACGACCGCCACCCGCAGGCCCCACACCCGCCGGCCGACGAGGAACGTGCCGACCGCGCCCGCCATCGCCAGCACGGCCGCGAGCCCGCGGGCCAGCTCCCAGATCGGCGTCGGGTCGTAGACGAACTGGCGCCGGACCGTCGCCTCGTCGAGCGGGAAGACCGGGCTCAGCAGCCCGTAGACGACCTTCAGCACGACGAAGACGAGGTACGTGAAGGCCGACGGGTTCTGGTAGTAGCCGGGGTCGAGGTCCCCGCTGAAGAACGTGACGGCCTTGTTCGTGAAGTGGTTGGCCTCGTCGTAGTTGTAGACGTACGGGAGGCCGTAGCCGTTGTTGCGCAGGCGCAGGTAGAGGCCCGCCGCGACGATCGCGAGAAGCAGGCCGTACGCGAGGAGCTCGCCGCGCGCGGGCGTGCGGAGACGTCGCATTGGCGCGACCAGGGTAGCGAGCCGACCCCGCCCCGGAGCGGCGCCCGGAGCGGGCTTCCGGGCTGGCGCCCTGGCCCCCGCTGGTAGAGTTGACTCGCGAGTCAATTTCGACCCGGGGAACCGCACAAATGGCTGAGACGCTCGCCACCGAGCGCGACGCGCGTCACCTCAGGAGAGCCGTCGAGCTGGCGACCGAGGCGCGCGGGATGACCAGCCCGAACCCCCTCGTGGGAGCGGTGGTCGTGAAGGACGGCCGGGTCATAGGCGAGGGCTTCCACGCCGCCGCGGGCGAGGCGCACGCCGAACGCGCGGCGCTCGACTCGTGCGGCGAGGTGCCGGCCGGCGGGACGCTCTACGTCTCGCTCGAGCCGTGCTGCCACGAGGGCCGCACGCCGCCCTGCACGGACGCGATCCTCGCCGCGGGGATCGCGCGCGTCGTGGTCGCCTCCGACGACCCCACGAAGAAGGCCAGCGGGCGCGGGCTCGGCATCCTCCGCGACGAGGGCGTCGAGGTGTCGGTCGTGAACGGCGAGGTCGCCCGGTCGGCCCGCCTGATCAACCAGCCGTTCCGCAAGCACGCCCGTACCGGCCGGCCGCTCGTGGTCATGAAGTGCGCGATGACGCTCGACGGCAAGGTCGCGACGAGCAGCGGCGACTCGCGCTGGATCTCCGGCGAGGCGAGCCGCGCCCGGGCGCACCGCTGGCGGGCCGAGTCGGACGCCGTAGCCGTCGGGGTCGGCACCGCGCTCGCCGACGACCCGCTGCTCACCGCCCGCGTCGAGGCGGTCGCCCGCCAGCCGCGCCGGGTGGTCTTCGACTCCGAGGCCCGCCTCCCGCTCGACAGCAGGCTGGTCCGTTCGGTCGACGAGTCGCCGGTCAGCGTCGTCTGCACCCGCGCGGCCCCGCGCACCGCGACCGAGGCCCTCGCGGCCGCCGGCGTCGACGTGATCGTCGTCGCCGGCGAGAACGAGGCGGCGCGGGTGAGCGCCGCCCTCGACGAGCTCGGCGCCCGCGAGGTGCAGTCGCTCATGCTCGAGGGCGGTCCGCACCTGGCCGGCGCGTTCATGGACGCGGGCGAGATCGACGTGGTCCACGCGTTCGTCGCGCCGATCCTGGCGGGCGGCCGCAACGCCCGCGCGGCGGTCGAGGGCGAGGGGATCGAGGCGATCGGCGCCGCCCGGCGCGCGGTCGCGACCGAGGTCGAGCGGATCGAGGACGACGTGCTGATCTCGGCCCGCTTCGGGGAGTGGTGAGATGAGCGTGCGGGCCCCCTTCAGCACGATCGAGGACGCGCTCGAGGACGTCCGCGCCGGCCGCATGGTGGTGGTCTGCGACGCCGAGGACCGCGAGAACGAGGGCGACCTCACGCTCGCCGCGCAGTTCGCCACCCCGGACGCGATCAACTTCATGGCGAAGGAGGGCCGCGGGCTGATCTGCCTCGCGCTCACGCCGGAGCGCTGCGACGACCTCGACCTCGACCTCATGGCCGCGAAGAACGAGTCGCCCTACGAGACGGCCTTCACGGTGTCGATCGAGGCCCGCGAGGGCGTCACGACCGGGATCTCCGCCCACGACCGCGCGCACACGATCCAGGTCGCGATCGACCCGACCTCGCGGCCGCGCGACCTCGTCCAGCCCGGCCACGTCTTCCCGCTCAAGGCCAAGCCCGGCGGGGTGCTCGAGCGGACCGGCCAGACCGAGGCGGCCGTCGACCTGGCCCGCATGGCGGGGCTCACGCCGGCCGGCGTCATCTGCGAGATCATGAACGACGACGGGACGATGGCCCGGGTGCCGGACCTCGTCGACTACTGCACCCGCCACGAGCTGAAGATGGTCACCGTGGCGGACCTGATCGAGTACCGCCGCCGCAGCGAGAAGCTGGTCGAGCGCGTGGTCGAGACGAGGCTGCCCACGGACTTCGGCGACTTCAGCGCCGTCGGCTTCCGCTCGCTGGTGGACGGCAAGCACCACGTCGCGATGGTCAAGGGCGACGTGGACGGGCGCGAGGACGTGCTCGTCCGCGTCCACTCGGAGTGCCTCACCGGCGACGTCTTCCACTCGCAGCGCTGCGACTGCGGGCTCCAGCTCGAGACCGCGCTTGCGCGGATCGAGGCGGAGGGCTGCGGGGTGCTGCTCTACCTGTCGCAGGAGGGACGCGGCATCGGGCTCCTCAACAAGCTGCGCGCATACAAGCTCCAGGAGGAGGGGCTCGACACGGTCGACGCGAACCTCGAGCTCGGCCTGCCGGCGGACCTGCGCGACTACGGGATCGGCGCCCAGATCCTGGTCGACCTCGGGTTGAGCTCGATCCGCCTGCTCACGAACAACCCGAAGAAGATCGTCGGCCTCGAGGGCTACGGGCTGCGCGTGACCGACCAGCTCCCGATCGCGCTCCCGTCGAACGTGCACAACCGCGAGTACATGCGCGCCAAGCGCGACCGCATGGGCCACCTGCTGCACCACCAGGGGCTGGCGCTCGACGAGGAGATGATCCACGAGGAGCGCGTGCAGGACCGGGAGAACGAGGATCGCGAGCGGGGTGGCTGAGCCCGTCTGGGCGATCGCCGTCGCGCGGTTCTACGAGGACCTCGCCGACCGGCTGGTGGACGGCGCGCGGCGGGTCTTCGAGGAGGCGGGCGGGGCGGTCGAGGTGCACGACGTGCCGGGGGCGTTCGAGCTGCCGCTCGCGGCGCGCTACTGCGCGCACTCCGGGCGCTACGCCGGGGTGGCGTGCCTCGGCGCCGTGATCCGCGGCGAGACCGACCACTACGACTACGTGTGCGCGGAGGCGGCGAGCGGGATCGCGCGGGTGGGGCTCGACACCGGCGTGCCGTGCGCGTTCGGGGTCCTGACGGTCGACAGCATGGACCAGGCGCTCGCGCGGGTGGGCGAGAAGCGCCACCAGGGCGAGGACGCGGCGCGGGCGGTCGTCCGCATGGCGGAGCTGCGGGCGGAGCTCGGCGGCCGCGCCTCGGGCGGCGGGCTCGGCTTCGGCCTCCGCGACGGGTAGCCGCCGTGGAGCCGGTCAACCTCTGGAGCGACACGCAGACGCGGCCGAGCGCCGCCATGCGGCGGGCGATGGCCGAGGCCGAGGTGGGCGACGAGCAGCGGCTCGCCGACCCGACCGTCAACGCGCTCCAGGAGCGCGTGGCGGAGCTGCTCGGTCACGAGGCGGCGCTGTTCCTGCCGTCGGGGACGATGTGCAACCAGATCGGGATCCGCCTGCACGTGAGCCCCGGGGAGGCGGTGATCCTCCACGAGAGCTCGCACCCGATCGTCGCCGAGGGCGGCGGGCCGGCGGCGCACGCGGGCGCCATGGTCGTGCCGCTGCGGGGCGAGGGCGGGATGTTCGACGGCGGCGACGTCGCGGCCGCCGCGACGCAGCCGGGCGACCGCTACGCCGCGCGCTCGGCGCTCGTGTGCGTCGAGCAGACGACCAACATGGGCGGCGGCCGGGTGTGGCCGCTCGACCGGGTCCGCGGGGTGCTCGACGCCACCCGGGAGGCGGGGCTCCGGACGCACCTGGACGGGGCCCGGCTGATGAACGCGGTCGTCGCGTCCGGCGTGCCGGCGGCCGAGTGGACGTCGCCGTTCGACACCGCGTGGATCGACTTCTCCAAGGGGCTCGGCGCGCCGGTCGGCGCGTGCCTCGCGGGGTCGGCGGCGCTGGTCGAGGAGGCGTGGCGGTTCAAGCAGATGATGGGCGGCGCCCTGCGCCAGGCCGGCATCGTGGCCGCCGCCGGGCTCTACGCGCTCGACCACAACGTCGAGCGGCTCGCAGAGGACCACGAGCACGCCCGGCTGCTGGCCGAGGGGCTCGCCGAGCTGCCCGGCGCGTCGCTCGACCCCTCGACGGTCGAGAGCAACATCGTGATCTTCGAGGTCGACGACGCGCCCGCGCGCTGGGCCGACCTCGGCCGCGAGGGCGTCGAGGTCACCCCGATCGGACCGCGGCGGCTGCGTGCCGTCACCCACCTCGACGTGGACCGGGCCGGGATCGACCGGGCGCTGGACGCGTTCCGTAGGGTTCTCGGGTGATGGGTCGCGTCGAGGGCATCTACCTGTCGCCGGTGGAGGAGGAGCTGCCGCAGCCGGTCGAGCGGGCTCGCGTGCTCGCCGGCCGGGGGCCGGAGGGCGACCGCTACCACCGCGGCGACGGCGAGCCGCCGAACGAGCCGGGCGCCGGCCGCGACCTGACCCTGATCGAGGCCGAGGCGATCGAGGCGCTCGCCGCCGAGCACGGCATCGAGCTGTCGCCGGCGGAGCCGCGGCGCAACGTGGTCACGCGCGGCGTCGGTCTTAACGACCTCGTCGGCAAGCCGTTCCGGGTCGGCGAGCTGCGCTGCGTCGGGGTCGAGCTGTGCGAGCCGTGCCGGCACCTCGAGGGCCTGACGCAGAAGGGCGTCATGCGCGGGCTCGTCCACCGCGGCGGCCTCCGCGCGGACGTGGTCGAGGACGGCGAGATCGCCGTCGGCGACCCGGTCGAGCCGGTCTGAGGGCGCCGTCCGGGAGCCCCCGGCGGGCCGCTCCCGCTGCTAGCCTTCCGCGCCGTGCCGAAGGTCTGCTACGCGTGCGGAAAGGGCCCGGCGTTCGGTCACAGCCGGAGCCACTCGATGGTCGCCACCAAGCGGCGCTTCAACCCGAACCTGCAGAAGGTCAGGATCGAGGTGAAGGGCTCGCCGCGCCGCGAGTACGTCTGCACGCGCTGCCTGAAGTCCGGCAAGGTCCTGAAGGCCGCCTGACGCTTACAGCGCCGGGACCGGCCGCTCCGCGGGCGTTTACTGTCCGCGGGCGTTTACTGCGCCGGGACCGGCCGCTCCGCGGGCGGGTCCTGTCGCCTCCGCCGTCCCGACCGCGGCGGGCAGCAGCCGCCGCGTCCGGAACGGCTCCGCGCCACCCGCCCGATCGACCGCGCCGTGCACCCGCCCGATCGGCCGCGCCGTGCACCCGCCCGATCGGCCGCGCCGTGCTTCAGGGAGAAAGGGGTGGCGAAAACGGGCGACCTCGCATAGGTTGGATCCAGACTTGCTGGCAGGGAGGACTCGCATCCATCTCGCGGCAGCCGCGGTCGCCATCCTGGGGGCGATCGCGGCGCCAGCCTCGGCCGTAGCGCAGAGCTCGGCCGAGCCGCGCAGCATCGTCGTGGTCGGCACGGCCGTCGCGCAGGCGCCGAACGACACCGCCGCCCTCGACTTCCGCGTCGAGGCGCGGAGCCGGACCGCCTCCGGGGCGCTCGCGAACAACGCGGTGCGGCTCCAGCGGGTCATCGACGCGATCGTCGGCCTCGGCGTCGCGCGCGCGGACGTCCAGACCAGCAACGTCTCGCTCCGGCGGTACGTCCGGCGAGTCGGGAAGCGCAGGCGGAAGGTCACGCGCGGCTACCTCGCCGTGAACGCGGTCTCGGTCACGGTTCGCCGGATCGACACCGCTGGCGCGGTCGTCGACGCCGCGGTGCGCGCCGGTGCGACCGGCGTCTCGGGGGTCGACTTCTCGACCTCGAAGCGCGACGAGCTGTACCGGCAGGCCCTCGCCGACGCGTACTCCGACGCCCGCTCGAAGGCCGAGCGGCTGGCCCAGCAGTCGGGGGTCGCGCTCGGCGCGCCGCACACGATCGTCGAGGGGTTCGAGGAGCTCGGCTTCGACGACGAGGGGCGCAGCCAGGCCGGCTTCAGCGCGCCCGAGGGCACCGTGACGACCCCGATCGAGCCGGGCACGGCGACGATCGAGGCGACGGTGACCGTCCGGTTCGCGATCTCGTAGCGCGCCGCGACGACCGGCGGCCCGCCGCGGAGCGGGGCCTCTTGGGCCACGGAGCGGGGCCTCCTAGGCCGCCCGCTCCCCCTCCCGCTCCATCTCGCGGAGCTGGCGCATGGCCTCCTTGCGCTGGTCGCGGCTCGTGCGGTCGAGGATGAGGATGCCGTCGAGGTGGTCGACCTCGTGCTGGATCACCCGGGCCTCGAGGCCCGACGCCTCGACCAGGAGCGGCTCGCCGTGCTCGTCCTGGGCCCGGACCCGGAGGTGGACCGGCCGCTCGACGTCGACCTGGACGCCGGGGATCGAGAGGCAGCCCTCCTCCATCGGCTCCTCCTCGTCGCCGGTCCACTCGATCTCCGGGTTGACCAGCGCCACGAGCGGCGCGTCGGTGCCGACCCGGTAGACCAGCACGCGCTGCGACACGCCGAGCTGCGGCGCGGCGAGCCCGACGCCGAAGGCGTCCTTCATGATCGCCGCCATGCGGGCGACCTGGCCCCTGAGGGTGTCGTCGAAGCGGTCGACGGGCGTGGCGCGGCTCTTCAGGACGGGGTCGCCGAGGCGGCGGATGAACGACATCGCGACGGTCCGGCGTGCCTCCTCCTCGGGGTCGCGCCGCGGCCGCTCGTCGGCCTCGGGGTCGAGCGGCTCGCCGATCTGGGGCTCGTGCTCGTCGACCGGCTCCCCCGCCTGCGCATCGCGCCGCCGGAGCCCGGCGGCCTGAGCGGTGGGGTCGTGGGCGCGGTCGGGGTCCTTCGACGCCACGGTCGCGAGTCTACTGGGGGTCGACGTCCACGGCGAAGCTCACGCCGCGCAGCGAGCGGTCGGACGCGACGGCGTCGACCGCGCGGCGCACCGCCCGCACGGCGGCCGCCCGGCCGGAGTCGTCGGCCGGCGCCTTGATGAGGAGCTGGGCACGCTCCTTGCCGTTGCGGCGGAACAGCGCCGCGGGGCCCAGCACGGTCGCGCCGGGCAGCGCCGCGCGCTCGCGGATCGCGGCGGCCGCGGCGGTCTCGGGGCCGGGGCTCGGGGACGAGCACACGACGCGGACCAGCGTCGAGAACGGCGGGTAGCCGAGCTGCCGCCGGCGCTCGAGCTCCCCCGCCACGAAGCCGTCGGCGTCGTGGGCGGCGGCGTGGCGCAGCGAGCGCTCGGCCGGGTCGAGGGCCTGCACGACCACCTTCCCTCCGCGCGGCCCGCGCCCGCTCCGCCCCGCGAGCTGGGCGACCAGGGCGAACGTGCGCTCCTCGGCGCGGAAGTCCGGGAACCGCAGCGTGGCGTCGGCGTCGACGACCACGCCGAGGGTGACGTCCGGGAAGTCGTGGCCCTTGGCCACCATCTGCGTGCCCACGAGCACGCCTCGGTCCGCGGCCTCGAAGCGGGCGAGGACGTGCGCGGGGCCGCGCACGTCGGCGTCCAGGCGGAAGACAGGCCCCGGCAGCTCGCCCTCGAGGCGCTCGGTTCCCGTCCC
>DASVQB010000023.1:0-117279 GCA_036389295.1 Thermoleophilaceae bacterium | reverse complement strand
GGCGGCGGGCGGGTCGAGGCGGCGCGGACGGTGCTCGACCGCTGCGGGCGCTTCCTCGGGCGGCTGCCCGACGGATCGCTGGCCGACCCGGAGGAGCTCGAGAAGCTCGCGGTCACGGCCGGCAACACGAAGGCGCTCAGGACCGACGCGTTCGTCGAGCTGGCCGAGGCGCACGAGGCCTACCTGTCGTTCTGCGCGGCGGGGCGCGCCGCGGCCCACCACGCGCTGCTCGCGGAGCTGCTCGAGCTCTACGACGTGCGCTACGCCGCGCTCAAGGACGCGCGCTCGGCGCTCGACTTCGAGGACCTCGAGCTGCGCGCCCGCGACCTGCTGGCCGCCGACCCGGCCCTGCGCGAGGCGGTCCGAGGCCGCTTCGAGCACGTGATGGTCGACGAGCTCCAGGACACGAACCCGCTCCAGAACGAGATCGTCGACATGGTCGCGGCCGGCAACCTGTTCGCGGTCGGCGACGAGCGGCAGTCGATCTACGGCTTCCGCCACGCGGACGTCGGGCTGTTCCGCGAGCGCGCCGGGGCGGCCGCGGCGGCGGGCCGGGCGGGAGCGCTGCGGACGAGCTTCCGCGCGCGGCCGGAGCTGCTGGCGGCGCTGAACGCGGCCTTCGCCTCGGTCTGGCCGGACTTCGAGCCGCTGCTGCCGGCCGGCGGCGCGGAGCCGGAGCCGGCGGGGCCCGGCCCGTGCGTCGAGCTCCTGGTCGTCGACCGCTCCAAGCAGCGCTGGGAGGACGCCCTCGGCGCGGGGGCGTTCGGCGAGGGGGTGGGGGAGACGATCTGGCGGGCCGCGGAGGCGCGGCTCCTCGCCCGGCGGGTCGACGACCTCGCCGGGCCGGGGCGGCCGTTCGCCCACGGCGACGTGGCGATCCTGCTGCGCGCCGCGACCGACATGGCCCTGTACGAGCGGGCGCTGGTCGAGCGCGGCATCCCCGCGTACTCGCACGGCGGGCGGGGGTTCGCCGAGGCGCAGCAGGTGGGCGACCTGCGCGCGTACCTCGCCGCGCTCGCCAACCCGCTCGACGAGATGGCGCTCACGATGCTGCTCGCCTCGCCGCTGGCCGGCGCGTCGCTCGACGCGCTCGCGCTCGTCAGGCTGCGCGCGCGGGCGCTGCGGCGCGACCTGTGGTGGACGCTCGAGCAGGGGCTGGGGGCGGGCGGCGACGGGTCGGACGGCCTGGCCGGGGCGCTGCGGCCGGACGACCGCGAGCGGCTCGCCGCGTTCGTCGACCGCCTCGCGCGCGAGCGGGCGGAGGCCCCGCGGCTCTCGCTCGAGACGCTGATCGACCGCGCGGTGACCGAGTCGGGGTACGACCGCGTCGTGCTCGCGATGCCGGGCGGCGACCGGCGGCTCGCGAACGTGCGGAAGCTGATGCGCCTCGCGCGGCGGTTCGAGGCCGACTCGGGGCGCGACCTGCGCGGGTTCATCGACCACCTAGACGAGCGCGAGCTGCTCCGCGCACACGAGGGCGAGGCGCCGGTGGAGGGCGAGTCGCGGGCGCCGGCCGTGCGGCTGATGACGGTGCACGCGGCGAAGGGGCTCGAGTTCCCGCTCGTCTGCGTGGCGGACCTGGGCCGGCCGGCCGGCGGGCGCGAGGCCGAGGGGCTCCAGGTGGCGCAGGACGGCCGCGTGGGGCTGAAGCTCGCGTCGCTGTCGGGCGAGCGGCGGGGCGCGCTCGAGTGGGAGCGGCTGAAGGAGGAGCAGGACGCGCTCGCCGAGGAGGAGGAGCGCCGGATCCTCTACGTGGCGATGACCCGCGCGCGGGACCGCCTCGTGCTCAGCGGCGCGACCGACGTGGAGCGCTGGCCGGACCCGCGCCCGCTCGGCCGGCCGATCGACTGGGTCTGGCGCGCGGTCGCCCCGGGGGCGAGGAACGTGCTCGAGAACGCTTACACGGGCGTGGACGTTCGAGACGGCGAGCCCGGAGCGGTGCGGGTGGCGTGCACGCTGTGCGCGCCGGAGACGGTGGACGAGGCGCTGCCGCCCGCCGACCGCCGGCCGGGGACCGACGTGGTCGCCGCGGCGGCGCCGGGCGCCGGCGACGGCGGCGCGGCCGCGGCGACCGCGCGTTCCGGCGCGGCTCCGCTCGGCGCGGCTCCCGCCCTCCCGCGGCCCGACCTGCGCCCGATCCCGGCCGGGCTTCCCCTCCCGGTCGCGCGGCTCTCGTACTCGGCCCTCGAGGGCTACCGCCGCTGTGGCTACCGCTTCTACCTCGAGCGGGTGGTGAGGATGCGCCCCGGCGACCCGCGGCACGCCGCCGCGCCGGTGGTGGCGAACGGGCACGGGCAGCTCGCGCTGGCGCTCGACGAGGCGTCCGCGCCGCCGCGGGCCGCCGACGAGGAGGCCGTCACGCCGCTCCTGCGCGGGACGATCGTGCACGAGCTGCTCGAGCGGCTCGACATGCGCGCGCCGTCGACGCCGGACGCGGCGGCGATCGCCGAGCGCCTGACGGCGCGCCGGCTCCCGGTCGAGCCGGACGAGGTCGAGCGCATCGCCGCGCTGATCGACGGCTTCCTCGGGTCCGCGCTGCGCGAGCGGATCGCCCGCGGGTCCCGCGTGCGGACGGAGCTCCCGTTCGCGTTCGAGCTCTCGCCCGGCGCCGGCCGCCCGGTGCTGGTGAACGGCGTCGTCGACGTGCACGTGGAGGAGCCGAACGGGGTGCTGGTCGTCGACTACAAGACGGACCCGCTCGGCCTCGGCGCCGGCGGCTCCGCCTCCCGCGACCGGCTCGCCGAGCCCGCCGCGCTCGTCGAGCGCAGCTACTCCACCCAGCGGCTCGTGTACGCCCTCGCGGCGCTCCGCTCCGGCGCGCCGCGCGTCGAGGTCGCGTACTCGTTCCTGGAGGCGCCGGGCGAGCCGGTCGCCGCGGCGTACGAGGCCGCCGACGCGGCGGACCTCGAGCGCCGGCTCGTGGAACTGGCGGGCGACCTGCTGGCCGGCCGCTTCGAGCCCACCGCGGCCCCCCACCGCGAGCTGTGCTGGACGTGTCCCGGCCGCCCGGCGCTCTGCTCCTGGGGCCCGGAGCACACCCTCCGCGAGCGCCCACCCGTTACGCCCGACCCCGAGGGTACGCTCGCGCGATGACCGATCCGGCCCGCCTCGCCGCGCCGGCTGCGCCGGCCGACCCCGCGACCGCCGACCCCTCGCCGGCGGCCGGCGTCCCCGGCTTCCCCGGCCCGTTCCCCGTCGGCCGCTACTCGCTCAAGCTCCGCGAGCAGCTCCGCGGCTTCGCGGACGTCTGCCTGATCGGCGAGGTCACCGGCGCGCGGGTGGGCGGCGGCCCGAACGTCTGGTTCGAGCTCCGCGACGGCGACGGCGCGCTGCCGTGCGCCATGTGGCGGAACGACTTCGACCGGATGGGCCTCCGCGAGGACGAGCTGCGCGACGGCGTGGAGGTCGTCGTGGCGGGCGGCTGCGACTGGTACCCCGGCAGCGCCAGCGCATCCCCGCGGCTGTCGTTCCGCGTGCGCGAGCTGCGGCTCGCCGGCGAAGGCGACCTCCTTGCCCGGCTCGCCAGGCTCCGCCGCCAGCTCGCCGGGGAGGGCCTGTTCGAGCCGCAGAAGCGGCTGGCGCGGCCGCGCCTCCCGCGGCGGATCGGAGTCGTGACGGCCGAGCACGGCGCCGCGAGGCGCGACTTCCTCGCCGGGCTCGCGCGGCGCGGCTGGCGCGGAACGGTCGTGTGGGGCTACGCGCCGGTGCAGGACCGCCGGGCCGCCCCCGCCGTCGCTCAGGCGATCCGCGACCTCGCCGCCATCGCGCGCGTGGAGACGATCGTCGTCACGCGCGGCGGCGGCAGCATCGCCGACCTCTGGGCGTTCTGCGACGAGACGCTCTGCCGAACGGTCGCGCTCACGCCGGTGCCGGTGATCAGCGCGGTCGGGCACGAGGTCGACCGTACGCTGATCGACGATGTCGCGGCCCTGTCGTGCTCCACGCCCACGCACGCGGCCGAGGCGGCGGTCGGGGTGGACTGCGCGGCGGCGGCGGCCGAGCTCGAGGTCGCGGTCCGGCGCCTCGACGCCGCAGGACGGCTCGCCGTGGTGGGCCGCGCCCGCGCGCTCGCCGGCCACTCGCGAGCGCCGCGCGAGCAGCTCGACCGCCACCGCCGGGCGCTGCACCAGATCGCGCGCGAGCTGCGTGCGGCCACCGCCCGCGGGCGGGCCGTGCGGCTCGACTGGCAGCGCCGGATCGGGGGCACCGTGCTGCGGCGGAAGGCCGCCGTTGCGGCCGGGGCCGCGGCGGCGGAGGAGAGGCGCCTCGGCGCCCGCGCCGCCCGCCTGCGCCGCGCCGAGCGCCTCCTGTCGCAGCGGCGCGAGCGGGCGCTGGCCGCCCACGCCGCCGCGCTCCGCGCGCACGACCCCGAGCGAGCGCTGGAGCGCGGCTACGCGGTCGTGCTCGACGCCGCCGGCGAGCCGCTCGCGAGCGCCGCGGCCGCCCGGGCGGCCGGCAGCTTCGACCTGCGGATGGCGGGCGGGACGGTTCCCGCGCGAGTGCGCGGCACCGCCGCCGCGGCCCCGGTTGGCGCCGGCTCCGCGCCGGCCGACCCCGCCGCCGCCCCCGCCGGCTCCGCCCGGCGACCACCCCACGAAGGAGACCGATGACCCCCGAGGCCATGACATACGAGTCCGCCGTCGAGCGGCTCGAGGAGATCATCGCGCGGCTCGACTCGAACGAGGCCGGGCTGCGCGAGACGCTCGAGCTGTGCGCCGAGGGCAAGACGTTGATCGAGTTCGCCGCGGGCGAGCTGGAGGCGGTCGGCCGCGGGCTCGAGGAGCTGCGGCTGGACGACCTGATCCGCCGCCTCGAGACGACGGCCCCCGCGCCGGCCTAGCCGCGTCGCCGCACCGCTCGACCGGCCCCGTTTTTCCGTCGGCCCCGGCGCTTACCTTGAGCGGGCGCAGCACTCCATCCACACAGGAGACCGGACCGACCCATGCCCCTCTGCTTCATCGAGCCACAGGAAGCGATCCGCGTCGTCGCCGAGTCGATCGGTCGCGAGGCGCGCCGGCAGCTGCTCGGCGAGGTCGTCCGCGCGTGGGTCGACGAGATCCCCGAGGACGAGCTGGCGGTCCACTACGCCAAGGCGGTCGACGACCTCGACGACGACGACCTCTCGATGCTCGCCGCCTGGCACGCCTCGCTGGAGGTCGGCCAGCCGGTCGCCAACAAGGAGTTCCTCCTCAAGGCGTTCCCGTCCCTCGGCGAGCACCGCCGCGAGGCGCTGAAGATCGCGGCCGGCTTCAGGGGCGACGTCGCCTTCGAGTCGGGCGTCAGCGAGGAGCAGGCGCTCGACACCGTCCTTCCCTGGCTGTCGACCGAGCGGGCGATCGAGCTGGCGGCCGACGCGGTCGAGCTGTACTGCTGGGACCGCCTCGGCTCGGACAACTAGTCCCGGAGGGCGGCCGCTGCAAAGCTTCGCCCGGCGGCGCCCTCGGAGTTCGTCGTGCCCAGGCATGCCGCCGACCACCTTCCTGCCCAGGGGTCGCTATGCGACCCGTAGTCGGCACGGTGGCGAGAGCGACGCGGCATATTGCCGCGTTCGAAAGTGGTCTCCCGCCGGGGCGCTCCCCTCATCGCCGCCGTTCTCGCCGCCGCATCGTCGGCCGCGGCCGGCTGCGGCACCGCGCCGGCCGGTGACCGGGACGCGAGGGCCGGCGCCGTCCGCCTCGCCCGGGTCGAGCGCGTCGTCGACGGCGACACGGTCCGCCTGTCGGGCGCCGGGCGGGTCCGGCTGATCGGGATCGACGCGCCCGAGGTCGGGGCCGGACGGACCGAGTGCCTCGGGCCGGAGGCGTCCGCGTTCGCGCGAAGGCTGCTCCCGCCCGGGATGCGCGTCCAGTACGAGGTCGGCCGCGAGCCGCGCGACCGCTACGGCCGGCTCCTCGCCTACGTCTGGCTCGCGGACGGGCGGCTCGTGAACCAGGCGATCCTCGAGCGCGGCTACGCGACGGTCCTGCGGATCGCCCCGAACGACCGCTTCGCCCCCACGCTCCAGGCCGCCGAGGGGGCCGCCCGGCGGCGCGGCGCCGGGGTCTGGGGCCGGTCCGGCTGCGCAGGCGCGGGCGGACATATACTCGCGACGCCGTGACCGGCTCGCTGCCCGACGACGTCCAGCAGGTCTTCGACCGCTTCATCTCGACCGAGTACGCCACGATCGACGGCCGCGGCCAGCCGATCGTCTGGCCGGTGACGCCGTACTACACGCCGGGTGCTCAGACGATCGACGTGACGACCGGCCTCGGCTACCCGAAGAAGGCGGCGGACGCCGAGGGCAACCCGAAGGTGGCGCTGCTGTTCTCCGAGCCGACCGGCAGCGGGATCGAGGCGCCGCCCACGGTCCTCGTCCAGGGCACCGCGGACGTCGACGACCGCGACCTCCAGGCCAACCGCGAGCGCTACGAGCGCGAGTCGGTCGTGAAGCTCCCCGGCACGAAGGACGCCCTTCCGCCGAAGCCGCTCCGCCGCTTCTTCAACTGGTACTTCACGCGCATCTACGTCCACGTGCGGCCCGAGCGGGTGTGGGTCTGGCGCGGCGGGCCCGACGAGGAGCCGGAGCTGTTCGACACCCACGTCGAGGAGGTCCGGTCCGCCCACGTCGAGGAGCCGGCCGCGGAGCACGCCGGCTCGGACGCGCCCGAGCCGGTCTGGGACGAGCGGATCGAGGAGCTCGGCGACCGCTACCGGACCGCCGCCCTCTCGCTGGTCGCCCCCGACGGGTTCCCGTTCTCGGCGCGGGTGGACGTGAGCCTCGACCGCGACGCCCGCACGATCCGGATCGACCGGGTCCCGACCGGGATGCCGATCCAGCCCGGCCTCGCCTGCCTCGCCGCCCACGACCACGACGAGACCTTCACCTGGCAGCGGAACTTCCAGGTGCGCGGCGACCTCGTCGAGGACGACCGCGGCTGGGCGGTCGTGCCCGCGAAGCTCGTCGGAGGCTTCGAGATCCCGCCGGGCTCCGCCATCGAGCGCGCCCGCGTCAACTTCGCCAAGGTGCGCCGCTTCCGCCGGATCGCGAAGCGCGAGATGGCGAAGCGCGGCTAGGCCGGGCGTACGCCGCAAGCGCGGCCAGGCCGGGCGTACGCCGGTCAGGCGGCCGGCGCTGCCGGCGCCGCAGCCGGCCGGACGAGGCCGCGCACGCGCGAGGCCAGCGCGTCCAGCCTCGCCGGCGCCAGGGCTCCCAGCGCCAGCGCGGCGGTCATCGGCAGCGACCAGGAGAGGTAGAAGGCGTTGATCAGGCCGGCGTTCTTCATCGGCGCGACCACCTCGGTCATCAGGAGGAGCGCGGCGATCGACACGCCCGACATCACGGGCACGCGGCGGCGCAGTCCCTCGTAGGCGACCAGCGACACCACGAACGGGGCGTGGTGGTAGCTGTAGGTCAGCGGGTCGAGCACGCAGCGCAGCAGGAAGATCAGCGCCATCAGCTGGAGCGCCTCCTCCGGCCCGGCGCCGCGGCGGCGCAGCCAGAACGCGACCACTGCGGCCAGCGCCAGGAGCGCCACCAGCGGGTGGGTGAGGTGGCCGAGCCAGTGGGGCAGCGAGTACTGGGTCGTGGTCACCATGCCCTCCGGGGTCATGGTCGGCGCGGTCACGCCCTTGGCGAACGCGAACCAGACGTTGCTCGCCGTCACCGTGTTGTCGAACGTGGTCGCGATGCCGACCGACTTCTGGGCGAGCCAGAACCGGTCCCAATCGGCGGCCATCATCGGCAGGACGAGCAGGGCGACGGCCGCTCCGGCCACCGCGGTCAGGCGCAGCCGCCCGCGCGGCGCGGCGAGCAGGACGGGCAGGGCGGCCAGCAGCGCCCACTGCTTGGTCGCGACGGCGCAGCCGAGCATCAGCCCGGCGGCCACCGAGCGGCCGCGTCCGGCGGCCACGGCGGCCCCGACGCACAGCGCGGCGGCCAGGAGCTCCTCGGGGTGCCCGTACTTGAGCGCGGCGTATGTGACCGGGCTCGCCAGGATCCCCGCGGGCACGAGCATGCAGGCGACCGGCGGCCGGCCGCGGCGGGCCATCGCGAAGCCGACGGCCAGCGCCAGCCCCGCCAGCGCCAGCACGCAGGCCAGGGCGCCGAGGCGGTAGACGAGGAGGTCGCCGCCGCCGGCGGCGTTCGCGACGGCGGCGAACGGCGTCCGGACGAGCAGCGAGAAGCTGCCCATCGGCGGCTGCTCGGCGAAGAACCCGCCCACGTCCCCGTGGCTGAGGGCCTCGATCGAGTACCCGGCGTCGTCGCACAGGTACGGCTCGCACTTCGGGGCGAGGTAGTCGACGCCGAGCGGCGACCCGAACGCGATCAGGCCGCTGAGCACGACGGCGACGGCGAGGGCCGCCACACGCACGCGTGTGGGGATGGAGGGCATCGCGGCCTCAATCGGCGGAAACGCCGAGAACCTGAACCCCCCTCGTTCGGGGGGGCCCGGAACGGCCGGCCCCGGGGCCTCGCTACGCCGCCAGGACCCGCTCCAGCTCGGCGATCGCCTGCTCCGCGTCCTGGAACAGGACCGGGTGCATCCCGAGCGCCGCGGCGGCCTCGCAGTTCGGCTCGAGGTCGTCCACGAAGGCGCACTCGGAGGCGGGCACGCCGCCGAGGCGCTCCAGCGTCAGCTCGTAGATCCGCGGGTCCGGCTTCCGCATCCCGACGAACGCCGAGTCGACGATCACCTCGAAGATCTCGTCGACCTCCGGGATCTTGGCCCGCCACAGCGGCTCCCACTCGCGCACGTTGTTCGTGAGCAGCGCCATCCGGAGCCCGCGGCGGCGCAGGCCGCGCATGTAGTCGACCATCGGCTCGTTCGCGTGCAGGTGCTCGAAGTAGGTGTCGCGGAACGACCCGAGGCTGACCCCGCCCCCGATCTCGGCCTCGAGCATGGCGAAGAAGTCGGCCTCCGTGAGCCGACCGCGCTCGAGCTCGAAGAGCGGGTGCTCGCCGTCGCGCTCGGCGATCCGCGCCATCGCCTCGCCGAACCGGCGGAAGTCGACCCCCGACTCGCTCTCGTACGCGACGAAGGACTGGATCAGCGGACTGGTCAGAACGCCGCCGAAGTCGCTGATGACCGTCGTGATCAAGCGACCGCGGGCTCGTCCCGCACGGTGATCTCGTAGCCGCCGACGCCCTCGCGACCGTCCATCCGCCAGTCGAAGACCGCAGCGTTCACGCGCAGCCCCTCGAGCGAGAGCGAGAGCCCCGCGCTCGCCGTTCCGGAGCCGCGCCGGGGGAAGTCCTCGCCCGGCAGCCACAGCTCGAGGCCGGCCGAG
The DNA here is from genome assembly GCA_036389295.1 of Thermoleophilaceae bacterium. Classification (GTDB taxonomy): domain Bacteria; phylum Actinomycetota; class Thermoleophilia; order Solirubrobacterales; family Thermoleophilaceae; genus AC-37. The sequence continues at coordinate 108,012 of DASVQB010000023.1, read as the reverse complement.
CGCTGCCGGCCCTCGGCGTCGTAGACGGTCGAGATCCGGGCGTCCTCGACGGCGACGAGCTCCTCGCCCGCCAGGAGGTGCGCCGTGACCAGCTCGTGGCCGTGCCCGAGCGATCCGCGCGGCCGGCGGGCCACGGCCAGCAGCGCGTGCTCGGCGTCGAACAGCGCCGAGACGCTCCGGAACGCGTCGAGCTCCGCCCACGCCGGCGGGTCGTGCGTCTCGCCCGCCGTCCCGAGGCACTCGACCTTCGCGCCGCGCGCCAGCCCGCTCACGCGGCAGACCCGCGCGCTCACCCCCCCGAGGTCGGCGGCCGGCGTGAACGGCTCGAACGTCACCTCGAACGCGTCGCCGCAGCGCGCGACCCAGCCCTCGCCCACCTGCTCCAGCGACGGCTGCTCCTCCAGCGCGTGGGCGCCGCGCGGGTCGAACAGCACGGCGAGACCGGAGCGGACCTTGCCGTGGACTCCGCGCGCCGCGTCGTAGAACGCCAGCGAGATCGCCGGCTCGGTCACCGCTCGAGCCGGGGCGTGCCCGGGCCGTCCGCCTCGGTCGCGGTGCCGTCGACGTCGTAGTCGCGCGCCGCGCGCTCGTCGCGCACGTGCCGGTAGGCGGCGCCGCCCACGCGCACCACCGCGCGGCGCTCGATCGTCCGCCGCGCCACCCGCCGGATCGCCGCGCGCGTGGGAGGCAGGAGGAACAGCAGGCCGAACACGTCCGTGACGAACCCGGGCGTGATCAGGAACGCGCCGCCGAAGATGATCAGGACGCCGTCGATGATCTCGCCGTGCGGCACGCGGCCCGCCTGCACGGCCTCGTTGAAGCGCCGCCAGACCGCTCGCCCCTGGGACTTGAGGAGCGCCGAGCCGAGCACCGAGTCGGCCACCAGGATCAGCAGCGTCCAGCCGATCCCGATCGCGTCGCCGACCTTCAGGATCACGTACAGCTCGACGAGCGGGACGACGACGAAGACGACTGCGAGGGCCAGGAGAGGCACGAGCGGAGGCTACTAACATGGCGCCGATGCCTTCCGTCGACGAGGTACAGGACGCCCTCACCAACGTGATCGACCCCGAGCTCGGGCTCGACTTCGTCGAGCTCGGCCTGGTCTACGAGGTCGAGGTCGACGGCGCCGAGGTGCACGTCACGTTCACGCTCACCTCGCCGGGGTGCCCGATCGGCCCGCAGGTCACCGAGCAGATGAAGGAGTTCGTCGGCGAGCTGGACGGGGTCGAGGAGGTCCACGCGCACATGACGTTCAACCCGCCGTGGACCCCCGACATGATGAGCGAGGACGCGAAGTTCGCCCTCGGGTACTGAGCGCGGGTCGCGCGCCCGCCGCTAGAGCCCGCGCCGCCCTCTAGGAGCCCGCGCCGGCCTCGGCCCGCTCGCGCGGCCGCGGCCCCGGCTCGCCCGCCGCGGCGAGCAGCTCGGCCAGCGCGTCGGAGATCGCGTCGGCCATGAAGTCGAGGTCGGGCATGGCGTCGAAGTCGCCGAGCAGCCCGAAGTCGAGCGTGCCGTTGTAGCTCATGATCGCGACCGCCATCGCGTGGTCCTCCGGCAGGAACGCCAGCGGCACGATCTGCTGGAGCTCGCGGCCGAGCAGGTAGAGCGGGAACTGCGGACCGGGGACGTTGGTCACGATCAGGTTGAACAGCCGGGTCGAGAAGTTGAGCCGCGACGCCTGCGCCAGGATCGTCGGCGGTGCGAAGTCCTCGAGCCCCGAGATCACCTCGGCGCCCAGGGCCTGCTTCGAGTCCTTCAGCCCGGTCATCGCCTCGGTCACGATGCGGAGCCGCTCGACCGGGTCGTCCACGTAGACCGGCAGCGGCCCGCGCATGGCCGCGATCCGGTTGCCCAGGTCGCCGTGCTCGTCCTCGGAGCGGATCGACACCGGCACGAGCGCGCGCAGCTCGAGCCCCTCGGTGCGCACTCCGCGCGAGCGCAGCCAGCGCCGTAGCGCGCCGGCCACCACGGCGAGCACCACGTCGTTGACCGTCCCGCCGAGCCGGTTCTTGACCCGCTTGAGGTCGGCGAGCTCCGCGGTGACCCACTCGATCCGCCGGTGCGGCCCGATCGGCACGTTGATCGGCGTGGCCGGCGCCGCGTTCAGCCCGGCCCACAGCACCTCGCCGACGCCCTCGGCGGCCTCGCGCGCCTGCCGCACGGAGCGGCCCGGCGACCGGATCGCCCCGATCGCGCGCCGCGCGACCCCGACCGGCGCCCCGATCGCGTCGCGGACGCCCTCGGCGATCAGCTCCGCGTCGCTCGGCAGCGGCCGCGGCGTCCAGGGCTCGGGCTCGACCTTCTTCGGAACGGGCGAGAGGTCGAACAGCACGCTCGCCAGGTCGACGCCGGCGATGCCGTCGATCATCGAGTGGTGGGTCTTCGTGATCAGGGCGAACGCGTTGTCCTCGAGGCCCTGCACGAGCCACGTCTCCCACAGCGGCTTCGAGCGGTCGAGGCGCTGCGAGTAGATTCGGCCCACGAGGCTCCTCAGCTGCTCGATCGAGCCCGGCCTCGGCAGCGCGGTGTGGCGGACGTGGTACTCGAGGTTGAAGGTGGGGTCGTCGACCCACAGCGGCCGGCCCATCTCGAACCGCGGGAACGCGAGCCGCTGGCGGTAGCGCGGGACCATGTGCATACGCGACTCGACCTGCTCGAGGAACTCCTCGTAGGCCGGCGGCGGGCCGTCGAACAGCAGCACCGCGCCCACGTGCATGTGCGACGAGCGCCGCTCCTGGACGAGGAACGAGGCGTCGACGGAGGTGAGACGGTCCATGTGGCCTGCCATGGCCGGGGAGCGTATCGGTAGGCGTCGGCGGCGACAATCCGCCCCGCTACGCTCTGACGCGATGCCGCACGCGCCCGAAAGGCTGCTCCTGGCGGCCCCGCGCGGGTACTGCGCCGGGGTCGACCGGGCGGTCCAGGCGGTCGAGCGGGCGCTCGAGCTGTACGGGCCGCCCGTCTACGTCCGCAAGGAGATCGTCCACAACAAGCACGTGGTCGAGCAGCTGCGGCTGCGCGGCGCGGTGTTCGTCGACGAGGAGACCGAGGTGCCCGAGGGGGAGACGGTCGTGTTCTCCGCGCACGGCGTCGCCCCGAGCGTCCACCGGAACGCGGGCGACCGCGCGCTGCGGACGATCGACGCGACCTGCCCGCTCGTGACGAAGGTCCACGTGGAGGCGCGCAAGTTCGCCGAGCAGGGCTACACGATCGTGCTGATCGGCCACGCCGGCCACGAGGAGGTCGAGGGGACGATGGGCGAGGCGCCCGAGTCGATCGTCCTCGTGGAGACCGAGGACGACGTCGAGCGGCTCGAGGTCGACGACCCCGACCGCGTCGCCTTCATCTCCCAGACCACCCTGTCGGTCGACGAGACCACGGCGATCATCCGCCGGCTGCGCGAGCGCTTCCCCGCGATCGTCGGGCCGCGCACCGACGACATCTGCTACGCGACGACCAACCGGCAGTCGGCGGTCCGCCGCATGGCGACCGAGTGCGACCTCGTGCTGGTCATCGGCTCGCGCAACTCGTCGAACTCGAACCGACTCGTGGAGGTCGCGCGGGCGCACGGCGCGCGGTCGCACCTGATCGACAACGAGGACCAGGTGCGCGAGGAGTGGCTCGAGGGGGCGCGGACCGTCGGTATCACCTCCGGCGCCAGCGCGCCCGAGGAGCTGGTCCAGCGGCTGGTCGACTTCTTCCGCGCGCGGGGGACCGAGGACGTGTCCGAGTTCGAGGTCGTCCAGGAGGACGTGCGGTTCATGCTCCCGAAGGAGATCCGCAGGGCGATCGCCGCGGCGGAGCCGGCGGGCGCGTAGCCCGCGGGGCCCGGCCGGCGCGTACCCGGCGGGGGCGCGGCCGGCGCCTATCGGCCCGCCGGGGGAGCCGGCGTGAACTGGAAGCCGTGCAGCCGCAGGCCGGCCTCGTCGGCCACGACCGTCCCGCCGGTCTCGTAGAGCCCGGGCTCGACGCCGCCCCCCGACAGCACCGCCCAGGCGCCGCCGGCCCGGAACCGCACGCTGGCCGAGGCGCCGGCGTCGGCGGCCTCGATCCAGTCCTCGCCGTCGGTCCAGTCGCGGACCAGCTCGAGCCGGCCGCGGTCGGCCGGCAGCGCGACGTCGGCGGTCTGCGGCGGCATGAGCACGCCGGGCGCGTCCTCCGGTCGCAGCGGCTCGAGCGGCTCCGCCGGCAGCTCGGCGTCCGGGTCGATCTCGCGGACCGCCTCCCGGATCGCCAGCTCCGTCTCCTCGTAGGCGCCCTCGCCGTAGTGGACGTCGCGCAGCAGCCCGCGGCGGTCGAACAGGTAGCGGCCGGGCCAGCCGCGGTTGCCGTACAGCCGCCAGACGGCGAGGTGCGGGTCGAGCGCGACGGCGAACGGCACCTCGAGCCGCTCGACGGCGGCGGCGACGGTGTCGCGGTCGCGGCCGAACGAGTAGCCGGGAGAGTGGACGCCGATGACCCGCAGGCCGGCGTCCGCGTAGCGCTCGTGCCAGGCCTTCAGGTAGGGCAGGGTGCGCAGCGAGTTCACCCGCGCGAAGTCCCAGAACTCGACCAGCGTCGCGTGGCGGCCGATCAGCCGGTCCATCCGCAGGAACGCCACGCCCAGCCAGTCGAGCCCGGGCGGGAACTCGGGGGCGGGCAGCTCCTCGCCGGGCGGTGGCCTCACGCGGGCGAGGCTACCCGGCCGCCCCGCCCCCGCCGGGGCCGGGGCGGCCGCGAAGGCTGCGCCGGGTCCCCCGCCGGCGCCGGGCCGGCTACGCCGCCAGCGACAGGATCAGGTGCGGCGTCACGTAGATCTCGACCATGCACGCCACCAGCAGCACCGGCACGGCCAGGCCGACGGTGACGGCGGTCGCGGCCAGCAGCTTGTGCCAGTCGCCGCGCCGGCTCGCCACGACCCAGGCGGCCAGGGGGAGGAACAGCGCGGCCAGCTCGGGCACGGCGTGGACCGACAGGGCCAGCAGCAGCGTCGCCGGGCTCATGCTGAGGTCGGCGGCGAGGGTCGAGGTCGCGTTGCCGAGCACGTAGGCCTGCGTGCAGAGCGAGAACGTCGTGGCGCAGACGACGAAGGCGATCGCGAACGGGCCGGCCTTCTCGTGCACCCAGCGCGAGATCCCGCTCTTGAAGGCCGCCTGGCGCGGGACCGCGCTGCCGGCCAGGAAGCCGGCCACGCACGCCATGCCGTGGAGCGCGAGGACGAGCGAGTTGCGGAACAGGACGTGCCGGGCGTCGGCGAAGGTGGGGTCGTGGTCGACCCCGGGCAGCTCGAAGCCGCTCGGGTCGGGACTCGACAGCCGCGCGACGACGTACACGGCGAGGAGCAGCCCCACCGCGGTCACGAGCGACCAGCCGAGCCAGACCCGCAGCGTGCGCCAGGGATGCAGGTTCCACTCGGCCAGGGCCGACTTCGTGTCGGACATCCCCTGGACGAGCACGAGCTCGTTCGCCTTCACCCGGGTTGGATCGGCACGAAGCCGGCCGCGCGTGAGACCGGCACGGGGCCGTGGACCGGCCGGCACGCTCAGCCCGCCCCCAGCTCGCGGAGGTCGTGCGCGAGGCGCTCGGGGGTCGCCTGGTCGGCCGGGAACCCGACGCGCTGCATCCCGTCGCCGTCGACGAGCACGATCCGCGCCTGGTGCTCCGCGTGCGGGAGCTGCGGCTGGATCGCGAACCCGCGCCAGACGGGGCCGAGCTCCGCCCGCGACCCGAGCGCCCACCGGAGCCGCCCGGCGAGGTCGTACTTCGCGAGGAACTCGCGCGCGCGGGCGGGGGTGTCGCGCGGCGGGTCGACCGACACGGCGAGCGCCGGCACCGGCCGGCGCAGCAGGTCGAGGGCGCCGCGGACCTGCTGGGCCGTGGTCGGGCAGGTGTCCTCGCAGGTCGCGTAGAGGAAGGTCACCACCACCGGCCGGCCCCGGAACGCGCGCATCGAGACCGGGCGGCCGCGCTCGTCCTCGAGCGAGAAGTCCGGGGCGCGCACGCCCGCCGGCATGAGGCCACCCTCGAAGCGGGTCGGCGACGCGCCGTCGCCGGACGCGGCGTCCCCGGCGCGGTCGGCGGCGACGACTATCGCCGCGAGCGCCAGCGCGGTGCCCGCCACGAGCGCTGCGAGGAGCGTTCGGCTCATCCGGCCAGCCTAGGCCGGCTGGCGAAAGATGGTGTCAAGACCCGATGCGCCCCCTCTCGCGAGGAGCCGATGACGGGGGTGAGGCAAGCGGCACCGGGAAACGACAACTGCAGGACAGTGCCTCGGGCTTCCTTCTTTCTCCTTGGGTCTCGAAACGGGGCGCCGCGGCGGCGGCGCCCCGTTTCACTTTCTATGCTCCGCCGAGCCGGGAAGACCGGCCGGCCGCCGCTCAGAACGCGGCGCGACAGGGCCGCTACACTTTTTGAAGTAAAGCCGATCCGGTTTAGGGGAGTTCGCAGATGCCAAGCGGCGCGGAGCTGATAAGGCAGGTCAAGGAGCAGATCCGGGAGGTCGATCCCCGCGAGGTCCACGACGGCCTCGCGAACGGCAACGGCCGCGCCCCCCTGCTCGTGGACGTGCGCGAGCAGCACGAGTTCGAGGAGTCGCACATCCCGGGCGCGGTCCACGTGCCGCGCGGCTACCTCGAGTCGCGCATCGAGGGGAAGGCCGGCGACAAGTCGCAGCCGGTCGTCCTGTACTGCCAGAGCGGCCAGCGCTCGGCGCTCGCGGCCCACACTCTGAAGGAGCTGCTCGGCTACGAGGACGTCGCGTCGATGAACGGCGGGATCACGCTCTGGAAGGACCGCGGCTACGAGGTCGAGACGCCGCGCTCGCTCACCCCCGAGCAGAAGAGCCGCTACTCGCGCCACCTGCTGCTGCCGGAGGTCGGGCTCGAGGGCCAGCTCAAGCTGCTCGACGCGAAGGTGCTGCTGCTCGGCGCCGGCGGGCTCGGCTCGCCGACAGCCCTCTACCTCGCCGCCGCCGGCGTCGGCACGATCGGCGTGGTCGACGACGACGTGGTCGACGTCTCGAACCTCCAGCGCCAGATCATCCACCGCAGCGACCAGGTCGGCGTCCCGAAGGTCGAGACCGCCGCCCAGGCGATCAACGCCCTCAACCCGGAGGTCGAGGTAAGGCAGTACCGCACGCGGCTCGACGCCTCGAACATCATGGAGATCGTCGAGGGCTACGACGTGATCGTCGACGGCGTCGACAACTTCCCGACGCGGTACCTGCTGAACGACGCGACGGTCCGGCTGCGGATCCCGGTCGTCTCGGCGTCGATCCTCGGGTTCGACGGCCAGCTCTCGGTGTTCGCGCCGTACGAGGGGCCGTGCTACCGCTGCCTCTACCCGACCCCGCCGCCCGCGGAGCTCGCGCCCTCGTGCGGGGCCAACGGCGTGCTCGGCGTGCTGCCCGGCGTGATGGGCCTGCTCCAGGCGACCGAGGTCGTGAAGCTCGTGACCGGCGCCGGCGAGCCGCTGATCGGCCGCCTGCTCCTGTACGAGGCGCTGGCCGCGACGTTCACCGAGCTGAAGGTCCGCCGCGACCCCGACTGCCCGATCTGCTCGCGGGACCCCGACTCGATCTCCGAGGAGGAGATGGGCGTGTTCCCCGACTACGAGGCCTTCTGCGCGGGCTAGCCGTGCGCGCGGGCCGGCCAGCGGCTACGCTGCCGCGCGCATGAGCACGGTCAAGATCCCACCGGTGCTGCGGAACGCCACCGGCGGCGAGAAGGAGGTCGCCGCCGACGGCGGGACGGTCGGCGAGGTGCTGCGCGCGCTCGCGCAGCAGCACCCGGGGACCGAGCGCCAGATGTTCTCCGACGACGGCCAGCTCAACCGCTACGTCAACGTGTACCTGAACGACGAGGACGTCCGGGTGCTCGACGGCCTCGACACGCCGGTTGGCGAGAGCGACACGATCGTGATCCTGCCGGCGATGGCCGGCGGCTGACGGCTCGGGTCCGGTCCGCCGTGCCTACCCGTTCGCCCGCCGGTCGTGCGCTCGCCGCGGGCATCGCCGCCTGCGCCGTGCTGGCGGGCTGCGGCGGCGACGACGGGGGCGGGGGCGGCGACGGCGAGTCCTCGCAGGCGCTTCGCGTCGCGGTCGCGAGGACGGAGGCGGCGAAGACCGCCCGGATGCGGTTCGACTCGTCGATCACAGGTCCGCGGGGCACGACGTTCCGCGGCGAGGCGCTGGTCGACTTCGAGCACGACCGCGTCCGGCTGTCGATGGGCTCCGGCGGCGAGACGATCCAGATGTTCTCGGACGGGTCCGACGAGTACGTCCGCCGTGGGACGTCCGGTCGCTACAGCCCCCTCCCGCAGTCGGCGCAGTCGCCGGTCGCCAACAACCCGACGGACTCGCTGAAGTACCTGGGCACCGACGTCGTCGACGTGAGGAGGGGCGACGAGAGCGGCTGCTACGAGGGCGACCTCGACTTCGACCGCGTGATCCAGCGGGTCGAGGCGGGGCGCGAGGGCGAGGTCCCCGACCAGCTGCGCGGCCTGAAGGCGCCCGTGGTCGTCTGCGTCGACTCGCTGGGACGCATCCGCCGCTACGACGTGGAGCTGTCGGTGGAGGGAGCCGAGGTGAAGATGACCTCGACGCTGACCGACTACGGCCGGGTCCCGCCGGTCGAGCCGCTCTCCGCCGGCGAGCGCCCGCGCTGACCGCGGGCGTGCGCAACGTCACTCGACGGCCCTTGAGCGCCGCCCCGCGGACGCACTACACTTTCTGAAGCGATGATCGGGCCGGGTCTCGAGAATCGCCCCTGCGGGGGCCGCTACGCCGACATCGTGCAGGCGATCGGGCACACGCCGCTCGTCGAGCTCCGCCGGCTCTCGCCGAAGCCGGGCGTCCGGGTCTACGCCAAGCTCGAGAGCTACAACCCGACCGGGTCGGTCAAGGACCGCGTCGCCAAGTCGATGATCGAGGACGCCGAGGCGCGCGGCGCGATCGAGCCGGGCCAGACCATCCTCGAGCCGACCTCCGGCAACACCGGCATCTCGCTGGCGATGATCTGCTCGCGCAAGGGCTACCCGCTGAAGGTGGTCATGCCCGACAACGTGACCGAGGAGCGGACCCGCCTGCTGAAGATGTACGGCGCCGAGATCGTCTACTCGCCGGGCGAGCAGGGGTCGAACGGCGCGGTGGCGATGGCGCTCGAGATCGCCGAGGCGGACTCGTCGTACTACATGCCGTACCAGTACGGCAACGAGGCCAACCCGCTCGCGCACTACAACGGCACCGCCGTCGAGATCCTCGACGAGCTCGGCGAGGTGGCCGCGTTCGTGGCCGGGCTCGGCACCGGCGGCACGCTGATGGGCAACGCCCGGCGGCTCAAGGAGGAGGACGCCGACGTGAAGATCGTCGCGGCCGAGCCGCTCCAGGGCGAGGGCGTCCAGGGCCTGCGGTCGCTCGACGACGGCTACATCCCGCCGATCATCGACCTCTCCCTGCTCGACCGGAAGATCTTCGTCTCGAACCGCGACGCCGTGGTCTGGACCAAGCGGCTGCTCGAGGAGGAGGGCCTGTTCGTCGGCGTCTCGACCGGTGCCATCGCCGCCATCGCGGTGCGCGTGGCGGGCGAGCTCGACGAGGGCAACGTCGTCTTCGTCGCCCCGGACGACGGCTGGAAGTACCTCAGCTCGGGCGTCTACTCGAAGCCGCTCGAGGAGCTCGAGGCGACGCTCGACTCAGCCTCGTTCTGGTAGCTCGCCGGCGGGCGGCTCGGCCGCGGCGGGCGGCTCCCCCGCAGCCGCAGCGGGCGGCTCGGCCGCGGTGGGCTCCGTAAGGTCGTCGTCCTCGTCGAGCTCCTCGTCGGGCTCCTCGCCGTCCTCGTCGTCGAGCTCCTCGTCGTCCTCGTACGCGTCCTCGTCGCGGTCGTCGTCGCCCGCCGAGTTCAGCGCGCTCCTGAACTCGCGCATCCCGCGGCCGACCGAGCGGGCCACGTCGGGCAGCCGCTGCGGGCCGAGCACGATCAGCGCGAGGCCCAGCACCAGCATCAGCTCGAGCGGGCCGACGTTGAACACGAGGTCAGGGTAGTGCCGGGCCGGCTCAGCCGCCGCGCTCGAACGGAGCCGGGACGGGGTCGTCGCCGAGCAGCTGGCGGATCAGGACGAGGTGCTGTGCGTCGGACCCCATGCTGCCGGCGATCAGCTTGAGCAGCGCCGAGTTTCGGCTGAGTCGGACGGCGTCGAGGTGCGCGGCGATCGCCCGCTCCTCGAGCCGGGCGGCGAGCCGGAGCGCGTCGCGGCCGCCGCGCAGCCCGGTGAGGCCCGGGATGGCGGTGCGGCTCGGGGCGAGCGGCGGCTTCTCCCCGGTCTGCGCGCGGAACACGGGCTCGAGCGCCGCGACGTGCGCCTTGGCGTGGTCGAGGAGGACGCGGATCGCGGCGGTCGCCTCCTCGCCGAGGAGGTCGCCGTTGGCGATCGCCTCGAACGCGACCGCGCTCCGCTGCTCGCCAGCGACGGCGGCGCGGAGCGCGCGCCGCTCGCGCTCGGCGTCGGTGGCGGCGCGGGCCGCGAGGGGGAGGGCGGCCGCGGGTGCCGCCGCCGCGGCCGCGAGGGCGGCGCGACGGCTGAAGCCGGCCGCCCGGCGGCCGCCGCCGCCCACGGCCGGCGCGCGCCGCGCCCGGCCGCCTCCGCGGCCAACGGCCGGCGCGCGCCGCGTCCGGCGGCCGCCCGGCATCACGCCTCCGGCGGCCTTCCCACCACGAGCGCGCGCGGCGCCTGCGGCTCGTCGAGCTCGCCCAGCACGACCGACGCGTGCTCGGACTCGGCCGCGAGGATCGTGCCCAGCGTCACCCGCAGCTCCGGCGTGAACAGCGTCGGGAGCGAGTCGCCGTAGGCTGCGACCTGGGTCTCCTCCACGTCGAGCGCGAACCTGAGCGCGTCCTCGGCCGTCCGCAGCCGCGGGAAGCCGGCCTCGTACTGGCGGTCGGGCCGCGGCGGCGTGGGCTCGACGCGAAGCTCCGCGAGCGCCCGCTCGAGCGCCCGCGCGTGCGCGCGCTCGTGGTCGAGGAACGCGTCGGCGCTCCTCCGGGCGCTCCCGCGCAGGAGCGGCCGCAGGGCGGCGTACGCGATCGCGGAGGTCCGCTCGAGGTCGAGCAGCGAGTCGAGGACGGCCGCGTCGGCCCGCCGCCGCTCGGGGCTGATCGTCTGGGTCGTGTCGGCTCGGTCGCCGTCCCCGCCGCACGCCGCCGCGAGCGCCGCGGCGCTCCCTCCGGCGCCGCCGGCGGCGAGGCGAAGCGCGGCGCGGCGAGAGAAGCGGTCGATCGGCGGATCGTATTGTGTCCGCCATGCGGATCTCCCGGGCCGACTGGGACGAGCTGGTCGCGCACGCGCGCGAGGACGCCCCCAACGAGTGCTGCGGCTACGCGCGCGTCGAGGACGGGCGCCTCGCCGAGGTGTTCCGCTCGTCCAACCGCAGGGCGTCGCCGTACGGGTACGAGCTCGACGCCACCAGCCTGCTCGCCGCCAACGCGCTCGACGACGACGGCTTCGGCGTCGCCGTCTACCACTCGCACCCTCGCAGCCCGGCCGAGCCGTCGCAGACCGACGTCAACCTCGCCCACTACCCCCACTGGACGTACCTCATCGTCTCCCTCGCCGGCGAGCCGGAGGTGCGCGGCTGGCGGATCGCGGACGGCCGTGTCGAGGAAGAGCCGATCGAGGTCGAGTAGCGCGGGGCCGCAGCCCCTCGCCTGCCCGACCTGCGCTCGGCACTACCCCCTCCACGAGCGCTTCTGCTCCCACTGCGGGATGCCGCTCGTCTACGCCGGCGCGGCCAGCGCGGAGCGGCCGCGCAGCGACGCGCACGAGCGGGCGCGCAAGATCCGGCCGGAGTTCACGCGCGGCGAGCTCGTGCGGGTCGCCGGCGGCCGGAACCAGGCCGAGGCGGAGCTGATCCAGAACCTGCTGATCGAGGAGGGCGTGCCGAGCATGCTCCGGCGGTCCGCCGGGTTCGACGTGCCGGACTTCCTGGCGGCGGGACCGCGCGACGTCCTCGTGCCGGAGTCGGGCGTCGAGGCCGCGCGCGAGGCGCTCCGCGAGGCGGACGTCGAGCCGTCACCGGAGGTCGAGCCGGCCCCGTTCGGCCGGCGGGCCGCCCGCATCCTCGCCGGCCTCGCCCTGATGGGCGGCGCCGGCGCGCTGATGGCCTGGGGCCTGTTCAAGATCGTCACCTGACAGGCCGGCGCCGCCGGCTTTTCCCGCTGGTAGGGTCGGCCCACCGAATGGGGGGCGAGGACGTGCAAACGGAGGGGATGGGCGTCCGGAGCGGGCTGTCGCGACGGACGTTCATCGAGCGTGCCGGGCTGGCGGGCGCGCTCGCCGTCCTGGCGCAGCTCCCCGGCTTCCTCTCGGAGCGCGGCTGGCTGGAGGACGCGCTCGCCCAGTCGTCGGACCTCGTGCAGGACACCCTCAACGGCCTGGTGGCGTTCGTCATCCCCGGCAAGGACGAGTACTCGGTCGCCCAGGGGCAGTCGAGCGACGACCCGGGCGGCATCGAGGCCGGCACCACGGCCCTGCTGACCGACGTGCTCGACCGCTTCGTGGGGACCCCGTCCGCCACGCCGCAGTTCCCCGCGTCCGGACTGGTCGCCCAGCTGCTCAACGGGACGGCGCTCGAGGTCGACCCGGTCGCCGCGAACGGCTCGTTCGCATCGCCGTTCTCCCGGCTCGCGTTCGACCGGAAGGTCGAGGTGTTCCACCGCCTCGAGGAGCGGACCGAGGGCTCGGAGATCCGGTTCGTGGCCGGCATCGTCATCGGCCTCGTCGGCCTGCTCGGATACGGCGACGGATCGAAGATCGACCCGCAGACGCGCCAGCTGACGGGCAAGCCGGTCGGCTGGAGCCTCAGCGGCTACGACGGCGTGTCCGACGGCTGGCCCGAGCTGCGCGGCTACTACGCCGGCCGACGCAAGGTGAGGACAGCGAGGCAGTACCGCGTCAGAAGGGTGGGGCGCAGGTGAGGGACGTGAGGGCGGGGCGCACGTGAGGGACGTGATCGTGATCGGCGCCGGCGGGGGCGGCCCCGTGGTGGCGAAGGAGCTCGCGGCCCGCGGGCTCGACGTGCTCGTGCTCGAGGCGGGCGCCCGCCACGCGGACCCCGAGCAGGACTGGCGCCACTTCGAGAACGACGCGAGCAACCCCGTGACCGGCTACTTCCGCTGGGGCCCGGCGGACCGCACCAGGTCGCCGTGGCTCCGCGAGACCCCCCAGAACAGCTTCGTCTGGCAGCTCTCCGGGGTGGGCGGCACCACCCAGCACTACTACGGCAACTGCCCGCGCGCCTACCCCGGCGTGTTCCGCGGCTACCGCGGACGCGACCGCGCCGCCTACGACCGGGCGCACGAGTTCCCGTTCTCGTACCGCAAGCTCGTTCCCTACTACGAGTGGGTCGAGCACACGCTGCCGGTGCAGACCGCCCCGATGGGCGCCAAGGAGGAGACCTTCCTGCGCGGCGCGAGCAAGCTCGGCGTCCCGCTGATGACCACGAAGGACGCGCTCCGCTCCGGCTACCGGCCGCAGGAGAACGCGATCCTCCAGCCGCACGGCACCGCGGGCCGGACGAGCGACCCGAGCAGGCTCCGCTTCCCGCAGGCGCGCGGCTGCACGTTCTGCGGCCACTGCTTCCAGGGCTGCTACGAGCCCCGCGGCGCGCCCCGCAACCTGACCGCCAAGCGCTCGACCGACAACAGCTACATGCCGATGGCCCTGACCGCCGACCTCTGGGCGAAGGGCGGCAAGGCCGTCACGCTGATCACGGACGCGTTCGCGACGAACGTCGGGACGGTCGAGGACGGCGGCGCGACCACCGCCCGGACGGTCACGTGGCGGGTGGGCGCGACCGGGGACACGTTCACCGAGGAGGCGAAGGTCGTCGTGCTCGCCGGCGGCACGACGGAGACCCCGCGGCTGTGGCTGAACAGCGGGCTGCCGAACCCGAACGACTGGGTCGGCCGCGGCTACACCGACCACTACTTCGACTGGCTGATCGGCGTCTTCCCCGGCTACACCGGCTCCACGAAGGGGCCGGGCTCGTCCGCGCGGATGGACTTCCCCGGCCGCGGCGGCCTCGAGAACGTGGGGCTGATGCCGGGTCTCCAGGCGTTCTCCGCCACCTTCTCGGACGCCGGCATCAACGACGTGTACCTGAACGGCCACGAGTTCACCCCGGGGGCGGACGGCGACGGCCGGCGCGTCGGCAACGTGCTGAAGCGGCTGATGGCCGACGTCGACAAGCTGTTGAACGTCCTCGTCATCACCGACGACGACGTCGAGGCGCAGAACCGGGTGGCGCTCTCGACCCAGCTACCGCCGGACGAGCACGGCCCGGTCCCGCGCGTGGAGTTCCACTACCGCGAGCGCAGCCAGCGCACGCTGAGGAACCGCGACTACCTCGTCCGCAAGGCCCTCGCGCTCCTCAAGCGCGCGGGCGCCCGCGAGGTCTACCGGATCAACTGGCCGCCGCTGATCCTGCACGTCCAGTCCACGATGCGGATGGGCGCGGACCCGGCCGACTCGGTCGTCGACCAGAGCTGCGAGGCCCGCTTCGTGAAGCGGCTGTTCGTGGCCGACAACTCCGCGCTGCCGAACGCGCTCGGCGGCCCGAACCCGACGCTCACCACCCAGGCGCTCGCCACCCGCACCGCCGAGACGATCTTCAGGCGCTACTTCGGCGGCGACCGCTGGGTGCGCACCGAGAGCCCGCTGTCGTCGATCAACGACGCGGTCACGCGCGCGGTGGTCGAGCGGAAGCTCTGACCGCGAACACGCGAGCACGCGTGCGAACCGCAACGTTCCTGGTCGCCGAGGTCGAGGGTCCTCTCGTGGACGCCGCCGCGGGGGCGGCGGCCCGGGCCGCCGAGGTGCGCCGCGATTCCGTGCGCGACGCCGTGACGCGACGGGGTGGGCAGCTCGTCGAGAACGGCTCGCGGGACACCGTCCTGGCCTCGTTCGCGCTCGCCGGCGACGCGGTGGACGCGGCCCTGGAGGTCCAGCTGCTCGCGCATGCGCGCGGATCGCGGGAGCGCGTCGGCCCGCGCACGCGTGTCGCCCTGCACACGGCGCAGGATCGGTCGGGGCTCGACGGCGTCGGCCGTGCGGCCGCGCTCAGCCGCTGCGCGCGGCTGTGCGCCATCGCGCGCGGCGGTCAGACCGTCCTCGCCCGGTCGACCTCCGAGCTCGTGGCGGATCGGCTCCCCGGCCGGGCGGAGCTGGTCGACCTCGGCGTGCAGTCGCTTCCCGACCTCGGGCCCCCCGAGCACGTGTACGCGCTGGCGCATCCGGACCTGCCCGGGCGCATCGAGCCGTTGCGCTCGCTGGAGGCGCTGCCGAACAACCTGCCCCGCGGGCTCACCCGGTTCGTGGGCCGCGAGCGCGAGCTGGCCGAGGTGACGGACGCGCTGCGGACGGCGCGGCTCCTCACGCTCACCGGCGCGGGCGGCTGCGGCAAGACGCGGCTCGCCCTCCAGTGCGCCGCCGACGTCCTCGGCCGCCCCTACGATGGGGTCTGCCACGTCGAGCTGGCGCCGGTGGCCGACCCCCAGCTCGTCCCCGAGGCGATCGCGGCCGCCGCCGGCGTGCGACCGCTTCCCGGCCTGGCGCCGCTCGACGCGGTGGCCGCGCACCTGGCCGGACGGCGGCACCTGCTGCTGCTCGACAACTGCGAGCACCTGCTCGAAGCCGTGGCCGAAGCCGCCGACTCGCTGCTCCGCGGCGTCGGCGAGACCACGGTGCTCGTCACGAGCCGGGCGCCGCTCGGGCTTCCCGCCGAGACGACGTGGCGCGTGCCCTCGATGTCGCTGCCCGACCCGGGAACGCAGAGCGCCGACGCGATCGCGCGCTGCGACGCGCCGAGGCTGTTCGTGGACCGCGCGACGCGTGTCCGGCCCGACCTCGCGCTCACGGAGTCCGACGCCCGATCGCTCGCGGAGGTCTGCGGCCGGCTCGACGGGATCCCGCTCGCGATCGAGCTGGCGGCCGCGCGCATGCGGATGCTCTCGCTGGAGCAGATCGCCGCGGGCCTCTCGGATCGCCTTCGCCTCCTGACCAGCGGGACGCGGTTCGCGCTGCCGCGCCACCGGACGCTTCGGGCCTCGATGGACTGGAGCCACGACCTGCTGTCCGAGGACGAGCGCGTCCTGTTCCGCCGCCTGGGCGCCTTCAGCGGAGGCTTCTCGCTCGACGCCGCCGAGCGCGTCGCGGCTCACGACGCCCCGAGCCGAGCCGCGGTCCTCGACCGGCTCGGATCGCTCGTCGACCGGTCGCTCGTCGTGGCGGACGACCGAGGGCCCGTGCCGCGCTTCCGCCTGCTCGAGACGATGCGCGAGTACGCGCTCGCGCGCCTCCGCGACGCCGGCGAGCTCGAGCTCGTCCGCGCGCGTCACGGGGACTACTTCCTGGAGCTCGTCGAGCGGGCCGCCCCGGACCTCGTCGGCGCCCGGCAGTGCGAATGGGTGGAGGCGCTCGACGCGGAGGACGGCAACGTCGCAGCCGCGCTCGAGTGGGCGTGCTCCACCGGTGGCGGGTCGGCGCTCCGGTTCTGCGTCGCGCTGACGATGTGGTGGAAGCGTCGCGGCAGGTTCGCGCAGGCCGACGGATGGTGCGTCCGGGCGCTCGGGACCCCCGACGCCGCCGGCTCGCCCCTCCGCGCGCGCGTCGTCCAGTCGCGCGCCTACCTGCTCGTGTTCGCGCGCCGCTATGCCGAGGCGATCGCCGCCGCCGAGCACGCGCTCGACCTCGGCACGGAGGCCGGCGACCGCTCGGCGATGGCGCGCGCCCTCTACGTGCTGGGCTTCGTGCGCCACGCCTGGGATCCGGACGGCTCCCGGCCCCTGCTAGAGCGGTCGCAGGCGCTCGCGCGCGAGGCCGGCGACGACTGGTGCTACCGCAGGGCGGCCCTACCCCTCGGCTGGGCGCACCTCGTGACGGACGAGTTCGACGCGGCCGACCGGCTGTTCGAGGACTGCCTGGCGGAGTTCGAGCGGCTCGGGGACCGGGACGCGCTCTCGTGGACGCTCTGGGGGATGTCCTGGAGGCATGCGGTCCAGGGCGATCTCGAGCGCTTCCTCGAGCTCGCGACCCGGGCGGCGGCCGCGGCGGCCGAGGTCGGAGAGCCCTCGGAGGGGCACGCGCAGGCGGAGATCGGGTACGTGGAGCTGGTCCGGGGCTCCGCCGACGCGGCGCTCGACCGCCTCGGGCCCGCCCGGGAGGCGGTCGTGACGGCGGGCGCCGGCTTCGCGCTCGCCCACGTGGACATCGTGATCGCCGTCGCGCGGGCGGCCCGCGGGGACCTCGACGGCGCGCGCGCGGGTCTGGAGGGGGTCGTCGCGTCCGGCGCGGACTACGGATGGGTGCTCGCCCGCGCGATGCTCGAGCTGGCCGACGTCGCGCGTCTCGCGGGCGACGCCGCGGCGGCGGAGGAGCACGCCAGACGGGCCCGGGAGATCAGCGAGCGGATCGGGAGCCGGCTGTGCCGAGCGTGGTCCGACGAGGTGCTCGGGCGGCTGGCCGCGGCTCGCGGCGACTGGAGGGTCGCCGAGGGCCGCCTCCACGGGGCGCTCACGACCCGTGCGGAGCTCGAGCTCCGCCTCTACCTGCCGCAGACGCTCGACGCGCTCGCCGAGACGTGCGCGGGCATGTCGAGCCACGAGGAGGCCGCGTGGCTGCTGGGCGCCGCGGACCGCGCTCGCTCCGATCTAGGCATGGTGCGGCTGCCCCAGCACGACGCCGGCTGCGCGGCGCTGGAGCGGCGGCTGCGGGCGGAGATCGGAGACGAGCGGTACGAGGTCTCCTCGCGCGAGGGCGAGGGCTGCGCGCCCGGCGAGGCGATCGCACGGCTCCGCGACGGGATGCGCCGCCGCCGTCCGGGGGCCGGGTGGGAGAGCCTCACGCGAACCGAGCGCGAGGTGGCCGCGCACGCTGCCGGGGGGATGACGAATCGTGAGATCGCGGAGGCGATGTTCATCGCGCCGGCGACCGTGAAGACCCACCTCGGGCGCGTGTACGCGAAGCTCGGCGTACGGAGCCGCGCGCAGATCGCGACCGAGGCTCCGCCCGGCCTCCTCTCCTCAGCCGATCGAGTTCAGGCTGACCGTCACGACGTCGGAGGCGCCGCCCGGCCCCGTCACGACCAGCCCCCGGTCGCCGGGGAAGTCCGGCGGGACGACGCTGATCGAGTCGTCCCCGTCCACGCTGAACGACTCCGCCGGCACGTCGTCGAAGAGCACGTCGGAGGCAAGTAGGAACCCGGACCCGCGGATCGTCGCCGTGTCGAACGCGAACATCTGGTCCGGCACCTCCTCGACGAACGGCGCCGGCCACTCGAAGCTGATGCTCAGGGCCTGCTCGACGAACTGGATCGGGCTGGCGAGCCCGAACCGCGGCGCGCCGGCGGTGGCCTGGGTGGACGCGAAGTAGAGTCCCACCGCGCGGTTCCCCTCGTCGACGACCACCGACCCCGAGTCGCCGCTCGTGCCGAACGCCGTGGTGCCGGCGGCGGGCCGGATGTGTATCTGCCGCTTCATGACGCGGACGATGCTGGGCGGGCTGCCGACGGGCGGCAGCAGCGGGTAGTCGATCGGGAAGCTGCCGCCGATGCCCTCGATCGTGCCGCTCGTGGGCCCCGTCGACCGGCCGCGCTTGCGCACCGGCATGCCCAGGAACGGGACGTTCGACCCGACGACCGGGCCGAGCTCGGCCACCTCGGTCAGGGCGGGGACGTCGATCGAGCAGATCGCGGCGTCGATCCGCCCGCTCTCGACCTGCTCGGGGAACGACCAGTCCTCGAGCGTCCCGAGGTGGTCGCCCGGCAGCCTGCCGATGATCGTCGGCTCGGGCTGGATGACCTCCTGGCCCTGGGCCCGGTTCAGGTCCACGCAGAGCACGTGGTGGTTGCTCAGCCCGAGCACGCTCGGAGTCAGCGTGTGGCGGACGATCGCCCCCAGCGTGCCGGTCGGCGCCGTCTGCGCCCCCGGGCGGGTGAAGCGCTCCGGGGTGACCGACACGCCGCCGACCATCGGCCGGTGCATGGTCGTGTCGGGCAGCTGCGCGAGCTCGAAGGTGCGCTGGATCACCACGACCGGCAGCCCGAGCGCGGCGAACGCGTCCTCGACCCCCTCGGGCACGGCCTGCTCGTCGGCGACGAACACGCGCAGCACGACGTCCTCGGAGTCCGGCTCGTCCTCCTCGCGGACGCCGAAGTCGATCCCGGTCACCTGGCCGGTGGCGAGCAGCGGGTCCTCGAGGGCCTCCTTGAGGTCGATCGTCTCGTCGGTTATCTCCATCCGCGCCTCCGCTCCCTCGCCGGTGTGGGCCGCGGGAGCGTAACGATCGGCCGGCGGTCGATTCTGGGACGCTGTGGCCGTGGCGGAGGGCGGCCGGATCCTGCTGAAGCTGAGGGAGCCGGACGTCCCGGCGGTGCCGGGCGACCCGGCCGCCCTGCTCGCGGCCGCCGCCGCGGCCTGGGAGGGGATCCGGCAGGGGTTCGGCTCCCCGGACCTCGTGCCGCTGCTGGCCGAGATCGACGCCGGGCTGGTCCAGGAGGTCGTCGACGACCTCCGCGACGAGCAGGAGGACCCGGCGGAGGTGCCGCACCCGCTCCTGTGCTTCGGCTTCGACCTGCCGCCGGAGGCCGAGCTCGCGGTGGAGGACGCGGTGGCGACGCTCGAGGCGCTGCCCGAGGTCGAGTGGGCGCAGCCCGACGGCCTGGCCGAGGCGTGCCAGGGCCCGGCGAACCCCGGCGCGGTGCTCCAGACCTACCTCAACCCGGCTCCCGTCGGGATCGGCGTGGACGCCGCGCGGCCCAAGCCCGGCGGGACCGGGTCGCCGGTCCTCGTCGGGGTGGTGGAGCCGTTCCCGTTCGACCCAACGCACCGCGACCTGCCCGCGCAGCTCGACTCGGTCACGCCCGGGCCGCCGGAGAGCGGGGTGGCCGTGACCGACCTCGACCACGCCACGGGCGTGCTCGGCCTCGTCGCCGCCGCGGACAACGCGGTCGACCTGATCGGCGTCGCGCCCCGCTGCGCGGTCGTGTTCGGGTCCGGCCAGTCGCCGTCCGGGCAGATCCCCCAGAGCGAGCTGTTCCTGCTGATGCACCGGGTGGGCTTCCAGGTCGGGACGGGCGACGTGCTGAACGTCTCGATCGCGATCCGCGACCCCGTGACCGGCGGCCAGTTCCCGCTCGACGCGCTGCCGCTCTTCCGGACGGCCGTGCGCCTCCTGAGCTTCCGCGGGACGACCGTCGTCCTGGGCGCCGGGAACGGCCGGGTGAGCGCCTCGACCGGGATGTGCAGGGGGATCGACCTCGACAACCCTCCCGCCGGCGGTCCCCCCTCGCACGACTCCCCGGCGATCGTCGTGGGCGGGATCCAGCCCGGCGTCCCGCTCGGCACGTTCACGCGCGAGACGTGCTCGAACTTCGGCTCGCGCGTGGACTGCTGCGCGTGGGCGAGCGACGTGCTGACGCTCGCCGGGATTCTGTTCGACGCGAGCGGCACGCCCACGCGCACGACGGCCACCGTGGAGGGGACGTCGTTCGCCGCGGCGATCGTCAGCGGCGTCGTGGCCGTGATCCAGGGCATCGTGAGGTCGGCGCAGAGGCCGGCGCTGTCGCCCGCCGAGGTGAAGGCCATCCTCGCGAGCGACTCGTTCACGTCCGACCCTTGCCCGGGCCAGGGCGTGGGCCGGATGCCGGACCTGGCGCGGATCGTGCCGGCGCTCTGAGCCGGCGCCGGCGGCTCAGCCGGGGCGCTCGAGGGGCACGCCGGACTCGGCCGCCGCGAGGGTCCGCGGGTCGAGCTGGAGGCCGAAGCCGTCGGCGAGGCGGGTCAGGTGGTTGAAGATGCCGACGACGTGCGCCACCTCGAGGCACGCCTCGTCGTCGAAGCCCAGGTCCCGCAGCGGCCGCCAGTCGTCGGGCGTCATCGCCGTCGGGTGGGCGCTCAGCTTCTCGGCGACCTCGCAGAGCGCGCGGCGGCGCTCCGACAGTCCGGTCAGCTCTCGCCAGCGGCCGTGCCGGACCGCCTCCGACAGCTCCCGCTCGCCACCCTCAGCACGCAGGAACTCTGCGTGAGAGGTCGTTCAGTAGAAGCACTCCTGGGAGTGCGCCGCGACGGCCGCCACCATCTCGCGCTCCTGCCGGTCGAGGAAGCCCGGCGCGAACATGATCGCGGCGAAGAGCTGCTGGAACGCCGGCCCGATCCGGGGATGGGCCGCGAGCAGCCGGCCCATGTTGGCCACGAAGCCGAAGTTGTACGGGTGGTCCGGCGGCCTCGAGGCCGCCACCTGCTCGGCGTCGGGGAGGCTGACGAAGGCCGGCTCGGTCACGCCGCCGATCGTAGCCGCCCCCGGCTCAGGACTCCGCCGCCTCGCTCAGCACGACGGCGTCCGTGAAGACGACCCGCTCGATGAGCTCGCCGGCGGTGCCCGTCTGCGGCTCCGGGAAGAAGCCGTCCGTCCCGATCCGCTCGACCTCCCGCACGCGGACGCGGACGGCGTCCTCCGACACGAGGTCGGGGAGCTCGGCCTCGGCGCCGAGGTCGACCTGGCGGGCGGTGTCCGGGACGGGCTGCCACGCGGTCACGCCGTCGGCGGGCGGCCCGAAGGCGACCAGGTCGACCTCGCCCGCCCCGACGCCCGGGCCCGGCCGGCACGTCTCGAGCACGACGTCGAGCCGGTTCAGCTCGGGGCCGGTCGGGCCGAGGCCCTCGAGCAGCACGCGCACGACGCCGCCGCCCCGCCGGACGGTGAGCCGGCGGTCCGGGAGCAGCGGCGTCATGTCGGTCCTGACCACGCGCGAGAGCTCGTGGCCGTCGATGCTGCTCGGCTGGTAGCGGGCGACCGCGAGCTGCACGAACGGGCTGTACGACTGGGTCGCGAGTCCCGGCACGGCCACGTCGGCGTACCAGCGGCCGTCGTGGAAGAACGGCTCGAACGGGATCGCGACGATCGGGCCGTCGCTCTCGACCAGCTTCGGGCTCGCCGCCGGCCCGGCGGTGTCCGCGAACGCCTCCGGGGCGAGCCACCGCTCCGGGTCGGCGGTCTCCCAGATCGGGTCGCGGCCGACCTGGGTGACGAGCGGCGGCAGGTCGAGCTGCGGCGCCGGCTGGGCCAGCCGGTCCCACAGGATCACCGCGAGCCGCTCGCCGTCGCCGGTCACGTGCCACGGCCGCGCGAGCTCCACGCGCAGCCGCCCGCCGAGCCGCTCGCGCACCACGGCCGTGCCGTCCATCGACTGGCGCCACGCGAACGACGGCCGCACGCCGAGGACCACCGGCGGGTCCGGCCGGGCGGTGTTGAGGACGTCGACCGGGGTCGTCAGCGTCGTGCGCGCGACGAACTCCTCGGGGTCCTCGTCCGCCTTGAAGAACTGGCGGAAGCGGGTGACCGCGGTCAGGGTGTAGGTGACGTCGCGGTGGCGCGTGTCGCCGAGCTCGTGGCGCAGCTCGTCCGCCAGCTCGGCGTCGCCGCGGTCGACGCGGATCGACTGCACCGAGGCGCCGGCGACCTCGCGCACCTGGTCGTCGTCGCGCTCGGTCCACGACGCGGACACGTCGAGCTGGGCCGTGCTGTTCGCGTCGACGCCCATGTCGCGGAGCGCCGGCGGGTCCGGGTCGAGGATCGCGAACGTCTGGCCGGGCTCGCGGGGGCGCGGCTCGAGGACCGTGTCCGCCGCGGGCGCGGTCAGCGGCCGCCGCACGGCGTGGACGAGCGCGATCGCCTGCGCGGGGGTGATCAGCGGATGGCGGCCGGCCTCGGCCGCGTCCTTGGACGCGTTCGGCATGCCCTCCTGGAGCGCGAAGTGGTCGAGGAAGTCCTCGGTGAGGACGGACGAGACCTCGAGCGTCATCTGCTCGGCGGGCGCGAGCCGGACCACGAGCGTCTCGCCCTCCCACTCGACGGCGGGCTGGCCGCGCGCGGGCTCGCGCAGCTCGAGGAGCTTGGGCGCCTCGGGCTCCGGCCAGGGCCGGGTCCAGTCGCGGCGCTCCGGGCCGGCGGCCGGCGCGCCCGGCTCGCTGCGCGGGAAGGCCCGCACGCCGCCGGCGGCGGGGTCGGGAAGCGGGCTCTCGCCGGCCGGCTCCTCGCCGTCGGGCCGCGCCGGCCCGCCGTCGGCGCGCGACGCCGCGAGCGCCCGCTGGACCCAGGCGAACGTCCGCTCGTGGTCGTCCACGTCGTCGAGCATCCCGTGCTGCTCCGCGATCGCGAGCGAGGCGTGCGGACGGTGGAGCAGCCGGCGTGCGTGCGTCGCGTAGCCCGGGTTGCGGTCCGCGAACTCCGCCACCCCCGCGTCCGGGGCGCTGCGCACGACCACCCGGTCGACCGCCTCGGCCGGCTCCAGCGCCTCCGCCTCGACGCCCGGCTCTAGCGTGAGCACCGGCGACGGCACCGGCTCGTAGCGGCCGTAGGAGATCTCGGCGATCGCGCAGCGGTTCGCCTCGTCGTCGTCGAGCGCGAGCCCGCCGCCCGCCATGTCCGCCACGCGCGCGCGGATCGCGTAGGTCGCGGTGAAGCGCAGCGCCGGGAGCGACCCCGGCCGCGCGTCCAGCTCGAACTCGAACGGGCCGTCGACGAGCCGCTCCGGCCCGGCCGTGCCGTCGAAGCGCGGCCGCGCCGCCGCCAGGCTCCAACCGCTCCAGCGAGCGACGACCTCGTCCGAACGCGCCGTGCCGTCGTCGCGGAGCACCGCGCCGAACGCCTTGACGTGACCCTCCTCCGGCTCGCCCTCGCCGGCCACCGGGTCGCCGTCGACGCGGTAGGTGGCGACCCGCTCGTGGAGCGACCGCCACTCGCCGCCGCCGCGCTTCACGTCGATGCGGTAGCCGAGCACGAGGTCGTCGGCGTCGAGCACGTGGCCGTCCAGCGACTCGCGGGCGGCGTTCGCGCTCGCCTTCGCGGCCTGCAGGGCGTAGTCGTTCTGCCGTGCCGCCCGCACGAGCTGGAGCCCCGCCGTCCGCATCGCGGGCAGCGACACCGGACGCTCGGGCGGCTTCGTGCCCCCGTCGCCGGCCGCCGGCGCCGGCACGAGCGTCGCGGCGGCCTCGCTCATCCGGCGCCGGCCCGTGTCGGCGTCGACGGTCTCGACCTGCCACCTGCCGCTGTCGGGGGGACCGCCCGGCTCCGGGGTGAGCGTGACCACGCCGGCGCTGACCCTGGCGGTCGAGCGCGGCCGGAACGTGCGGCCGTAGGCGGTCCACGGCGAGACCACCGGCGGCAGCGACGGCTCGGCCGCGGCGCCGGGCCAGAGCACGCGCACCTGCCCCTCGGAGAGGCCGTCCGGCGGCGTGACGCGCAGCACGAGTATCAGGCCCAGCGCCCTCAGGACCGCCGGGTGCTCCCTGAGCAGGGACACCCTGCGGGCGAAGCTCGGCGGCGGCGGCGGCGCGGCCGCCGGGCCGGGAGCGGGGGACAGCTCGCCGCCCGCGGGCGGGTCCTCCGGGACCTCAGGAGCCGGCCCCCACGGCCTGAGCCCCTCGACCGTCCGCTCGGCGAACTCGGGCGGGAGCGGCCGATCGGCGTGGATCTCCGTGGCCGCGGGCGCGGCGAACGTCTTGCGGATGGCGTCGGCGGTGGACGAGGTGGGGACGACGGCGACCGCCGGCGGGGCGGTCCGGTCGCCGACCGGCGCGGCGGCGAGGCTCGCCGGGAAGAGCTTCCGCCAGCGCTCCCGGCCGTCCTCGATCTCGACGTCAGCCCCCTCGACGGCGCCCTCGACGACCGGCGCGTCGTCGCCCGCCCGCCACTCGAGCGCGAGCGACCGCGACTCGAGCAGGCTCGACGGGGGCCACGTCGCCAGGCCGGCCTCCTCGAGCGTGCCGCCGTCGAGCCGCGGCACGACCAGCACCCGGAGGACGCGCCGGCCGCCGTCCGTCCCGCCGGGGACCGCTATCCAGAGCATGTCGCTCACGCCGGCGCGAACGCCTCCCGGTACCTGCGCCACTCCGCGAGCGGGTCGACCGGCCGTCCGATGCTCGGCCCGGCGCCGAGGGTCGGCCCCCCGGACCCGCCCGCGAGCACCCACTCGCCGCTGTCGATCTCGACCGAGTCGGAGAACAGCGTCAGGTCGATCTCCACGACGATCTTCGCCCGGCCGACCAGCCGGTTGTCGGCGCTCCTGTACGAGAGCGTCACGAGCAGCTCGATCGAGACCGACACGAGCCCGAGGACCTCGACGCTGCCGCCGATGCGGAGGAACCCGTCGATCTCGATCGTGCCTGCGCTCTGCGCGAACCGCACGCCGCCGATCGCGTGGACCTCGCCCTTCGCGACGAAGAAGTCCACCTCGATCGAGGCGCCGAAGTCGATCGACGCCTCGAGCCGCGCCAGGCCCTCCGGCCCGAGCGTGAGGTCGATGTAGCCGCCGCCCCCGAAGGCGAGCACGCTGACGTTGAACGGGTCGTCGCGGGTCGCGAACGACAGCGTGACGGCAACCGGCTTCCCGTCGAACGGCACGTCGACCGCGACGCGCATCGAGATGTTCTTGATCAGGAACCCGCCGGCGGGGACGCTCGGGACGGCCAGCCCGTAGCCGGCCGTCAGCCCGGTCGGCCGGACCTCGACGGTGGGGCGGGTCTCCGGGAGGCCCACCAGGGCCTGGAGCTTCTCCTGGAGGCCCTGGAGCAGCTTCAGCGCCCCGCCGAAGCCCACGGTCAGGCCCTCGATCGCGAGGTCCGGCGCCCGGCCCTCGTGCTGCGTGAACGCCAGCTTCCGGAAGCCGAGCGTCAGGAGCCCCTCGACGGCCCCGCTCGGCGGCAGGACGAGCTCGAAGTCGTTGACCGTGCAGGTCGTCTCCCGCTTCTCCTGCGAGACCGTCGCCGAGAGCAGCAGCTTGGTGCCGGGCTTCGGCCGGAACGGACCGTGCGTCCGGAGGTCGAGCGTCCAGTCCATCCGCATCGCGCTCGGGACGCCGCCCTCGGAGAGCTGGACGAACGCCGGCGGGCTCGGCAGCTTCGCCGGGTCGCCCAGGTCCGTGGGCAGGTCGATCAGCGACGCGAGCGGGAAGCCGAGCAGCGTGGCCCCGCGGTAGGTCGAGGCGAGGTCGAACGGCGGCAGGTCCGCGGCGGCCGGGGCGCCCGGCGCCCGCGGCAGCGCGCCCGCGGCGATCGGCCCGAGCTCGCGCGAGATCCGGTCGGCCGCGAACTTCGGCGACACGAGGCCCCCCGCGCGGTCCGCGGCGGTCGTGAAGTCGACGCCGACCGGGTCCCTCAGCACGAGCGGGGTCTCCGGGATCGCGTCCTGCTCGAGGAACGACCTGCTGAAGTCGAGCACGCGCCGGCCGCCGGCGCCCGGCGCGAGCGCGCGGAGCGCGGGCAGCTCGACCTCGAACCCCGTGACCTTCGGACGGAACCCCCGCCCCTCCGGGACGGCGTCGAGGCTCAGCACGTGGACCTCGTGGACATCGCCGGGCGGCGGCTCCGGGCTGCCGCTCGCCACCATGTCGATCCGCGTGCCGGGCAGCGCGACGTTGCCCTGGTCGGCCGCCTCGCGCCACTGGGCCGCGACGGCCGCGGCCACCTCGGCGTCGGTCAGCGCGTCGAACGGCTCGAAGTGGTCCCCCTCGAGCTGGAAGTCGCGGACGAACACCATCGGGACGGACATGAAGACGTCGCCGCTCGCGGCCGCGCAGCGCACGACGAACCGCAGCGGCCGGCCGTCCCTCGTCGCCGGCAGCCAGCGGACCGGGTGGGGCACCTCGGCCGCCTCGGCGATCAGCCGGATCCGCTCGTTGACCGCCGCGATCGCCTCGCGCAGCTCGCGGATCCGCACCGCGCTCGAGTCGACGGACTCCCTGGACGCGATCAGCTTGTCCACCGTGCTCATCGCCTCGATCTCGTTCGCGATCGCGTTGCGCAGCTCGGGCACGCGCGCGTCCCAGAACGCCTCCTCGTTGCGGACGCGCTGGATGTTCGCCTCGCTGAAGTCGGTGGCCAGCAGGCCCTCGACCTCGGCGAGGCGCTCCTCGGTGGTGAGGCCCTGGCCGAGCGTCGGCGGGGGCAGGAACTCGTCGGGCGGGGGCGGAGGCGGCGGCGGGGGGTCGATGGCGAGCTGGAGCTGCCTGCGCTCCTCGATCAGCGCTTCGCGCTCGCGCTGCATCGCGTTCGGGTCGAGCGACTCCCTGAAGACCGCGTTGTTCAGCTCGCCCGCCAGCCCGAACTCCATTGCCATGTAGGTGTCGAAGTCGTGCGGGAGCGTGTCCCACTCCGCCTGGAACACGGCGACCAGCGGCTTCATCTCCTCCTCGTGGCCGGCGATCTCGGCCAGCAGGTCGTCGTCGGGGACCCGCGTGCGCCGGTGGCCCTTGAAGTCGTCCGGCGCCAGGTCGGTGTACGTCCGGCCCACGATCTCGACCTCGCGGAACGGGAATCGGCGGACCAGCTCGAGCGGCCCGTCGGCCGTCGACCGGACCGGCTCGGTGACGACGAGGAGCTGCTCGCGGTGGACCCCGGCGACGGTGGTCGTGCCGTCGGGGTCGAAGATCCGCTCGCCGACGACGGAGTACTCCGCCCGGTGGCCGAACGGGTACAGGACGCCCTTCATCGCCACCCGGACGCGGTGGTCGCGCCCGTGGGTCGCGTCGTGGTCCCACTCGAACGTCGGGGTCGTCACGCGCGCCGACAGCGACCCGCCCAGCGCGCCGAGCTCGAGGCGCCGCGCCCGGGGGAGGACCTGCGTCGCCGCGTCCACGACCATCTGCCGCTGGGGGCCGTTGAGCGGGTCGACGTCGAGGTCCTCGTCGTCCTGGTCGGCGCCCAGCGGGACCACCGCGAGGCCCGCGTCGAGCGCGCTTCCGTCGCGCGCCAGCAGCCGCCCGTACCAGGCGCCCACCACGCCGGCGCCCGAGTCGACCGGCGACGGCGAGTGCCGGTAGACCACGTCCGCGCCCGACAGCGACTGGGGGGCGACGGTCAGCCGCCACGGGAGCTCGACGGCGGTCGACTCGCCCTCGGCGCTCCTCACGACCTTCTGCGCCTCGGCGGCGAGCGCGGCGAGGACGCCCTCCGCGTCGAGGTCGAACTCCGTGCCGCCGGCGACCTGGAACACGAGCTGGCTCGACCCCGAGACCCGCGCGCGGCGGGTGCTCACGTCGCCGCGCTGCGCGTAGCGCTCCTCGCCGATCGCCTGCGGCGGGAACGTGAGCACGAGCTGGGCGCCGCCCGGCCCGGCGACGAGCCGGCCGCCGCCGACCGTGAACCCCGACCAGCGGACCCCGACGACCAGGAGGTCCGCGCCGCGCACGATCAGGTGCTGCTCGCCCATCTCTCCGCTCCTTCCCCGAGCGGTCGTCGTTCCGGGGCCGCGCGGGAGTCTCCCCCATAACCCTTCGGCGTGCGTCCTCGTACCTCGTCTGAGAAGATCGTCGCCCGATCCGAGGGAGGACTATGGACCCGCTCCTGTCCGCGCGGCTCGCCGTTCACGTGCAGCTGATCCAGTGCCGCAACGGCGCGCGGATGACCACCGGGGGGCTCGAGCCCGAGCGCGGCGCCCCGCTCGTGCCGAACGACCCGCTCGCGGTCGCCGCCCTCCAGCAGGCGCTGGTCGACCAGGGGTTCTCGCTCGGCACGACCGGACCGGAGGGCAACGGGGTCGACGGCGGCTACGGCAAGCGCACCGCGGAGGCCGTCCTGGCGTTCAAGGCGCGCGAGAAGCTGGCCGCTCCGGGGGACGACGACTTCGACGGCGTCACGTCGGTCGGGACGACGACCCGCCTCGACGAGATCTACCGCCACGAGCTGGTCGACGCGCTGGTCGCGTCGCTCGCCGGGACGCGGTTCGACCCGATCGGCCGCGGGGGAGAGCTCCAGCCCACCGCCGTCGAGGGCCTCTTCGAGTGCCCGGCCGCGGCCGGCGGGCGCCTGGTCGACGCCGTGACGGCCGCCACCTACGTGCCGCCGGCGCTCGACGTCGTCTGGGAGGCCCAGGGCGGGCCCGCCGGCGAGCTCGGCCCCCCGGTCGGCCTGCCGTTCGAGCTCGAGTCCGGGCGCGCCGCGCTCGACTTCCAGGGCGGGCGGGCGATCGACGATCCCGACGCCGGCCCGATCGTCGTGCCGCGCTGGGCGGTCGACGTCGCGTCGGGCACGTTCGACCTCGGCGAGCCGGTCGCGGGGGTCGAGCAGGACCCGCTCGGCTCGGGCGGCCTGCGCGTCCCGCACCAGCGCGGCGCCGCCTTCGCCGACCCCGGCGGGACCGGCTTCGCGTTCCCCGACGAGCTGCTCGCGGCGTGGTCCGAGGCCGTCGAGGGGGGTACCGAGGTCGGGCTGCCCACGGGGCCGCCTGAGATCGACTTCGCGGCGGGCACGATCGCGTTCCCGTTCGAGGGGACGACGCTGTCGATCGGGGCCGGCGCCGCCGGCCCGCTGCTCGGCGACGTGACGGCGGCCGGGGTGGGCGACCACCTGAGGTTCATCGTCCCTTTCGTGACGCCGACACCCCGGCCGGACCAGATCCGGCCTCCGAGGATCCTTAACGGCGCCGAGCACCACGTGAACGGCGACGCGGCGTTCCCGCCGATGATCGCCGACGTCCGGGCGGCCGCGGCCGCCGGGTCGAGCGGCTTCGTCTACATGGCCAACTGGTGGGTCCGCCACGACTTCTCGATCCCGCTGGCGGGCGGGGCCACGACGCTCGGCGCCGAGCTCGTCGCGGCCGCCGGCGCGGGCGTCGAGGTGCGCGGCCTGGTCTGGGACGGCGCCGCCTCCGGCGTGCCGATCACGAACCACTTCAACAAGCCGTCGGTCAACGCGCTGAACGCGGCCGGCGCGGACGTCCTCCTGGACGGGCAGGTGCAGTTCGCCGGCTCCCATCACCAGAAGCTCCTGATCTGCTTCGACGGCGCGAACGTCACGGCCTGGGTCGGCGGCATCGACTGGAACGAGGACCGCATCCGCACCGTCTACCAGGACAAGCCCGGGACGAAGGCGGTGCCCCACCCCGGCTACCCGATGGTCGACGACATGGTCCGGGTCCGCGGGGGCGGGGCGCACGAGCTCCTGACCGGCTGGCTCGAGCGCTGGGAGAGGCGCACCGGGAAGCTCGGGCTGCGCGGCCGGACGCTGCCGCCCGCGCTCCCGCCGGCCGTGGGGACGGTCATCACCCAGCTCTCCCACACCTACGGCCCCGGCTGCCCGTTCCCGATGGCCGTCTCGACCGCGGCGACGACCATCGAGCACGTCATCCGCAGGGCGCGCGAGTACCTGTACATCGAGGACCAGTACCTGTTCCTGAACGCCCGGATGGAGGCGGCGCTGATGGACCGTCTCCGCGCCGGCGTGACGGTGATCGCCGTCATCACCGACAACGAGCTCTGCGAGGTCCCGTTCGGGAAGCAGGCGCGGTTCGACGCCATCGCGCGGGTGGCGGGCGCCGGCGTGTCGTCCGGCATCGGCGGGCTGAACGTGTTCGAGCCGCTCGGGCCGGGCGGCGACCCGGTCGGCCCGCGCGCGTACACCCACTGCAAGGTCGTGATCGCCGACGACCAGGCGGCGGTGATCGGCTCGGTCAACAGCAGCAACCGCTCCTGGACCCACGACACCGAGGTCGCCACCCTGTTCGTGGACGCGATCGGCGCCGGCGGGACGGCGCCGGGCACGCGCGGCTTCGCCCGCCAGGCCCGCTGCGACCTGTGGCGCGAGCACGGCGCGCTGGGCGCGATCGGCGGCGACCACACGGCGGACGTGCCGGCGTTCCTGTCGGGCGCCGTCGCCGGCGGGCGGCTGCGCGGCTACGACATGCTCACCCGGCCGCCGCGGTCGCTGCTCGACCGGGCGTTCGAGCCGCTCTTCTTCACGATCTGCGACCCGTCCTGAACGGAGGTCTCCGGATCGCCGTCCGCGCCGCGGACGGCGATCGGGCGATCAGCCCTGCGGCTCGACGTCCTTCGCGCACTCGTCCAGGCCGAGCTTCGTCGCGATCCCGTCTCCCACCGCGACGAGCTCGTCGATCCTGCTCCCGAGGGTCGTGGCCCGGTCCTGGTCCCCCTGCTCGGCCACGGGCGTCAGATCGGGGAAGAGCGCGAGCTGCCCGCGGACGCTGTCCACGAACCGGCGGAAGTCGGCGGCGTCGCTCGCCGGCGGAACACGACGTCGCCGGTCGTGAAGTCGAAGACGCCCTCGACGCGGGCGCGCGAGGGGTCCGCCTTCGGGTCCGGCGACCCCTGCGGCACGTAGTCGCGCGCGTCGTTGACCCCGCACAGCGCCTCCGCGACGCCGCTGACGCCGCACGTGGTGCCCGTGTGCCTGGGGTCGTCGATGTACAGGCCGGGACGCCGCAGTAGTCCGCCTGGAAGCGCGGGTCCCGCGGGGGCCGGCCGGCGTCGCACCGGCGCCCTAGGTCGACGACCCCAGCGACATCGCGTTCAGCCCCAGCCCGCCGTCGATCACGATCGCCTGACCCGTCACGTAGGCGGCCTCGTCCGAGGCCAGGAAGGCCACCAGCGCGGCCACCTCGCCCGGCTCGGCCATCCGGCCGGACGGCATCGAGGCGGTCACGCGCTCCAGCACCGCCGGCGGCATCCCGAGCACCTTCTCGGTGGCGACCATGCCCGGCAGCACCGCGTTGACCGCGATCCCGCGGCCGGCGTTCTCGGCGGCGATCGTCTTGACCATCCCGAGCAGGCCCGCCTTCGAGGCCGCGTAGGCCACCTGGCCCGGCAGCCCGCCGAGCGCCGCGGCGCTCGAGATCGCCACCACCCGGCCGCCGCGGCGCTCGCGCATGCCCGGCAGGCACGCCTGCACGACCCGGAAGGCGCCGGTCAGGTTCACGTCCAGGTCGCGCCGCCACTGCTCCGCCGTCATGCGGTGGGCGGGCGCGATCGTGTCGGTGATCGCCGCGTTCGACACGCAGACGTCGACCTCGCCCAGCTCCGGGAGCGGGTCCGCCGCGGCCAGGTCCACGCGCAGGTCGCAGCCGGGGTCCCGGTCGAGCGTGACCACGTCGAGCCCGTCGGACCGCAGCCGCTCGGCGATGGCGGCGCCGATGCCGCGCGCCGCGCCGGTGACGAGCGCCCGCCTCACAGCTCCGTCCGGTGCGTGCCCGCCCGCCCCGCGTCGGTCTTGTCGTAGAAGCGCCGGAGCAGGCCCATCGTCTCCTCCGGGTCGGCGGACGAGTAGCCGTTCAGCGCCTCGATCCGGAGCTGGTCGTCGAGCGGGCGGCCGATCACGTCGAGGATCGTCTCCTTCGCCGAGCGGACCGCGCGCTGCGAGTTGCGCAGGATCGTCCGCGCGGTCAGCTCGGCCTCCTCCATCAGCCGCTCGTGCGGCACCACGCGCGAGACCATGTTGCATGCGAGCGCCCGCCCGGCGTCGATCGGCTCGGCCGTCAGGAGCATCTCCAGGGCGATCCCGGCACCGCACACGTTGACCAGCCGGACGATCCCGCCGTCGCCGTGGTGGTAGCCGCGGCGGGCCTCGAACGACCCGAACATCGCGCGCTCCGACGCGATCCGGATGTCGCAGGCGAGCGCGGTCTCGAGCCCGCCGGCGAGCGCCCAGCCGTTCACCGCCGCGATCGTCGGCTTGTGGATCCGGTGCAGCCCGCGGGTCAGGCCGCCGAGCCCCGTGGCCACGTTGTCGCGCACCCTCCCCGCCGTCGTCCCCTCCATCCACGGCGGGATGAACGTCTTCAGGTCGGCGCCCGCGCTGAACGCGTCGCCGGCCCCGGTCAGGATCGCCACGTCGACCGAGTCGTCGTCGCGGAAGTCCTCCCACGTCGACCACAGGAGCTCGTGCGTCTCCGGGTCGATCGCGTTCTTCGCCTCGGGGCGGTTGATCGTCACCCACGCGATCCGGTCGCGCTTCTCGTACAGGACCTTCGCCATCGGCTGCCTCCTCATCTGTCGTCTGCTGCGTACTCGACGATCGAGCGGTCGATCAGCCACTCCACCGGCGCCCGGTCGTCCGTGTAGACCTCGCCGCCGGCGAGCGGGGGCTCGAGCCGGGCGGCCGCGTCGCGCGCCAGCGGGCCGAGCTCCGGCCCGAGCCGGCCCGCCGCGGCGGCGAGCCGGGCGGCGCTCGGGCGGGCCGCCGACGCGACAAGTAGGACGTTCGTGTCCGCCACCTCGTCGCGGAGCACGTGCGCGAAGGTCCGGGAGAGCGTCGCGGTCACGGCCCGCTCGAGCCGGTCGTCGCCCTCGGGGTGGCCCACGTTCACGACCAGCGGCCCGCCCGGCGCGAGCCGGTCGCGGCAGAGGTCGAAGAACTCGCGCGTCACGAGGTAGAAGGGGATGTACGGCTGGCGGTACGCGTCCAGGAAGATCGCGTCGTAGCGCTCGTCGGCGCGGCGCAGGAACGGCCGGGCGTCCTCGGTGTGGATGCGCAGCCGCGGGGCGCGCATGTCGAACAGGCGCCGGCCGACGTCGCTCAGCTCGCGGTCGATCTCGACGCCGTCGACGAGCGTCCGCGGGAAGAAGCGGCCGTACTCGCGCGCGATCGTGCCGGCCGCGTTGCCGAGGACCGCGATCCCCCGCGGCGGCTCCTCGCCGAGCGCGAGCGGCAGCACCAGGAAGTGGTCGTCGAGGTAGCCGGTGAGGTACGAGCCGGGCCGGTAGTAGGAGTGCTCCGCGACGCCCTCGTTCAGCTCGAGCACGCGCTCGCCGTCCGGCTTCTCGACCACGCGCGCGTACTGGTACTCGGTGTCGGCCTCCCAGATCACGCGGCCGTCGGCGGACTCGTCCTTGATCGAGCCGGTCGGCAGCGCGATCGCGCCCGCCAGGACGGCGGGGACCACGAGCGCGCGCCGGGGCAGGCCGAGCGCGGCGACGGCGGCCATCGCGAGGGCGAAGACGAGGAACGTGCGCTGCGTGCCGGCCAGGGGGATCAGGACCAGCGCGGCCAGGAACGTGCCGGCGAGCGAGCCCGCGGTCGAGATCGCGTACAGCCGGCCCGACACGCGCCCGCTCTCGGACACCGCGCCGATCGACAGGCGGATCGCGAACGGGGCCACGGCGCCCATCAGCAGCACCGGGACCGCGAGCAGCACCGACACGCCGAGGAGCGACCCGACGAACGCCCCGGCGGACACGTCGTCGAGGGCCTCGACCGCGCCGTCCAGGAACGGGCGGCCCGCGATCGGGACGAGCGCGAGCGCGACCGCCGCGCACTCCACCACCAGGCAGAGGACGCGCCGCTCCGGCCGCCGGTCGGCCAGCCGCCCGCCGAGCCAGTAGCCGATCGACAGCGCGGTGAGCACGGTGGCGATCGTGTTCGCCCAGACGATCGTGGAGGCGCCGAAGTAGGGCGCCAGGAGGCGAGCGCCGGCGATCTCGCTGCCGAGCGAGCCCGCGCCGACGACGAAGACCAGCAGCCCGAGCGGCGGCACCCGCGGCCATGCTACCGGTAGCGTCCCGCAGGACGAGCGAGCCCGGCCCGCCCCCGGCGGCCCGGGGCGGAGAGGAGGGCGATGGCCGAGCGGTGGTTCTCCGACGACGAGCTGCGGGAGATGGCGCGTCCCACGATGGACCGCGCGATCGAGGCGATCGACCGCGGCGACCTCGACGAGGCGCGCGCCCTCTGCGAGGCGATGAGGCACGAGTGGCGCCACCTCCACGACCTGATGGTCGAGGGCGTGGCCGGCCTGATCACCTTCGTGCAGGAGCGGCTCGGCGAGGACGCGGTCGCCGACGCCTGGAGGTCCGGCCAGGGGAGGGGCTGGCGGCGCGACGTCGAGAAGATCGCCGAGCGCGACCGGCGCCAGATCGTCCACGCGCTCGCCGCCACCTGGCGCGCGCACTCGTGCAGCGGCACCGGTCCGCACCCGGGCGCCTTCTCGATCGAGGAGGACGACGAGAAGTTCACCTTCCGGATGAACCCGTGCGGGTCCGGGCAGCGGCTCGTGCGCATGGGCCGCTACGAGGGGCCGGACGGCTACGGCACGACCGAGCGCGCGCACGACTGGAGCTACGGCCGCGAGGGCTTCCCGCTCTACTGCACCCACTGCTCGTTCATGAACGAGTCGCTCCCGATCCGGTGGATCGGCTACCCCCTCTACCCGAGCGACCCGCCGGACGACTACGGGCGCGATCCCTGCACGTGGTACTGGTACAAGGACCCATCGGACATCCCCGACCGCCACTGGGAGCGGTACGGGCTCGACAGGAACGGGGGCGGTGCATGAGCGACGAGGTCGCGCAGCTGAAGGAGGTCCACCACGCGGTCTGGGCGTCCGGGGACTACCCGGAGGTCGCGAAGATGGTCGAGGAGGGCCCTCCGCGCGAGCTGCTTGCGCACGCCCCGGTCGAGGAGGGCATGGAGGTGCTCGACGTGGCGACCGGCAGCGGCAACGTGGCGCTGCTCGCCGCCGCCGCGGGCGGGCGCGTCGTCGGCCTCGACCTCGCGCCCGAGCTGTTCGACGCGGCGCGCCGCCGCGCCGGCGAGATGGGCGTCGAGGTCGAGTGGGTCGAGGGCGACGCCGAGGACCTGCCGTTCGAGGACGGTCGCTTCGACCGCGTGTACTCCGCGTTCGGCGTGATGTTCGCGCCGCGGCACGAGGTGACGGCGAGGGAGCTCGTCCGCGTGTGCAGGCCCGGCGGTCTGATCGCCGTCGTCAACTGGACGCCCCAGGGCCAGGTCGGGCAGCTCTTCAAGATCATGGCGGGCTACCTGCCGGCGCCGCCGGAGTTCGCCTCGCCGCCCCCGCTGTGGGGCGACCGCGACCACGTCGAGCGGCTGTTCGAGGGCACCGGCGTCGAGCTCGAGTTCGACCGGGCCACGGTGCCGTGGATCTTCGACACGCCGGACGACTACGTGTCGTTCATGGAGACCAACTACGGGCCGATGGTCCGCGCCCGCGAGGCGCTCGAGCCCGACGGCCGCTGGGCCGACTGCCGCGAGGAGATCGTCCGCCTGATGGAGGACCTGAACGTCTCCACGGACTACAACATGCACGTCGACGCGGAGTACCTGCTGACGCTCGCTCGCAAGCCGGGATAGCCTCCCGCGCATGGACTTCTCACCGTCACCTCGCGTCGAGGAGCTCAGCGAGCGGATCGGCGCATTCCTGGACGAGCACGTCTACCCGGTCGAGCTGGAGCTGCTCCGCGCGCTCGACGAGGAGGTCGGCCCGGGGGTGCCGTACCCGCAGCTCCTGGTCGAGATCCGCGATCGCGCCCGCGCCGACGGGCTCTGGAACCTGTTCCTGCCCGACGAGGAGCACGGCACCGGGCTGACCAACTGGGAGTACGGGATGCTGTGCGAGGCGATGGGGCGGAGCCTCGTCGCGCCGATGGCGTTCAACTGCTCGGCGCCGGACACCGGCAACATCGAGATCCTCGTCGACCACGGCACGCCCGAGCAGAAGGAGCGCTGGCTCCAGCCGCTGCTCGACGGCGAGATCCGCAGCTGCTTCTCGATGACCGAGCCGGAGACGGCCGGGTCCGACCCGACCGGACTGCGCGGCCAGGCGGTCCTCGACGGCGACGAGTGGGTGATCGACGCGCACAAGTGGTTCACGTCGGGCGCGGTGGGCGCGGCGGTGGCGATCGCGATGGTCGTGACCGACCCCGACGCCGCTCCGCACAAGCGCGCCAGCATGATCCTGGTGCCGACCGACGCGCCCGGCTTCGACCTGGTCCGGCCGGTGCCGGTCATGGGCCACTCCGGCGGCCCGGGCCACTGCGAGATCCGCTACGAGTCGTGCCGGGTGCCGAAGGACAACCTGCTCGGCGAGCGCGGCGCGGGCTTCAAGGTCGCCCAGGACCGGCTCGGCCCCGGCCGCATCCACCACTGCATGCGCGCGATCGGCGCCGCGGAGCGGGCGCTCGAGATGATGTGCCGGCGGGCGAACGAGCGGCAGGCGTTCGGCGGCCCGCTCGCGGACAAGCAGTTCATCCAGGACTTCGTCGCGAAGTCGCGGATCGAGATCGACGGCGCCCGGCTGATGGTCCTGAACGCGGCCTGGCAGATGGACGAGTACGGCAAGCGCGAGGCGCGCCAGGCGATCTCGATGACCAAGGTCGTGGCCGCGAACGTTGTCATGGACGTGCTCGACCGGGCGATCCAGGTGCACGGCGCGCTCGGCGTGTCCGACGACACGCCGCTCGCCGCGATGTGGCGCGGCCTGCGGATGCTGCGGCTCGCCGACGGGCCGGACGAGGTGCACAAGATGGTCATCGCGCTGCGCGAGCTGAACCGCTGGCGGTCCGAGGAGCCGGCCGCCGCGGCGCAGCCGCCCGCGGCCGTCGGCGCCGGGGCCTCCTGACCGATGCTCGACGCGACGCTGACGCGCAACTCCGAGCTGGCCCTGACGGACGAGCAGCAGGACTTCGTCCGCTCGATCCGCGACTTCTGCGAGCGCGAGCTGACCCGCGAGCGGCTCGAGAGGCTCACCGACGGGTTCAAGGACTTCCAGTCGGACGAGGTCGCGGCGAAGATGGCGGAGCTCGGCTGGTACGGGCTGACGATCGACGAGGAGTACGGCGGGTCGGGCGGAACGTTCTTCGACGCGGCGCTGTTCCTCGAGGAGATCGCGCGCGGCCGGGCGCCGGTGGGCGGCTACAACGTCACGCTGATCGTGGTCGGCGCGCTGAACCGGTTCGGCACCGAGGAGCAGAAGCGCGACCTGCTCGGACGCGTCGCCCGCGGCGGCGGCCTGGCGATCGCGATGTCCGAGCCGGAGTCGGGATCGGACGTGGCGTCGCTCACCACCTCGGCCACCCGGGACAACGGCGAGTGGGTGCTGAACGGCTCGAAGATGTGGTGCTCGTACGCGCACAAGGCGAGCCACGTCCTGATCGTCTGCCGGACGCACAGGGGCGACTCCCCGCACGAGGGCCTGTCGATGATCTTCGTGCCGCGCGAGGCGGAGGGCTTCACGATCACGCCGATCCCGACGCTCGGCGGCGAGGAGACCAACGAGCTGCACCTCGACGAGGTCCGCGTGCCCGAGGACGCCCTGCTCGGCACCGAGGGCAACGGCTGGACGCAGCTCATGGCCGGGCTCAACAACGAGCGCGTGATCCTCGGCGCCACCGCGCTCGGGCTCGGGCAGCGCGCGTTCGACGACGCGCTCGCGTACGCCAAGGAGCGGCGCCAGTTCGGCCGCCCGATCGGCGGCTTCCAGGCGATCCAGCACAAGTTCGCCGATCTCGCGACGGACCTGGCGCAGGCCCGGCTGCTCGTGCGCTGGGTGGCGCGGCTGACCGACGACGACCCCGGCCGGATGCTGCCGCAGGAGGCGTCGATGGTGAAGCTCGCGACCACCGAGCTGGCCAAGCGCTGCGCGCTCGAGGGCATGCAGATCATGGGCGGCTACGGCTACGCCTCCGAGTACCCGATGGAGCGCTACCTGCGCGCCGCCGTCGTGGGCACGATCTACGGCGGCACGTCGGAGATCCAGAAGAACATCATCGCGAAGACCCTCGGGCTGTAGCGCCCGCGGCGGCGGCCCGCGGGCCCTCCGGCCCGGGTGTCGCCACATGTCGACTCGGGGTCTATCCTTCGGCGACGGTGACTCGTACTTCGCGTCTTGACCTGCGCGGTCGGGATGCCGATCATTCGGCTATGGCGGGAATGGCTTCGAGGGGGAGGTTCAGGTGGCTCGCGGCGGTCGCCCCGCTCGCGGTCTCGCTCGCCCTCGCGCCGGCCGCGCCCGCGCAGCTCGACGCCCTCGACGGCGTCAGCGGCTCGCAGGCGCCCGGGCCCGTCCCGCAGGTCACCCTCCCCGAGACGCCCGTCACCCAGCCCGCCCAGCAGGCGGTCGACCAGGTCACGAACACCGCGAACAGCGTGGCCGGCTCGGTCACCGACCCCGGCGGCGGCGGCGACCCCGGCGGCGGCGGCGGCGGCGGCGGGAGCGGCAACGGCGGCGGCTCGGGCGGGCCGAGCGGCAACGGCGGCGGCTCCTCCGGCGGCTCGGGCGGCGGTCGCGTCGACTCGGGCGGCGGCGACGGCGGCTCGTCGCCCGGCGGCGGCTCGTCCGCCGGCTCGCGGCGCGCGGACCGGCGGGCCGCGGCGCGGCGCACGGCCGCGAGGCGGGCGGCGAGGCGGGCGCGGCGCGATCGCGAGACCGCCGGCGAGTCCTCGAGCGGCAAGCGCGACCGGTCGCCGGGCGTGCTGCGCGCGGCGCGCGACGTGGTCGAGGTCATCCCCACGCCGATGTGGATCGCGCTCGGCTTCCTCGCGCTGCTCGCCGGCGCGTTCTTCGTGCGCTCGTCGCTCGCGGGCCGCAGGGCGCGGCGGCTCGAGCACCAGCGCACCGAGCTGCTCGGCGACGTCGGCCTGCTCCAGAGCGCTCTCCTGCCCGAGGTGCCGCCGCGGATCGGCGTGCTCGAGGCGTCGGTCGCCTACCGGCCCGCCGAGGGGCCCGGCGCGGGCGGCGACTTCTACGACGTCTTCGAGATGGAGGGCAACCGGGTCGGGATCATCGTCGGCGACGTGTGCGGCCACGGCCGCCAGGCGCTCGCCGTCACGGCGCTGATGCGCTACTCGCTGCGCGCCTACCTGAACGCCGGCGGCGAGCCGCGGGCGGCGCTCCAGATCGCGGCGCAGGCGCTCGAGAACGAGCCGCACGCGGAGCTGACCACGGTCGTGCTGGCCGTCTACGACGCGCGCGCCGGCACGCTCACCTACGCCTGCGCCGGCCACGAGCCGCCGATCCTGCTCGGCCCGCCGGCCCACGACCCGGTCACGATCGGGTCGTCGCCGCCGATCGGCGCCGGCCTCGTCACCGGCCTGCGCCAGACCACGGTCGCGCTCCCGCCGGGGTCGTCGGCCTGCTTCTTCACCGACGGGCTCGTCGAGGCCCGGCTCCACGACAACGACCTGCTCGGCCGCGAGCGGCTGCGCGAGCTCGTCGAGGAGCTCGGCGCCTTCTCGGGCGCCGACGCCCTGCTCGACAAGATCGCCGTCACCGCCGAGCGCGCCCCCGACGACATGGCCGCGTGCATCATCCGCGCCGGCGCCGACGCGGTCCGCGCCGAGCCGGCCCGCGTCGAGGACCTCGAGCTGGACGACGTCGACGCCGGCGAGCGGCGGGCGCGCGGGTTCCTGTCCGCGTGCGGCGTCCCCGAGGCCGAGGCCGACACCGTCCTGAAGGCCGCCCGGGCGGCGACCGCGGAGTTCGGCGGCTCGATGCTCCAGGTCAGGCTGGACCGCGCGGGCGGCGGCGTGAAGGTGCTGCCGCTCGAGATGCGCTCGCTCGCGCTGATGCCGAGCGGGGGCGAGCCGCCGGCCGAGGTGCCGGCGACGCCGCCGCTTCCGGCCTAGCCGCCGGTCGGCCACCCACCCGTGCCTCGCCGGCCCCCGGCCGCGCCGGCCGATCCCTTGCGGCGCTTGCCCCCCGCGGCCCCCTGGGTTACGCTCGAAGCGCAAAGGAGGCACATTGAGGAAACTGACAATCGCCGCCGTTCTCGCAGTCGCCGCGACGCTCGCGTTCTCCGGAGTGGCGTCGGCTCACACGCTGCGCTACCCCGTGGCAAAGAAGATCGCCGTGAAGCTCGCGGAGAAGCAGGAGAAGTCGAACCCGGTCGAGCGCTGGCGGATCTTCGGCGCGGAGCGGACCAGCCCGCACCAGATCGTCTGGGTCTACAACGTGGACTACTCGGACGGCACGCTCTGCGACGCGGAGCTGGTCGTGCGCCTGCGCGGCACCGACGCCAAGCCGGTCGCGAAGGCGTTCTTCAGGGACGTCCACTGCGAGCGCTGAGCGAGCGCTGACGGCCTGCGCGCGGCCCTAGCTGGCCGCGCGCAGCCCGTCCAGCCGCTCGCGCCAGTGCCGCTCGACCTCCGCCAGGGGGCGCGCGAACGCCTGCTCGATCGCCGCCCGCCCCCGCTCCGGCCGGCGGGCGGCCAGTTCGACGCACGCCTCCGGGCCCGCGCCCTCCTCGAGCAGGGCGAAGACCGTGCCCCCTAGGAGCGGCGCGTCGCGCGCCGAGGGCGGGAACGACGGACGCGAGCCCTCGCGGAGCCGGCGGGCGATCGCCGGCCGCAGGTGCGGGACCTGGCCCGCCAGGTGCGTGGCGGCCCCCTCGCACAGCCACGCGGACCGCGCGTAGCGGAGGAAGCTCCGCGGAGTGAACGGCGGCGGCACGGCCGGGTTGTTCGCGCCGACGACCAGGTGCGCGTACTCGTGCAGCGGCGTCAGCATCAGCGCCTCGCGCGACCCGGGGACCGCCGACGCGCGCTCCTCGAGGGCCGCCGGCGACAGCACGTGGATCTCGCCCCTCGCGAACCAGCCCGCCATGTAGCGGCGCCCGGCCGGCGCGCTGAGCGCCCGGGCGAGCGGCAGCCACGGGTGGGCCATGGCGAGCGCGAGCGGCTGCGGGTGGATGACCACGGCCACCTCGCCGGGCGTCGTCTCGAACGCGGCCGCGAGCCGCTCGCGGAACAGCTCGAGCGCCTCGAGCACCGTAGCCGCGGCGTCGGCGTCCTCCTCCTCGTGGCGCGCGGAGAACGACGGGGAGTGCGACTCGACCCAGGCCACCTCGGGTACTCTCGCGCATCGATGGGAGGGGCAAGCAGGCGAGCCCTCGCCGGCGCGGCCGTCATGGCCCTGCTGACGCTCGCCCCGGCCGCCGCGACGGCTCAGGTCGAGCAGCCCTACGGGCACGACTACGGCGGCTTCCGCAACGTGCTGCCGGGCGGCGAGGGCGAGACCGTCAACGCGCTCGAGCTCGCCCAGTCGGAGCTCAGCGGGGACCCGCCGGCGACGTTCGTCAACCAGCTCGGCCTCTACACGAGCATCGTCGGTGCGGCGCCCGCCCTGACGCCCGCGGACGTCGAGCGCTTCTTCAAGCCCGCTTCGTTCGGCGTCCCGACCGAGGAGATCGCCTCGACGAGCGTCCCGCGCTCCGGCGTGACGATCGTGCGCGACACGATGGGCGTGCCTCACGTCTACGGCGAGACCAGCGGCGACGTTGCGTTCGGCGCCGGCTACGTCTCCGCCCAGGATCGGCTCTTCCTGATGGACGTGCTCCGCCACACGGCGCGCGGCCGGCTCACCGAGCTGATCGGTGCGGGCGAGAACGACTCGACCGTCAGGGCCGACGCCGAGCAGCTCAAGGTCGCCGACTACTCCGAGGAGGAGCTCGAGGGGATGATCGACACGGCCGTCGCGGCCGGCGGCCCCGAGGCCCCGAGGGTCAAGAGCGACGCCGAGCAGTGGGTGGCCGGGATCAACCAGTACATCGCCGAGGCGCGCACGGACGGGTCCAAGATGCCGGTCGAGTACGGCGCCCTCGGCCAGCCCGAGGGGCCGGCGAACTGGAGGCTCAGCGACTTCTCGGCGGTGGCGAGCCTGATCGGCGGCATATTCGGGAAGGGCGGCGGCCGCGAGGCGGAGGTCTCGCAGGTGCTGCTCGAGGTCCAGAAGCGGTTCGGGAAGGGCGCCGGGCGCGTCTTCCGGGACCTCCGGACCGAGGACGACCCCGAGGCGCCCCACACCACCTCCCGCCGCTTCCGGTTCGACCGGCCGGCGCGCGGCAGCGGCCGCGGCGTCGCGATCCCGGACCTCGACTCGATCCAGCCGCGCGACCCGGTCGTGTCCGGCGGGATGGCGACCTCGAGCGCCGCCGGCCCCAGCTGGGTGCAGCAGCTCCAGCGCCGCGGCATGGTCTTCCCCGAGCAGCAGTCGAACGTGATGCTCGTGAACGCCAAGCGGTCGAGGACCGGGCGGGCGTTCGCGATCATGGGCCCGCAGGTCGGCTACTACTCGCCTCAGATCCTGATGGAGATGGACCTCCACGGCGGCGGCTACGACGCGCGCGGCGCGACCTTCCCCGGGCTCAGCCTGTACATCCTGCTCGGCCGCGGCCAGGACTACTCCTGGAGCGCCACGACGGCGAACACCGACGTGGTCGACCAGTTCGTGGAGGAGCTCTGCAACCCCGACGGCTCGCCGCCGACCCGCGCCTCGCGCCACTACCGCTACAAGGGGAGGTGCATCCCGTTCGTGGAGCGCGAGTACACCGTCAACACGCCGGTGCCGGTCACGGACCCGCAGCCCTCGCGCGCGATCACGTTCCGCACGCAGCGGAGCGTCCACGGGCCGATCCAGTCGACCGCGACCGTGAAGGGCAGGCCGGTCGCGATCGCCAACGCGCGCTCGACGTTCTTCCACGAGCTCGACTCGACGAACGCGTTCCGGCGCATGAACGTGAACGAGGTCGACGACCCGGCGAGCTTCCAGCGGAACATGGGCGGCGTGAACTTCGCGTTCAACTGGTTCTACGTCGACGACAGGCACGTCGCGTACCTGAACTCGGGCTGGTACCCGCGGCGGGCGCGCGGCACGGACCCGAGCCTGCCGACGTGGGGGACCGGGAAGTTCGACTGGAGGGGGTTCGAGCCGCGGGGGTACACGTCCAAGCGGCTGCCGTACTCGAGCCTGCCGAAGGCCGCCGACCCGCCCAGCGGCTACCTCGTGAACTGGAACAACAAGCAGGCGCCGGGCTGGCGGGCGGCGGACGACGTCTGGAGCTACGGGCCCGTGCAGCGCTCCCAGATCCTCGAGAAGCCGCTCCGGCGGACCCTCCGGCGCGGCAAGACCGACCTGACCAGGCTGGTCCAGATCAACGTCGAGGGCGCGACCGTCGACCTGAGGGGCCGCGAGGTGTACCCGCTGATCAGGCGGGTGATCGGGAGGACCGAAGACGTGCAGGGGAGGCCGCTGCTCGCGCTGATGGACGCCTGGCGCAAGGCCGGCGCCCACCGCCGCGACCTCGACGGCGACAACGTCTACGAGCACGGCGCGGCGGTCGCGATCATGGACGCCTGGTGGCCGCGGCTGCTCACGGGCGAGTTCCGGCCGCTGCTCGGCGGCGCGCTGTTCGACCGGCTCCAGCGGGTGATCGGGCTCGGCTCGCCGCCCGGGCCCGGCGGCAGCTCGTTCTTCGCCGGCTGGCAGGGCTACGTGAGCAAGGACCTCCGCCGGGTGCTCGGCGAGCGGGTGCGGGCGCCGCTCTCGCGCGTCTTCTGCGGAGGCGGCTCGCGGGCGCGCTGCCGCGAGATGCTGCTGAAGACGCTGTCGCAGTCGGCCCAGCTCGTGCGCCGCCAGTACGGGGTCCAGGACCTCTCGCGGGTGGAGGTCCCGGCGACCTGCGGGACGCCGCGCCGCTGCGACCAGATCGAGTTCACCACCGCCGGCGCGGTCGCCACTCCGCCGATCCCGTTCCAGAACCGCCCGACGTTCCAGCAGGCCGTCGAGGTCCAGGGCCACCGGCCGCGCTAGCGGCGGCTCAGCGGCGCGGGCCGCGGCGGCGCGTCTTCGGCTTCCCCTGCCGGCAGCCGCTGTAGCGGCGCGTCGAGATCACCTCGGCGCCGTTCGAGTGGAGCGCCTCGATGCGGACCGTGAAGCGGCCCTTCGGCAGCCGCCTCAGCGCGACCCGCTCGATGCTGCGGCCGCGGCGGCGGAGCTTCCGCTTCCCGTTCACGTAGACGTCCACGCGCACGATCCGCGTGCGGCGCGGGTGGTGGAGCCCGAACGAGAACCGGCGGCGGTCGACGCAGCCGGCGCTCGGCGGGAGCCCGAGCGGGTTGGCGGCTCCGGCGCCGCCCTGGGCGCCCGCCCGCTCCTCGGGCGCTCCCGGCGGCCGCTCGCCCGGCGCCGGCACGACCACGATCGCCCGCGCGCCGCCCCTGGCGGGCACCGTCACGTCGATCCCGCGCGACAGGTCGGCGGAGCTGACGCGGTCGAAGCGCTCGCCGGTCGGGCCCTCGAGGAGGTCGAACCGCAGGTCCGGCGGGACGTTCCGCAGCGCGATCCGGCGCGTCGCGTCGTCCGACCC
This sequence comes from Thermoleophilaceae bacterium, assembly GCA_036389295.1. Lineage (GTDB taxonomy): Bacteria > Actinomycetota > Thermoleophilia > Solirubrobacterales > Thermoleophilaceae > AC-37. The sequence goes on along the minus strand of DASVQB010000023.1, from coordinate 63,323 downwards.
CTGCCGGAAGGCGAGCATCGCGCCGCGGGCGGCCTCGGGGTCCCAGGCCTGGAGCGCGGTCCAGCCGCCCCTCAGCGGGTCGTCGAGCAGCGGGTAGGTCATCTGCGAGAGCTCGTCGCGGAAGCGCTTGTAGAAGGCGAGCCAGAGGGCGGCGCGGTCGACCACCGGGTCGGGCAGCGTCCGGAGGTCGGTCCAGAGCGTGACGTGCGAGCCGAGCGCCGCGACCATCAGCGTGTCCACGCTCTCGCGCTTCCACGAGTCGCCGCCGAGCAGGTGCTGGCCGAGCGAGAACCCGGGCACGTACGGGCTGAGGCTCCACAGGTTGTGGACGAGCTGCCTCGTCTCCGGCGTGCCGTTCTGGAACCAGCTCGGCCCGCGCACGACCGACTCGAAGGGGAACAGCCGGTAGTCGTTCGTCTCGTCGATCTCGAGCGTGACCGACGGGTGGTCGCGGCGGACGCGGTCGAGCATGGCCACGAACGCGTCGTGCTGCTCGTAGAGGTCGTTCTGGCCGGCGCAGTCGATCCAGGCCATGAAGTCGAACTTGAAGTAGCGCACCCCCCAGCGCTCGATCGCCTCGCGGATCCGCGACTCGACGTGGGCGAACGCCGCGGTGCTCCACTCGGCGATGCCGGCCTCGTTCGAGCTCGACCCCGGGTCGGCGGCGTTGTACGCGAGGAGGCCGGTGCCGAGCGGCTGGCAGACCCAGTCGGGGTGCTGCTGCCAGGTCGCCGCCGAGGGGTGGAAGTGGAGCGGGCTCATCCAGAGGCCGAGCCGCATCGGGGCGATCGCCTCGCGGACGGCGTCGAACGTGGGATCGGGAAACCGCGGGCCGAAGCCCGGGCGCGGCTCCGGGCACTGGGGCGAGTCCGGGCACCAGTCGCCGGAGCGGGCCTGCCAGCCGTCGTCCAGCACGAACGTCTCGACGCCGAGGCGCCGCGCGATCGGGGCGAGCGCCCGGACCGCGGCGATGTCGGTGTCGTCCTTCGCGCCGGTCGAGCGCGCGTTGCGGTCGTTCTTGTCGGAGTTGAACACGACCGCGTGCGGGTACGGCGGGTCGAGCCTGTTCCGCATCAGGTACTTCGACCACTGCCAGGCCGCGTCGTCGGCGCTCGTGCCGAGGCCCGTGAAGGCCGCCTCGAGCGCGAACGGCTCGCCGGGCCGCATCGTCCGGGTCCGCCCGCCGTCGGGGTTCGGGTTCTCGACGTGGACCATCTCCTCGAACGGGCCGGCGCTGATCACGTCGCGCGAGTACTCGAGCCGCAGGCTCGCCGTCGAGCCGTCGTAGGCCGCGAACGAGGACGGCAGGTCGTTGCGCTCCATGACCATGAACAGGCGGCGCGCGCCGCGGGCGGCGTCGATCCACTGGGCCGCGCCCTCGAGCGGCTGGCCCGCGGCGGCGGTCCGCGTGTCGCGCCAGTCGCCGGCGTGCGGGTCGCCGAACGCGAGCGGCGGGCCGGCCCACTCGGTCTCGCGCCAGTCGGCGCCGGCGCGGAAGGCGTGGATCGCCGGCGTCACGGAGCCGACGCCCGCCTGCTCGAGCGTGGCGCCGTTCAGCACGAGCGGGGTGGCCGAGGCGAGCGTCGTCTGGGTCCGGAAGCCGGCCACGCCGGGGTAGGCCTCGGCCGTGCGGGTGCCGGTCAGCCCGGCCGCCGCGCCGGACCCGACCAGGCGCATCGTCAGCCGCAGGCCGCCGGCCGGGAGGGGCGCGGTCGCGACGGCGTCGACCCGGAAGCTCTCGCTGCCGATCTCGGCCGCGCCCGCCCGGACCGCGAAGTCGCGCGTGGCCCCGGTCCAGGCCGCGCCGCCGGCGCGGCGGTCGACCAGCGCGACCGTGCGCAGCGCGTCCCGCGACCAGCGCCGCTCGGCGAGCGAGTTGCCCAGCACGACCTGGGTGGGGGAGACCTGCGCGAAGGTGTCGTCGGCGGGCGCGGCGGCCGCCTGCGGGGCCGCGGCGGCGGTGGCGAGCAGGGCGCAGCAGGCGGTGGCGAGCCCGGGACGGCCCCGCGCCGTCAGCGCGCCCTCCCCTGGACCTCCACGGCCTGCTGGAACGTCGGCCGGTTGATCCAGTGGATCGGCGGCTGGGTCACGCCGCCGAGCGCGCGGTGGCGGACCGCGTCGAAGCACATCTGGTCGCCGTCGGCGCAGCCGGCGTCGTGGCTGTAGACCTCGGCGGCGGGCTTCCGGATCGCCTCCGCCAGCGAGGCCGCGAGCGCGGCGCGGCACTTCGCGAGCGACCCGCCGCCGCAGTAGATCCGCGAGTAGCGGCCCCTCACCCTCTGCCTCAGGATCGTCCGGAGGTCCTTGCGCGCGTAGCCGTACCAGCCGATCTGGTAGGCCGAGCCGAGGTGCTCGCCGTGGTTGTTCGGCGTGTTGTCGAGGCCGATCACGCTCTGGATCTCCTTGAACAGGTCGCCGCCGAGGACCGGCTCGAACTCGGCCTTCATCCAGAGCGGCCACCAGGCGTCCATGATGCGGATCGCGTCCGAGTGCTCGTAGGCGCCGTTCCTGTCGCGGTCGCGGCGGTGCGCGCCGTCGCGGTACCAGAGGACCAGCTTCGTGATCGCGTCGCGCAGCGCGGGGGAGGTGCCCGGCAGCGTCCGCGGGTCGCCCAGCACGCGAAGGGCCCACGGCAGGTCGGCGTCGCCGCGCAGGTCGACCGTGCCGGCGTCCTCCATCGCGTCGATCAGCTTCACGAGCGTCATCTTCCGCGGGCCGCGGATGCCGCGCTTCACGCGGTCGTCGAGCGTCTTCACGCGGTAGGTCGAGGAGTAGCCGAAGTTGTCGTCGGCCGCCCGGTAGCCCCGCGCCTGCTTGTTGTTCCAGTTGACCATGTAGTCCTGGTCGACGACGCGCGGGTGCTGGGCGAGCGGCTCGTAGCGCGCGGTCCAGTTGGCCGTGCTCCAGTCGCGCCACTCGGTGCTGCTCGTGCCCCAGACGGGGAAGTCGGTGTCGGTGCGGGGGCCGCGGACCGGGTGGGCGCCGGAGTTGAAGTACGCCGTCCGCCTGTCGTCGACGTACAGCCAGTTGAACGTGTAGCCGATCCGGTTGGCGGCGCGCTGGAAGTCGCCGGCGTTGCGCATCCGCTCGGGCGTGTTGAAGTTCATGAAGCCGAGCGCGGAGTCGACCTCGTGGAAGTACGTCGAGCGCAGGCTCGTGTAGACGACGGGCTTCCCCCTGACGGTGGCCCGGCCGACCACGACGCCCAGGGCGGTCCGCTGGGCGGTCAGCGTCTCCGATCCCGGCTCGGTCTGGTCGGCCGCGTTCGGGGTCCAGGAGTTGGTGCGGGTGAGCACCTCGATCGGGCGGCAGGAGCCGCGGTAGAGGTAGTGCTGGGACTCGAGCGTCGCGGCGCCTCCGTCCGGGTTGCAGAGCTTGAGCGCGAAGGTGTCGGTGTTGTCCTGGCCGGCGGAGGTCGCGCTCCAGGCGTAGTCGCGTCCGCGCCCGAGCTCGACGTACAGGTTCACGCCCGGGAACGCTGCGCCGGTGGCGTCGATGCCGGGCTTGCCGGCGGTCGCCGGGGCGTGCACGTCCTGGTCGATCAGGATCTGCGGCGCGAAGTAGCCCGTCTGCGGCCCGAACACCGCGAGCGGGTGCCCCGACCGGGACTCCCGGGCCGACACGACGAGCCCGTTCGACCCCGCGCCCGGCAGGCATATCAGGGCGTTGCCGTGGCAGCGGGCGGCGCCGGGGAGGGCGGCCGGGGTGCCGGCGGCGCTGGTCGCCGACTCGCCGCCGGTCACCGGCTGGAACCTCAGCGTGCCGGCGTCCGGCAGCGCGGTGCCGCGCGGCTTCCTCGGCTGGACCCGGTACGGGAACCGCTTGCGGTGGACGTGGGTCGGCGCCTCCGGGTCCTCCGCCGAGCGGAAGTCGCGCCACACGGCGCGCCCGGCGCGGTCGCCGAAGCGCTTCTGGGCCGCCGCCAGCACCTTGGCGGACTTCAGCTCGCCGCCGCCGCCCTTGCCGAAGATCCCGCCCACGAGCGCGGCGGTCGAGATGATGTCGGTGGTCCTCCAGTCGGACGGCCCGTTCGGCTGGCCGATCGCCGGGTACTCGCCGGGCATCTTGGTCGGGTCGAGGCGGGCCTCGGATATGTACCGGTTCACGCCCGCCGTGAAGCTCTCGATGTCCGCCTTGACGATCGCGCCCTCGGAGCCGTAGAGGTCCGGCAGCTGGTCGACCTGCTTCTGGAGGTCCTCCTCGGTGTAGGGGGCGAGCGCCCACTGGTCGTGGTCGAACGCGCGGTTGCCGGAGGCGCCGCCGGCGAACGAGGAGAGCTGCGCGCGGCCGAGGTGGCGCAGCACGTCGATGAAGAACAGCCGGTCCTCGGCGGCCACGTAGCCGAGGCCGAACATCGCCCCGTCGCGGTCCTCGCCGTAGACGCTCGGGCGGCCGAACCGCTTGTCGCGGACGATCGTGACGTCGGCGCGCGGGCTGTAGGTGCGCTCGACCTCCTCGGGCTTGACCCCGAAGCTCGCGTCCTTGTAGTACTTCGAGACGTCGCCCGGGTCGAGCCCCGGCGCGGCGTAGACCAGGTCGCCGTACATGCCGAGCTGCTCGTCGTTGTGCGGCGGCCGCTCGCCCGTCGAGAGGAACGACAGCAGCTCGAACCCGTTGGCGCGACCGCTCTGGCCGGGCGGGAGGACGTTCATGAAGCCCTTCCCGTCGTTCGCCTGGTAGGGCTGAGGCGTGGGGGCGGCGAGGGCGCCCGCGCACGGCGAGCCCGCGCACAGCGACGACGCGACGACCCCCACGAGGATCGAATGAGCGATCCGTCCCACCCCGGCGGGAACACTAGCTGCGGGGCGGCGCGGGCGCGCCGCGTGACGCTCCCGTCACGTTCGGCACGCTGCCGTGACCCTTCGGCTCGGCGGATTTTTCCACCGTGTCGGTTGGCCATCGCTATGCGGACCGAAACTGACGCGGTGGCCCGAGCGCCGGCCGGGGACGCGAACGCAGCGTTACAAGAGACGCACGGACCCGCGCCGGCGCGCTAGGCCAGGACGGGGACCGCGTCCGAGGCGATCGCCTCGATCTGCTCCGCGGCGCGCTCGAACTCGTCGTCGGAGAGGACGGGGGTGCCCTCGAACGGGAGGTCGCGCTGGAGGTCGAGCCACGAGCGGCAGCCCAGGTACTCGTCGCGGACGCGGACGGTCACCGGGCGCGGGATCCGGTAGGTCCGGAGCAGCATCACGTGGAGCGGGTGGCGCCGCTTCCAGGCCAGCCGCTTCTCGGCGTAGTCGGGGGTCCAGACGTAGTACGGCCGCAGCGCGTCGACGCAGCGCGGGTCGGTGATCAGGTAGCTCGCGGCCACCTCGGCCCAGGCGCGGATGCGGACCCGGTCGGGCTGCGGGATCCCGCCCTCGTGCACGAACACCGACGCGGACGGCTCGCCGTCAGCCCACACGCCCTCCTCGAGCGCCCGGGACAGCTCCGGCCGGTGCGACTCGCGCACGTGGCGACCCTGCTGGTGGTCGAACGTCGGGTAGAGGAAGAAGCGGTCGTGCTCGATCTCGAAATGGCGGTTCTCCTCGCGGATCCCGCCCTTGCGCAGGGTCACGAGTTGCTCGCCCTCGGCGAGGGCGCGCACGGTTACAGCCCATTCCTTGAAAGCGACCGGCATCTATGAGGGAGCGCCTAACCACCGCGAACCCCCACCATTCGCGGTTCGGCGGCGCGGAATGATACGCACGCCGTTCGCCCGATTTCAAGAGGATTGTGCGTTATGCCTCGATCCCAGCCGCAATTTGCGGGGTGATTCCACCCGGTCGGGCGGGGCGGGGACCCGGGAGTGCGAGGGCGCCGGCCCCCCGGCGGGACGCCGCCGTCCGCGGGCCACCCCCCGACGTAGCGCCACCGGGTAGCCCCCACGGCGCGCCGGCGCCAGTCAGCGGGGGTCGGCCACCTCGATCACCGCGGCGAAGTCGCGATCGCCCAGCCCGCGCTCCGACGCCTCGGCGTAGAGGCGCTCGGCCAGCTCCGCGAGCGGGAGCCTGACGCCCAGCTCCCTCGCCTCCGCCAGGCAGTGCCGGACGTCCTTGAGCATGTGGTCGAGCTTGAAGAGCGGGTCGAGGTCGCGGTCGAGCATCGGACGGGCCTTCAGGTCGACCATCGCCGACGCCCCCGACCCGGCCCTCACGACCTCGAGCAGGGCGTCCGGGTCGAGCCCGAACCGGCCCGCGAGCGCGAGCTGCTCGGCCAGGGAGGCGGCGTTCACCGCGGCGAGCGTGTTGTTCACGAGCTTCGCCATCGAGCCGTGGCCCCGGGGGCCGACCCGGACTACCAGCTCGCCCATCGCCTCGAGCACCGGCCGGGCGCGGTCGAACGCGGCCTCTTCGCCGCCGGCCATGATCGTGAGCGTGGCGGCCTCGGCCTTGGGGCGCGAGCCGGTCACGGGCGCGTCCAGGAAGTCGACGCCCCGCCCCGCGAGCCGCTCGCCGATCCGGCGCGAGGCCGTCGGCGCGATCGTGGACATGTCGATCGCGAGGTGCCCGCGGTCCATCCCGGACGCCGCGCCGCCGTCGCCGAACAGGACCTGCTCGACCTGCGGGGCGTCCACCACCATCGTGATCGTGGCCTCGGCCGCCGCGGCGGCCTCGGCGGGGGTCGAGGCGGTCGCGACCCCGGCCTCCTCCGCCAGCTCCTCCGCCCGCGCGGCGGTGCGGTTCCACGCGGTCACCTCGAAGCCGGCGGCGGCGAGGTTCGCCGCCATCGGCCGCCCCATGATCCCGAGGCCCAGGAACGCGATCCGCTTCATCGACCCTCCTCGTGGACGTCGCTCGCCGGCGTCCCGTGCCCGCCGCCGCCGGGCGTCTCGATCCGGAGCCGCTGGCCCGCCCGGAGCGTACCGGCGGCCTTGGGCGGCAGCTCCTCGCCGTCGAGCAGGTTCCGGCCGGCCGCCCCCGGCTCGCCGCCGCCCGCGCCCGGCGGACGGGTGCGCCGGCGCTCGGTGAGCAGCGAGAACTCGACGTCCTCGAGCGCCTCGACCTCGCGCACCACGCCGTCGCCGCCGCGCCGCTCGCCGCCCCCGCCCGAGCCGCGCCGCACCGAGTACTCGACCGCCCGGAGCGGGAACTCCAGCTCCAGCGCCTCGACCGGCGTGTTGAGCGTGTTGCTCATGGCCACGTGCACGGCGCTCGGCCCGTCGGCGTCCGGGCAGGCGCCCTGGCCCCCGCCGATCGTCTCGTAGTAGGTGAAGCGGTCGTTGCCGAGCGTGAGGTTGTTCATCGTGCCCTGCCCGAGCGCCCGGCCGAACGCGGCGAGCACGAGGTCGGCCACGCGCGAGGAGGTCTCCACGTTGCCCGCCACGACCGCGGCCGGCGGGCGGGCGTTCAGCAGGGAGCCCTCCGGCGCGATCGCCTCGACCGGCCGGTAGGCGCCGGCGCACGGCGGCACGTCGGGGTCCGCCAGCACCCGGACGGCGAAGTAGCAGGCCGAGAGCGTGACCGCCAGCGGGCAGTTGAGGTTGCCGTCGTGCTGGCCGGCCGAGCCGCTGAAGTCGAGCGTGAGCGAGCCGCCGTCCACGCGGGCGCGGAGGCGCAGCTCGAGGTCGCCGTCCGCCGCCTCGAGCACGTCGCTCGCCTCGCGCACGCCGTCGCCGAGCGCCTCGATCCCGGCTCGGGTCCGGCGCTCGGCGTAGTCGAGCGTCGCGGCCATCGCCTCGCGCACGGCGTCGAGCCCGTACCGGTCGGCGAGGTCGGCCAGCCGGGCGGCGCCGGCGCGGTTCGCGGCGAGCTGGGCGCGGAGGTCGGCCACCCGCTGTCGCGGGCCGCGCATGCGCGAGGTGAGGCCGTCGAGCAGCTCGCGGTCGAGCTCCCCGCCGCGGACGAGGCGCGACGGCTCGATCACGACGCCCTCCTCGTCGAGGGTGCGCGAGTCGGCGGGCATCGACCCGGGCACCCGTCCCCCCACGTCGGCGTGGTGGGCGCGGCTCGCCGCGTAGCCGGCCAGCTCGCCGTCCACGTGGATCGGCGAGACGACCGTTATGTCCGGCAGGTGCGTGCCGCCCCGGTAGGGGTCGTTGAGGATCCAGGCGTCGCCCGGCTCCGGCCGCTCGGCGGCCACCGCCCCGACCGCCGACGGCATCGCGCCGAGGTGCACAGGGATGTGCTCGGCCTGCATGGCCATCTCGCCGCTGGCGTCGAACAGGGCGGTCGAGGCGTCGCGGCGCTCCTTGATGTTCGCCGAGTGGGCGGAGCGGACGAGCACCACGCCCATCTCCTCGCAGGCCGAGCGCAGCGCGCCGACCATCACCTGGAGGGTCACCGGGTCCGCGGCCGCTCCATCTCGATCGTGCCGTCGTCGCCGGCGCGGCAGCTCCAGCCGGGCGGGACGACGAGCGTGGCCTCGGCGAGCTCGACGATCGCGGGGCCCTCCAGGTCGCCGGCCGGGACGCCCCGCACGACCTCGGCCCGCACGCGCTCGCCGTCGAAGGTCGCCTCGCGGTGCGCCCGCTCCGGCTCGTCGCCCGGCCGGTCGGCGGGCAGGTCGGCGGCCGGCATCGCGGTCGCGACCCGCACGGTGACGAGCTCCAGGGCGGCGTCCGGGTCGGCGTGGCCGTAGCGCTCCTCGTGCGCGGCGTCGAACGCCCGGCGCAGGTCGCCGGGGTCGGGCGAGGGATCGCCGGGGACCGTGAGCTCGAACGCCTGGCCCGAGTAGCGGAGGTCGTACTCGGCGCGCACCTCGGCGCCGGGCTCGCCGAGCTCGTCGCGGCCGCGGCCCGCCAGCCGGTCGACCACCGCGGCCACGGCCTCGCGGGTGAGGTCGTCGCCGGCGAGCAGCACGCTCTCGACCAGGTCGCGGCGCCGCTCCGAGGCGATCAGGCCGACCGCCGAGAGCACTCCCGACGAGCGCGGCACGAGCACCCGGCGCATGTCCAGCTCGCCGGCGATCGCCGCGGCGTGGAGCGGGCCGGCGCCGCCGAACGCGAGCAGCGCGAGGTCGCGCGGGTCGGTCCCGCGCTCGACCGTCATGACGCGGACGGCGCGGGCCATCTCGGCGCCGGCCACGCGCACGATCCCCGCCGCGGTCTCGACCGCCGACAGCCCGAGGCGCTCGCCTAGCCCGCCGACCGCGCGCTCTGCGGCCTCGCGGTCCAGCTCTACGCCCCCTGCGAGCGGCGACGCGTGGTCGAGGTAGCCGAGCACCAGGTTGGCGTCGGTCACCGTCGGCTCGGTCCCGCCGCGGCCGTAGGCGGCCGGGCCGGGGTCGGCGCCCGCCGAGCGCGGGCCGACGCGGAGGGCGCCGCCGGCGTCCCGCCACGCGACGCTGCCGCCGCCGGCGCCCACGGTGTGCACGTCGACCATCGGCAGCGCGAGCGCGCGGCCGCCGACCTCGCGGCCGCCCGTGGACCGGACGCGCCCCTCGCTCGCGACCGACACGTCGCACGACGTGCCGCCCATGTCGAGGCCGACGGCGTCCGGCCGGCCGGCCCGCTCGGCGAGCCGGGCCGCGCCGACCGCTCCGCCCGCCGGGCCGGAGAGCACGGTCCAGGAGCCGTGGCGGGCGGCGGTCGCGGCGTCGACCACGCCGCCGCCGGAGAGCATCACCTCGGGGACGGGGAGGCCGGCGTCCCGGGCCCGGCCGGCCAGCCGCTCGAGGTAGCGGCGGAGGAGGGGGGAGAGGGCGGCGTCGACGATCGTGGTGGCGCAGCGCTCGTACTCGCGGAAGACCGCGGCGGTCTCGTGCGAGGCGGAGACGTGGACGTCCTCGCCGCGCTCGGACACGAGCTCGCCGGCGCGCCGCTCGTGCTTGGGGTGCCTGAAGCCCCAGAGGAGGCAGACGGCGACGGCCTCGACGCGCTCGCCGCCGGCGCCGCCGAGCAGGCCGTCGACCGCCTCCCCGAGGGCCTCCTCGTCCAGCGCGCGCAGAACCCCGTCCGGCCCGGTCCGCTCCGGCACCGGTACGCGCAGCTCCACCGGCACCAGCGGGGGCGGGTGGCCGGCGCAGAGCCGGTAGAGGTCGGGCCGGGCCTGGCGGCCGAGCTCCTCGAGGTCGACGAACCCCTCGGTCGCGAGCAGCGCCGTTCGCGCGACCCGCCCCTCGAGCAGGGCGTTCGTCCCCACCGTCATCCCGTGCACGAACCGCTCGACCGCCGACGGCTCGGCGCCCGCGCGGTCGAGCGCCGCCTCGACGGCCGCGATCACGCCCTCCGACTGGTCCCGCGGCGTGCTCGGCGCCTTGGCGGTGACCAGCCGGTCGCCGTCGAGCAGCGCGGCGTCGGTGAACGTGCCGCCGACGTCGACGCCGAGCAGCACGCGGCGGGTCAGGTCGCCTCGACGGGCCCGGTCGTGAGCCGCACCAGGTCGACGATCGACTGCGGCGCCTTCGCCGGCGACCCGGCGTCGAGCGGCGGGGCCGGGTCGTACTCGATCGAGAGCTGGATCGCCTGGGCCATGTCGTCGCCGAGCTCCCGCTGGACGAGCCGGAGCCCCATGTCGATGCCGGCGGACACGCCGGCCGCGGTGACCACCCTGCCGTCCTCCACGACCCGCTCGGAGACCGGCTCGGCCCCGTAGGTGGCCAGCGAGTCGAGGAACGCCCAGTGCGTGGTGGCCCGGCGGCCCTCGAGCACGCCGGCCCGCCCGAGGAGCAGCGCGCCGGTGCACACCGACGCGGTCCAGCTCGTGTGCTCGTGCGCCGAGCGGATCCACTCGACCAGGTCGTCCTGCCGCTGCGACCGGGTCCCGGCGCCGCCGGGCACGACGATCGCGTCCGGGCGCGGCACGTCCGCGAGCGTCGCGTCGGCGACGAGCGACAGGGCGCCGTCGTCGGTCCGCTTCGGTCCGAGCTCGGCGGCCACGAACACCACGTCCCAGCCGGGCGGCCGGTTCAGGACCTCGTACGGGCCGACCGCGTCGAGCGCGGTGAGCGCCTCGAAGATCGGGACTGCGACCTGCACGGGCGGATCTTACGGGCGCCGCCCGGCGCCGCCCGGCTCGGGCCGCCTCGGGCCCGTCCCCGCCGGCTCGGGCCGCCTCGGCGGAGGCCGGTCCCCCGCCGGCCTCAGGCCGCTGCGGCCGTCATCCCCTCCTCGAGGTGCTTGTGCGACGGGCAGTACTTGCTGCCCGGGAGCGGGACCCGCTGGCACGGCGTCCCCTTCCGCGTGCTCGCGTGACAGCACAGCGGCGTTCCGTCGACGCTGAGGCCGTCCCGCTCGCGCTGCACGACGTACTCGGACGCCACCCTGACGTAGCGGTCGATCACGCGGTAGACCTGCATCTGCCGGGCCATCGCGAAGTGCATCCGCACGTCGTTGAACAGCGTGCGCGTCGGTCGCGCGAAGTAGTGGCGGTCGGTCGCGAGCCGGTTGAAGGCCTCCTCGCACGACTCGAGCAGCTGCCGCCTTGCTGTGCACCGCTCCGGCTGGTCGCCCGCGGCGATGAGCGGGCTCAGCTCGCGATAGACGGCGCGACTGAACTGATACATGCCACCCCTTCTCTCTTCCTCTCGCAAGCGTCCGGCTCGCGAGCGGCGCAGTATCCCAGCGCTGTGCTAATCGACAAGGAAGGCGACGTTAAGCTTGTGTTAACCGCCACAGGCTGGCGCTGAGGCACCATCCTGGGCGCCGTCTGGCGCGCTGGAGCCAGCCCTCGTCAGTCCCAGCGCTCGAGTCGCGGCTCCTCGCCTGACGCCACCGTCACGTGCATGCCGTCGAGCGCCGGATCGGCGGCGCGGAAGTCCGCGCGCTGGTGCGCGCCGCGGCTCTCCTCGCGCGCGAGCGCGCACGCCCCGATCCGGCGGGCGAGCGGGAACGGGTCGTCGAGCAGGCGCTTCAGGCCGTCCGCCGTGCGCTGCAGGCCGGCACCCGTCCACAGCGCGGCGCGCGTCGAGGGGTCCGGGACCGGGTCGGGCCCCCGCTCCGGGGGAGCGTCCGGCGCGCTCGCCGGCGCGGGGGTCGCGGCCGCGGCCGTTGCGGTCCGCCGCCCGAACACGAAGCACTCGGCGAGCGAGTTCGACGCCAGCCGGTTCGCCCCGTGCAGCCCGCTGCACGCGCACTCGCCGACGGCGAGCAGGCCCTCGATCGAGGAGCGGCCGTCGAGGTCGACCGCCACGCCGCCCATCGTGTAGTGCGCCGCGGGCGCGACCGGGACTGGCTCGCGCGCGGGGTCGAGCCCCGCCCGCCGCAGCGCGGCGGCGACGTTCGGGAACCCCCGCAGGTCGATCGACCGCATGTCGAGGAACACGCGCGCGTCCGGTGCCGAGCGCATCACCTCCTGCACGGCCAGCGCCACCTGGTCGCGCGGCGCGAGCTCGTCGACGAAGCGCTCCCCGGTGTCGTCGACGAGGGTCGCGCCCTCGCCGCGGACGGCCTCGGTGATCAGGAACCCGTCGTGCGCGGGGTCGGGCGAGACGAGCGCGGTCGGGTGGAACTGCATCATCTCGAGGTCGGCGAGCCTCGCCCCGGCGTGCTCGGCCAGCGTCACGCCGGCGCCGATCGCGCCGCGCGGGTTCGTGGTCCGCTCCCATAGGGCGGCCGCGCCGCCCGTCGCGAGCACCGTGGCGCGCGCCCGGAGCGCGACGGCCTCGCCGCCCGCCCGCTCCGCTCGGAGCCCCACGCAGCGGCCGTCCGAGCACCAGAGGGCGCCGGCCGTGGTGCTCTCGAGGACCTCGATCCGCTCGTCGATCGCCACCCGCGCCGACAGCTCGCGGGTTATGCGACGGCCGGTCGCGCTGCCGCCGGCGTGCACCACCCGGCGGACCGAGTGGCCGCCCTCGAGCCCCAGCGACAGGGCGCCGCGGCGGTCGGCGTCGAACCGCACGCCGAGCGACTCGAGGTCGCGCACGGCCGCGGCGGCGCCGTCGCAGAGCGCCTGCGCCGCGCTCCGCCGGCAGGTCCCGCGGCCGGCCGCCATGGTGTCCGCGAGGTGGCGCTCGGGCGAGTCGTAGACTGCGAGCGCGGCGGCTATCCCGCCCTGCGCCCAGTAGCTGGCGGACTCGGCCAGCGGCGAGCGCGACACGAGCACCACGCGCGCGCCCTCGCGCGCCGCGACCAGCGCGGCGTACAGGCCGGCCGCGCCGGCTCCGACGACCGCCACGTCGGTGTCGAGCGCCGCTGTCCCCTCGGCGTGCAAGCGGGAACTACCGTACCGGCATCGCGGCTCCGCTCTACTTCCGTCACGAGTCGTCGCTCGAGCACGAGACCGGCCCCCACCCGGAGGGGCCCGGGCGGATACCGGCGATCGAGGCGGAGCTCCGGGACCGCGACTGGCTCGGGTACGAGGTGCGCGAGGCGCCCGAGGTCGCGAGCGAGGCCCTGACGGCCGTCCACCCGGAGCGCTACGTGTCCGCGATCCGCGAGGTCTGCGAGTCGGGCGGCGGGGCGCTCGACCCCGACACGGTCGCGAGCCCGGGCTCGTGGCGGGCGGCGCTGCACGCCGCCGGCGGGGCGTGCGCGATGGCCGATGCCCTGGTCGCGGGGGAGGCCTCGGTCGGGTTCTGCGGCCTGCGGCCACCGGGCCACCACGCCGAGCCGGCTCGGGCGATGGGCTTCTGCCTGTTCAACAACGTGGCGGTCGCCGCGCGGCACGCCCTCGATGACCTCGGGCTCGCCAGGGTGCTCGTCTTCGACTGGGACGTGCACCACGGCAACGGGACGAACGACGTCTTCCACTCGGACCCCTCCGTGCTCTTCGCGAGCATCCACCAGTCGCCGCTGTATCCGGGGACGGGGCCGCTGTCCGACACCGGCTCCGGGCCGGGCGAGGGCTACACGATCAACCTGCCGGTGCCGCCCGGCTCCGACGAGGGGACGTGGCTGTCGCTGGTCGAGCACGTCGTGGTGCCGGCGGGGCGGGAGTTCGACCCCGACCTGGTGCTGGTCTCGGCGGGCTTCGACGCCCACCGCGCCGACCCGCTGGGCTCCTGCGCGCTCGAGACGGACTCGTTCGCCCGCATGGCGCTCTGGACGCGGGCTCTCGCGGACTCCGTCGGGGCGCCGCTCGGGGTCGTCCTCGAGGGCGGCTACGACCTGGCGGCGCTGTCGCGGTCGGTCGCCGCGACGCTCGCGGCCCTGGACGCGGGCGGCGACCCGCCGGCGGTCGAGCCCGACGCGCTGACGCTCCGGGCGGCCGAGGTCGTGGGGCGGCGCTGGCCGCTGCCGGTCACTTCGGCTTGACGAGGCGCGGGTAGCCGCCCGAGAAGCCCTGCTCGGCGTAGCGGTCGGCCGCCTTGCGCGCCTCCTCCGAGCTGTCGAACTGGCCCGCGAAGACGACCCAGTAGCCGGGCCTGAGGCTCGAGTAGTCGTCGGAGTGGAGGACGCCGGCCGGCACCCCGCGGCCCACCGCCTGGCGGGCCTTCGAGTCCGCCGACGAGCGGGACTTGGCCGAGACCAGGACCACGGTGTGCGCGGTCTTGCCCGCCGGCCACGACGCGGGCGTCGCGCCGGTGGAGGGAGTCGGGGACGGCGTCGACGGCGCCTCGCGCGTCGCCGGGGGGATGGTGGGGCCGGACGTGCCGCTCGGGCCGGACACGCCGGACGGGCCGCTCGCACCGGACGGGCCGCTCGGACCGCTCGGCCCCGTCGGACCGGTCAGCGGAACTGGATTGGGCGTCGTGGTCGGCTTCGTCGCGACGGACGCCTTCTCGGCCTCGTCCTTGCTGACCTCGTCGTCCGACAGGAGCGCGTAGCCCGCGTAGCCGACCCCGGCGCCGAGCAGGAGGACCCCGATCACCGCGAGCACGAGCGGCAGCCGCGAGGCGGGCGGGCGGTGGTAGGCGCGCGCGATCCGGGCGCCGCAGGCGACGCACAGCTCCTGGCCCGGCTGCGCGGGGGTGCCGCAGCTCGGGCAGGCCAGCGCGGCGGGGGCGGGGGCGGGCTGGGCGGGGGCGACGAGGTCGCTCGCGGACGGCGGCGGCGCGTCCACCCGGTCCGCGGCGGTCGGGGCCGCCGGCTCCGCCACCCGCTCGCCCGCGCTGGGGGGCGGCGCGTCCACCCGGTCGGTCGCGCTGGGCGGCGCCGCGCCGGCGCCGGACGGCTCCGGCGTCCCGCCCGCGCCCGCCGGCTCCGGCGTCCCGCCCGCGCCTGCCGGCGGCGCCGCGTCGGCACCGGACGGCGGCAGGACGGACGTCGGCTCCTCCACCCGGTCGGCCGCGCTCGGCGGCGGCGCCTGCGGCGCGGCCTCCTCGCCGTTGCCGTTGCCTCTTCGCAGGCGCACGTGCGGCCCTAGTGCGCGGTCCCGGCGGGGACCGGCACGCTCGCGGCCGCGTCCGCACGGTGCCCGTTCGAGGCCGCCGACGCCGGGGTCCCGCAGCGGCTGCAGTAGCGGTCGTCGGTCGCGATCAGGGCGCGGCATCCGGGGCAGGCGCCGGATATCCCGGCGGCGATGACGTTGGCCAGGACGTCGCCGTGCCCGAGCGCGGCGGCGAGGCCGCGCGCCTCGGCGTCGATCGCGGCGACCTCGCCGGCCTTCGCGGCGACGAGCGCCGCGTCGTGGCGGCCCTGGCGGTGCATCTCCATGACGAGCGTGCCCAGCTCGGTCAGCAGCGCCTCGCGGGTCCGCGCCAGGCGCCTGAGCCGGCGCCGCATCGCCCCCCGCTCGAGCGCGCCCGGGCGCGCGACGGCGGCCGGCGCGGGCGGGTCGGCGCCGGCCGGTGGGCCGTCGCCGCCTGCGGCGGCGCGGCGCGCTCTCTCGGCTGCGCGGTTGCGGAGGGCTTTCAGGGAGGGACGCATCGGGAAGTCCGTCTGGTCACCGGCGCTGCGTCGCGTCCGGCGCGCCACTATAGCGGCGCTCCACCGGCTTCAGACCGGCCTGCGACGTCCCGGTACGCCTCGAACACGCGGGCCGCCATGCGGTTGCGATCGAACAGCGCGGCGCGCGCGCGGCCCTCGATCCGCGGGTCCGGGTGGTCCAGGTGCGGCGTCAGCGCTCGCAGCCAGGCGCCGGTGTCGAAGGGGGCGCACAGGGCGCCGGCCAGGCCGCGCAGCACGAGCGGCGCGATCCCCACGTCGGTCGCGAGGACCGGCACGTCGCAGGCGAGCGCCTCGAGCGGCGCCAGGCCGAACCCCTCCCGCTCGGACGTGGCCAGCACCGCGTTCGCCGCGTTGACCATGTCGGGCACCCGCTCCGGCGGCGCCGCGCCGTAGGTGAGCAGCTCGGCGCCGGCCGCCTCCGCGAGCGCGCGGGCCCGGTCGTGGCGCTTCTCCGGCCTTCGCGGGTCGGCGGGGAAGAGGAGGTAGAGGCCGTCCGGGTCGAGGTCGAGTCGCGCCCGCGCCTCGCGGCGGTCGCGAGGGGCGAAGCGGTCGGTGTCGACGCCGCACGGGAGGACCGCCGCGCGCCTCCTCGTCCCCGCGCCGGGGAGCCCGCTCCGCTCGAGCCTGGCCAGGCTCGCCGACACCGGCGCCGGCACGTCGACCAGCCGGACGAGCGCGCGCGACAGCGGTCCGACCACCGGGTGGGCGAGGTCGGTGCCGTGGAAGGTGACGATGCGAGGCGCGCCGCGCACGGCCAGGGCGCTCCAGCCGTTCAGCCCGTAGTGGGCGTGGACGACGTCGAAGCGCTCGCCCGCGTACCTCCGGCGCAGGTCGCGCGCGGCGCGCAGGTAGTTGAGGCCGCCGGGCTCGAAGACGAACAGCTCGAGGTCGAGGCCCTCGACGGCGCGGAGCGACTCGACCTGGTCGCGCACGAAGCCGCCGAGCGCGGGCCGCGCCGGCGTGGGGTACGTGCTGGTCACGAGCAGGACCCGTATGGCGGCGTGAGCGTATCGGCGGCCGCCGCCGCACCCGGGGTTCCCGCCGCTTCGCCGTAGCGCCGCCGTTCCACCGCCCCGCTTCCCGCCGCTTCGCTCGGCTCCCCGCCCGGCTCCCCGGCGCCCGGGCCGCCATTTCACACTCCCGTCACACTCCCGTCGCCAAATCGTCACACGCGCGTCTTTTCTCGTAACCCCTGACCCGCGACGATCGCGCCTCCACTTCATCCAAGGGAGGCAACACCCATGCTCCGCACCGTCGCACGCCTGCACGCAACGCTCGCCCACGCCCTCCACCGGCTTCGGTCGACCGCCGGCCAGGGCACCGTCGAGTACGTCGCGCTCATCCTGCTCGTCGCGCTCGTCATGGCCGGCGTCGTGGCCGCCATGAAGGGCTACAAGACCGACCAGGGAAAGGATCTCGGCGACGCGATCGTCGGCAAGATCAAGGACGCGGTTCGGAAGGTCCAGTTTTGAGCGCGCGCCGGCCTGAGCGCCCGCGTCGGGCGGAGCCCGAGGCGCGGACCCGCGGAGGGCCTGCGCGCCGCGCGGAGCGGGCCCGCCGGGAGCCGGCCGCGAAGGGCCGCGCCGAGCGCGGAGGCGAGGGTCACCTGCACAGAACGGCCTCCAGGCCCGCCACACCGCGGAGCGCAACCCGACGAACGGGGGGTGGCCAGGAGAGCCGGCACCCCGCCGAACGCCCGCGATCGACGCAACCGCGCGCCGAACGTCGGCGGTCGTCACCCGCCGTTCGCGTTGCAGCGGGGACGGGGTCGTCGCTCGCGAACACCGGCGGAGTGAACTCCGTCAGCCTCATAGGCCGTGTAGCCGACCCGCCCGAGCTCAGGATCGCGGAGAGTGGGGAGGAGGTCTGCGCGATACGCCTCGCTGTGCCGCGCATCGCGCGCGGCGGGCTCAGGCAGCCCGGCGTCGTGTACGTCGAGGTGACCACGGGCGGCTGGCAGGCCCGCGAGGTGTGGGCGCAGATCGGCGTCGGCGGCAGGATCGGCGTGGCCGGACGCATCGAGCTGCACGAGTGGATCACCCCGGCGGGAGAGCGGCGGGTCCGCTACCAGGTGCAGGCGGACCAGCTCGAGCTCCTCGACCCGGTCGCGGTCCACGACCCCGACTCGGACGAGACGGGACCGACCGCCGTCGGCGCGCTCGAGGTCGGCGACGACACGGAGGCCACCGACGGGGTGCCGGCCGGCCCGGACGACGCGCCCGGCCGCGACGAGCAGGCCCCGGACGCCGACGCGCCGATCGCGGACGTCGACAAGGCGCCGGCGCCGGACGTCGACGACGCGTCGGCTCCGGACGTCGACCAGGCGCACGCCGCGGAAGTCGACGACGCGCCGGCTCCGGAGGCCGACGACGAGGCGAAGGCCCCGGACGCCGGCGACGCGCCGATCGCGCCCGCCGGCGAGGCGCATGCTCTGGACGTCGACGACGCGCCGGCTCCGGACGTCGACAAGGCGCCGGCGCCGGACGCCGACGAGGCGCAGGCCGCGCCCGCCGACGACGCGCCGACTACGGACAGCGAAGACGCCACCGTCGCGGAACCCGACGGCGCGCCCGCCGCGGAACCCGACAGCGCGCCCGCGGACACCGTGCCAACCGAGGACGCCCCCACCGGGGACGGCGACGGCTTCTCACACGGCGACCCGCCCGGCCCGGACGATCCATCCTGGCCGAGCGGCCCGGCGGACCAACCCGACCCACCGGATCCCGCGGACCGAACCGACCTGCCCGATCCCGCGGACGGATCCGACCCGCCCGGCCCGGCCGACCCGCCCCGGGACCCCGGTGGCGGTGGGCCCCTCGGCTAGGACGCCGCAGCACCGATCGCCCGGGTGCGAGATGCGAGTCGGCTTCCCCGCTCGTCACCGCCGGTCCCGGCGACCGGCCGGCGTCGGTTCGCTCTGCCAACATGGCCGCATGGCGCCGAGCGACCGCACGCTCCCGATCGCCGTCTTCGACTCAGGGGTCGGCGGGCTCACCGTCCTCCACGAGTTGCTGGTCTCGCTCCCACACGAGGACTTCGTGTACCTGGGCGACACGGCGCGCTTCCCGTACGGCGAGCGGGCGCCGGCACAGCTCGAGGCGTTCGCCCTGGAGCTCGCCGATCGGCTGCTCGCGGACGGCGCGAAGCTGCTGGTGGTCGCCTGCAACTCGGCCACGGCCGCCGCGCTGCCCGCCCTGCGCGAGACGTTCGCCGACCGGGCGCCGATCGTCGCGGTCGTCGAGCCGGAGGCCCGGCTGGCCGCGGCGGTCACCCGCACCGGGCGCATCGGGCTGCTCGCGACGGCGGCCACGGTGGCGAGCGGCGCCTACGGGCACGCCCTTCGGGTCGCGGCGCCCGGAGCGTCGCTCCACTCCGTGGCCTGCCCTGCGCTCGCGCCGCTCATCCAGGCGGGGGCCGAGGTCGACGATCGCGTCGTCGCGCTGGTGGAGCAGTACTGCGCCCCGCTCCGGACGGCCGGCGTCGACACGGCGATCCTCGGGTGCACCCACTACCCGCTCGTGCGGCCGATGCTCCAGCGCGAGCTGGGACGCGGCGTCACGCTGGTCGGCTCGGGCCAGGCGATCGCCGACGCCGTCGAGCGCGAGCTCGCGGCGGCGGACCTCGCGGGCCCCGACTCCCGCCGCGGCGAGTACCGCTTCCTGTGCTCGGGCGACCCGGGCGAGTTCCGGCGCCTCGGGACGAGGTTCCTCCAGCTGCCGCTCGGCGAGGTCCGGCACGTCGAGGTCGAGGCGCCGGACGCCGTGGCCGTCCCGGCGGCGGAGCCGGAGTCCCCGACCGCGCGAAGGCGCACGCGGAGGGCCGCGTGACCGGCGCGGAGGCGGCGTGACCGGCTCTGGCGCCGACTCGGCCGGCGCTGCTACCGGCGGCGCGGCGAGCGCCGCTACCGCCACGCGCCGGGACGGCCGCACCGCCCCCGACCTCCGCCCGGTCCTCATCGAGTCCGGCTTCGTCCGCACCGCGACCGGGTCGGCGCTGATGGCCGCCGGCGGGACGCGGGTGATCTGCACGGCGTCGGCGGTCGAGGACGTCCCGCGCTGGATGCGCGGGGAGGGTCGCGGGTGGGTCACGGCCGAGTACGGGATGCTCCCGGCCTCGACCGGCGAGCGCCGCCAGCGCGACGTCTCGCGCGGCCGGCCGGACGGCCGCACCATCGAGATCCAGCGGCTGATCGGGCGCTCGATCCGCGCGGTGGTCGACTTCAAGGCGCTCGGCGAGCGGACCGTCTACCTCGACTGCGACGTGCTCGAGGCCGACGGCGGGACCCGCTGCGCCGCGATCACCGGCGCCTACGTCGCGCTGCACCTCGCGTGCGCGCGGCTGGTCGAGGCGGGCCAGCTCGCCGCGATGCCGCTCACCCAGTCGGTGGCCGCCGTCTCCTGCGGCGTCGTGGGCGGTCAGGCCCTGCTCGACCTCGACTACTCGGAGGACTCGACCGCCGAGGTCGACGCCAACGTGGTCATGACCGGCGACGGCGGTCTGGTCGAGGTGCAGGCGACGGCCGAGCGGACCCCGCTCTCACGCGCGTCCCTCGACGAGCTGCTCGCGCTCGCGGCGGCGGGCATCGACCGGCTGCGCGCCGCCCAGCTGGAGGCCGTCGCCGCGCCGGCCGGCACCTGAGGGGCTCGAGGTGCGGATCGTGCTCGCGACCCGGAACGAGCACAAGCTGCACGAGCTCCGCGCTCTGCTGCCGGACGTCGAGCTAGTGCCGCTGCCGGAGGTCGTCGAGCTCCCACCCGAGACCGGCGAGACGTTCGCGGACAACGCGGCGATAAAGGCGCGCGCGGCGGCGGCCGCGACCGGCATGGAGGCCATCGCCGACGACTCCGGGATCGAGGCGGTCGCCCTCGGCGGCGCACCCGGAGTGCGCTCGGCCCGCTTCGCCGGGGAGGACGCGACCGACCAGGAGAACCTCGACAAGCTGCTCCGCGAGGTGCCGGCGGACGGCGACCGGCGGGTCGCATACGCGTGCGTGCTCGCCCACCTGGCCCCCGGCGGCGAGGTCACCTTCTTCGAGGGTCGCTGCGAGGGCACGCTCGCCGCGCAGCCGCGCGGCAGCGGCGGGTTCGGCTACGACCCGGCGTTCGTCCCCGCCGACACGGACGACGGGCGCACGATGGCCGAGCTCCCGCCGCACGAGAAGGACGCGATCAGCCACCGCGGCCGCGCCGCACGCGCGCTGCGCGACTGGCTGGCCGAACGCGAGAACCCGAGCGTCCCGGGCGCCGGGCCGCAGCGAGGCGCCCAGTGATCGCCGCCGCCGACGGCCGCGTCGGCGACCGCAAGGCCCGCGCGGCTCGCCTGTCGATCGTCTCGAACGCCGTCCTGATCCTCCTGAAGATCGTCGCCGGCGGGCTCACCGGCTCGGTCGCGATCGTCACCGAGGCGGTCCACTCGAGCATCGACCTCATGGCCTCCTTCGTCGCCTTCTTCTCGGTGCGCAAGGCCGAGGAGCCGGCCGACGAGTCGCACCCGTACGGCCACGAGAAGGTCGAGAACCTCGCCGCGGCCCTCGAGGGCGTGCTGATCCTCGTGGGCGCCGGGATCATCGTGTTCGAGTCGGTGCGGCGGCTGGCCGACCCGCGGCCGATCGAGTCGCTCGGGTTCGGCATCGGGGTGGTGGCGTTCTCGGCGGTCGCGAACCTCGGCGTCTCGACCTACCTCTACCGCCAGGCCGAGGCCACGGACTCGCCCGCGCTCGAGGGCGACGCGGCGCACCTCCGGACCGACGCGGCCACCTCGCTGGGGGTGCTGGTCGCGCTCGTGCTCGTGGCCGTCCTCGACGTCGAGGCGCTCGACCCGATCACCGCGCTGACCGTGGCCGCCGCGATCGTGTGGGCGGGCGTCCGGCTCATATCGCGGTCGTCGCGCGTGCTCGTGGACGAGGCGCTGCCCGACGACGAGCTCGCTGCGATAGGTGAGGCGATCGACGGCAGCGGGACCGCCGAGGTCGCCGGCTACCACAAGCTCAGGGCGCGGCGCGCGGGGAGCCGCCGCTACATCGACCTGCACGTCCAGTTCCGCCCCGGCACGACCCTCGAGCGCGCGCACGCGCTGAGCCACGAGCTGCAGGCGGAGATCCGCCGCCGCGTCCACCGCGCGGACGTCCTGATCCACATCGAGCCGGAGCGGCCGCGGGAGGCGACCGCCCCGCCGGACGACCCCCTCAGCGCAGGTTGACGGCCGCCGACGCGCCCACCGCGAGCAGCACGAAGAAGTAGCCCACGTAGCCGTTCACCAGCACCAGGATCGCCGCGATCACGCACGCGGCGACGGTCGCGATCCACGCCATTCGGGAGAGGGGCACGCCGCTATTCTGCCCGTCAGGTGGCCGGACCCGCACTGACCCCCGAGTTGGCCCTCGACTACCTCGGCGAGCTCTCCACCGACATCCGCGCCGGCGTCCTGCTCGACTCGGCCGGCCGGCTGGCCGCCTCGTGGGAGGGGGACGACGAGCGCGGCGAGCGCGTCCGCGAGCTGGTGGTCGAGCTGCTCGAGCGGGCCGACCGCGCCGCCGCCCGCGGCGAGCGGCCGGTCTCGCAGCTCGAGGTCTCGACCGCGCGCGGCGCCGTCTTCTGCGTGCGCGACGACTCCTGGTCGCTCGCGGTCGTGACCGGTCGGTTCGCCCTCTCCTCGCTGATGTTCTACGACCTGCGCCGCGTGCTGGACGACCTCGGGGGGGCCGGGTGAGGGAGCAGCGCGGCTCGCTGTCGCGCATCGCCGACACGATCGCCGGCACCGTGAGGCGGCGGCAGCGGGACCGCGAGCCGCGCGTCCTCCTGTACGACGCCACCGGGCAGCCCAGGGTCGTGCCCGCGGGCGGCGACGCCCACGCCGAGCTGGTCGAGACGGCGGAGCGGCTGGTCGACCTCGCCGCCGGCGAGCGCGACGGCGCGGGATGACGCTGCTCCCGCCGCAGCTCGCCGCGAGGGTGATCGAAGCGGCGCTTCGCCACGGCGGCGACCTCGCGGAGGTCTACGCGGAGGAGCGGAGCGGCCTGGCCCTGTCCCTCGACGACGGGCGCATCGAGCGGCCGCAGACGGGCGTCGAGCGCGGCGCCTCCGTGAGGGTCGTCGCGGGCGAGGCGACCTACTTCGGGCACGTCGACGGGCTGGGCGAGGACGAGCTGCTGCGCGCGGCGGAGTCGGTGGCGCAGGCCGCGCGCGCAGGGAGCGCACGCGCGGCCGGGCTCTCGGCGCCGTCCGCGCCGCGCGGGCTCCACCCGGTCGAGCTGCGGCCCGAGGACGTCGACGCCGAGCGCAAGGCCGGCCTCCTCCGCGCCTGCGACGAGACCGCCCGCGCCGCCGGCGGCGAGGTGAGCCAGGTGACCGTCGGCTACGCGGAGGGGCGCCGCGTCGTCGAGGTGTTCAACTCGGACGGCGTCGCCGCGGCCGACGACCGGACCCGGGTGCGCCTGTCTGTCCAGGTGGTCGCCCGCCGCGACGGCACCGTCGAGACCGGAACCGAGACCCGCGGCGGGCACGCCGGCTTCGAGCTGGTGGCCGACCGCCCCGAGGAGGTCGCCGAGAGCGCAGCCCGCAAGGCCCTCGCCCTGCTCGACGCGCGCGAGGCGCCGACCGGCCGGATGCCGGTCGTCGTCGGGAACGGCTTCGGCGGCGTGCTCCTCCACGAGGCCGTCGGGCACGGGCTGGAGGCCGACGCCGTCCAGAAGCGCGCCAGCGTCTACGCGGGCCGGCTCGGCGAGCGCGTAGCGCCCGACTTCGTCACCGCCTACGACGACGGGTCGCGCGCCGGCGCGTGGGGCAGCGACGGGATCGACGACGAGGGCGCCCCCACGCAGCGGACCACGGTGATCGAGGACGGCCGGCTGACCTCGTTCCTCTACGACCTCCTGCGCGCGCGCAGGGACGGCGTCGCGTCGACCGGCAACGGCCGCCGCGAGTCGTTCCGGCACCTGCCGGTGCCGCGGATGACCAACACCTTCTTCGGCCCCGGCGGGTCGACCCCGGAGGAGCTGATCGAGGGCACCGCGCGCGGCCTCTACGCCGTCTCGTTCGGCGGCGGCCAGGTCGAGCCTGCGACCGGCGACTTCGTGTTCGGCGTCTCCGAGGGCTACCTGATCGAGGGCGGCCGGGTGACGGCGCCGGTCCGCGGCGCCACGCTGATCGGCAACGGGCTCGAGGCGCTGATGGCGATCGACGGGATCGCCGCCGACCTCGAGATCGCCACCGGTTACTGCGGCAAGGCGGGCCAGCGGGTGCCGGCCGGGGTCGGCCAGCCGCACGTGCGGATCGGCGCGCTCACCGTCGGCGGGACCGGCGCGTGAGCCTCGAGTCGATCGCCGCGCGGGCGGTCGAGGCCGTGCTCGCGACGGGCGCGTCCGACGCCGAGGCGTTCGTCGACCGCACGGTCGAGCGCGAGATCCGCGTCTACGACGGCGGCGTCGAGAGCCTGACCGACGCGACGAGCAGCGGGGTCGGCGTCCGGGCGTTCCTGGACGGCCGGTGGGGGTACGCGTACGGCACCGACGCGAGCGAGGCCGGCCTGACCGCGCTCGCCGCCGCGGCCCGGGAGGCGGCCGGCGTGGCCGACCCGGACGAGCACGCGGGGCTGCCCGACGAGTGCGGCGCAGCCGACGTCGGCGGCCTGCGCTCGGCCGAGCTGCCGACCTGGACCACCGAGCGCAAGGTCGACCTGGCCCTGGCCGTCGAGCGGGCGGCTCGCGCGCACCCGAGCGTCACGCAGGTCGAGCAGGTCGTCTACGCCGACAGCGACGGCGAGGCGGCGCTGGCGAACTCCCGCGGGTTCGCCGGCTCGTTCGAGTCGAGCGCCGCCTGGGCCTACGCGACCGCGTTCGCGGGCGAGGGCGCCGACCTGATGACGGGCCTCGGCCTCGGCCTCGGCCGCGGGCCGGAGGGGCTCGACGCCGAGGCGGTCGGGACCGAGGCCGCCGAGCGCGCCGCCGCGCTCGCGGGGGCGCGCCAGCCGGCCAGCCGGCGCTGTCCGGTCGTGCTGGACGCCTTCGTGGCGGCGAGCTTCGCCGGGTTCATCGGCGGGATGCTCTCGGCCGACGCGGTCCAGCGCGGAAGGTCGCTGTTCGCCGGGCGCGAGGGCGAGGAGATCGCCGACCCGCTGCTGCGACTCGTCGACGACGGCACGGTGGCGGACGGACCGGCGACGTCGCCGTTCGACGGCGAGGGCTCGCCGCGCAGGCGCGTGCCGCTGGTCGAGGACGGCCGGCTGCTGACCTTCCTGTTCGACGCGCGCACGGGGCGGAAGGCGGGTCGCGGGTCGACCGGCAGCGCCGCGCGGTCGTCGTACCGGACCCCGCCGAGCGTGGGCGCGAGCAACCTGATCGTGGAGGCGGCCCCGGGCGGCGCGGCGTCCGGCGACCCGGGCGGCTCGGCATCCGGCGGCGGCGCGGCCTCCGGCGGCGGCACCCTCGACGACCTCGTGCGGCGCGCCGGCGACGGCCTCTACGTGGCGGACGTCGCCGGGCTCCACTCGGGCGTCAACCCGGTGTCAGGCACGTTCTCGGTCGGCGCGACCGGAAGGCTGATCGAGGGCGGGGAGCTGGCCCAGCCGGTCCGCGAGATCACGATCGCGAGCGACCTCGTGTCGATGCTGCGAGCGGTCGAGGCGATCGGCTCCGAGGCCCGCTGGGTCCCGTTCGGCGGCAGCGTTCGCGCGGCCCCGATGCTGCTGCGCGAGATGTCGGTCTCGGGCGCCTGAGCCCGCCGTCGCCGGACCCGCCGGCCTCGGCAATCGGCGGCTATCGCCGGGGCCGCCAGCGCTCGACCCTCGGCGGATTTCCGGCTCTGGAATGCGGAAAAACCCGCTCCGTCGACGAAAAATCCCTTTCCAGAGCGGAATTCGCCGCGAAGTCGTCCGTGACCGCTGTTAGCTTCGCCGACGTTCCACTCCGAAAAGGGGGAAAGGTGACAAAGCAGGAGTTCGTTGACCAGGTGGCTAGCAAGTCCGGGCTCGGGAAGGGCGAGGCCGCCGGCGCGGTCGACGCCGTCCTGGACGTGATCCAGGAGACCCTGTCCCGCGGTGGCGAGGTCAGCTTCACGGGGTTCGGCAAGTTCACCGTCGCTGACCGCGGCGCCCGCCAGGGCGTGAACCCGCAGACGGGCGAGCGGATCCAGATCGCGGCGTCGCGCGTGCCGCGCTTCAGCGCGGGCTCGGCGCTCAAGAGCGCCGTGAAGGGCGGCGGCGGCGGAGGCGGCGGCGGCTTCTGATCCGGCGCGGCTGACATCCCCGGTCCCGCTGCCGTCGGCGACCGCCGAAGCCGCGGCGGTCGCAGCGGGCCTCCCGACGCGCACAGGATCGGCGACGCCGTGAGGGCGGTGAGAGCCCCGAGGGCCATCGCCGGGCGCGGCTCGGCGAACTGCGACCGCGGCTCGGCGACGGGCGACCACAGCTCGGCGACCGGCGATCGCGGTTTGGCGACGGGCGACAGCGGCTCGGCGACGAGCGGCTGCGGCTCGGCGGCGAGCGGCCGGTAGACCGGTGCCTCCGTCCTTCCCCGACCGGCTGACGCGGCTCGTCGAGGAGCGCCGCAGCCAGATCGTGCTCGGGCTCGACCCGGACCCGGCGGCGCTGTGGCCGGCGGCTCTCGACCCCGCGGCACCGGAGCCGGCGGCTCCGGGCCCCGCGGCGCTCGAGCGGGCGGCTCTGGACCTGCGGCCGCCGGAGTCGGCGGCACCCGACGCCGCCAGCGCGGAGCCGGGCGCGGCCGCGGGCGCGGGGGGCCCCGCCACGGCGCCCTTCGCTCCGGACCCGAGCGTCGCCGAGCGGACCGCCGCGGCCGTCGCGCGGCACTGCCGCGCGGCGATCGACGCGGCCGGGCCGGCGTGCGTGGCGGTCAAGCTCCAGGCGGCGTGCTTCGAGCGGCTCGGCGCGCCGGGCTGGTCCGCGCTCGCCGGCGCGCTCGGTCACGCCCGGTCGCGGGGGCTGCTCGCGATCGTGGACGGCAAGCGCGGCGACGTGCCGGTCACCGCCCGCGCCTACGCGCAGGCCCTCGTCGGCGAGACGCCTGGGCCGTACGGGGCGGTTCCGGGCCTCGGCGCGGACGCGTTCACGGCCAACCCGCTCCTTGGCCGCGACTCGCTCGAGCCGCTGGTCGGGGCGGCGACCGCGGCCGGCGCCGGCGTCTTCTGCCTGGTGCGCACGTCGAACCCGGGGGCCGCCGAGCTCCAGGACGAGCCGGCGGAGCGCCCGCTCCACGAGTCGCTCGCGCGGATGGTCGACGAGCTCGGGGCGACCGCGGTCGGGGACTGCGGGCTCTCGGCCGTCGGCGCGGTCGCCGGCGCGACCCGCCCCGAGCTGCTGGGCCGCCTTCGCGAGCTGATGCCGCGCGCGATCCTCCTGCTCCCGGGCGTGGGCGCCCAGGGCGGGGACGTGGCGTCGCTGGCGGCGGCCTTCGAGCCGCACCCGGCGGCCGGCCTTGTCACGGCCTCGCGCTCGATCGTCGACGCGCACGCCGGCCGCGGAGGCGACGCGGCCGCCGCGGCGGCCGCTGCCGCGGAGGAGCTCCGCGCCGCCGCCTGGTCGCTGGCCGCGGGCTGACCGGCGCCGGCGCGTCGCCGCCCGAACGCTGGCCGCGGGCTGACCGAAGCCGGCGCATCGCCGCCCGAACGCTGGCCGCGGCTGACCCGGAGGCGGTGCGGTCGCCGCGGGGTCGGTCCCCGCCGACGCGCCTAAGCCCGCCGCGCCGAGTAGAACGCCAGCGTCCCGTACACGGTCCGCAGCGCGCCCCCGCGCTCGCGCGCGTCCGCCAGCCCGGCCTCGGCGAACACGTCGGGCAGCCGGCCGGCCGCGTTGTCGCGCGTCTCCTCCTCGCCGTCGAAGCGGCGGAAGACGGCGAAGATCGCGGCCTGGAGCGGGTCGGCGGGGCGGCCGAAGTCGGCGACGTGGAGCTCGCCGCCGGGTCGCAGGACGCGGGCGACCTCGCGCACGGTCCGCCGCTTGGCGTCCGGCTTCAGGTGGTGGAAGAACAGGCTCGACACCACGCGGTCGAACGAGTCGTCGCCGTAGGGGAGGTCGTAGGACAGGCCGCGGTCGAACCGCACCGCCACGCCCGCCTCGGCGGCCTTGCGCCGCGCCCGGTCGAGCACCTCCTCGTCGCCGTCGAGCCCGACGAGCTCGGCCCCGGGCGAGCGCTCCGCGGCCCAGATCGCGAGCGTGCCGGTCCCGCAGCCGAGGTCGAGGACGCGCTGCCCGGGCGCGATCGCCGCCTGCTCCAGCAGCCGGTCCTTGAACCGGCGTTCCCGGATCGTGAGCCGGACGACCGGGTCGTAGAAGGTCGTGAGGCGCTCGAACCTGAGCGCCGGGACGTACCGCTGGCCCTGCTCGGTGGCGGCCACTCGGGAACCGTACCGGCCGCGCCGCGCCGCTCGTGTGACGGAAAGCGCGCAGCCCGGAGGCCCGCGCATGCGAAACTCGACGCATGACGTGCCGCTCCTGCGGCTTCGAGAACCCCAGCGACGCGCGGTTCTGCGGCGGCTGCGGCAGGCCGATGGCCGAGGAGCGCCCGTGCCCGAGCTGCCGCCGCCTCAACCCGCCCACGCTGCGCTTCTGCCCTGGCTGCGGGACCCAGCTCGCCGACCCGACGGCGGAGACCGCCGCCGCCGGCGCCGGGAACGGGGCCGGGCGGAGCGCGGGCGACGGCAACGGAGGCGCCCCGCGCGTCGACGGCGCGCCGCAGCACCGCGACCCGCCGTCGCGCCTGGCCGACGGCCGCTACCGCGTCGAGCGCTTCCTCGGCGAGGGCGGGCGCAAGCTGGTCTACCTCGCGCACGACACGGTCCTCGACCGCGACGTCGCGATCGCGACCCTCAAGACCGAGGACCTCGACGAGGCCGCGCGGCTGCGGCTCGAGCGCGAGGCCCAGGCGATGGCCCGCCTCGGCGACCACCCGAACGTGGTGCCGGTCTTCGACATCGGCGAGGAGCGCGGCGAGCCCTACATCGTCAGCCAGTACATGGCCGGCGGATCGCTCGACGTCCGCCTCGAGGAGGCCGAGGGCGGCCGGCTCCCGGTGGCCGAGGCGATCGAGATCGGCGAGTGCATGGCGGCCGCGCTCGAGCACGCCCACCGCCGCGGCATCGTCCACCGCGACCTGAAGCCCGCCAACGTCTGGCTCACCGAGGACGGGATCGCGAAGCTCGGCGACTTCGGCCTCGCCTTCTCGCTCGAGCGCTCGCGCCTCACCCGGACGGGCGTGATCGTCGGCACCGTCTCCTACATGGCCCCCGAGCAGGCGCTCGGCAAGGCGCCGGACGCGTGCAGCGACCTCTACTCGCTCGGCGCGCTCCTCTACGAGATGGTCACCGGCCGGCCGCCGTTCGTGGCGGACAGCGCGGTGTCGGTGATCTCGCAGCACACGAGCGCGGAGCCGGTCGCGCCGAGCTGGCACAACCCCGAGCTGCCGCGCGAGCTGGAGGAGGTCGTCCTCAGGCTGCTCGAGAAGGACCCCGCCGACCGCTACCCGGACGCCGGCGCCGTGCGGGCCGCGCTTCACCAGGCCCGCCACGCCACCGAGCGCGACGAGCACGCCTCCTCGAACGGCGGCGGGCCGGACCGCGTCGGCTCGCTGGCCGAGGGCGTCTTCGTGGGCCGGGAGGCGGAGGTCGAGCGCCTCCGCGCGAGCCTGGAGGACGCGCTCGCCGGCCGCGGGCGGCTCGTGATGCTCGTCGGCGAGCCCGGGATCGGCAAGACGCGGACCGCCCTCGAGCTCGTCACGTACTCGCGCCTGCGCGGCGCCCGCGTCCTCATCGGCCGCGCCCACGAGGCCGAGGGCGCGCCGGCGTACTGGCCGTGGGTGCAGGTCGCGCGCGCGTACATCGCCGAGCGCGGCGCCGGCGAGCTGGCCGCCGACATGGGACCTGGCGCCGCCGACATAGCGCAGGTCGTGCCCGAGCTCCACCAGGTCATTCCCGACCTCGCCGAGCCGCCCACCTCGGACCCAGAGCAGGCCCGGTTCCGGCTCTTCGACAGCATCACGACGTTCCTCCGCAACGCGTCGCGCCGCGAGCCGCTCGTGATCGTGCTGGACGACCTCCACTGGGCCGACGCGCCGTCGCTGCTCCTCCTCGAGTTCCTCGCCCGCGAGCTGTCCGGCTCGCGGCTGCTCGTGATCGGCACCTACCGCGACGTCGAGCTGAGCCGCCGCCACCCGCTCTCGCACGTGCTCGCCGAGCTGGCCCGCGAGAGCCTCGTCGAGCGCGTCCCCCTGCGCGGCCTGACCCGCGCCGACGTGGCCCGCTTCATCGAGG
Source organism: Thermoleophilaceae bacterium (assembly GCA_036389295.1). Taxonomy (GTDB): domain Bacteria; phylum Actinomycetota; class Thermoleophilia; order Solirubrobacterales; family Thermoleophilaceae; genus AC-37. The sequence continues at coordinate 33,374 of DASVQB010000023.1, read as the reverse complement.
TCACCGCCAGCATCCGCCCGCCCGACCGGCTCGTCAGGGCGGTCCACGACGAGACCGAGGGCAACCCGTTCTTCGTGTCGGAGATCGTGAGCCTGCTGGCGTCCGAGGACCGGCTCGGCCCGGACACCGACCTCTCGGACGTGCTGGTCACGATCCCGCAGGGGGTGCGCGAGGTGGTCGGCCGCCGCCTCGACCGCCTGTCGCAGGACTGCAACTGGGTGCTCTCGGCGGCGTCGGTGGTCGGCCGCCAGCTGCCGGTCGACGTGCTGGCACCGGTCGTCTGCGACGAGGTGCAGAGCGAGGTCCCGCACCGCGCCGGCGAGGTCTCGCGCGAGCGGCTGCTCGAGGTGCTGGACGAGGCCGTCGCCGCGCGGCTCGTGCACCCCGACGGGCCCGGCCGCTACAGCTTCTCCCACGCGCTGGTCCGCGAGGCCCTGTACGAGGAGCTGGGCGTCACCCGCCGCGTCCGCCTCCACCGCCGCGTGGGGGAGACGCTCGAGCGGCTCTACGGCGAGGACCCCGACGAGCACCTCGACGAGCTGGCCCACCACTTCCTCGAGGCCCAGGACCTCGACCGCGCGGTCGACTACTCGATCCGCGCCGCGGACCGGGCGATGTCGCTGCTCGCCTACGAGGAGGCCGCGGACCTGTTCGGCCGCGCGCTCCAGGCGTTCGAGCTGCGCGGCGCGGCGTCCGGCGAGGACCAGGCGCGGCTCCACAACTGCCTCGGGGAGGCTCAGTCACGCGCCGGCGACAGCCGGCAGGCCAAGGACACCTTCTACCGCGCGGCCGACGCCGCCCGGCGCGCGGGCGCCGGGTGGGAGCTGGCGCAGGCCGCGCTCGGCGTGGCGCGCAAGCTCGAGATCGGCGTGATCGAGCGATCGCTGATCGAGCTGATCGAGGAGGCGCTCGAGGCGATCGGCTCCGACCAGCCCGCCCTCCGCGCCGAACTCCTCGCGAGCCTCGGCTACGCCGTCTACTTCGAGTCGCGCGAGCGCGCCGACGCGCTGACGCGCGAGGCCGTCGACCTGGCCCGCGACGTCGAGGACGGACACGCGCTCGCCGGCGCCCTCGCCGCCCGCCACTACGTGAGCTGGGGGCCGGAGCGGCTCGAGGAGCGGCTCCAGGTGGCGAGCGAGCTGATCGAGGTGGCCACCCGCTCGGGCGACCGCGACCTCGCCGTCGAGGGCCGCGGGCTGCGGCTCGTGGACGAGCTCGAGCGCGGCAACATGGCCGCGGCGGACGCCGAGCTCGAGGCCTACGCCCGCGAGGCCAAGGAGCTGCGCCAGCCGAACTACCTGCGGATCGCGAAGATCCGCGGCTCGATGCGCGCTCTCCTGGCCGGCAGGCTGGACGAGGCCGGCGAGCTGTTCGACGCCACGACGCCGGAGCTCGAGACCGCGTCGCGCATGCTCGACCCGAACACGCTCCAGGCCGGCGCCGTCGTGCTGTTCGAGCTGCACCGCCTGCGCGGCCGCCTCGGGGAGCTGCGCGACCCGTTCGAGCGCTTCGCGGAGCACTACCCGGCGGTCCCGGCGTGGCGCTGCGCGCTGGCCCTCGTCCAGCTCGAGGCGGGGGACCCGGAGACCGCGGCGGCCGAGCTCGAGCGGCTCGCGGCCGACGACTTCTCCGGCATCCCCCGCGACGCCAACTGGCTCGTCGCGATGGTGCTCCTGTCGATGGTCGCCGCGCGGCTCGACGACCGCAGCTGCGCGGACAAGCTCTACGACCTGATCCTGCCCTACGCGGACCGCGTCGTGGTCGTGGGCGGCGGCTGGACGTGCGTCGGGTCGGCCTCACACTACCTCGGCCGGCTGGCCGCGATGCTCGGGCGCACCGCCGACGCCGAGCGGCACTACGGCGCCGCGCTGCGGATCAACGATGGTCTCGGGGCGCGGCCGTTCGTGGCGGAGACGAGACTCGCCTACGCCGAGCTGCTCGCCGAGCGCGCGCTGCCCGGCGACGAGCGGGTGTCGACCCTCGTCGACGAGGCCCTCGAGGCGGCGCAGGAGATCGGGATGGCGCAGCTCGTCGAGCGCGCGTTCGCGCTGAAGCTGCGGCGCCAGGGCGTCGACGCCCTCGACGTGCACACCTCGATCGACGCGGTCGTCTCGGCCGTGGAGGACGAGCGCCCCGACCTGAGCGGGGCCGCGGCGCCGGACGGCACCGTGACGATCATGTTCAGCGACATCGAGGGCTCGACCGAGATGACCGAGCGGCTCGGCGACCGGCGCTGGCTCGAGGTCCTGCGCGAGCACAACCGGATCGTGCGCGAGGAGCTGCGCGCGCACGGCGGCTTCGAGGTCAAGTCGCAGGGCGACGGCTTCATGGTCGCGTTCTCGAGCGCGGGCCGGGCCGTCGACTGCGCCGTCGCCGTCCAGCGGGCGTTCGCCTCCTACGCGGACGACCACCCGGACGACCCGATCCGCGTCCGGATCGGGCTCCACACCGGCGAGGCGATCCGCGAGCGCGACGACTTCTTCGGCCGCAACGTCGTCCTCGCCGCGCGCATAGCCGGCGAGGCGACCGGCGGCGAGGTGCTCGTCTCCTCGCTGCTCAAGGAGCTGACCGAGAGCTCGGCCGAGGTCCGCTTCGGCGAGCCGCGCGAGGTCAGCCTCAAGGGCCTCTCCGGCACCTACCGCGTGCACGCCGTCGAGTGGGAGGCCGCGGCCGCCGGAGCCACCGGCTGAGCGCCGCCCCGGCCCGCAATAGCGCCTGCAAAGCAGAGGGAATCCGGGATCCCGGCGGTATCCTCCGGGCGGCCGATGTCCACCGCTCGCCAGAGTCCGGCCCGCCTGCTGGCGCCGATCGCGCTGGTCGCGTTCGGCCTGGCGCTCGTGATCGTGCTCGCGAGCGGGACGGGCGGGGACGACGGGCCGTCGGAGAGCGCGACGAAGCAGGAGCAGCGCGACCTGCGGCTCTCGAAGCAGCGCCAGCGCGCCGCGCGGCGCGACCGGCGGAGCGACCGCCTGCCGCAGGGCGTCTACGTGGTGAAGACCGGCGACACGCTCGGCGGCATCGCGCAGAAGACCGGGATCCCCGTCGAGCGCCTCCAGGAGCTCAACCCCGAGCTCGACCCGCAGGCGCTCGTGTCCGGCCAGAAGATCAAGCTGAAGGAGTGACCCGCCCGACGCGAGTGCGCGCCGGCGCGCTCGCCCTCGCGGCGGCCGCCTCCTGCGCGGCGGCGCTCGGCGCGCCCGCGGCCGCCGGCGCGGCGGAGGCGCCCGCCGTGCGCGCTCCCGCCGCGATCGTCATGGACGCGGCCTCCGGGCGCGTCCTGACGGCCAAGCGCGCCGACTCGCCGCGCGCGATGGCGAGCACCACGAAGCTGATGACCGCGCTGCTGACGCTCGAGCGCGCCCGTCCGACCGACGTCTTCAGGGCGCCCCGCTACGACGCCGGCCCGCTCGAGTCGAAGATCGGCCTGCGCGCCGGCGAGCGGATGGCGGTCCGCGACCTGCTGGTGGCGCTGCTGCTCGAGAGCGCGAACGACGCGGCGGTGACGCTCGCGGAGGGGATCGCCGGGTCGCGGGACGCGTTCGTGGTCGCGATGAACGAGCGCGCCGCCGAGCTCGGCCTGACCGAGACGAGCTACGCGAATCCCGTCGGGTTCGACGACCCCGCCAACCACTCGAGCCCGCGCGACCTCGCCCGCCTCGCGCGGCTGCTCCTCCGCGACCGCCGGTTCGCCGAGATCGTGGACCGGCCGCGGGCCGCGCTGCGGTCCGGCTCGCGGCGGCGGGTGGTGGCCAACCGCAACGACCTGGTCCGGACCCATCCGTTCGTGGACGGCGTCAAGACCGGCCACACCGGCGAGGCCGGCTTCGTGCTGGTCGGGTCGGCCAGCCGGCCGGGCGCGCGCGTGATCAGCGTCGTGATGGGCGAGCCGAGCGAGACGATGCGCGACGTCGACTCGCTCGCCCTGCTCCGCTGGGGGCTCGACCGCTTCGTGCGCGTGCGCCCGCTCGCGCGCGGCCGCGTGCTCGGGCGCGCGGGCGTCAGCGGCTTCGACGACCGCACGGTCGGGCTCCGGGCGGCGCGGTCGGTTTCCCTGACCGTCCGGCGGGGCGCGAGCGTGCGGACCCGGGTGGACGCCCCCGACGAGCTCGAGGGGCCGCTGCCGGCCGGCCGGCGGGTGGGGACCGCGGTGGTGCTGGTCGACGGCCGCGCGGCCGCCCGGGTGCCGCTCCTCACGGCCGCGAGGGTGCCCGAGGCGGGGCTCGGGCGGCGGCTCGGCCCCGGCCTCGGCTGGGCGCTAGCCTTTGCCGTCCTGGCCGCGGCGGCCGTCGCGGCGGCCAGGCTCCGGAGGATCGGGTCTCGCAGAGGCGTTGGGTAGCGGATGATCATCACGGTCACACTCAACGCGGCGATCGACAAGACGCTCGCCGTGCCGAACTTCCGGCTCGGGCGCCGGCACCGGGCCGTCGAGCAGAGCACGATGGCCGGCGGCAAGGGCGTGAACGTCGCCCGCGCGCTGAAGCGGCTCGGACAGCCGGTGATCGCTACCGGCGTGGCCGGCGGGCCGACCGGGACGCGGGTGATCGAGCAGCTCACCGCCGAGGCGATCCTCAACGACTTCGTCCGCATCCAGGGCGACTCGCGCACCTCCACCGCGGTGGTCGACCCGACCTCCGGCGTCCAGACCGAGATCAACGAGCGCGGGCCGTCCGTGTCGGAGGCCGAGCTCGACCTGTTCGTCGACAAGCTGCTCTACCTCGCCAAGGGGGCGGCGGTGGTCGCCTTCTGCGGGAGCCTGCCGGCGGGCGTGCCGGCCGACCTCTACGCGCGGCTGGTCAAGGAGCTGAACGCGCTGGGGGTCACGACCGTGCTCGACTCGGAGGGCGAGCCGCTGCGGCTCGCCACGCGGGCGGAGCCGGCGGTGGTCACGCCGAACCAGCTCGAGGCGGAGGAGGTCGTCGGCCACGAGTTCACGGACGAGGACGAGCTGCCAGCCGGGCTGTACGAGATGGCCGACCTGGGCGCCCGGGAGGCGATCGTCACCCGCGAAGCGGGCTGCCTCGGGCTGGTCGAGGACGAGGGCGAGCGGCGGCTCTACCGGGTCGCGATCGACCCGGGGCTCGTGGACGTGACCTCGACGGTCGGCTCCGGCGACGCGTTCCTCGCCGGCTACCTGTCCGCCCGCTACGGCGGCCGGTCGGCCGAGGACCGCCTGCGGTTCGCGGTGGCCTGCGGGGCCGAGTCCGTCCAGCACTTCGGCGCCGGCGTGATCGAGCCGCGCGAGGTCGAGCGGCTCGCGGGCAGCGTCGAGGTCGAGCCGCTGCCCGAGCCGGCGCTCCAGGCCGGGTCGTAGCGGGCGCCCGGTCGGGCGCGGCGAGGCGGCCGGCGTGGCGGTTTCTCGCGCAAACTGCGGGGCCGCCGGTCCGCGGGGCCCCGCCGGGGCGCTGCTAACGTCCTGATCGGTCCGCCGCCGAACCTAGGATGCCGCCATGGAGATAGAGATCGGACGCGGCAAGAAGGGCCGCCGCGCCTACGGCTTCGACGACATCGCGATCGTGCCGTCGCGCCGCACGCGCGATCCCGACGACATCGACATCACCTGGACGCTCGGCCCGTACCGGTTCGAGCTGCCGGTGCTGGCGGCCGCGATGGACGGCGTCGTCTCGCCCACGACCGCGGGCATCGTCGGCAAGCTGGGCGGCCTCGCGGTGCTCAACCTCGAGGGCATCTTCGCCCGCTACGAGGACGCCGACGAGCAGCTCGAGCGGATCGCCGAGCAGCCGCCCGAGCGCGCCACGGCCGAGATGCAGCGGGTCTACCGGGAGCCGGTCAAGGAGGAGCTGATCGCGCAGCGGATCCGCGAGGTGAAGGAGCAGGGGGTCGTCTGCGCCGCCTCGCTCACGCCGCAGCGGGTCACGCGCTACTACGAGACCGCCCTCGACGCGGGGCTCGACATCCTGGTCATCCAGGGCACGGTGATATCGGCCGAGCACGTGTCCGTCACCTCCGAGCCGCTCAACCTGAAGGAGTTCATCCGCGAGGTGCCGGTGCCGGTGATCGTCGGCGGCTGCGCCTCGTACTCCACCGGCCTCCACCTGATGCGCACCGGGGCGGTGGGCGTCCTCGTCGGCGTCGGGCCGGGCGCGGCCTGCACCACGCGCGGGGTGCTCGGGATCGGCGTCCCGCAGGCCACCGCGATCGCCGACGTCCAGGCGGCCCGCTCGCAGCACATGCTCGAGACCGGCGAGTACGTGAACGTGATCGCCGACGGCGGGATGCGAACCGGCGGCGACATCGCCAAGGCGTTCGCCTGCGGGGCCGACGCCGTGATGATCGGCTCGCCGCTCGCGCGCGCCTACGAGGCGCCCGGGCACGGCTACCACTGGGGGATGGCCACGTTCCACCCGTCGCTGCCGCGCGGCGCGCGGGTCAAGACCACCCAGAACGGCACCGTCGAGCAGATCCTGCTCGGGCCGGCCCACGAGAACGACGGCACGTTCAACCTGATGGGCAGCCTGCGGACCTCGATGGCCACGTGCGGCTACGAGGACATCCCGTCGTTCCACCGGGCCGAGGTGATGGTCGCGCCCGCGCTCCTCACCGAGGGCAAGCTGCTCCAGCGCGAGCAGTCGATCGGGATGGGCGCCACGCGTGCCGCCGCGGCGGCGCCGGAGCCCGGCGGGAACGGGGGCGGGCCGGCCACGCCGTCCGCGGACCCGGCCGTCGAGGCGCCGGCCGACCCGGCCACGCCGTCGGCGGACCCGGCCGTCGACACCCCGGCCGACGCCGCAACGCCCGCCGCGGACCCGGCGCTCGTCGGCGAGTGACCGGGGCGCTGGCGGGCACGAGCAGCGCCGCCGGCACGGACGCCCCAGCGCGGACCGCCTCCCAGGAGGTCCTCGTCCTCGACTTCGGCGGCCAGTACTCGCAGCTGATCGCCCGCCGCGTCCGCGAGTGCGGCGTGTTCAGCGAGCTGCTCCCGCACACGGTCCCGCTGGAGGAGGTCCGCAGGCGCGCGCCGCGCGGGCTGATCCTCTCCGGCGGCCCGGCCTCGGTCTACTCGGAGGGCGCGCCGCGGCTCCGGCACGACCTGCTCGAGCTCGGGGTGCCGGTGCTGGGCATCTGCTACGGGATGCAGGCGATGGTGCTGGAGCTCGGCGGCCGGGTGGAGGGCGCGGCCGTCGGCGAGTTCGGGCGCTCCTCGCTCACCGTTCGCGACCCCGGCCGGCTCCTCGCCGGCCTGCCGGCCGAGCAGACCTGCTGGATGAGCCACCGCGACACGGTGTTCGAGGCGCCGCCGGGGTTCGCCGCGCTGGCGTCGTCGAGCGAGTCGCCGGTCGCGGCGCTCGAGGACGTCTCGCGCGGGCTGTACGGGATCCAGTTCCACCCCGAGGTCGTGCACACCCCGTACGGGACGGCGATCCTCAGCCGCTTCCTCGACGATGTGTGCGGCTGCGACATGGCCTGGAGCGCGGCGTCGGTCGCCGAGGAGCAGATCGAGCGGATCCGGGCCCAGGTCGGCGGCGAGCGGGTCATCTGCGGGTTGTCGGGCGGGGTCGACTCGTCGGTGGCGGCGCTGCTCGTGCACCGCGCCGTGGGGGACCAGCTCACGTGCGTGTTCGTCGACCACGGCCTGATGCGCAAGAACGAGGGCGACCAGGTGGCGGCGGCGTTCCGCGACACGTTCCACGTGCCGCTCGTGGCGGTCGACGCCGAGGACCGCTTCCTCGCGCGGCTCCGCGGGGTCACCGAGCCGGAGGCGAAGCGGAAGATCATCGGCGAGGAGTTCATCCGGGTCTTCGAGGAGCAGGCGCGCGAGCTGGGCGAGCCGCGGTTCCTCGTGCAGGGGACGCTCTACTCGGACGTGATCGAGTCGGGCGGCGGCCACGGCGCGGCCACGATCAAGTCGCACCACAACGTCGGCGGGCTGCCGGAGAAGATGGGCTTCGAGCTGGTCGAGCCGCTGCGCTCGCTGTTCAAGGACGAGGTCCGCCAGGTGGGGCTGGAGCTGGGGCTGCCGGAGCGGCTCGTGTGGCGCCAGCCGTTCCCGGGCCCGGGGCTCGCGATCCGCATCGTGGGCGGCGAGGTCGACCGCGAGCGCCTCGAGCTGCTCCGCGACTGCGACTTCGTCCTCCAGGACGAGATCCGCGCCGCCGGCCTCTACCGCGAGCTGTGGCAGTCGTTCTGCGTGCTGCCGGCGGGCGTGCGGACCGTGGGCGTCCAGGGCGACGAGCGGAGCTACGGCTACGCGGTCGCGATCCGGGCGGTCACGAGCGACGACGCGATGACGGCCGACTGGGCCCGCCTGCCCTACGACCTGATCGAGAGGATCGCCTCGCGGATGATCAACGAGATCCCGCAGGTGAACCGGGTGGTGCTGGACGTCACGTCGAAGCCGCCCGGCACGATCGAGTGGGAGTGAGCGGTGGCTGCAAACCTGCGCATTCCGGCGTCCTCGGTCGCGGGCGTGCCCAGCACGCCCCGCTCCCTGCGTCCTTGGACTGCTTGGTTTTCGCAACCGTCACACCCTCTGTGTGGGAGTGAGCGCGTACACGTAACCTACACCTTGCGTGTACGATTGGTGTATGGGTAGGGCGCGCACCAACATCGAGATCGAAGACGATCACGTTCAGGCGATCATGGATCGCTACGGGGTGCGTACGAAGACGGCGGCGGTCGATCTCGCGCTGCGGCACCTCGCCGGACAGCCGATGACACGCGAGGAGGCGTTGGCCATGCGCGGCGCGCATGCGGTCGAGGAGCCGCCCGGCGACGAGCCGCCGCACCGCGGCGCGTGATCCTCGCCGACACCTCCGCGTGGGTCGAGTTCGACCGCGCGACCGGCAGCCCGGTCGACCGCCGGCTGTCGGCGCTGATCGCCGAGCGCGGTCCGGTCGCCGTGACGGAGCCGGTGGTCATGGAGGTGCTGGCGGGCGCCCGCGACGAGCGCCGCGAGGCCGACCTGCGGCGGCTGCTGTTGCGCTTCGACCTCCTGCCCTTCGATGCGCTGGCCGACTTCGACGGCGCCGTGCGGATCCACCGTCGCTGCCGCGCCGCGGGCGTCACGCCGCGGGGGATGGTCGACTGCATGATCGCCGCGGTCGCATGGCGCTGCGGCGCGGCGCTGCTCGCGCAGGACGCGGACCTCGATCGCGTCGCGACCGTGGCCGGGATCGAGATGGACGGCGCCTCGCTGCGGGCGTAGCCGCCGCGGAGCCGCTCAGCTGTAGGCGTCCCAGGCCTTCAGGTCGGCCAGCGGGTCGAACGGCGCGCCGCCCGAGTACCAGCCGGGGCCGGCCCAGAGCTCGAAGTGGAGGTGGCAGCCCTGGGCGTTGCCCGTGTCGCCCACCTCGCCGATCTGCTGGCCGGTGTGGACGCGGTCGCCGACGCGGAACGGCGACGGGCTCACGAGGTGGGCGTACATGTAGTCGACGTCGGTGCCCTCGCCGTCGATGACGACGTAGTTGCCCGCGGCCGAGTGCACCTTGTTCGCCTCGACCACGCCGCCGCGGGCGGCGACTAGCCGGGTCCCGCACCTCGCCATCACGTCCTGGCCTTCGTGCGAGTGTCCGGATCGGCCCGCGCCGAAGCGGGCTCCGGCGTTGCCGTAGTCGTGGCGGCCGCGGACGGGGAAGACGTGGCCGCGGAGCTCGAAGGCGTCGCGGGTCGCCTCGCCGTCGGGGACGCTCCTGCTCACGGCGCCGCCCGCGCTGCGGACGGCCAGCCGGAACGCGTAGCGGCCGTCGGGCTGCGGGACGCCGCCGGCGCGGCCGTCCCAGCGGACGGTCTGGACCTGGCCAGGAGCGACGCCCTCGGCCGTCCACGTCTGGACGACGAAGCCGTCGGCGAGGCGCACGAGGTCGAGGCTCGCAGAGACGGGCCCGCCGTCCTCCACGCGGTACGTGAAGACGACGCCGCCGGCCGCGTCGAAGAAGAGGGTGCCGCGGTTGACCGCTGTCTCGAGCCGGGGGGCGCCGGGATCGGAGGGCCCGGAGGCGGGGCTGAGCCGACCGGTCGGCTCGGGCGGCGGCGGCGGGACGATCCTGACCGGCGGCGTCGGCCGCGAGCGGACGCTGGCGCTCGCCAGCGCGGCCAGCGGCCCGCTCCGCGCGGCGAACGGCACCTTGACCTCGAGCTTGCGGTCGCTCGTGGCCCTCACGCGGACGGCGACGTCGTCGCCGCGGCCGGCACCGCCCAGGAAGACGACCTTGCGCGCGTAGGAGAAGTTCCTGCCGCGCAGCTTGACCGCGCCGCCGCCCTGGACCTTCCCGTGCGCGCAGCCGGAGGCGCACCGGACCTGGACGATCTCGGGCCGGCCGACGTAGGCCGTGCCGCCGGACGCCGCGGAGGTGCCGGCCCCGGAGGCGGGGACGGCGGCGAGGAGGCAGCCGAGGGCGGCGGCCGCAGACGCGGCGAGCGGGGCGCGGGCCCTCGGCCCGGCGAGCGCGGCGCTGGCCTTCGGCCCGGCGAGCGCGGCGGCGGTCCGCCGCTTCGCGAGCGGCGCCCGCACGGCACCGGCGCCGGCGGCCTCCCGGATCGCTTCCCTTCGGCGGCTGTACTGGAACGGCAAGCTGCGGCCTCTCCTTCGACGGCCTACGGGGTTAGCTGACGGGCTCGCGCCGAAAGAGCGGCGCTACGAGCGCGTGGGCCGTCCGGCCCCGCCCGATTCGCCCCACGGGAGCCGGTCCTTCGGCTCCCGACTGGTTCCCCCGCTCCCCGCGACCGTGGCCACGGGGACTCGGCAGGCAAGTGGACTTTGGCGCGCGGCAGTATAGCCGCGGCTTCGGCGCCCACGGTGGGCGCCCGGGCTCGCGCTCGGAAGGGCACGAACCCTGTTTCGCCCGCCCTCCCGCGGATCCCTGGACAGTGCAACGCGGCGCCCGCTCGCTACCCTCCCCGTCCGAAATGCGGACCTACGTGGCCACCCCGGCGAACCGCGAGCGCAACTGGCTCGTCGTGGACGCCACCGGGCAGACCCTCGGCCGGCTGGCCACGCAGATCGCCGACGTCCTCCGCGGCAAGCGGAAGCCGGAGTACACGCCCCACTGCGACGTCGGCGACTTCGTGATCGTCGTGAACGCCGAGAAGGTCTCGGTCACCGGACGGAAGCGCGAGCAGAAGCGGTACTACCGCCACTCCGGGTATCCCGGCGGCCTGCGGTCGCGATCGCTCGAGGAGATGCTCGCGCGGCGGCCGGAGGAGGTCATCCGGAGCGCCGTGCGCGGCATGCTGCCGCGGACCCGGCTGGGGCGGGCCCAGCTGCGCAAGCTGAAGGTCTACGCAGGGCCCGACCACCCGCACGCGGCCCAGCAGCCCGAGCCGATGGAGGTCGCGACGCGATGATCGAGGACGAGCGCACCGGCGCGCCGGACGAGCAGCCGGACGAGGCCGAGGCGCCAGGCGGCGTCGAGGGCGACGCCCCCGAGCCGACGGCCTCGGCCGACCCGGGCGCGTCGCCGGCGGACGACGCCCCGGCGCCGGACGAGCCCGAGGCCGAGGAGCCGCAGCCGGAGGCGGACGAGCCGGCCGCCGCCTCCGCGCCCGCCGAGGAGCCGGAGCCCGCGGCCGAGGCGCCGGCCGAGCCCGCCGCCGCCGACGCGGAGCAGCCGGAGCCCGCAGCCGAGGCGCCGGCCGAGCCCGCCGCCGCCGAGGCCGACGAGCCGGAAGCGCCGCCCGAGCCCGCCGCCGCCGACGAGCCGGAAGCACCGGCCGAGCCCGCCGCCGACGCGGACGAGCCTCAAGCGCCGGCCGAGGCCGCGCAGCCGGAGGCCGCGCAGCCGGAGGCGGCCGCCGAGCCGCCGGAGGCCGCCGATGAGCCGGCGGCGGCCGCGGACGACGCGGCGGAACCCGCCGCGCAGCCGGAGACCGACGCCGAGCCGCCCGCCGCCGACGCCGAGGCGCCGGCCGCCCCGCCCGCCGCCGACGCCGAGCCCGACCGGCCCCGCCGCGAGCGCCCGCGGCGCGACAAGGACGAGAAGAAGGAGGAGGAGGTCGTGCCGGGCGCGCACCTCGAGCCCGACCTCGTCCTCGAGTCCGAGCGCCCGACCGGAGGCGACGACCTCGAGGACCAGATCGCGCGCTACGCCGCCCCCGAGGAGGGCGAGGCCGAGGAGGCCCAGCCGGACGCCGCGGCCGAGGCGCCGACCGACGCCCCGTCGCCGCGCTCCGCGCTCGACCTCGCCGCCGACGCCCGCTACAGGGCGACCGGCAAGCGCAAGACCGCCGTCGCCCGCGTGATCCTCCGACCGGGCGAGGGCGCCTACAGCGTCAACGGCCGCTCGCTCGAGGACTTCTTCCCCCGCGCCGCCCTCCAGAAGGCCGCCCGCCAGCCGCTCGAGGTCGCGGGGTTCGAGCGCCGCATGGACGTCGTGGCTCGCATCCACGGCGGCGGCGTGGCGTCGCAGGCCGGCGCGCTCCGGCACGGCGTCGCCCGCGCGCTGGTCGAGGCGGACCCCAACCTGCGCCCGGAGCTGAAGCGGCGCGGCCTCCTCACGCGCGACGCCCGCGCCAAGGAGCGCAAGAAGGCCGGCCTGAAGAAGGCCCGCAAGCGCCCGCAGTTCTCGAAGCGCTGAGCCGCACGATGACGGCGGAGGCGGCCCGCACCGGCGGCACGCCGGCCCGATCGCGGGGCGCGGCGTGACGCAGCCGCCGAGGCTGTTCGGCACCGACGGCGTGCGCGGGGCGGCCGGCGAGTTCCTGACGGCGGAGCTCGCGGTCTCGCTCGGGCGGGCCGCCACCGCCCTCGCCGAGGGCGACCCGCCGCAGGTCCTGATCGTCCGCGACCCCCGCGAGTCCGGCCACATGCTCGAGGCCGCCCTCGCGGCCGGCATCGCGGCGTCCGGGGGCCACGCGCTGCTCGGCGGCGTGCTCCCGACCCCCGGCGCGGCCCTCCTGGTGCGCCGCTACGGCCTCGGCCTCGCGGCCGTCGTGTCGGCCTCCCACAACCCCTACCGCGACAACGGGATCAAGTTCTTCGGCCCGGACGGGACCAAGGTCTCGGACGAGACGGAGCGCGAGATCGAGCGGCTCGTCGCCGAGCCCCCGCCCGAGCGGGCCGACGGCCGCGTTCGCGAGCTGCACGGGGCCGGCGGCGACTACCTGCGCGAGCTCGAGCGGCGCTTCGCGGACCTCGACCTGACCGGAAGGCGCATCCTCCTCGACTGCGCCAACGGCGCCACCCACCGCGTCGCCCCGGAGATCTTCCGGCGCCTGGGTGCGCACGTCGACGCAACGGCGGCCGACCCGGACGGCCGCAACATCAACGACGGGGTCGGCTCGACCCACGTCGAGTCGCTGGCCGCGCGCGTGGCCGCCGGCGACTGGGACGTCGGCTTCGCATTCGACGGCGACGGCGACCGGGTCCTGGCCGTCGACCGCGAGGGCGCGGTCGTGGACGGCGACGAGCTGATCGCCCTCGCCGCGAGGCACCTGCGCGAGTCCGGCCGGCTGACGGGCGACGGCGTGGCCGTCACGGTCATGACCAACTACGGCTTCCACCGCGCGATGGCGGAGGCCGGCGTGGAGGTCGCGACCACGGCGGTCGGCGACCGCCACGTGCTGGCCGAGCTGCTGGCGCGGGGGTGGACGCTGGGCGGCGAGCAGTCGGGCCACATCATCGACACGGGGTTCGTCCCCTCCGGCGACGGGATCGCGTCCGCGCTCCTCACCATGGAGGCCCTGGCCGGCAGGGACCTCTCCGCGCGCGACGGCATGGTCAAGCTCCCCCAGCGGCTCGTGAACGTGCGGGTCGCGGACCGGGACGCACTGGACTCGGCCGGGGCGGTGACGGAGGCGGTCGAGCGGGAGTCCGAGGCGCTCGCGGGCCGCGGCCGCGTGCTGGTGCGCCCGTCGGGGACCGAGCCGGTCGTGCGGGTGATGGTCGAGGCCCCCGACGAGGAGGAGTGCGAGACGGTCGCCGGCCGGCTCGTGGAGGTCGTCGAGCGCGAGCTCGGGTAGCCGCGCGCAGGCGGCCGCAGTACCGTAGGCGGCATGTGCGGGATCGTCGGATACGTGGGTGAGCGGCCCTGCCGCGACCTCCTCATGAGCGGCCTCGAGCGCCTCGAGTACCGTGGCTACGACTCGGCCGGCGTCTCCCTGCTCGCCGACGGGCGGATCGAGTCGGTCCGGGCGGTCGGCAACCTCTCGTTCCTCCGCGACGCCGTGGCCGAGGCGAGCGGCGAGGCCGGAGGCGTGGCCGTCGCCGAGCGCGAGCCCACGACCGGCATCGGCCACACCCGCTGGGCCACCCACGGCCGGGTGACGGAGGAGAACGCCCACCCCCACTACGACACCGCCGACCGCGTGCACATCGTCCTCAACGGGATCGTCGAGAACCACGTCGCGCTGCGCGAGCGCCTCGTCGCGGCCGGCGCGCGGTTCACCTCCGAGACCGACGCCGAGGTCGTCGCCCACCTGATCGCCGAGCACTACGACGGCGACCTGACCGAGGCCGTCCGCCTCGCGTACCTCGACCTACGCGGCCACTACGCGTTCGTCGCCATGTGCGCCGACGAGCCGGACGTGCTCGTGGCCGCCCGCAAGGAGTGCCCGCTGGTCGTGGGCGTCGGCGACGGCGAGCGGTTCATCGCCTCGGCCATCCCCGCCTTCCTCCGCGAGACCCGCCGCACCCAGCTCGTGAACGACGGCGAGGTCGTGGCCGTGGCGCCGACCGAGAGCCGGTTCCTCGACGCCGCAACCGGCGACGCGATCGAGCGCGAGGTCGTCGAGGTCGACTGGGACGACGAGGCCGCCGAGAAGGGCGGCTACGAGACGTTCATGCTCAAGGAGATCCACGAGCAGCCGGACGCCGTGGCCGAGACGATCGCCGACCGCCTGATCGGCGGGACCGTCGAGCTCGGCGACGTCGGCGTCGACGACGACGAGCTGCGCAGCCTGCGGCGCATCGTGATCGTGGCCTGCGGCACCTCGTACCACGCGGGCCTCGTGGGCCGCTACGCGATCGAGGAGTGGGGGCGCGTGCCGGTCGAGATGGACATAGCCTCGGAGTACCGCTACCGGAACCCGGTGGTCGACGAGCACGACCTGGTGATCGGCATCACCCAGTCGGGCGAGACCGCCGACACCCTGGCCGCGATGCGGCTCGCCCGCGAGCGCGGCGCGAGGGTGCTCGCGCTGACGAACGTCATGGGCAGCCAGGCCACGCGCGACGCCGACGGCGTGCTGTTCACCCGGGCGGGCATCGAGATCAGCGTGGCCGCGACGAAGACGTTCGTGGCCCAGGCCGCGTGCATGTACATGCTCGGCCTCAAGCTCGCCCAGGCGCGGGGAACGCTCGCGCCCGAGCGGATCGCCGAGCTGGTCGAGGGGCTGCGCGAGCTGCCGCACCTGATCGCCGAGACCGTCGAGCGCACCGACGAGCAGGCGAGCGACGCCGCCGAGCGGTTCTTCCGCGAGTCCGACTTCTGCCTCTACCTGGGCCGCCACATCGGACTGCCGGTATGCCTCGAGGGCGCCCTGAAGCTCAAGGAGATCTCGTACATCCCCGCCGACGCCTACGCGGCCGGCGAGATGAAGCACGGCCCGATCGCGCTGCTCGGCGAGCGGACGCCGGTGATCTGCGTGGCGAACGACTCGCCCGTGCTGGAGAAGGTCCTCTCGAACGTCGCCGAGGTGCGCGCCCGCGGCGCCCACGTGATCGCGGTGGCGACCGAGGGGTCGACCGAGGCCGCGGCGACCGCGGAGGCCGTCCTCTGGGTCCCGCGGTCGGACTGGCTGCTCCAGCCGATCCTCGCGATCGTCCCGCTCCAGCTCCTCGCCTACCGGGTGGCGAGGTCACGCGGCCTGAACGTCGATCAGCCGCGCAACCTCGCCAAGACGGTCACGGTCGAGTAGGCGCCCGCGGCGTCAGCCGCGGCTCTTGAGCTCCTGCACCGTCCCCACCACCAGGCACTGGGCGTCCGCGGTGCCCTGGTTCACCTGGCGGGCGAAGCCCTCGTACACGACGTTCGTCCCGAACAGCTCGAGGTGGATGCGGAACGTGTTCGAGCCCGGGATCGTCAGCTCGTGGAGCGTGCCCGGCGAGATCAGGCCGATCGTCGCGGCTCCGTAGCCCACGTGCCGCGCGAGGTTGAGCGGCGCGCTGGTCGTGTTCGTGAACTGGATGTTCACGGTCGGGTTCTCGTTGCCCGCGTTCTTGTTCTCGTCGCTGCACGACGTGCTGAGGCGGCCGAAGCCGTTCTCGTCGAGCGTCTGGGCGCCGCCCGTCGCGTTGTCGGTCACCGACGTGTTCAGGCCGAAGGTGTCGATCTCCGGCACCCCGGCGAGGTAGTTGTTCGGTATCAGCCCGCGGCGCTCGCCGTGGCGAGCGGTCGCGACCAGCCGGCCGGCGGCCTTCGAGTTGCTCACCCCGGCCCTGACCGCGCTGATCCCGTCCACCGCGCCCGAGTTGCTGGCGTAGTTGATCGCAGCGATGGACGTCCCCGTCGTGGCCATCACGAACGCCGCGATGGCAACCGCCATCGACGGCGACGGTCGCCTGAGTCGCATGTCGCCTCCCTTGTAGCTGTGCCCGTTAACTCGCTCCAACCCGCGAGCCGCCGAAAGTCGCGGCGCGGGCGGCGCCGCGGCACGCCCGCCGGTACGCTCGCGGCCTGCTTCCCGACTGGCTCGACCCGCTGTTCACCGCCGACGAGATGCGCGCCGCCGACCGCTGCGCGATCGAGGAGATGGGCGTCCCCTCGCTGGACCTGATGGAGCGCGCGGGCGCCGGGCTGGCGCGCGTGGTGGCGGAGCTGGCCGGGCCCGGCCCGGTCCGCGTGGTCGCCGGCAAGGGCAACAACGGCGGCGACGGGCTCGTCTGCGCGCGGCTCCTGCGCGAGGAGGGCCGCGAGGTGGACGTGCTGGCCGCCGGCGACCCGGCCGAGCTGCGCGGCGACGCCCGCGCGAACCTCGAGCGGCTGCCCGGCCCGCCGCCGGAGCCGTTCGAGCCCGACCGGCTGGCCGGCTCGGCGGCGATCGTCGACGCCATGCTCGGCACCGGCTTCGAGGGCGAGCCGCGCGAGCCCGTCGCGGGCGCGATCGCCGCGATCAACGACGCCGGCGCGCCCGTGGTGGCCTGCGACGTGCCGTCCGGCGTGAACGCGAGCACCGGCGAGGTCGAGGGCGACGCCGTGCGCGCGGACGCCACCGCCACGTTCCACGGCTCGAAGATCGGCCTCCACGTCGCGCCCGGGGCGTTCTGCGCCGGCGAGGTCCGGGTCGTGGAGATCGGCATCCCGCGCGAGGCTCCCGGCGGCTCCGAGGCCGGCCTGATCTCCGACCGAGCGCTGGACGGGATCCCCTCCCGCAGCCGCGACGGCTCCAAGTTCGCCTCCGGCACGGTGGTCGTCGCGGGCGGCGCCGCCGGCTACACCGGGGCGCCCTGCATGGTCGCGCTGGGCGCGCAGCGGACCGGCGCCGGCTACGTCCGGGTCGCGGTGCCCGAGTCCGCGCAGCAGGCGGTGGCGCTCCGGCTGCTCGAGGCGGTCACGCACGGCATGCCGGAGGAGGACGGCAGGCACGTCCGGGCGGGGGTCGAGGAGGTCGCGGGCATCGCCGAGCGCGCCGGCGCCGTGGTGCTCGGGCCCGGCCTCGGCCGCGGCGACGGCCCGACCGAGTTCGCCCGCGGCGTCGCCCGCGCGGTCGAGGCGCCGATGCTGATCGACGCCGACGGGCTGAACGCGCACGCCGGCGCCCTGGAGTCGCTCCGCGGGCGGCCCGGACCGACCGTCCTCACGCCGCACGCCGGCGAGCTCGCGCGCCTGCTCGAGACCGACTCGGACGAGGTCTCCGCCCACCGCCTGCGCTGCGCCCGCGACGCCGCGGAGCGAAGCGGCTGCGTGGTCCTCCTGAAGGGCGACGACACGATCATCGCGGCGCCGGGCGGCCCGGTCGCCATCAGCCCGGGCGGCACCCCGGCGCTCGCCACGGCGGGCACCGGCGACGTGCTGTCCGGGATCGTCGGGGCCCTGCTCTCGAAGGGGATGGACGCGCTGGAGGCCGCCGCGGCGGGCGTCCTCCTGCACGTGCGGGCAGGCCGCGCCGCCGCCGACCGCCTGGGCGCCGACCACACGGTCGCCGGCGACGTGATCGAGGCCCTGCCCGCGGCGTTCCCGCGCTAGGGTCACGGCATGCCCGGCCTAGTGCGCGAGTTCATGAACGCGGACCCGGTGACGGTGACCCCGGACGCCAGCGTCGAGGAGGTCGTGAGGCTGCTCGGCGAGAACGAGCTCCCCGGCGTGCCCGTGGTCGACGGCGACGGGCGGTGCGTCGGGATCGTGACCGAGTCCGACCTCGTGATCCCCGACGACGAGGGCGACCTGCACATCCCGCACTACGTCCAGCTCTTCGGCGGGCTCGTGTTCCTGGAGCCGCTGCGGCACTTCGAGGAGCGCCTCCACAAGGCGGCTGCGGCCACGGCGCGCGAGATGATGACCGAGGACCCGGTGACGGTCGAGGCGGACGACCCGCTCCGCAAGGCCGCCCGGCTGATCTCGGACACGGGGCACAACCGCCTTCCGGTCACCGAGGACGGGCGGCTCGTCGGGGTCGTCACGCGCGCCGACGTCCTGCGGGCGCTCGCCACGCACGACTAGATGGCCGGCGGGACGGACCCGCGGCCGGAGCGGGCGGTCGCGCGGATCGACCTCGGCGCGATCGAGCGCAACTGCGCCCACCTGCGGTCGCTCACCGGGCCGGGCACCGAGCTGTGCGTGGTCGTGAAGGCCGACGGCTACGGGCACGGCGCCGTGCCCGCCGGCCGCGCCGCGCTCGCCGGCGGCGCGAGCTGGCTGGCCGTGGCCGCCGCGGCCGAGGCCGCGGAGCTGCGCGACGGGGGGATCGACGCGCCGCTGCTCGTCATGGGGGCGCTCACGCGCGACGACCTCGACGCGGCGCTCGCCGCCCGCGCCGACGTCGTGGCCTGGACGCCGGAGCTCGTCGACGCCCTCGGGGCCCGCGGCGGGCCCGCCCGCGTCCACGTGAAGCTCGACAGCGGCATGGGCCGGCTCGGCACCCGCGACCCCGACGAGGCCCGCGCGCTGTGCGAGCGGGTGGCCGGCGACGAGCGGCTCGAGCTGGCCGGCCTGATGACCCACTTCGCCACGGCCGACGAGCCCGGCGACGAGCACTTCCCCGATCAGCTCCGCAGCTTCGCCCCGCTCGCGAGGGAGGTCCGCGAGCGCTGGCCCGGCACGCCGGTCCACGCGGCCAACAGCGCCGCCACCTACCGCGACCCCGCCGCCCACTTCGACATGGTCCGCTGCGGCATCGCCGCCTACGGGCTCGACCCGTTCCACGAGGACCCGGCGAGGCGAGGGCTCGAGCCCGCCCTGGCCCTGCACTCGTACGTCGCCGCCGTCAAGCGCTTCGAGGCCGGCGCCAGCGCGGGCTACGGCCGGACCTGGCGAGCGGGGCGGCCGACGTGCGTCGGCGTCCTCCCGATCGGCTACGGCGACGGCGTGCGCCGGGCGCTGTCCAACAACGCCCGCGTGCTCGTCCGCGGCCGGTCGCACCTCCTGGTGGGGACCGTCAGCATGGACAACGTGACGATCGACCTCGGCCCGGAGACCGACGTGAAGCCCGGCGACCCGGCAGTGCTGATCGGGGAGCAGGGCGGCGAGCGGATCCTGGCCGAGGAGGTCGCGGCCGCGATCGGCACGATCAACTACGAGGTGACCTGCGGGCTGACCGCCCGCACGCGGAGGGAGCACGGCGGGTGACGGGGCGGGCCGCACGCCGCACGCGGGCGGGGGCCGGATGAGCGCAGCCCCGCTCGACCGGCTTCTAGAGGCCGAGCCGGTCCAGGTCGCGCGGCGCGCGCTCGACGAGGCCGGGATCCGCGCCTGGGCGGTCGGCGGCGCCGTCCGCGACGCCCTCCTGGGCCGGCCGGTCCGCGACGTGGACCTGGCCGTCGACGGGCCTCCCGAGCAGGGCGCCCGAGCGATCGCGCGCGCCGGCCGCGGCCCGGCGTTCCAGCTCTCGGAGGCGTTCGGGGCCTGGCGCGCGATGGGCGGCGCCGACCGCTGGACGTGCGACGTCTCGCCGCTCCAGGGAGAGACGATCGAGGACGACCTGGCCCGCCGCGACTTCACGGTCAACGCGATGGCGGTGCCGCTCGACGCGCCGGCGGGCGCGGCCCCGATCGACCCCCACGGCGGCGCGCGCGACCTCGAGCGCCGCGTCCTGAGGGTCCTCGACGGCGCCTACGAGAGCGACCCGCTGCGGCCGCTCAGGCTCGCCCGGCTCGCGACCGAGCTCGACCTCGCTCCCGACCCGGAGACCGAGCGGCTGACCCGCGCGGCGGCCGCGGGCGTCTCGAGGGCGTCCCCGGAGCGGGTCTTCGCCGAGCTGCGGCGGCTGATCGCGGCGGACCGCGTCCTCGCGGGCGTCGAGCTGGCCGACGGCCTCGGCCTGGTGGCCGCGGTCCTCCCCGAGCTGGCCGCCCTGCACGGCGTCGAGCAGAGCCGCTACCACCACCTCGACGTCCACGGCCACACGATCGAGGTCCTGAGCCGCCTGCTCGACGTCGAGCGCGAGCCGCAGGCCGTGCTCGGCAGCGAGCTCGGCGCCCGGGTCCACGCCGCGCTCGCCGAGCCGCTCGCCGACGAGCTGACCCGCTGGCAGGCGCTGCGGTTCGCCGCCCTCCTGCACGACGTCGGCAAGCCGGCGACGCGCGGGGTCCGCGACGACGGCCGGGTCACCTTCATCGGGCACGACGCCGTGGGGGAGGAGATGGCGCGCGCGGCCTGCCGCCGCCTGCGGACGAGCGAGCGGCTCGCCTCGTTCCTGGGGGCGGTCACGCGCCACCACCTGACGCTCGGCTTCCTCGTCCATCAGCGGCCGCTGTCGCGCGCGGCCGTCTACCGCTACCTGAAGTCGTGCGAGCCGGTGGAGCTGGAGGTCACGGTCCTCACGTGCGCCGACCGGCTCGCCACCCGCGGCGCGAGCGCCGAGCGGGCCATCGCGCTCCACCTCGAGCTCGCCCGCCAGCTCGCGGCCGAGGCGCTGGACTGGCGCGCGCGGCCGCCGCGGGCGCCCGTGCGGGGCGACGAGCTGGCCGCCGAGCTGGACATCCCGCCCGGCCCCGAGATCGGCGCCCTGCTGGCGCAGCTCGAGGAGGCGGCCTTCGCGGGCGAGGCGAGCACGCGGGAGGACGCGCTCGCGCTCGCGCGCCGGCTGCGCCAGAATTCGCCGACGTGATCGTCGACTGCGCCGTCTACGACGACGGGCGCCGCCAGAGCCGTGAGCGCCTGCCGCTCGAGGAGGCGTACCGGGCGGGGGCCGCCGACGACGCCCGGTTCGTGTGGATCGGCCTCCACGAGCCCTCGCCCGAGGAGTTCGACGCGGTGGCGCGCGAGTTCGAGCTGCACGAGCTGGCCGCCGAGGACGCGGTCAAGCCGCACCAACGACCGAAGCTCGAGGTCTACGACGACACCGTCTTCCTCGTGCTCAAGACCGTCTCGTACGAGGAGGAGGACTCGCAGGTCGAGACCGGGCAGGTGATGCTGTTCGTCGGCCCGGGGTTTCTGATCACGATCCGCCACGGCCCGTACGCGGACCTGCACCCGGTCCGCGAGGAGGTCGAGCGGCGGCCGGAGCTCCTGCGCTGCGGGGTCGGTGCGGTCGTCTACGCGATCCTCGACCGCGTGGTCGACCACTACGCGCCGGTCGTCGACGCCGTCGACGAGGACATCGAGGAGGTCGAGAACGAGGTGTTCTCGGACACCCGCACGAACCCGACCGAGCGCATCTACAAGCTCCAGCGCGAGGTGCTCGAGCTGCACCGCGCGACGGCCCCGCTCGTCGACCCGCTCGACCGCATCACGAGGGGCGAGTTCGGCTTCGTCAGCGACGAGCTCGCGAGCTACTTCCGCGACGTGTACGACCACGTGGTCCGCGCTGACGAGCAGGTCGAGAGCTTCCGGGACCTCCTGCACGGGATGCTCGAGGCGAACATGGCCCAGATCAGCGTCCGCCAGAACGACGACATGCGGAAGATCTCGGCCTGGGTCGCGATCATCGCGGTGCCGACGGCGGTGGCCGGCATCTACGGCATGAACTTCGAGCACATGCCCGAGCTCCGCTGGAAGTTCGGCTACCCGCTCTCGCTGCTCGCGATGCTGGTCGCGTGCACGGTCCTGTACCGCGCCTTCAAGCGCGCCGGCTGGCTGTAGGCTTCGGCGCCGGTGGCCCACGAGGACTGCATCTTCTGCAAGGTGCTGGCGGGCGAGATCCCGGCCGAGGTCGTCGACGAGGACGAGCACACCGTCTCGTTCATGGACATCAACCCGTGGACGCGCGGCCACGCCCTCTCGATCCCGAGGCGCCACTCGCGCAACGTCTGGGAGATCGGGGAGGAGGACCTCCGCCGCACCGCGCTGGCCGCCCAGCGGCTTGCGCTGCGGATGCGCGAGGCGCTCGGCTGCGACGGCGTCAACCTCCTGAACTCGTGCGAGCCGGCGGCCTGGCAGACGGTCTTCCACTTCCACGTGCACGTGATCCCGCGCTACGCGGACGACCCGATGGAGCTGCCCGTCAGGCCGCGGCGAGCCGAGCCGGAGGAGCTGGCGAAGGTCGCCGCCGAGCTGCGCGGATAGGCCGCCTCTACGCCTCCCCGGTCCGGGTTAAGCCATCACCCCCCCAACCGGAGGTAGCCATCCCCTGTTCGCGCTCCCGCATTCCGGGGTTGCATGATGCTAGGCTGCCGCCCGCGGTGGCCGGACCGACTCCGGCGCAGGAGGGCCGCAGGGGCTACCCAGATCGCTCGACGAGGGGCTTTTCCGCGGCTGTAAGGAAAGGACGCATCACGCATGGCGACTGGGACCGTCAAGTGGTTCAACGACGAGAAGGGCTACGGCTTCATCCGACCCGACGAGGGCGACCGGGACCTCTTCGTCCATCACACCGCGATCAACGGGACCGGCTTCCGGACCCTTCAGGAGAACACGAAGGTCTCTTACGACGAGGAAGTCGGCGACAAGGGGCCGAAGGCCGTCAACGTCACGAAGATCTGAGCCTCCCGGTCCACTCGAAGCGCCACCCCGGCCCCCGGCACGCCCCTCGTCGAGGGCCGGCGTCGGCGAGCGGGCACGGATAGACTCGCCGCGGTGCCGAAGGAAGACAAGATCGAGATGGAGGGGGAGGTCACGGAGGCCCTCCCCAACACGATGTTCCGCGTCAAGCTCGACAACGGGCACGAGGTCCTGGGCCACATCTCGGGGAAGATGCGCCGCCACTACATCCGCATCCTCCCGGGCGACCGCGTGAAGATCGAGCTCTCGCCGTACGACCTCGATCGCGGCCGGATCACCTACCGGCACAAGTAGCGCCGCCGTCCGGCGCCCCCGGTGGGCGCGCGCCCACCGTGTCCGATTTGTTCCGCATAGCGGAATGAATCGAACACCGTGTCGCTGCGGCCCGCGAACCGAGCCGGCGGCCTCAGGCCGCCGCCATAGCCGGCCGCGCCGCGTACCCCTTCGCCGTCGCGGCGAGGATCGCCAGCATCTCGGCGGTGGCGGGCGAGCGGTAGCCGTTCGCGAGCGTGGCGGCGAAGATCTTGCGGACCGGCGGGTCGGCGCCTATCGAGCGGACGACCACGTCGGGCCGCTCGCCGACCAGCGCGAGGCCGGGGAGCAGCGCGACGCCCACGCCGGCCGCCACGAGGCCCTGGACGACGCCGAAGTCATCGCTCTCGTAGGCCACGCGCGGCTCGAAGCCGGCCTTCGCGCACGCGACCTGGGTGTGGCGCGAGCAGGCGCAAGCCTGGGTGGGCTGGATCCACGACTCGGTGGCCAGGTCGTCGAACCGCAGCCGGCGGCGGGCGGCCAGCGGGTGGTCGCGAGCGAGCGCGACGTAGAGCGGGTCGTCGAGGATGTGGACGAGGTCGACGTCGTGGTCCTCGAGCACCGGCCCCGAGTCGTCCACGAGGACGAGGTCGAGCTCGCCGGCGCGGAGCCGCGGCAGGCTCTCGGCCGGATCGGCCTCCGTCAGCGACAGCTCGACCGCCGGGTGGCGCGTGCTGAACTCCGCGATCGCGCGCGGCATCAGCGTGGCGCCCGCCGTGGGGAAGGTGCCGAGCCGCAGGCGGCCGCCGCGAAGGCCCGCGATCGCCTCGAGCTCCGCCTCCGCCTCCGACAGGCGGGCGAGGATGCCGTCCGCGTGGCGGACGAGGGCCTCGCCGGCGTCGGTCAGCCGGATGCCGCGCGGGTTGCGCTCGATGAGGGTCGAGCCGGCCTCGCGCTCGAGCGCCGCGACCTGCTGCGAGACGGCCGACTGCGTGTAGCCGAGCTTCTGCGCGGCGATCGAGAACGACCCCTGCGCCGCGACCTCGCGGAACACGCGCATCCGCTTCACGTCGAGCATTAGCTCACCTTATCAGAGCCACCAGGAACAATCGTTTGAATTGATGGGCCGGAGGGCCGATCATTACTCACGACCCCCGAGCCTGGAGGCCTCGAATGAGCCCCCGAGAGACCATCGTGATCCGCAGCAGCACCGACGCCGACGCGACGGCCCTCGCGCAGCTCGCCCGGCTCGACAGCGCCGTGCCGCACCCCGTCGGCCGCGCGCTCGTCGGTGAGGTGGACGGCGAGCTTCGCGCGGTGCTGCCGCTCGACGGCGGGCGCGCGATCGCCGACCCGTTCGTCGAGACCGCGCACGTGGTGGACCTGCTGCGCGCGCACGCGACGGCGCTCGCAGCGGCCTGAGCCGCTAGGCGGGCGCCGCCGCCGTCGGCGGGAGCGCGTCCACGTGCTCGCGCTCGGTGGCGCGCTCCAGGTGCTCCGCGGCGTCGAGCAGCAGCTCCTCGCGGCCCCAGGCCGCCTGGAGCTGGAGCCCGATCGGCAGCCCGCCGGAGTGGATCCCCACCGGCACGTTGATCCCGGGCAGGCCGGTCAGGTTCCCGAAGCCGGTCTGGCGGACGTTCACCGGGTCGGCCGGGTGCTGGCCGGACGGCAGCTCGACCGACGGCTGCGCGATCGGCGGTGCGGGGGCGGGGACGGTCGGCCAGGCGAGCACGTCGAAGCGCTCGAACAGCGACGCCGTCGAGCGGCGGAGCTGGGCGCGGACCCGGTCCGCGCGGACGAGCGCCTCGGCCGGCAGCAGGCGCTCGTACTTGACGAGCGCGGACATCAGCGGGTCGGCCTCGGAGAGGTCGGCCTCCACGAGCTCGGGCAGGCCTTCGATCGTCAGCCGGAGGATAGTCGCGACCTGGGCGTGGCGGGCGTAGTCGATCTCGGCGTCCTCCGTCCGCCACCCGGACGCCTCGAGCGCCGAGCGGCAGGCCGACTCGACCTCGGGGTCGAGGTCGGTCCAGAACGGCTCGCGGACGATCGCCACGCGCAGGCCGCCGGCGTCCGCGGCGGGCAGCTCGCGGCCGAACATCGCCTCGCCGAAGAGCCGCGCGTCCGCGGCGTCGCGGCAGATCGGGCCGGCGGCCCCGAGGCTCGAGTGGCCGTGGGTGTAGCCGTCGACCGGGCTCGAGCCGTAGGTGCCCTTCAGGCCGGTTACGCCGCAGTACGCGCTCGGCAGCCTGACCGACCCGCCGCCGTCGGTGCCGACGGCGGCCGCCACGAGCCGCGCGCCGACGGCGCAGGCCGAGCCGCCCGACGAGCCGCCGCCGCAGTGCGCGGCGTTCCACGGGTTGCCGACCGGGCCGTAGGCGGACACGTGGCCGGTAGTGCCGGCGCCCCAGAAGTGCATGTTGGTCACGCCGACGATCACGGCGCCCGCGTCGCGGAGCCGCCGGAACATGCCGGACTCGCCGGCCGGCACGTGCTCGCGGCTCGTGCCGTCGCGCGGCGCGCGCCACGGCAGCGCGAACATGTCCTTGATCGCGACCGGCACGCCGTGGAGCGGCCCGGGGGGCGCCGCGGCGAGCATTCGCTCGGAGTCCTCGGGGAACCGCGCGACGATCGAGTTCAGCTCGCCGTCGCGCTCGCCGATCCGGGCGAGCGTGGCCTCCAGCAGCTCGCGGGGGTCGAGCTCGCCGTCGCGGACGCCCGCGGCCTGCTCGCGCAGCGACATGTCCTGGGGGTGGGTCACGGGCCCTCCTCTCGGGCGGTCACGACCGCGGGGCGCGGAGCCTTCACGACCGCGGGGCTCGCGCCGGATCGAGGTCGGCTTCCGGCTTGACCTGGTCGAGCGGCTCCTCCATCAGGGCGCGGATCGGAGGCCCGTAGGCGGCGTCGGCCGCCCGCATCACCGCGATGTCCGTATCGTCCACGGTCTCGCCGCGGAGCTCCATCCCGGCCCGCGCGAAGGTCTCGAACGCGTCCATGTGCAACGTACTCATACCGCAACGACGACCGGCGGGTCGTGTTCAATGACCTCGATGAGGCGACTGACGGCGCTCGCGTCGGCCTGCCTGGCGCTCGTGATGGCCGCTCCCGCGGGGGCGGTCGTGCGGGAGATCGGGCGGCCCGAGGACGCTCCGTTCCCCCTCGCCAGCTGCCCGGAGAACTGCCAGGCGGTGGCGCAGGTCACGGGGTACCAGGTCCAGATCGGCGCGCACAAGAACCCGTACCTGATCAACCGGCCGGGGAAGATCGTGGCGTTCACGATCCGGCTCGGCAAGCCGAACCCGGACCAGGTCACGTTCTTCCGCAACATGTTCGGCGGTCCCTCCCGGGCGCGCCTGTCGGTGCTGAAGCCCGCGAAGACGAAGCGCCGCCACCGGCTGCTCGCGCAGAGCGACCTCGTCGACCTCGAGCCGTACTTCGGCTCGACGCCCACGTTCGCGCTCGACCGCGCGATCAGGGTCGAGAAGGGGAACGTGCTGGCGCTGACCACGCCCACCTGGACGCCCTCGTTCGCGCACGGGCTGGCGAGCGACAACGCCTGGCGCTCGTCTCACCACGCCGACGAGTGCACGGCCCAGACCCCTCCGCCGGCGGCGCAGATGAACGTCGGCAGCCTCCGGATCTACGGCTGCTTCTACCGGACCGCGCGCCTGCTCTACAGCGCCTCGTTCGTGCCGGACCCGAAGCCGACGACCCCGCCCGCCGAGAACTCCTCCAGGCGGTAGCGCTGCGCCGCCCCTGAGCGGTACCATCGGCCCGTGTCCACCGAGGGTTGGATCTTCATGGTCGGCTTCCGGGTGTTCGACGTCGGCCTCCTGATCGTCTGGCTCGTGTGGTTCTTCCGGCTGCGCGACGACGACGACCCCTCGGACGAGGACGGCCCCGGCGGCGGCGGGCCCGACCCGTCGCCGGCCGACGACCCGGGCGGCGGCGGCCTGCGCGTGCCGCTCGGCAGGGCGCCCCAGGGCCGCCGCGCGCGCGACCACGCCCGCCCGCCGCGGATCAGGAGCCGGCGCGGAGCCGAGCCGCTGCCGAACCCGATGCCGGCCCGCGTCCGCCAGCCGGCCACGCCGGCGCCGGCGCACCGCCGGGTCGTCTGACCAGGCTCGGCTTTCGCCGGCTCGGGCGATCCGGTGTCAGACCGCGGGGAGTCTTCGCCCGCAGTGCGGGCAGTCGTTCACGTCCTTCGGGGCGAGCTGCTCCAGCGAGCAGCCGCACATCCGGAGGTTCTCGACGGCCCAGGGGAGGTTGCTCGGCGAGGGGGCGAGCGGGAGGACCTTCCCGACCACCTCGAACTCCTCGCCGGTCTCGCGATCGACGTAGACCGTGCCCGGCTCGACCTCGCGGATGACCTCGCGGTCCGACCGGGACCTCAACCTGTAGAGCTGACGCTCGCCCACGAGCGCGGAAACATATCGACCCGGTGCGGATCCTCATCTTCCACGGCTACCTGCTGCGCGGGACCGGCAGCAACGTCTACAACGCGTCGCTGGCGCGGGCGCTCGTCGCGCTCGGCCACGAGGTCCACCTGCTCTGCCAGGACCGCCACGCCGCCGAGCTCGGGTTCGTGGACGCCGTCGGGGCCTGGGACTCCGGGACGCTGCGCGTCGAGGTCGTCCGCGAGCCGGTGCGATGCACCGCGTACCTGCCGCCGATCGGCCGGGTGCTGCCGGTCTACGTCGCCGACGCCTACGAGGGCTTCGACGCCGTCCCGTTCCCGGACCTCGACGCCGGCGCCGTCGACCGCTACCTCGACGCGAACGCCGGCGCCGTGCGCGACGTGGTCGCCGCCGTCCGGCCCGACGTCGCGCTCGCCAACCACCTGATCGCCGGGCCGGCGATCCTCGCCCGCGGCCTCGACGGCGCCGTCCCGTACGCGGTGAAGGTCCACGGCAGCGCGCTCGAGTACGTCGTCCGGCCGCACCGCGAGCGCTTCCTGCCGCTGGCGCGCGAGGGGCTCGGGCCGGCCGGCGGCGTGCTGGTGGGCTCGCGCCACACGGCGGAGAGCCTGTGGGAGGTCGTCGGCGACGAGCGCCTGCCGGACCGGACCCGCCTCGGCCCGCCCGGCGTGGACGTGCACGCGTTCCGGCCGCGGGAGCCCGCCGAGGCGGCCGCTGGCCTGCGCGCGCTGGCCGGGCGCCTCGAGGGCGGCGCCACGGCGGGCTGGGGCGGGGAGGAGGGCGCCGCCGCGGCGCTGCGGGCGCTCGACCCGGACCGCGACGCGATCGTCGCCTACGTCGGCAAGCTGATCGTCTCGAAGGGGGTCGACCTGCTGCTCGCGGCGTGGCCGCTCGTCGCGGCCGAGGTGCCCCGGGCCCGGCTGTGCGTGGTCGGGTTCGGCACCTACCGGGAGGGCCTGGCCCGGCTCGCCGGCGCGCTCGCCGCGGGCGACCTCGCCGCGGCCCGCGAGATCGCCGCCCGCGGGCGCGAGCTGGAGGGAGGGGCGCCGGGCGAGCTGTCGTACCTGGCCGCCTTCCTCGACGGGCTGGGCGGCGAGCGGCGCGCCCGCTACCTCGACGGCGCGCGGCACGCGTTCGAGCGCGTCCACTTCACCGGCCGGCTCGAGCACGCGGACCTGCCGGACCTCCTGCCGGCGTGCCGGGCGCAGGTGGTGCCGAGCACCTTCCCGGAGTCGTTCGGCATGGTCGCCGTCGAGGGGGCGGCGTGCGGCGCCCTGCCGCTGTCCGCCTCCCATTCGGGCCTCGCGGAGGTCACGCGCACGCTGGAGCCCGCCGTCGAGCCGCGGATCGCGCGGCTGCTGTCGTTCGAGCGCGGTCCCGGCGCGGTCGAGGAGATCGCCGCGAAGCTCGCGGAGTGGCTCGCGCTGCCCGCGGCCGACGGGGACCGCGCCCGGGCGGCGCTGTCGGACGAGGCGCGCCGGCGCTACGGCTGGGAGGGCGTCGCGCGGGGCGTGATCGCGGCCGCCGAGGGGCGGCTGTCGGAGCTGCCGGAGCCCCCCGGCTGAGCCGCCCGCGGCGCGGGTGCGAGCGGCCCGGCGGAGCACCTCGCCGCGCGGGCGCGAGCGGCCCGGCCGAGCGGATAACCTTCCGGCGCCTTGCGCCCGCCCGCGACCCATCCGCGCCTCGCGCACCCCGCCCGCCGCCTCGCCGCGGCGGCCGCCGCCCTGACCGCGGCGGCCGCCCTCGCCGCGACCGGCTGCGGCTCCGAGGAGCCCGACCTCGTCAACGGGAAGCGGCTGTTCGCCGGCGAGGGCCAGTGCGGCAGCTGCCACGCGCTCGCGCGCGCCAACACCAAGGGCAGCGTCGGCCCCGACCTCGACGAGGCGTTCGCCCAGGTGCGCCGCGACGGCCTCGGCGAGACCACGATCGAGGGCGTGGTGCGCGACCAGATCCACAACCCCCGCAGGGGCAGCTCGATGCCGGGCGACCTCGTGACCGGCGACGACGCCCGCGACGTGGCCGCCTACGTCGGCTACGTGGCCGCGAAGCCCGGCAAAGACGTGGGCCAGCTCGCCGCCGCCGCCCAGCCGAAGAAGGGCCCGCCGATCGCCGCCAAGGGCGGCGTCCTGACCATCCCCGCGGACCCGACCGGCGCGCTCGCGTTCGCCTCGGACAAGGCGTCGGCGCCGCCGGGGAGCGTCAAGCTCGTCATGCCGAACAAGTCGCCGATCCAGCACAACATCGCGCTCAAGGGACCGGTCCAGGGCACCGGGCCGGTGGTCGGCAGCGGCGGCACGTCGCAGTTCGCGGCCACCCTGAAGCCGGGCACCTACGAGTTCTTCTGCTCGGTCCCCGGCCACGAGGAGGGCGGCATGAAGGGGACCCTCACCGTCAAGTGAGGCCGGCGCCGGCCGCGCCGGCGCGCTCCGCCTCCGACACGAGCTCGACGAGCTCGGGCAGGAGCGCCGGGCCGGCCGCCGCGAGCCCCGCCGGCTCGCCGGGCAGGTCGGCCAGCGCGCCGCCCGCCTCGGCCACGAGCAGCCGGCCGGCGGACCAGTCCCAGTCGCCCAGGCCGCGCTCCCAGTAGCCGTCGAGGCGGCCGGCCGCGAGCCACGCCAGGTCGAGCGCGGCGGCACCGGGCCGGCGGACGTCGCGGACCCGCGGCAGGACGTGCGCGAGCGCACGGGCCTGCGCCTCGCGCCGCGCCGGGTCGTAGGAGAACCCCGTCGCCACGAGGGCCTCGGCGAGCGGCGTCCCGTCGCGGACGCGGACCGGCTCGCCGTTCAGCTCCGCGCCCGCGCCGCGGGCGGCCCGGAACAGCTCTGCCCGCACCGGGTCGAGCACCGCGCCCGCGAGCGGTCCGTCGCCGTCCTCCACCGCGACGCTGACCGCCCACTGCGGGAATCCGTAGAGGAAGTTCGTGGTCCCGTCGAGCGGGTCGACCACCCATCGGCGCCCGCTCGCGCCGGGCTCGGCGCCGCCCTCCTCGCCGAGGAGCGCGTCGTCGGGGCGCTCGCGGCGGAGCAGCCCGGCGACGACCTCCTCGGCCGCGCGGTCGGCGTCCGAGACCATGTCGGTGGCCGACGACTTGCGCTCGACGCCGCGCGCCGGCCCGCCGAAGCGCTCCGCGAGCAGCTCGCCGGCGGCCCGGGCCGCGAGCTCGGCTAGCTCGAGGTCGGTCAGGTCAGCGCCCGGACGACGAGCACGAGGCCGGCGATCACCGCCATGGCGAGCGCGAACCACAGCAGGAATCGGAACGCCTCCTCCTCCGAGCGCAGCGGGTTGAGCACGGCGGCCGCCCGGGACCTACAGCACGTAGATGGTGAAGTACACGAGGAGCCACATGCCGTCGACGAAGTGCCAGTAGAT
Organism: Thermoleophilaceae bacterium; assembly: GCA_036389295.1. Taxonomy (GTDB): domain Bacteria; phylum Actinomycetota; class Thermoleophilia; order Solirubrobacterales; family Thermoleophilaceae; genus AC-37. The sequence continues at coordinate 2,350 of DASVQB010000023.1, read as the reverse complement.
GCCCGGCACCTCGACGCCGCGGTGCTCCTTGGCCGTGAAGTGGCCGCGGAACGCCCGCACGGTGGCCATCGCCAGCAGGGTGAGGCCGACGAACACGTGCCCGCCGTGCAGTCCCGTGAGCCCGTAGAAGATCGTGCCCTGCGCGTGGTCGTGGGGCGCGAACCCGATGTGCACGTACTCGTTGATCTGCACCGTGAGGAAGGTGAGGCCGAGCAGGAAGGTGGTCGTCAGTCCGGCCTTCAGCGCGAAGCGGTTCTCGCGCACCGCCCCGAGCTGCGCCCAGTGCATGGTCAGGCTCGACGAGACGAGCACGGCGGTGTTCACCCCCGCAACCGCCACCGGCAGCTCGGTGCCCTCGGCCGGCCAGTCCGCGTTGTTCACGATGCGTATGAAGAAGTACGCCGTGAAGAACGCTCCGAAGAGCATTATCTCGCTGATGATGAACAGGTACATCCCGAGCGTCTGGGGGTCGACGCGCGAGCTCTGGTTGGCCGGTGGCGGGCCGTGGTGCTCGTGGGCGTGGTCGTGCCCGACGGCCACGGAGGCGGACTCCATCAGGCTGCCGCCCCTTCCTCGGCCTGCTCGGCCGTGACCACCACGTGCTCGACCGGCTTGGAGGTCGAGCGCTCCACTCTCTCCACCAGGTTCGCGCGCATCCACCCGGAGCGCGTCTCGGGGAACGTGGCGATGACTATCTCGTCGGCGGGGTAGAACTGGAGGGCGTTCTGGATCGCGGTGAACGGGTCGGGGTCCATCACCTGGCCGACGGCGTCCAGCCCGGCCTCGCTCAGGCGCTCGAGCGTGTGCGCGAGCCGCCTGTGGGCGTCGCCGCTGTCGTCCGAGTCGCCCTGCGGGCAGACCACCACGAACGTGTGCGGGCCCTCGCCCGCCTTTCGCTCGAGCAGGTCGATCAGCGGCTCGCCGCCGACGGTCTGGTTCGCGACCACCAGGCAGCGCGTGACGTCGGCGCGCTCGGCGTCGAGGTCGACCACCACGTGCTCGACGGGCAGGCCCGTCGCCTCGGCGACCCGGTCGACCAGGTGCTTGCGCAGCCAGCCGGAGCGGGTCTCGGGGTGGGTCGAGACGATGATCTGGTCCGCGCCGTAGTGGTCGACGGCGTCGGTCGTGGCCGCGAACGGGTCCGGGTCCATCACGTGGCCGTCGGCCTCGATGCCGATCTCGCGGAGCTGCGCGAGGGTGGTCTCGAGCCGGTTCTCCGCCGCCGTGCGGACCGACTCCTCGTAGATGACGAAGCCGCTCTTCGGCTGGTTCTGGGGGCAGACGACGCAGACGTGGAACGGCCGGCCCTTCTCGTGCGCCTCCTCGGCGTGCTTCCGCACCGCCTCGATCAGCGCGCGGCCGCCGACGGTCTCGTTGGCGACGACGAGGATCCGGTGCGGGTCGGCGCTCACTCGTGGCCGCCCGCCGCGCCGGCCGCCACCGGCTTGCGTTCCTTGAAGACCCCGTGCACGGCGCCGGGGACGCCGTACTCGTACGGCCCGCCGACCACCGTCGGCACCTCGTCGAAGTTGAAGATCGGCGGCGGCGAGGACACCTGCCACTCGATCGAGTGGGCCCGCCACGGGTTGCCTACCGCCTTCGGCCCGTTTCGCCAGCTCGTGATCATGTTGTAGAGGAAGATCAGGAACGACAGCCCGAAGATGAACGAGCTGACGGAGATGATCGCGTTCCAGGTGGCGAACTGGTCCGCGTAGTCGGCGACCCGGCGCGGCATCCCGTCCATTCCGATCCAGTGCATCGGGATGAAGGTGCCCCAGGTCCCGATCAGGGTGCCCCAAAAGTGGACCCGGCCGAGTTTCTCGTCATACATCCGGCCCGTCATCTTCGGGAACCAGTGGTAGACGCCGGCGAAGATCGTGAAGACCGAGCCGCCGAAGAGGACGAAGTGGATGTGGGCGACGATGAAGTAGGTGTCGGAGACGTGGATGTCGATCGGGACCATGCCGAGCATCACGCCGCTGATCCCGCCGATCGTGAAGGTGACGATGAAGGCGATCGCGAACAGCATCGCCGTGGAGTAGAGGTGGATCTTCCCGTAGAAGAGCGTTCCGAGCCAGGAGAAGATCTTGATCCCGGTCGGCACCGCGATCAGCAAGGTGGTGATCATCATCGGTACCCGCAGCCAGCTGAACATGCCCGAGACGAACATGTGGTGAGCCCACACCGTGTAGCTCAGGACCACGATCCCGATCAGCGCCAGGGCCATCAGGCGGTAGCCGAAGATCGGCTTGCGGGCGTGGGTGGAGATGACCTCCGAGACGATCCCGAACCCGGGCAGCATCATGATGTAGACCGCCGGGTGGGAGTAGAACCAGAAGATGTGCTGATA